>NZ_JBSFVG010000001.1:164124-863353 GCF_053592195.1 Streptomyces sp. NPDC002776 | reverse complement strand
AGCACCGTAAGGTGTGGAGGTGACCGGTACTAATAGGCCGAGGGCTTGTCCTCAGTTGCTCGCGTCCACTGTGTTAGTTCTGAGGCAACGACCGTGTTTTTTTCCGGTCCAACTTCATAGTGTTTCGGTGGTCATAGCGTGAGGGAAACGCCCGGTTACATTCCGAACCCGGAAGCTAAGCCTTACAGCGCCGATGGTACTGCAGGGGGGACCCTGTGGGAGAGTAGGACACCGCCGAACAATTTTTGGGAGAACCCCGCACCTTATCGGTGCGGGGTTTTCTGCGTTTAGGCTCCTTGTTATGCGCTATGACCTCGTGATCTTCGACAACGACGGTGTGCTCGTCGACAGTGAGCCCATCTCCAACCGGCTGCTCGCCGCCTATCTCACCGAGCTGGGGCACCCGACCTCCTACGAGGACTCCCTGCGCGACTACATGGGCGCCGCCATGCACCGCGTACACGATCTCGTCGAGGCGCGGACCGGGGAGCGGCTGCCGGGGGACTTCGATGATGTCTTTCACGCTCGGGTGTTCGCTGCCTTCGAGCAGGAGCTGAAGCCGGTGGCCGGGGCCGAGGGAGTGCTGGAGAAGCTGGCCGCGGACGGGGTGCCGTACTGCGTGGCCTCCTCCGGGAGTCATGAGCGGATTCGGGTGGGGCATCGGACGACCGGGCTGACGCGGTGGTTCGAGGACGGGCGGATCTTCAGCTCGCAGGATGTGGGGCGGGGGAAGCCGGCGCCGGATCTGTTCCTGTACGCGGCCGAGCGGATGGGGGTCGCGCCGGAGCGGTGTGTCGTCGTGGAGGACAGTCCGCTGGGGGTGCGTGCCGCCGTCGCGGCCGGGATGGATGTCTACGGCTTCACGGCGATGACGCCCGCCGCGCGGCTGGAGGGTGCCACCGGACTCTTCGGTGACATGGGGGAGTTGAACGACCTGCTGGTCTGACCGAAGCTGAGGGAAACTCATCTTTGGCTGGATCTACCCACGAGTACGCACGGGCCCTACGCTCCCGCCATGACTGATGTGCTGCGGCGCGGCAGGGCCTCGCTGGCGTTCAGCTTCTTCGCCCAGGGCGTCGCCTTCGCGCTGCTGGTGACCCGGATCCCGGCCATCCAGGACCGGTACGGGGTCTCCGACGCGCTGCTGCCGGTCTTCCTCGCCGCCGTGCCCGTCCTGGCCGGTGTCGGGAGCGTGGCGACCGGGCGGCTGGTGAAGCGGGTGCCGCCCAGCCGGGTGCTGCGGTGGTCCCAGCCGGTGGTGTTCCTGGCGCTGCTGGGGGTCGCGGCCGGGGACCGGATGGTCGAGCTGGCCGCGGCGCTCGGGGCGTTCGGGCTGTCGGTGGGGGCGTTGGACGCTTCGATGAACATGCTCGGGGTCAGTCTGCAGCGGTCGTACGGGCGCAGCATCATGCTCAGTTTCCACGCCGCGTACAGCCTGGGCGGGATTCTGGGGGCCTCGCTGGCGTGGGCGGGGGCGCACTGGGATCTCGCGCTGTTCGTGTCGTACCTGCCCGTCGTGGTCGTGCTGCTGCCCGCCGCGTTCGTGGGGAGTCGGTGGTACGTCGACGGGGAGCCGGCGGCGGCTGTGCGGGGGGAGGCGGTGAAGGGCTCGGCGGGGGGCGTCGGGTTCAAGGTGCTGCTGCCGTTGTGTCTGGTGATGACCTTCGCGTACATCGGGGATTCCACGGTCTCCAACTGGAGCGCGAAGTACCTCCAGGACGTGCTCGGGAGCAGTGAGCAGCTCGCGACCGTGCCGTATGCCGTCTACATGGTGACCACGCTGGTGGGGCGGGCCATCGGGGACTTCGGGGTGCGGCGGTTCGGGGCCGTGGCGGTGGTGCGGGGCGGGACGGTGGTCGCGGCGGGTGGGTTCGCCGTCGTGGCCGTGGCGCCCGGGGCGTGGGTGGGGATGCTCGGGTTCACCTTGGTGGGGCTGGGGTTGTGTGTGCTGGTGCCGCAGACCTTCGCGGCGGCGGGGCGGTTGTTCCCGGGGGCGTCCGATGCGGCCGTTGCCCGGCTGAATGTGTTCAACTATGTGGGCTTTTTGATCGGTTCGCCGTTGGTGGGGGCCTTGGGCGATGCGTGGAGTTATCGCGGGGCGATGCTGGCGCCGATGGTGTTGGTGCTGGTGACGCTCGTGTACGCCCGGTCGTTCGACGCTCAACCGGACCGATACGGTGGCGGGCATGAGCGGCCGCGCACAGCTGATGTGGGACGAGGCAGTAACGGGATATGACTTCGGTCCGGAGCATCCGATGGATCCGGTCCGGCTCGCGCTGACCCGGCGACTGGTCGAGGCCTTCGGGCTCGACCGGGAGGTCGATGTGGTCGCGGCGAAGGCGGCGGGGGAGTCGACGCTGCGGCTCGTGCACCGGGAGGACTACATCGCGGCCGTGAAGGCCGCGTCGGTGGATCCGGGGGCGGCGGACGGGTCGTACGGGCTGGGGACGCTCGATGATCCGGCGTTCGCGGGGATGCACGAGGTCTCGACGCTGATCGCGGGGCAGTCGGTGGGGGCCGCGGAGGCCGTGTGGCGGGGTGACGCGCTGCACGCGGTGAACTTCGCGGGCGGGCTGCATCATGCGATGCCCGCGAGTGCGTCGGGGTTCTGCATCTACAACGACGCGTCGCTCGCCATCGCGCGGCTGTTGGAGCTGGGTGCCGAGCGGGTCGCGTACGTGGATGTGGACGTGCATCACGGGGACGGGGTGCAGGCCGCCTTCTGGGAGGATCCGCGGGTTCTGACGATCTCGCTGCACGAGCATCCGCGGACGCTGTTCCCGCAGACCGGGTGGCCGGAGGAGACCGGGGCGGCCGGGGAGGCCGAGGGATCGGCGGTGAATGTGGCGTTGCCGGCGGGGACGGGGGACGCGGGGTGGTTGCGGGCGTTTCACTCCGTGGTGCCGGAGCTGATTGCTGAGTTCCGGCCGCAGGTGCTGGTGACGCAGCATGGGGCGGATACGCACTTCGAGGATCCGTTGGCGCATCTGGCGGTGTCGCTGGATGCGCAGCGGGCTGTGCAGGTCGCCTGTCATGAGCTGGCGCATGAGTTCGCCGAGGGGCGGTGGGTGGCGCTCGGGGGTGGCGGGTACGCGGTGGTGGATGTCGTGCCGCGGTCGTGGACGCATCTGGTGGGGATCGCGGCGGGGCGGGAGATCGCGCCGGAGGCCGTTATTCCTGAGGGGTGGCGGCAGGAAGTGTTCGCTCGTACGCGGCAGTTGGCGCCGGCGCGGATGACGGACGGGCGGTGGCCGGTGGAGTGGGGGGCGTGGGAGGCGGGGTACGACCCTGCGGATCGGCTGGACCAGGCCGTGCTGGCGGCTCGGCGGGCGGTGTTTCCGTTGCGGGGGCTGTTGCCGTAGGGGAGGGGGTTTCGCCCCCGCCGCCCCTACCCGTCCCACCCCCAGGGGCTGCCGCCCCTTCCGCCCCGCCCGGGGGCTCCGCCCCCTGGACCCCCCGGTCGGCCCCGAAAGGGCCTCGTCCTCAAACGCCGGACGGGCTGAGAGGGCCTCGTCCTCAAACGCCGGACGGGCTGATGGGGCCGTTACGCCGACCGTGGGGTGTTCTGCCGTTCTGGTCGTCCCGGGCGGGTTCGTCCGTCAGCATCGCTCCCGTGTTGTCCATCGGTGCTCTGCGTGCTCATCTGGTCGCTGCTCGGCTGGCGGGGGTGGTGGCCACCTCGCGGGAGGCGAGTCTGCGGAGTTATCGGCTCTTCGCGGCCCGGGATCCGAGGGTTTTGCTCGGGATTGATCCGCAATGTTCCTGGGAGCCCCGCGAATTGGTCGCACTCATGGCCGATAAATGTGGAGTTTCCGCTGATCCGTCGCGCGTGGACGGGCATGATGTCATCGATCCGGCGCGAACTGTGGCCGCTCTCGACTCCTTCGCCGCCCGGATCGCGGCCGTCGCTCAGCGCAGCGGCCCCGTGCTGATCGGCACCGGACATCCGCATCGGCTGCTCGGTTTCTACGTCGCTTTGGCGGACGCTCTCTCGACGGCCGGCTGTGTTGTACTCACACCGGCGCAGGGTCGCTGTGTCGACATAACGACCCGGTTCGGTCTACGCACGTACAACCTGGACTACGTACGAGGAGTCGCGCTCGTGCGAGAACCGGGCCACCCGGGCTCCGGTGGTGAGACCGGCGCACACACCCACTCGCCCCTCCCGGTTCGTACCGCGCTGGCCGCGGCCGCCGAGGCCGGCGGGCCGTTGCCGGAGCTGGTCATCGGGGATCACGGCTGGGTCTGCGGAGCAGGTCAGCTGGGGTTCGAGGCCATTGGTCTCGCCGATACGGATGACCCCGCGCTCTTCGTGGGGGAGGCCGAGGGGACCGTGTCCGTCGTCGTTCCACTTGATGACGCTGTGCGGTCCGATTACTACCGGCCGCTTACCCGCTACGTACTCAATCGAGCGTGTCTGTCACAGTAGGCCGCCGATGGGTGCACCTCTTCCCCACTCGCATCACCCGCCCCTACATTGGGGAGTGAGCACGCAACGACGAAGAGTCACCGGAAGGGGAAGCCGGTGGCCGTCGAGTGCGGAAGGTTCAGGTGTGTCATGGCTGCAGCTGGCGAGAGGCCTCTGAACGAGGTTCAGTTCCTTACCGTGGCGGAAGTCGCCTCGGTGATGCGAGTGTCGAAGATGACCGTGTACCGCTTGGTGCACAGCGGTCATCTGCCCGCGATCCGGGTGGGGCGGTCCTTCCGCGTCCCCGAGCAAGCGGTGCACGAGTACCTCCGCGAGAGTTATGTGGGGGTGGAAACCGCCTGACGGCACACGGGTGCGGGGGAGTCCTCAGGGCACCATCGGATCTCCCCCGGCCACCTCGATTACGACCTCAGCGCTCGGGCGGGTTAGGCTAGCCCCTCGTAGGTCGTGTGGGCCCATGGCGCCCAAACACCGAGTGATGAGAAGTGAGCGAGGGTAGTCGTGGGCTCTGTTATCAAGAAGCGGCGCAAGCGGATGGCCAAGAAGAAGCACCGCAAGCTGCTCAAGCGCACGCGCGTTCAGCGTCGCAACAAGAAGTAAGGTCGCGACGCGAGCCGCGAGAGCGTACGTGTGGCCCCCCACCGGACAGGTGGGGGGCCGCGCGCGTTCCCGGGGCCGGTGTGCGGCGGACCGGAGCCTGTGCGTAGGTCTGGACGCCGGGATGGCTCGGTCTGTTCGTACGTCCGGGGGTGCCGTCACTTCGTGCAGTGGGTGGTCCTCACAGCGCGACACCGAGCCGCTAAGTTGGCGGCACACGGGGAACCCGGCAGGGTAACGAGCAGCGGTACATCAGGTCTGGACGATTCCTGGAAGGAAGGCGCTGATCTTGGGCAAGGTCGTGCTCGTGACCGGAGTGGCCCGTCAACTGGGGGGCCGGTTCGTACGGCGGATCCAGCGTGACCCCCAGGTCGACCGGGTCGTCGCCGTGGACGCGGTTCCGCCCGAGCACCATCTGGGCGGTGCGGACTTCATCCAGGCCGACATCCGGCAGGCCGGCATAGCGCGGGTGCTGGCCGAGACGGGCGCCGACACGGTCGTACACCTGGACGTCACGGGCACGGCGCTCGGCGCCGGCAGCCGGACCACGGTCAAGGAGACCAACGTCATCGGCACCATGCAGCTGCTCGGGGCCTGCCAGAAGTCGCCGGCCGTCAAGCGGCTGGTGGTGAAGTCCAGTACGAACGTGTACGGGTCGGCGCCGCGCGATCCCGCTATGTTCACCGAGACCACCCCGCCCAAGTCGCTGCCCAGCGGCGGGTTCGCCAAGGACACCGTCGAGGTCGAGGGCTATGTGCGCGGCTTCGCCCGGCGGCGGCCGGACGTCGCCGTCTGTGTGCTGCGGTTCGCCAACATCCTCGGCCCGACCGCGGACACCCCGCTCGCGGCGTACTTCTCACTGCCCGTGCTGCCGACCGTGTTCGGCTACGACCCACGGCTGCAGTTCGTGCACGAGGACGATGTGATCGAGGTGCTGCGAATCGGTTCGCACGAACCCGAGCGCGGCACCCTCAACAGCGGCACCTTCAACATCGCCGGTGACGGAGTCCTGCTGCTGTCGCAGTGTTCGCGACGGCTCGGCCGGCCCACCGTGCCCCTGCTGCTGCCCGCCGTCACCTGGGCCGGCTCGCTGGTGCGCACGCTCGGCATGACGGACTTCTCGCCCGAACAGATCCGGCTGCTCACCCACGGCCGGGTCGTGGCCACGGACCAGATGCGGGAGACGCTCGGCTTCCAGCCGAAGTACACGACCGCGGAGACCTTCGCGGACTTCGCGCGCAGCCGCGGACCCGGACTGCTCCCGCCGGAGGCCCTCGCGGGGGCCGTCGACCGGATCGCCGCGCTGTCCCTCGAGGGCAGCGGTCACCCCCCGACGCAGAGCGCCAACTGAGGAGCGCATCAACGATGGCGGACGCCAAGGTCATTCCGTTCGACGACGACCGGTCCCGCGCGGGCGCCGTACAGCGGCCGGTGCGGCGCCGGAGCGTGGGGAACCGGCGCAAGAGCGCGGAGCCCGCGCTGGTCCATGAGGTCCGTGAGGTCCCTGAGGCCCAGCCCCTGCCCGACCCGGCGGCCGCGCAGGATGATGTCCCGGTGACGGAAGAGATGCGGGAGCAGCAGGAGGGCGGCGGCCTGGAACAGCGCATCGCCGGCGGTCTGTCCTTCCTGCGCCGCCGCCTCACCGGGGACTACGAGGTCGACGACTTCGGCTACGACGAGGAGCTGACCGACCAGGTCCTGATGTCGCTGCTGCGCCCGGTGTACGAGAAGTACTTCCGGGTCGAGGTGAAGGGTGTGGAGAACATCCCGGCCGAGGGCGGCGCCCTGATCGTCGCCAACCACTCCGGCACCCTGCCGCTGGACGGCCTGATGATGCAGGTCGCCGTCCACGACAACCACCCCGCCGGGCGTCATCTACGGCTGCTCGCCGCGGACCTGGTCTTCATGCTGCCGGTGGTCAACGAGCTCGCCCGCAAGCTCGGCCACACCCTGGCCTGCGCGGAGGACGCCGAACGCCTCCTCGGCCAGGGCGAACTGGTCGGCGTGATGCCGGAGGGCTTCAAGGGCATCGGCAAGCCCTTCAGTGAGCGCTACAAGCTCCAGCGCTTCGGCCGCGGCGGCTTCGTCTCCACGGCACTGCGCCAAGGCGCCCCGATCATCCCGTGCTCGATCGTGGGGGCGGAGGAGATCTACCCGATGATCGGCAACGCCAAGACGCTGGCCCGGGTCCTCGGATTCCCGTACTTCCCGCTGACGCCGACCTTCCCGTGGCTCGGCCCGCTCGGCGCGATCCCGCTGCCGACGAAGTGGACGATCCAGTTCGGCGAGCCCATCCTCACCGACGGCTATCCGCTGGAGGCGGCGGAGGATCCGATGCTGATGTTCAACCTGACGGACCAGGTCAGGGAACAGATCCAGCACACCCTGTACAAGCTGCTGGTGCAGCGCAGGTCGGTCTTCTTCTGAGCCCTGCCGCACCCGGGCGGACCGAAGAAACGTTTGTACGGCAACGGGGGCGTCCTTCCCGAGAAGGGCGCCCCCGATCCGCGTACCGGCTAGTCCGCGTTCTCGCCGTCGATGCCGAACCCGGGGAGCAGGCCCGGGAGGAGCGGCGGGAGTGTCACATCCGGCTCCGGGACCGGCGGGGTGCTGGTCGACGGAGTCGTACTGCCCGTGCTCTCCTTCGGCGGGTCGAGCAGGCCGCCGGTGCTGCCGCCGAGCAGGCCGTCGTCCTCGCCACCGGAACTCGCGGACCTGCTGGGACCGCCGCTGCTGGACTGGCGGCCGTCGGAGGCGCTGTTGCCGCTGCTGGGGGCCGCCGAGCGGTCCGTGCCGGACGAGCCGGTGGAGGCCGCGCCGGAACCGCCCTGCCGGGGGCCGGAGCCGCCGCCCTTGGCGGGAGGCTCGGGCAGCAGGGTCTGCAGCGGGGCCACTTCTTCGTCTATGGCGTCGAAGACCGACGACACCCGCTCACCGACGTCGCCGAGCTGCACGGGGAGCCGGTCGCGCAGGGCGCCCCAGGTGTCGCGGTGCGAGCGGGAGAAGGCGGACAGCGCCTGCATGGGGCCGAGCGAGTCCGGGTCGGCCGCGTACGCCGCGGAGAGCAGCCGGTGGCCCTCGGAGGCGTCGTGGTGCATCCCGGACAGGGCGCGGCGGATCTCGCCGAGGGATTCGTGGTCGAGGTGGCCGCCGCGGTCGCGCTCCATCAGCCGGCGCGCTTCGCTGAGCCGGGTGGAGGCCTGGTCGAGGAAGACCTGGCCGCGCTCGCTGTCGGTGTCGGTGAGGCCGCGCTTGAAGTCCTCGATGCCGCGCTTGAGGCCGTAGAGCGAGTCGCCGGGCAGGGCGTCACCGCTGGCGGCGGCGACTCCGCCGAAGGCACCGGCGGCGACTCCGACGCTGAGGCCGCCAGCGGCCAGGCCCTTGGTGAGCCGGGACCGCGGTCGCAGTTTGCCGAGCGGGGTCGCCCGGTGTGCGCCCCGGGCCCGATGGGAGCGCTGTTCGGGTACCGCGGAATCCATCCCGCCGCCCGCGCCCTCCAGCAGCATGGCCTCCATCGCGGCCACGAGCTGGGCCCGCTGCACGACCTTGACCTCCGGATCCATCTCCGGTTTGGGCAGTTCGCCGAGACCCGAGGCGAGGGCCAACAGGCGGCCCTGCCCGGTCTGTTCCGCAGCAGCCGGGGCCGGTGCCGGTCCTTCGGACTGCTCGGCCGCCGTGCCCCGGTCGGACTGCTCCTCCAGGGCCAGGGCGAAGGCGTTCGCCCGCCGGTGCGCCGATACGTTCGCGATCACTGGCGGCACCTCCTCTCGTCATGACGGTCGACTCCCCAGGGGGTCCTGAGGGTTGCACCACCTGAGCACATCCACACGATCGGGTGATCGGCGGTGGCCGGGTGGTGACCACAGGGAGCCTGCATCCCGCACAACGAGCGTCGCGGCACTTGGGTTACGGACGGCGGATGATCGGATCGGGAAGTCAACGGACTATTACCGAAAGCGACTTGGCCATTACCGACCGTATGCGGTCAGCGGGCGTCGTCCGGCAGGAGCCGGGCGAGGGTGCGTACGGCGCGGTACTGGAGGGTCTTGATGGCCCCTTCGTTCTTGCCCATGACGCGGGCGGTCTCGGCGACGGAGAGGCCCTGGAGGAAGCGGAGCGTGACGCACTCCTGCTGCTGTGGATTGAGCCGCCGGACGGCGTCCAGCAGGGCCGCGTTGGACAGCGACTCCAGCACCGAGTCCTCGGGGGAGCGCTCGACCTCGTTGGCGTCGAGCATCTCGCCGGTGGTGACCTCCAGCCGGAAGCGGCTGGACTTGAAGTGGTCGGCGACGAGATTGCGGGCGATGGTGACGAGCCAGGCGCCGAAGTCACGCCCTTGCCAGGTGAAGGTGCCGATCCGCCGCAGGGCGCGCAGAAAGGTCTCGCTCGTGAGGTCCTCGGCGGTGGCCTTTCCGCCCACGCGGTAGTAGATGTACCGGTAGACAGTGTCGCTGTACTGGTCGTAGAGACGCCCGAAGGCGTCGGCCTCGCCGGCCTGTGCGCGTTCGACGAGATCCATCATGCGGGCGCTGTCGCTGTCAGCGGCCGGACGCCGGGCGGTCGTGGCACCGGTCGAACGCCCCCGTCTGCCGACGGCGGGGCCGCCGTCGGCGAGCGCGTAGCACGGCCCGACGGGGGTGGCGGCTACGGCAAGGGTGGGGACGGCGTACGCGGTGGGGACGAAGCCGCGCAACAGGTCTTGGACCGTTGCGCGCAGCGTAGCCAGGCCCGAGGCGTCAACCCCGACGTGTGGGTACACGGGACTCCCAGAGGCAGAGCTTCCATCACGTGCAGTACGGGACCGTTCACCCGTCGTAGCGACGGAGGGGTACCGGATTGCGTCTGAGGAGAATAACGCTTCGTACAGGCGCTGCTACACCCAGTTGCTCAAATCATCGATTACGTCGCTTCTGTAACCGAATGAGGCCCGATCAAGTGCCGCACTGTGATCGTTTGTTGATCAGGTGTGGGCGTATTCCGGTCGGGGCCGGGGCGTGTTGTGGCCGTGTGCAGCCAAGGGGGCTGGACAGCGGGTTGAGTGGGTACGGTCTTGCGATTGGCCGGGTTCCGTCGGCGCGGAGGGCTGGTGATCAGAGGTGGGCGCGGGTGGGCGCGGTCCGGTCGGCCGGAGACGCGGGCGCGGGCCGGTTCAGCGGCGGCGGCGCGAGATGGCGATCGCCGCGGCCGTGCCGCCGGCCACCGCGCCGACTCCGGCCGCCGCGGGGATGCCGACCTTGGCGGCCTTGCGGCCCGTCCGGTAGTCGCGCAGGCGCCAGTCCAGTTCGCGGGCGTGCTTGCGGAGCTTGGCGTCCGGGTTGATCGCGTAGGGGTGGCCCACCAGGGACAGCATCGGGATGTCGTTGTGGCTGTCGCTGTAGGCCGCGCAGCGGGTCAGGTCCAGGCCCTCCGCCGTCGCCAGCGCCCGGACCGCCTCCGCCTTCGCCGGGCCGTGCAGGGGTTCCCCGACCAGCTTGCCCGTGTAGACGCCGTCCACCGATTCCGCCACCGTGCCGAGGGCACCGGTCAGGCCCAGTCGGCGCGCGATCACCTGCGCGATCTCCACCGGTGCCGCCGTCACCAGCCACACCTTCTGGCCCGCGTCCAGATGGGCCTGCGCCAGCGCCCGCGTCCCGGGCCAGATCCGCTCGGCCATGTACTCGTCGTAGATCTCCTCGCCGATCGACATCAGCTCCGAGACCCGGTGGCCCTTGACGATCGACAGCGCCGAGTCCCGCGCCTCCTGCATGTGCTCGGGATCCTCGACCCCGGCCAGCCGGAACCACGCCTGCTGCCAGGCGAAGCGGGCCAGGTCACGGGTCTCGAAGAACTTCCGTTTGTGCAGGCCACGGCCGAAGTGGAACAGTGCGGCGCCCTGCATCACGGTGTTGTCCAGGTCGAAGAACGCCGCCGCCCGGTCGTCCCCGAGCACCGGGAACTGCGGTTCGTCCTCCGGGGGGACCGACTTGCGCGCGGCCTCCGCCGAGGCCTCGCCTGCCAACACGCTCCGCGCGGTGGCGGAGCGCCTACGGGGAGTGAGCCATCCGAGAGCGGCCATGGCGTGAGCATAGCCATTTTGTTCGGGGGTTCCGGAGTCGAGAGGTTGGGAGGCTGTGAACTCTCCGCGACCGTGCCGTTAAAGAAGTCATCGCCGCGGCGGCCCCTGTCCGCGGGCTCCCGGGCGATGTCGGCGGCTGTCCCGGCCGCCTCGGCGCGGGCGAGAATGGCTGACATGAGTCCACTCTTCCGCCGCAAGGCGCAGGCGCCCCAGGACCGGCTCGTCACTCTCGTCCGCAAGCCGGGCTGTCATCTGTGTGATGACGCACAGATCGTCATCGAGAAGGTCTGCGGTGATCTCGGGGTCCGCTGGGAGCAGAAGGACATCACCCAGGACCCCCAACTCCACGACCAGTACTGGGAACAGATCCCCGTCGTGCTCGTCGACGGAGAGCAGCACACGTTCTGGCGCGTGAACGAGGAGCGGCTCCGCAAGGCACTGACCGACCAGTCCAACTAGTCCGGCCGGTCGCTTAGGATCGATGGAGAGTTGGTCTTGGGGGCGAGATTGATGAGGGAAGTGTGCGGTTTTGCCTCCGAGACGGACGCGCGTGACCCCGGTCACGTTGGCCGGGCAAATCGGACACCATCTTTGTGCACGCGTTCACAAAGACATAGCCTGCATTCGACGGGGCGGTCTGGGGACGCATGACCGCCTACAGCCCCGCTCTACCCGCAGGAGCACCGTGGCAACTGGCCGAACTCACCGACCGGCGACCCGTAGCCGAGGGATTCCCGAGGCCACCGTCGCCCGGCTTCCGCTGTACCTCCGTGCGCTGACCGGACTCTCCGAGCGCTCGGTACCCACGGTTTCCTCCGAGGAACTCGCGGCCGCGGCGGGGGTCAACTCCGCGAAGCTGCGCAAGGACTTCTCGTACCTGGGCTCCTACGGGACGCGTGGCGTGGGTTACGACGTCGAGTATCTCGTGTACCAGATCTCCCGCGAACTGGGGCTGACCCAGGACTGGCCGGTTGTGATCGTCGGTATCGGCAACCTCGGCGCGGCGCTCGCCAACTACGGCGGCTTCGCCTCGCGCGGCTTCCGGGTGGCGGCGCTGATCGACGCCGATCCCGCGATGGCCGGCAAGCCCGTCGCCGGGATCCCGGTGCAGCACACCGACGAGCTCGAGAAGATCATCGACGACAACGGCGTGTCCATCGGTGTCATCGCCACTCCGGCCGGAGCCGCCCAGCAGGTGTGCGAGCGGCTGGTCGCCGCCGGGGTCACCTCCATCCTGAACTTCGCGCCGACCGTGCTGAACGTCCCCGAGGGCGTCGACGTGCGCAAGGTCGACCTCTCCATCGAGCTGCAGATCCTCGCCTTCCACGAGCAGCGCAAGGCCGGCGAGGAAGCCGCGGCGGCCGACGGCGCCGGTCGTGTGCCCGCCGTCCGCGCCGAGTCCGGCGACAAGGGACCCGACGGGGACGTACCCGCCGTGATGCCGGCATGAGCCTTCTCGTCGTAGGACTGAGCCACCGCAGCGCCCCGGTCAGCGTGCTGGAGCGGGCCGCGTTGAACGCGGACGCCCAGGTCAAGCTGATCCAGGACACGGTCGCCGCCGAGCCGGCCACCGAGGCCGCGGTGCTCGCCACCTGCAACCGGATCGAGCTGTACGCCGACGTGGACAAGTTCCACGCCGGTGTCGCCGAGCTGTCCACGCTGCTCGCCCAGCACAGCGGGGTGGGGCTGGACGAGCTCACGCCCTATCTCTACGTGCACTACGAGGACCGGGCTGTCCACCACCTGTTCTCGGTGGCCTGCGGGCTGGACTCCATGGTCGTCGGCGAGGGGCAGATCCTCGGGCAGATCAAGGACTCGCTGGCCCGGGCGCAGGACCTGCACACCGCGGGGCGCCTGCTCAACGACCTGTTCCAGCAGGCCCTGCGGGTCGGCAAGCGCGCGCACTCCGAGACCGGCATCGACCGCGCCGGGCAGTCCCTGGTCACCTTCGGGCTGGAGCAGCTCTCCGGCGGTACGGCCGTGCAGGACTGGGCGCGCGGGAAGAAGGCGCTGGTCATCGGCGCCGGGTCGATGTCCTCGCTGGCCGCGGCGACGCTGGCGCGGGCCGGGGTCGCCGAGATCGTGATCGCGAACCGTACGGCCGACCGGGCCGAGCGGCTCGTCGAGATCCTGAACGAGGGCGCGGCGGGGCCGGCGCGTGCGGTGCCGATGGACGCGGTGCCCGATGAACTGACACGTGCCGATGTCGCGGTGTCCTGCACCGGGGCGACGGGCATCGTGCTGGCCGCGGAGACCATCGCCGGAGCGCTGACGGGCCGGGTGCCCTTCGCGCAGCCCGGCCCCGATCAGGCTCCGGTCTCCGCCCCGGCGGTACGGCAGCCCGCGGGCTCCGCGTCCGTCGCGGGTCCCGCCGCCGAGGAGAACTGCCCGCTCGACCTGCCCGCCGTCCGGGCCACCGCCGGCTTCTCCGTGCTCGGGGAGGCCGCCGTGGCCGGGATGGGGGCCGCCGAGCTGGAGCAGCACGCCGCCTGGGTGGACAACGCCCCGCGCCCGCAGACCACCCCCGACGAGGCCGAGGCCATCGCCGCGCTCGCGGCCGCCGCGGCCACCGCCGGACGGATCCCCGAGCGTCGCAGGCCCGAGTCGGTGGCCGAGTCCGCGCGGCCCGAACCCGTGCTGTACCTGCTCGACCTCGCGATGCCGCGGGACATCGACGCGGCCGTGCACCGGCTGGCCGGGGTGCGGCTGGTGGACATCGAGTCGCTCGCCGACGCCTCGGCGGACGCTCCGATGGCGGCCGACGTCGACCAGGTGCGCCGTATCGTCTCCGACGAGGTCGCCGCCTTCGGGGCGGCGCTGCGGGCCGCGCACATCACGCCGACCGTGGTCGCGCTGCGCACCATGGCCGCGGATGTCGTCGCCGGGGAGATCGCCCGGCTCGAGGGGCGGCTGCCGGGTCTCGACGACAAGCACCGCAGCGAGATCACCCAGACCGTGAAGCGCGTCGTGGACAAGCTCCTGCACGCGCCGACCGTACGGGTCAAGCAGCTCGCGGCCGAACCCGGCGGCGCCGGGTACGCGGACGCACTGCGGACCCTGTTCGACCTCGACCCCGAGACGGTGGCCGCCGTCTCCCGGGCCGAGGACAGCACCGAGAAGGACCGAGGGCCGGCATGAAAGACAAGGCACTGAGGCTCGGGACCCGGCGCAGCAAGCTCGCCATGGCCCAGTCCGGGCAGGTGGCGGACGCCGTGCGCCGGGTGACGGGAAGGCCCGTTGAGCTCGTCGAGATCACCACGTACGGCGATGTGTCGCGGGAGAACCTCGCGCAGATCGGCGGCACGGGGGTGTTCGTCACCGCGCTGCGGGACGCGCTGCTGCGCGGCGAGGTCGACTTCGCGGTGCACTCCCTCAAGGACCTGCCCACCGGGCAGCCCGAGGACCTGGCGCTGGCCGCGATCCCGGAGCGCGAGGACCCGCGGGACGTGATCGTCGCCCGGGACGCGCTGAAGTTCACCGACCTGCCGCGCGGGGCGCGCATCGGTACGGGTTCGCCGCGCCGCATGGCGCAGCTGAACGGGTACGCGCGCAGCCACGGGCTGGACATCGAGACGGTGCCGATCCGCGGCAACGTCGACACGCGGATCGGGTTCGTGCGGGACGGCGCGCTGGATGCCGTCGTGCTCGCCGCCGCCGGACTGAACCGCATCGGACGCATCGACGAGGTGACCGACTTCCTCTCGGTCGACACGGTTTTGCCCGCCCCCGGCCAGGGGGCCCTGGCGATCGAGTGCTCCGCGGACAACGCGGACCTGATCGCCGCGCTCGGCGAGCTCGACGACCCGTTCACGCGGGTCGCCGTGACGGCCGAACGGTCCCTGCTCGCCGCCCTGGAGGCCGGCTGCTCCGCCCCTGTGGGCGCGCTGGCCGACCTGCTGGGCGACGGGCAGATTGTCAAGGAGATGCGCCTGCGGGGCGTCGTCGGCACGACCGACGGCTCTCGTACGGTGCAGCTGTCCACCACCGGTCCCGTGCCCGAGACGCACGACCATGCGCTGGCACTCGGTCGCGAACTCGCGGCCGACATGCTTGCCCAGGGCGCGGCCGGTCTGATGGGGGAGCGAGCACAGTGAGCCCCACCGCCCTTTCCGCCGGCCTGGAACACGGTCACGTCACCTTCCTCGGTGCCGGACCCGGGGATCCGGGGCTGCTGACTCTGCGCGCCGTCGAGGCGCTGGCGAACGCGGACGTCCTCGTCGCCGAGCACGACGTGCTCGACGTCGTCCGGGTGCACGCCAGGCCGGGCGTGTCCGTCGTGAACACGGATCCCTCTTCGGACCCTGTTCCGGGCACAGGCACGCCTCAGCTCGCGGTCGTTGACGGTACGTCAACAACCGCTGGTGCACCCGCTGTGCGGGATGCCGCACATCTTGTCATGGAGGCCGCGCGGGGCGGCAGGCGGGTCGTGCGTGCGGTGTCCGGGGACCCCGGGCTCGACGCCTACGCCGCCGAGGAGATGCTGGCGTGCGCCGCGGCGGGGGTGCCCTTCGAGGTCGTCCCGGGTGTCGCGGCCGCGGTCGGTGTGCCCGCGTACGCCGGTGTGCCGCTGCGTGACGCGCAGGGCGCGGACGTGCGGTTCGTGGACGCGCGCACGGCGTCCGACCGGTGCTGGACGGAGGTGGGTGCCTCCGACGGCACGGTGGTCGTCTCGACGACCCTCGACTCCGTCGCCGCGGCCGCCGGTGAGCTGGTGGCGGCCGGGCGCAAGCCCGATACGCCGATGACGGTCACGGTCGCCGGCACGACCACGCGTCAGCGGACCTGGACCGCCACGCTCGGCACCATCGCGCAGACGCTGAAGCAGGCCAAGGTGCTGCCCTCGCCGGAGGGCGGGCGGCAGGTCATAGCCGTGGTCGGTGAGCGTTCCGCAGCCGCCCAGCGCGAGCAGCTGTCGTGGTTCGAGTCCAAGCCGCTCTTCGGCTGGCGAGTGCTCGTGCCGCGCACCAAGGAGCAGGCGGCCTCGCTCTCCGACCAGCTTCGGTCCTACGGGGCCGTGCCGCACGAGGTGCCGACCATCGCCGTCGAGCCGCCGCGCACGCCCCAGCAGATGGAGCGCGCGGTCAAGGGGCTGGTGACCGGGCGGTACGAGTGGATCGCCTTCACCTCGGTGAACGCGGTCAAGGCCGTGCGGGAGAAGTTCGAGGAGTACGGGCTCGACGCGCGGGCCTTCGCCGGGATCAAGGTCGCGGCGGTGGGGGAGCAGACGGCCAAGGCGCTGATCGCCTTCGGGGTGAAGCCGGATCTGGTGCCGTCCGGGGAGCAGTCGGCCGCGGGCCTGCTGGAGGACTGGCCGCCATACGACCCGGTCTTCGACCCGATCGACCGGGTGTTCCTGCCGCGGGCCGACATCGCCACCGAGACGCTGGTCGCCGGGCTGATCGAGCTGGGCTGGGAGGTGGACGACGTCACGGCCTACCGGACCGTGCGGGCGTCGCCGCCGCCGGCGGAGACCCGGGAGGCGATCAAGGGGGGTGGCTTCGACGCCGTTCTCTTCACGTCGTCCTCCACGGTGCGGAACCTGGTCGGGATCGCCGGCAAGCCGCACAACGTGACCGTGATCGCCTGCATCGGTCCCGCCACGGCGAAGACCGCCGAGGAGCACGGGCTGCGGGTGGACGTGATGGCTCCGGAGCCGTCCGTGCACAAGCTGGCCGAGGCGCTGGCGGACTTCGGCGCGCAGCGCCGGGCCGCGGCCCTGGAGGCGGGGGACGCGGTGACCCGGCCGAGCGAGCGGCGGCCGGGGGCGCGGCGGAGGCGTACGACGACCTGAACGTGACGGTCGGCTGGGGCGGCACCGGATCGGTGCCGCCCCAGTGGCATGTCCGGCTGCCGTGCTACGTGACGGTGTGGCCGTAGCGCAGCAGGTTGTCCGGGTCGTACGTCTTCTTGGCCTCGCGCAGGCGGGTGAGGACCTCCGGGGTCCAGGCGCGGGCCCGGTCCTCGGCGTCGCCCGGGGTGCCGTGGATGTTGACCATGGTGCGGCCGGTGCCGTACGGAGCCATGGTGCGGTGCAGGGAGGCCGTGGCCCGCTCGATCGCTTCCGCCGCCGGCGGGGCGGCCAGGACGCCCACCGCTTCGAGGAGGAAGGTGGCGTCCCGGGCGCAGATCGCGTCCTCGGTGCGTGCCGGGCGGGACAGGGCGCCGCCCATGTGGCGCAGGCCGACCGCCAGCAGGGGGTAGTCGGCTGCCTGCGGGCCCGCCTCGTCGAGGAAGGCGCGGATCGCCTCCGGCGGGAGGTCGCGCAGCAGGCTGCACGATTCCCGGGCGGGGAGCGGGTCCTGGGGTTCCATGTAGATGCGGTCGAGTGCCGCGTACGGCATCTCCTCGACCAGGTCGACGGCTACCGGGGCGGCCTCGCGGATCGGTGCCAGCAGGGCTTCGCCCTCGGCGGGGTCCGCGGGCCAGGCCACCGCGACGCGGGCCCAGGAGCCGCCGCGCAGGGGTTCGGGGATCTGGGGGATCGGGGGCAGGCGCAGCAGCGTGAACGCGCTGCACATGGTCTCCGGGACGTCCTGGGCCCACTGTGCCCAGGCGGTCATGAGGGCTTCGGCGTGCTGGATCTCGCAGTAGATTCCGCCGCCGAGGAGGGTGGGGAGTTCGAGCAGGCCGCAGGTCATGGAGGTGACGACGCCTACGTTTCCCTTGCCGCCCTTCAGGGACCGGAAGAGTTCCGGTTCGTGGGTGGCGTCCGTTTCGTGCAGGGTGCCGTCCGGGGTGACCACCTGGAAGCTGTGGACCAGGTCGGCGGCGAAGCCGTAGGCGCGGCCCAGGACGGGGAGGCCGCCGCCGAGGGTGTAGCCGATGGCTCCCGCGTCGGTGGCGGAGCCGCTGAGGGCGGCGAGGCCGTAGGGGGTGGCGGCGTCCAGGACGTGTCGCCACTTGGCGCCCGCGGAGATCTTCGCGGTGCGGGTTTCCGGGGTGACCGTCACGTCGGTCATGCGGGTGGTGTTGATGAGCAGGCCGTGGTCGATGGGGAAGTTGGCGCCGTGGCCGGTGGCCTGGACGGCGACGGGGGTGTGGGTGGCCGAGGCCCAGCGGAGGGCGGTGACGATGTCGTGGGGGCTGGTGGCTCCTACGACGACGTCCGGGGTGTGGAGGGCGGCGAGGTTGAAGCCGGTGACTTCGTCGCCGTAGCCGGGGTCGCGGGGGCGCAGGACTGGGCCCTGGATCTCCGAGAGGGCGAAGAGGTCGGGGGTGGGGTGGGGGGCGGTCATGTGGTCCTCCGTCGGGGGTGTACGGAGGGACGGCGGCGGTCGGGGGCGGCCGTCGGGGTCCTGGGTGCGCGCGCTTGTTCTTCCAGGATGACTGGTGGGGGTGGGGTGTGCAGGTTGGTGGGGGTGGGGGCGGGTGCGGGTGCGGGGGTTGCGGGGCGCCTTCGTGGGGGCCTTTTTGGGGTGCGGGTTGGTTGGGGCTGGGGTGGGGTGGGTTTCGCTGAGCCCCCGCTGGCGGGATGCCTCCCCCAGAGGGGGAACCCCCAGCCCACCAGTGCCGCCCCAGCGGCGGACGCCCGCAGCTACGCGGGTTGGGGGCGGCTGTCTGCAGCCGCGCGGGTGGGGGACGGTTGTCTGCGGCTGCGCGGGTTGGGCACGACGGCCCGCGGTTGCGCGGGTGGGGCGCTGGTGTCGCGGTGACGTGGGTGGGGCACGACGGCCTGCGGCTGCGTGGGCTGGGGGCGCGGCTGCCCGCGGTTGCGCGGGTCGGGTGTCGGTGCGCAGTGGCGTGGGTGGGGGCGGGTGTCTGTGGTTGCGCCGGTGGGGGCGCTGGTGTCGCGGTGGGGCGGGTGTCTGCGGCTGTGTGGGTGGAGGACACGACTGCCTGCGGCTGCGTGGGTTGGGGGCGGCTGTCTGTGGTGGCGTGGGTGGAGGTCGACGGCCTGCGGCTGTGTGGGTGGAGGACACGACTGCCTGCGGCTGCGTGGGTTGGGGGCGGCTGTCCGTGGCTGCGTGGGTGGAGGACGACGGCTCGCGGCTGCGTGCGTTGGGCACGGCTGCCTGTAGCTGCGTGGGCGGGGTTGTGGTGGGTGGGGGAGGCCGACATTGCGTCGGCATCGGGGGGGTCTGGGCGGGCGTAGCGTAGGTGGTATGACGACGTATGGATCTTTTCCGGGGACTCGGCCCCGGCGGTTGCGGGGTTCCGCTGTCATGCGGCGGATGGTTGCCGAGACCCGGCTGCATCCGGCCGACTTCATCCTTCCGGCCTTCGTGCGGGAAGGGGTCAGTGAGCCTGTGCCGATCGCCGCCATGCCGGGCGTCGTGCAGCACACCCGGGACAGCCTGAAGAAGGCCGCCGCCGAGGCCGTCGCCGCCGGCGTTTCCGGGATCATGCTCTTCGGCGTGCCCGAGGAGAGCAAGAAGGACGCCCTCGGCACCCCCGGGACCGACCCGGACGGCATTTTGCAGGTCGCCCTGCGGGACGTGCGCGCCGAGGTCGGTGACGAGCTGCTCGTGATGTCCGATCTGTGTCTCGACGAGACCACCGACCACGGACACTGCGGGGTGCTCGACGCCCAGGGGCGCGTCGACAATGACGCCACCCTGGAGCGGTACGCCGAGATGGCTCAGGTCCAGGCCGACGCCGGCGCCCATGTCGTCGGGCCCAGCGGGATGATGGACGGGCAGATCGGGGTCGTCCGGGACGCTCTGGACCAGATCGGCCGGGAGGACGTCGCCATCCTCGCGTACACCGCCAAGTACGCGTCCGCCTTCTACGGCCCCTTCCGCGAGGCCGTCGGCTCCTCCCTCCAGGGGGACCGCAAGACCTACCAGCAGGACCCCGCCAACGCCCGGGATTCCCTGCGGGAGTTGGCCCTCGATCTGGAGGAGGGGGCCGACATGGTGATGGTCAAGCCCGCCGGGCCCTATCTCGACATCGTCGCGCGCGTCGCGGACGCCGTGGACGTGCCCGTCGCCGCCTACCAGATCTCCGGCGAGTACTCCATGGTCGAGGCCGCCGCCGAGAAGGGCTGGATCGACCGGGACCGGGCCATCCTGGAGACGCTCACCGGGATCAAGCGGGCCGGAGCGCGGAACATCCTCACCTACTGGGCCACCGAGGCTGCTCAGAAGCTCCAGGAGCGTCAGTAGCCCAGCGCGTCCCGGAGGCCGGGCGTCCGTATCGCGGAAAGCTGCTTGTAGGCACCACCTAGCTCCTTACAGTGCGGGAAGCAGCCGTATCGCCAACGAGGAGCCGCCCCGTGACCGTCGTCGAGCCCGTGCCGTTCCGTTCCGCGCCCGTTCCGCCGCTCGCCTCCCGCGCCCGGTCGGTGGGAGGGTCGCCGGTACGCGACATCCTGGCCGTCACCGCGCGGCCCGAGGTGATCAACTTCGCCGGCGGGCTGCCGGCGCCGGAGCTGTTCGACGTGGCGGGGATCGCGGCGGCCTACGGGGCGGTGCTGGCCGACGTGCCCGCGCGGGCGCTCCAGTACGCCCCCACCGAGGGCGAGCCGGAGCTGCGGGCCGCGCTCGCCGCGCGGACGTCCGCGCGGGGGCTCGCCACCGACGCCGACGACATCCTCGTCACCACCGGCTCGCAGCAGGCGCTGTCCCTGCTCGCCACCGCGCTGCTGGAGCCCGGGGACACCGTGCTGGTCGAAAGCCCCTGCTATCTGGCGGCACTTCAGGCCTTCGCTCTCACCGGGGCGCGGCTCGTGGCGGTGCCGGGCGACGGGGACGGCGTCGACCCGGCCGCGCTGGAGGAACTGGTCGTCCGGGAGCGCCCCAAGCTGCTCTACACCGTCCCCACCTTCCAGAACCCGACCGGCCGCACCCTGCCCGCCGCCCGCCGGGCCGCCGTCGCCGCGGTGGCCGCCCGGCACGGGCTGTGGATCGTCGAGGACGACCCGTACGGCGAACTGCGCTTCGAGGGCGAGCGCGTGCCGTGGATCGCGGCCCACCCGGGCGCCGAGGACCGTACCGTCCTGCTCGGATCCTTCTCCAAGGTCATGGCACCCGGGCTGCGCCTGGGCTGGCTGCGCGCCCCGGCCGGGCTGCGCCGCGCCTGCACGGTCGCCAAGCAGGCCGCCGACCTGCACACCCCGACCGTCAACCAGCTCGCCGCCGCACGCTACTTGGCCGACCGGGACCTCGACGCCCACGTGGCCCGCGTCGCGCGCGTCTACGGCGAGCGGCGCGACGCCATGCTCGCGGGCCTGGCCGACGCCCTCCCGCCCGGCTCGACCTGGAACCGGCCCGAGGGCGGCATGTTCCTGTGGGCCCGGCTGCCCGAGTCGTACGACACGGCCGCCCTGCTGCCGAAGGTGGTGCGCGAGGACGTCGCCTACGTCCCCGGCGCCCCCTTCTACGCCGGCGAGCCCGACCCCTCGACCCTGCGCCTGTGCTACGTGACGGAGACCCCGGAGCAGATCGCGGAAGGGCTGCGGCGGTTGGGCCGAGGGCTGCGGGACTAGGACGGAAGTCCCGGCGCTGTTGCGGCTGAGGTCCGCCGACAGGGGCGGGGGCGGCTGCCTAGGGTGAAGGCATGTCCGACACAGTGGAGTTCGACCTCGACGCGTATCTCGGCCGCATCGGATGGGACGGGGAGCGCAGGGCCGACCTGGCCACGCTGCGGGGGGTGCATCTGGCGCACTCCCGGTCCGTTCCGTTCGAGAACCTGGACGCCGTCAGCGGCAGGGCGCCCTCGCTGGAACTCGGCGACCTCATGGCCAAGTTGATCCACGGGCGCCGCGGCGGCTACTGCTACGAGCACAACACCCTCTTCCGGCACGCCCTGGAGGCCCTCGGCTTCCGGGTGACCACGCTGGCGGCCCGGGTCGTCCTCGGCGCGGACCGGCCCGAGAGCCGGCCCCGCACCCACATGACCCTGCTCGTCCAGGTCCCCGGCGAACCCGAGCCCTACCTCGCCGACGTCGGCTACGGAGCCATCGGCGCGCTGCTGGAGCCGGTGCCGCTGAGGACCGGCGCCGAGTTCCCCGGCGCGGGCCGCCGGCACCGGCTCGTGCACGTCCCGCACCACGGGCCGCTGGAGCTGTGGATGCTGGAGTGGCACGACGGCAAGGACTGGGAGCAGCAGTACGCCTTCACCCTGGACCCCTTCGAGGAGCCCGACTACGAGGTGTTCAACTGGCACGTCGGGACCAACCCGCGCTCCCCGTTCACCCAGAGCCGCTACGTCCAGCGCGTCACCCCCGACCGCCATGTCCTGCTGCACGGCAACCTCCTCACCGAGACCCGCGCCGACGGCACGGTCAGCGCACGCGAGGTCGCGGACGAGGACGTCGAGCGGCTGCTGAAGGAGGAGTTCGGGATCGAGGCCTAGCCGGCGCGGGCGTCCACGCACTCCCGGCGGCCGTCGGCGGGCCAGAAGCAGGCGCGGACGGTGGCTCCGGGGGGCGTCGCGGTCATCGGCGTGTAGACGTAGGCGTCCGCGTCGATGCCGTCCTCGATCCGCCTGCCGCGGGTCGCGCCGCCCGCCTCCACCTCCAGCCGGTCCCCGACCCGCGTGCCCCACATCCGGCCCCAACTCGCCCCGCACGCCGGGTTGTAGCGCACCGCCACCCAGGCTCCGGAGGCCGTGCGGTGCTCGGCGAGGGTGGCGGGGCCCCTGCCGCAGCCCATGTGCATGGGGTCCTGCCCCTCGCAGGCGGCGCCTCGGCAGCGGGGGCCGGTGAGCGTGCCGGCGGGGGCGGCGGACGGTTCGGCGCCGTCGCCCGGCAGCAGGAGCAGGCCCGCCGCGACGACCCCGGCGAGCAGTACGGCGCACCCGGCCACGAGCGGAGCGCGCCGCCGCCGGCCTGCCGCGACGGGCGGCTCCGGTTCCTTCGCCCGGCCGCTCCACTCCGCCTCCGCGATCTCCCACAGCGCCAGATACCGGCCCTCGGGCTCCCGGGCGATCCGGCACAGCTCTTGCACGGCCCGCCGGGGCGGCAGCGTCTTGCCGTTGAGGTACCGCTCCCAGGACGACTTGCTGTACGTCGTCCGGCCCGCCAGCGCCGCCATGCTCAGGCCCGTACGCGACCGCAACTCCCGCAGCTCGGCGGCGAGTCGGGCGCTGGTCATCCGCGCAGGGCCTTCCAGGTGTGCGGCCCGATGATGCCGTCCACGACCAGACCCTCCCGCTCCTGGATCCGCTTGACCGCGCCCTGCGTCAACGGGCCGTAGATCCCGTCGATCTCGCCCGCCGGGAACCCCGCCCGGCGCAGCAGACACTGCGCCTCCGCTACCTCCGGGCCCGCCTGGCCGTACGCCAGGATCGCGTCCCGGGTACGGCTGTTGCCCGCGTACCAGCGGCCGTCCGCGCTCCGCTCGACCCGGCACTCGTAGGTGCGCTTGGACCGGGACGCCGACGCGGGCCTCGGAGGCGCCGCCGCGCGTTCCTCCCCGGAGCCGCCGTCCGTGAACCGCACGACCAGCACGACCGACGTGGCGATCGCCACCACCAGGGCCACCGCACCCGACACGAACACGACCCGCAGGCGCCGCGGTGCCTCCGGTGCCACCCGGCGCGCACCCCACGCCTCCGCGGCGACCTCGTGCAGGGCGAGCAGCCTCGTCGGATCGTCCCCGCCGACGCGGGCCAGCGCCGCCACGGCCTCCCGGGGCGGCAGCGACCGGCCGCCCAGGTACCGCTCCCAGGACTTCGCGCTGTACCCCGTCTTGACGGCCAGTTGCCGCATGCTCAGCCCGCTGTGGTCCTTCAGCCGGCGCAGGCGCACCACCAACTGGCGCACCTGCGGGCTCAATCCGGCGGGCAGCTCTCTCCAACGCGCCATGCCGGCAAGTACGGCCCCCACCGCCCCGCGGTTCCCGCCGCCGTCCGGAACCGGCCACCGCGGCCGTCCCGCGCCGCCGTCTCGGCCGACCGCGTCCTCGCAGGTCAGCGCGCGGGACGTCCCGGGAGGCCGTCACTTGCCCGGTGACCGTGGCGGGCGGTCGGCCCGACCCCGCAGTCTCGATGGCGACGCACCACCGTCCCATCGAAGGGGGAACACCATGGGAGCCATGACGAGGACCCTCGTCAGTCTGACCGCCGCGGCCGGGATCGCCGCGGGGGGCCTGGCCGCCACGGGCACCGCCCACGCGGCCTCCGCACCGGCCGCCCGGCCGGCCGTGAGCGCCGAGGCCGTCGCACCGCTCGCGGTCAACAACCTCGGCCTGAACACCACCCAGGCCAAGAACTGGCAGTGCTGGCTGCGCGACACGGGCTACAACCCGGGCGCGATCGACGGCCAGCTGGGCACCAACAGCTGGAAGGCGGCCCAGCGGAAGTTCAACGACCTGGGCCTGGGCGCCGGTGCCGTCGACGGAGTCGTCGGAACCAACACCGTCAAGGCGCTCCAGCGCTATCTGAACATCTTCGACTACGGCCTCACCGTCGACGGGGTCGCCGGAACGAAGACCAGGGCCGCCTTCGCCGACTTCAACTCCATCGGCTGCTGAGCGCCCCCGCACACGCCGCGGCCCGTCCTCCCAGCGGGGGAGAGGACGGGCCGCGGTCCCGCGTGCGCGGTTACAGCCGTGCGGGCGTCCGGATGCCCAGCAGGGCCATGCCCCGGTGGAGGGTGCGGGCCGTGAGGTCGCACAGCAGCAGACGGTTCTCCGCCACGTCCCTCGGCGGCTCCGGCTTGATCACCGGGCACTTGTCGTAGAACGTCGTGAACAGCGACGCCAGCTGGTACAGGTACGCGGCCAGTTTGTGCGGGGCGTACTCCGCCGCCGCCTCGAAGACCGTGTCGCCGAAGGCGTCCAGGTGCAGGCCGAGAGCCCGCTCGGCCGGGGCGAGTGCGAGCTCCGGGTGCGCGGCAGGCTCGGTCGCGCCCGCCTTGCGCAGGATCGACTGGATCCGGGCGTACGCGTACTGCAGGTACACGCTCGTCTCGCCGTTCAGCGACACCATCTGGTCCAGGTCGAACTTGTAGTCCCGGTTCGGCGACGTCGACAGGTCCGCGTACTTCACGGCGCCGATGCCGACCTGCGCGGCCCGCTCCTGGATCTCGTCCTCGGTGAGGTCCCGCGCCTTCTCCCGTACGACCTCGGCGGCCCGCTGGGTGGCCTCGTCGAGGAGGTCCTCCAGCTTCACCGTCTCGCCCTCACGGGTCTTGAACGGCTTGCCGTCCGCGCCGAGCACCGTGCCGTAGCCCATGTTGTGCGCGGTGACGTGCTCGCCGAGCCAGCCCGCCCGGCGGGCCGTCTCGAAGACCATCTTGAAGTGCAGCGACTGGCGGACGTCCACCACGTACAGGAGCGTCGTCGCCTTCAGGTCGAAGACCCGGTTGCGGATCGCGGACAGGTCGGAGGCCGCGTAGCCGAAGCCGCCGTCCGCCTTCTGCACGATCAGCGGCACCGGCTGGTCGTCCTTGCCGCGGATCTCGTCGAAGAAGACCACGAGCGCGCCCTCGGAGCGCACGGCGACGCCGGACTCCTCCAGCAGCCGGGCCGTCTCCGGCATCAGGTCGTTGTACGCCGACTCGCCGACGATCTCCTCGTCCCGGACCCGCATGTCCAGCTTCTCGAAGACCGAGTAGAAGTAGACCTTCGACTCGTCCACGAACTGCTGCCACAGCTCCAGGGTCTCCCGGTCGCCGGACTGCAGGGCCACGACCCGCTTGCGCGCCCGCTCCTTGAACTCCTCGTCGGAGTCGAAGAGCGCGCGGGAGGCCTTGTACACCCGGTTCAGGTTCGACATGGCCTGCTCGCCGTCGACCTCCGAGGCGGGGGCCAGCACGCCGGGGTGCTCCAGCAGGTACTGGATGAGCATGCCGAACTGGGTGCCCCAGTCGCCGATGTGGTGCCGGCCGATCGTCTTCTCGCCGGTGAAGTCGAGCATGCCGCGCAGGGCGTCGCCGATCACCGCGGACCGCAGGTGGCCGACGTGCATCTCCTTCGCCACGTTCGGCTGGGCGTAGTCGATGACCGTGACGCCGGGGTTCTGCTTCGGCGCCACGCCGAGGCGGTCGGGGTCGGCGTACCGGGCGGCGAGGTTCTCGGTGATCGCCCTGTCGGTGAGCGTGATGTTGAGGAAGCCGGGGCCCGAGACCTCGACGTCCTTGATCACGTCGCCGGTGACGATGCTGCCGACGACCTGCGCCGCCAGCTCCCGCGGGTTCGCCTTGGCCTGCTTGGCCAGTGCGAGGACACCGTTCGCCTGGAAGTCGGCCCGGTCACTGCGTCGCAGCAGGGGGTCCGCGGAGGTCTCCGGCAGGGCGGCGGAGAGGGCGGCGGTGAGCTGCTGTTCGACGGAGTCGCTGAGGGACGTGACCGGAGCCATAGGAGTGGGTGCCGTTCTCCTCGTGGGAATCGATGGGCACGGTCAGTATCCCACGGGGGGTAAAGCCGTTTTTCCGGCCGCACGCAGGTCTGTGACAATGGAGCCTCACCCGTTCAGAAAGAAGGACGTGCCGATCGTGGCTCAGAGCACCGAGACCACCGACTGGGTCTCCCGTTTCGCGGATGAGGTCATCGAGGAGTCGGAGCGTCGGGCCCCGGGCAAACCGGTCGTCGTCGCGTCCGGGCTCTCCCCCTCCGGGCCCATCCACCTGGGCAACCTCCGTGAGGTCATGACCCCCCACCTCGTCGCGGACGAGATCCGGCGCCGTGGCCACCAGGTCAGGCACCTGATCTCCTGGGACGACTACGACCGCTACCGCAAGGTGCCCAAGGGCATCGCCGGGGTCGACGAGGAGGCCTGGACCGAGCACATCGGCAAGCCGCTCACCTCGGTGCCGGCGCCCAAGGGCTCGCCCTACCCGAACTGGGCCGAGCACTTCAAGGCCGCGATGATCGACTCGCTCGCCGAGCTGGGAGTGGAGTTCGACGGGATCAGCCAGACCGCGCAGTACACCTCCGGGGTGTACCGCGAGCAGATCCTGCACGCCATGAAGCACCGCGGCGACATCGACGCGATCCTCGACCAGTACCGCACCAAGAAGTCCCCCGCGAAGAAGCAGCAGCAGAAGCCCGTCGACGAGGCCGAGCTGGAGGCCGCCGAGGGTTCGGGGGCCGCGGCCGAGGACGACGGCTCCTCCGGCTCGGCCGGGTACTTCCCGTACAAGCCGTACTGCGGCAACTGCGAGAAGGACCTCACCACGGTCACCTCCTACGAGGACGAGACCACCGAGCTGTCGTACACCTGCAACGAGTGCGGCTTCGCGGAGACCGTCCGGCTGAGCGAGTTCAACCGCGGCAAGCTGGTGTGGAAGGTCGACTGGCCCATGCGCTGGGCCTACGAAGGTGTCGTCTTCGAGCCGAGCGGTGTCGACCACTCGTCCCCGGGGTCGTCCTTCCAGGTCGGCGGGCAGATCGTCGGGATCTTCGGCGGCCGGCAGCCCATCGGGCCGATGTACGCCTTCGTCGGCATCTCCGGCATGGCGAAGATGTCCTCCTCGCGCGGCGGCGTGCCCACGCCCGCGGACGCCCTCCAGATCATGGAGCCGCAGCTGCTGCGCTGGCTGTACGCCCGCCGCCGCCCCAACCAGTCCTTCAAGATCGCCTTCGACCAGGAGATCCAGCGGCTGTACGACGAGTGGGACAAGCTCGACGCCAAGGTCGCCGACGGCTCCGCCCTCCCGGCGGACGTCGCCGCGCACGCCCGTGCGGTGCGCACGGCCGCCGGGGAGCTGCCCCGGACGGCCCGGCCGATGCCGTACCGGACCCTCGCGTCCGTCGCCGACATCACCGCCGGGCACGCGGACCAGGCGCTGCGGATCCTGTCCGAGCTGGACCCGGCGAACCCGCTCGGCTCGCTGGACGAGGCCCGGCCGCGGTACGACAAGGCCGAGGCGTGGATCAACACGCATGTGCCCGCCGACCAGCGGACCATCGTGCGGTCCGAGCCCGACGCCGAGCTGCTGAAGTCGCTGGACGAGGCGTCCCGGCAGTCGCTGCGGCTGCTGCTCGACGGGCTGGCCTCGCACTGGTCGCTGGACGGGCTGACCCACCTCGTCTACGGCGTGCCCAAGGTGCAGGCCGGCTTCTCGGCCGACGCCACGCCCAAGGAGCTGCCGCCGGAGATCAAGACGGCTCAGCGGACGTTCTTCGCGCTGCTGTACCACCTGCTCGTCGGGCGGGACACCGGGCCCCGGCTGCCCACGCTGCTGCTGGCGGTGGGGCAGGAGCGGGTGCGGGCCCTGCTCGGGGAGTAGGCGGTACGTAGGCGGTACGTACGGAAAGGGGGCCCTCGGCTTGGTCGAGGGCCCCCTTTCGTGTGCCTGCTGTTTCTGTGCCTGTCAGGCGATGTGCTCGTCCGCCAGTTCCGCGTTGAGGCGGTTCGAGAAACGGTTCACCATGCGCTTGGCCTCGGCCTCGGGGAGCGTGACCCCGTAGGTCGCCTCCACGTCGGCCATGAAGCCGCGGGGCGTGGGGGCTCCGTTGCCGCTCTTTATCGACTCGCGGAAGACCTGGTAGTAGGCGTCCTCGTCCGGTTCGGCGGGGAGGGTGCCGCCGCCCTCGCCGAGTTCACGGGTGCGGCCGGGGGCGACGGGGATGGGGAAGCTGCCGGTTTCCTCCATGGAGGGCTCCGGGGTGGGGGGTTCCTCCTGGTGCCACTGGTCGAAGCCCGGGTCGTACGTGGGGTCGTAGCCGCCGTGGTACTCGATCTCTTCCGGGTGCCTGGCGTGCAGCCAGGGGCTCTCTTCCGGCTCGGGTTCGTGGTCGAGGTACTCGGGGTGCGGATCGCGGGGCAGTTCGGGGCGCTGCTCGCGGGCGGGCACCGCCGCGTCGGCGCGGCCGGCCGTGACCGGCTCGGGCCGGGGCGCCGGAGGGAGCAGGGCCGGTTCGATTCCCGCCGCCGCCAGGCCCGCCGGGGCCGTTTCCGCCAGGGGGACGCCGTAGCGGGCCAGGCGCAGGGGCATCAGGCTTTCCACCGGGGCCTTGCGGCGCCAGGACCGGCCGTAACGGGAGCGGAGGCGGGCCTGGTAGACCAGGCGCTCCTGCTCCAGCTTGATGACCTGCTCGTACGAGCGGAGCTCCCAGAGCTTCATGCGGCGCCACAGCAGGAACGTCGGGACCGGGCTCAGCAGCCAGCGGGTCAGCCGGACGCCCTCCATGTGCTTGTCGGCCGTGATGTCCGCGATCCGGCCGATCGCGTGCCGGGCCGCCTCCACCGAGACCACGAACAGGATCGGGATCACCCCGTGCATGCCGACGCCCAGCGGGTCCGGCCAGGCCGCCGCGCCGTTGAAGGCGATCGTCGCCGCCGTCAGCAGCCAGGCCGTCTGGCGCAGCAGCGGGAACGGGATGCGGATCCACGTCAGGAGCAGGTCCAGCGCCAGCAGGACGCAGATGCCCGCGTCGATGCCGATCGGGAAGACGTACGAGAAGTTCCCGAACCCCTTCTGCAGGGCCAGCTCGCGGACGGCGGCGTACGACCCCGCGAAGCCGATGCCGGCGATGATCACGGCGCCGAACACGACCACGCCGATGAGAACGCGGTGCATCCGGGTCAGCTGTATTGGCGCGGCCACCCGTACTCCCCTCCCTTACCTGGTGTTGCGCGCAACAGGGTGGCACATGTGTGCGGTGCACGTGGTGCCGGAGGGGGGTCAGCTCTTCTTCGTCGCCGTGGCGGAGGGCTTCTTCGAGGGCGACTTCGAGGCCGAGCCGGAAGCCGACTTGGCCGGGTTCGCGCTCGCCGAGCCGCCGCCCGCGCCGTTCGCCTCCGTCACCGCGGCCACCGCCTCCTTGGCGGCCTTCTTCGCCAGCTTGGTGAGGGTGTCCGCGCTCGGGGTCTGCTCACCGGCGAGACCGGCGCCGTTGTAGTCGAGGGTGACGACGACGTTCTCGACGCGGGCCACGACCGACTGCTGCTTGAAGAGCCCTTCCTTCTTCTTCAGGTCGTAGCGCACGGCCGTCGCCTCGTCGCCCGTGCCGGTGACCGGCTCGGACTTGACGTTCTTCGCGCCGTCCACCGCCTGGACGTCCTCGACCTGCTTCGCGTAGTACTCCTGCGCCAGCTTGTCGCCCTCGCCGCGGGTGACGTCGGAGTCGAAGCGCAGCAGCGAGACGTTCAGCCAGCGGAACTGCGAGCCGTCCACGCCGTTGTTGTCCAGGCTGTTCCAGGAGCAACTGGCGCGCGCCGCCGTGTCGTTGGACGCGCCCTCCTTGCCCGACTTGCTCGCCTTCGGCACGAGATCGCTCAGGGTGCCCTTCGACAGCACGTCGCAGGCCTCGGGCAGCTTGCCGTACGCGGCGGCCTGCACCGTGGGCGACGGGCTCGCCGAGGCCGAGGCGCTCGCGGAGCTCTTGCTCGCGTCGTCCGTGCCGGAGTCCGAGGAGCAGCCCGCGGCGATCAGCATCACGGGGACGGCGGCCGCACCGACAACAGCGCGGGAAAGGCGCCTGGCTCGCTGGGGGCTCGGGTCACGCTGGACTGCTCGCTGCATGGTTCCTTCACTCATGAGACTCGTGGTTCCTGCCGTCGGATCGGGTCCGAGGGGCCACGGTACGCGGTGAGCACGGCGGGCGTTTCGGTTTCGCCGTCTTCGCGAACGGCCGCGAACGGACCTCAGCCGGCCAGCGCGTCCGCCAGCTCGGCCGCCAGATTCCGCGCCCTGTCCTGCATTTCCTTGCTGTCCGGGACGGTGCCGACGGTGGCCGGCTGCTCCTCGTACTGGATGGTCACGATGACGTTGGACGTGCGGAACGCCACAGTCACCGTGCGCTGCTGGACCGTCGAACCGGCGCTGCTCAACACGTCGTCCAGGAACGCCTCGTCGCCCACGTCGTCCAGGACGCGGGGCTGGAGGTCGGTGGGGGTGGCGGACGGCGAGGAGGAGGGGGAGGAAGAGGCGGGGTCCGGTTCCGAGGGGGTCGCCGAGGCGGACGCGGAGCCGCTCGGGGTGATGGTGGGGGCCACGGAGTCGGACTCGGTGACGGTCGGCACCGGGAGGTCGGCCGCCGTGCGCCGGCCGGCGAAGAGCTGCTCGGCCTGGGTGTCGTCGCTGACGCTGTTGTCGTAGGACACCACCCGCTCGAAGTCGATGAAGAGGTGGTCGGTGGCGTCGGCGGACTCCACCTTCCAGCGGCAGCCGACCTTGCGGTCGGTGTCGTAGGTGAGGGTGGCGGTGCCCTCGTAGGCCTTCTCGCGCTGGTTCGGGTCGGCGATCTGCGGGATGCCGGGCAGCAGGACGTCGAGGGTGTCGGCGCTGACCGCGCCGCAGGGTTCGGGCAGCGTGCGGTAGCGGCCGGGCTCGGCCGCCGTCGTCGCCGTACCGGAGTCGTCCGCGTTGGAGCCGTCCGTCGTGCCGGTGTCCGCGGAGCCGCCGGTGCAGCCGGCCAGCAGGGCCGCGAGGAGCGCGACGGCGCCGGATACGTACGCCTTCCGCTGCACGGTCGGCTCCTCTCGCTGCGGGTTAATCGTTTGCGGGGTGGGGGCGGCCCCTGCAGACAATGTGTATCGCACGCACTGCCGTGAACGCCGGTCCGTTGTCCCTTACGTTGACCTTGGCGCCGGTTTTGCGATTTAAGACTTGTGTTGCTTATCGGGGGAATGAGGACGATATGTCGTACGTGGAAATGCCCGGCGCGAAGGTTCCGATCCGGATGTGGACGGATCCGGCGACGGTGGAGGACGTGGCCCTCCAGCAGCTGCGGAACGTGGCGACCCTGCCGTGGATCAAAGGTCTGGCGGTCATGCCGGACGTTCACTACGGCAAGGGCGCGACGGTCGGCTCGGTGATCGCGATGCAGGGTGCGGTGTGCCCGGCGGCGGTCGGCGTCGACATCGGCTGCGGTATGTCGGCGGTCCGGACGTCCCTCACGGTGAACGATCTGCCGGGGGATCTGTCGAGGCTGCGGTCGAAGATCGAGCAGGCGATCCCGGTGGGCCGGGGGATGCACGACGACGCCGTCGACCCGACCCGGATGCACGCCTTCGGCACGGCCGGGTGGGACGACTTCTGGGGCCGCTTCGACGGAATCGCGGACGCGGTGAAGTTCCGGCAGGAGCGGGCCACCAAGCAGATGGGGACGCTGGGCAGCGGCAACCACTTCGTTGAAGTTTGTACGGACACCGAGGGTGCCGTCTGGCTCATGCTGCACTCCGGTTCGCGGAATATCGGCAAGGAACTGGCCGACTTCCACATCGGTGTGGCCCAGAAGCTGCCGCACAACCAGGGTCTGGTCGACCGCGACCTCGCCGTCTTCATCGCGGACACCCCGCAGATGGCGGCGTACCGCAACGACCTGTTCTGGGCGCAGGAGTACGCGAAGTACAACCGCTCGATCATGATGGCGCTCCTGAAGGACGTGGTCCGCAAGGAGTTCAAGAAGGCGCGGCCCACCTTCGAGCCGGAGATCAGCGCGCACCACAACTACGTGGCCGAGGAGCGCTACGACGGGATGGACCTGTTGGTCACCCGCAAGGGCGCGATCCGTGCGGGCTCCGGCGAGTACGGGATCATCCCGGGCTCGATGGGCACCGGTTCGTACATCGTGAAGGGCCTCGGCAACCCGCTGTCCTTCAACTCGGCCTCGCACGGCGCGGGCCGGCGCATGAGCCGTACCGCCGCCAAGCGCCGCTTCTCGACGAAGGACCTGGAGGAGCAGACGCGGGGCGTGGAGTGCCGCAAGGACTCCGGGGTCGTCGATGAGATCCCGGGTGCCTACAAGCCGATCGAGCAGGTCATCGATCAGCAGCGGGACCTCGTCGAGGTCGTGGCGAAGCTGAAGCAGGTCGTCTGCGTCAAGGGCTGACCGACCGCGGGGGCCCGGGCCGTTCTGGCTCGGGCCCTTTCGCGCGTCAGGCCAGCTTCTTCTCCAGCAGCAGCGTCACCGGGTACGGGCCTCTCAGGTCGCCCTGTTTCGTGGGGTGTTCGCCGACCACCTGGTAGCCCGCGGACTCGTAGTACGTGCGCAGGCGGGGGTTGGCGGTGGGGCAGGTCAGGCGGGCGTAGGGGCGGCCGGTTGTGGTGATGCGGGATTCCGCCTCGGCCAGCAGGGCTCGGCCCGTGCCCGGTGGGGCGGTGTGGGCAGTGGTCATCAGGCGGTGGATGTAACCGGCGTCGTCCGGGCGGGGGCCCCAGGCCTCGGGGTCGGTCCAGCACAGTTCCCAGGCGCCGGCCAGCCGGCCGCCCGCGTGGGCGAGCCAGACCTCGCCGTCCCGCATGCGGTCGAGGAAATGGGCCTCGTCCTTCTCGCCGGGCTTCCACTGGTCGATGCCGCGGGCCAGTTGCCACAGGGCCGCGGAGTCGTGGAGGCGGGCGAGGGTGCCGGTGTCGGTCTCCACCGCCTTGCGGTAGGTCAACTGTGGCCAGGTGACGGGGGGTTGTTCCAGGAGTGCGGTGCGCAGGGTGTGCGTGAGGGCCTGCGCGTCCAGGGACAGGGCCTTGGTGACGTAGTCCTCGAGCGAGCCGTAATGGGTGGTGAGGGAGGCCAGGAACAGGCGCATCACCGACTCGGGGGCGCGGCCGTAGCCCAGCCAGGTCGGTGTCCGGCCGTCGTTCCGCGCCCGCCACTCGGCGAGGAGCGCCGGGGCCGCCAGCTCCGTGAGGCTGAAGTCCTCGATGACGGTGTGGTCGTCGACGCCGAGCAGTCCCAGGACCAGGGCTGCCAGCAGTCCTGTACGGTCCTTGCCGGAGGCGCAGTGGAAGACCAGGGGCTGGTCCGCCTCGGCCGCATCGGCCACCAGTTCCAGGGCCCGGCGGATCTCCTCCGTGCCGTCCTGCGCCACCTCCAGGTAGCGCTCCGCCAGATACGGGCCCGGATCCACGTCGGCGGCGAGCGCGGGCTGGTCGTAGGGGCGGTGCTCGATGCTGAGGTTGTGGTAGGCGAGGCCGTCGTGGTGCGGGACGCGGCCGCGGCTCTCGATCTCCCAGGGATGGCGCAGGTCGATCACCGTGCGGATGCCCAGGGAGCGGAAGCGGGACCAGTCCGGGGTGGCTTCGGCCAGCTTGCTCAGGGAGTCCGCGCGGTAGAGGCGGGACGGGCGGACGCGGCGGCCGTCCGCGGCCGGATAGCCGCCCAGATCGCGGAAGTTGTGCAGGGCGTCGAAGCGTATGTGTCTGTCCACACGATCGTTCTACTGCCCGTTGTGTTGCGAAGCCCCCGGAAACGGAAAGGTCGTCACAGGTCGCGGTGCACCTTGGTGTTGGACGCCTGGGCGCGCGGGCGGACCACCAGCAGATCGATGTTGACGTGGCTGGGGCGGGTCACCGCCCAGGTGATGGTGTCGGCCACGTCGTCCGCGGACAGCGGCTCGGCCACGCCCTGGTAGACCTTGGCCGCCTTCTCCTCGTCGCCGCCGAAGCGGGTGAGCGCGAACTCGTCGGTCTTCACCATGCCGGGCGCGATCTCGATGACGCGGACCGGGCGGCCGACGATCTCCAGGCGGAGGGTCTCCGCCAGGACGTGGGCGCCGTGCTTGGCGGCGACGTACCCGCCGCCGCCCTCGTAGGTGCTGTGGCCCGCGGTGGAGGAGACGACGACCACCGTGCCGTCGCCGCTCGCCTCCAGCTTCGGGAGCAGGGCCTGGGTGAGGTTGAGGGTGCCGATGACGTTCGTCTCGTACATCGTGCGCCAGTCGGCCGGGTCGCCGGTGGCCACCGGGTCGGCGCCGAGGGCTCCGCCGGCGTTGTTCACCAGGACGCCGATGGTCCGGAAGGCGGTGGCGAACTCGTCGACCGCGGCGCGGTCGGTGACGTCCAGCTGGTAGGCCGCCGCCGAGTGGCCGGCCGCGCTGATCTCCTCGGCCAGCGCCTCGATGCGGTCCTTGCGGCGGGCGGTGAGGACGACCCGGTATCCGGCCGCCGCGAGCCGCCGTGCGGTGGCGGCGCCGATTCCGCTGCTCGCACCGGTGACGACGGCGATGCGGGAGGCGGCGGAGGGTGCGGCGGTGGCCATGGGGCTGCTCCTCGGGGCGGACCGGTGGAAGGTCTCGGGTCGGCGGACTGTCCGGCCAGGATAGGCGGGCGGTGGGACAATGAAACGGGTGATCCCCACTGTGGGAGGTGGACCATGGGACAGGCACGTGAGGTCATGGACCGGCTCACGGAAGCGATCACGTCGGCGGACCAGAAGACCATCGGCGAGCTCTACGCGCAGGACGCCGTCGCGATCACGCCGGACGGCGGTGAGCTGCACGGCCGGGAGGACATCGCCGCGTACTGGCGGCAGATGACGGAGGCGATGCCGGAGGCCAGGTTCGAGTCGGTGCACTCGTACGAGGTCGGTGACACGGCCATCGACGAGGGCATCTACACCGGCCGGAACACGGGGCCGATCCAGCTCCCCACCGGGGAGACGCTGCCCCCGACGCAGAAGGAGATCAGGATCCGGGGGGTGGACTTCGCCACCGTCGACGACACCGGACACATCGTCGACTACCGGCTCTACTTCGACGAGATGGAGTTCCTCGACCAGCTCGGCCTGCTGCCGCCCGGCTGATCCCCGGGCTGATCCCCCGGCTCAGCCGCCTCGCGGGGCGTACATGATCACGGCCATCCCCGCGAGGCAGATCAGCGCGCCCGTCACGTCCCACCGGTCGGGCCGGTAGCCGTCCGCGACCATGCCCCAGGCGAGGGAGCCGGCCACGAAGACCCCGCCGTACGCGGCGAGGATGCGCCCGAAGTCCGCGTCGGGCTGGAGGGTGGCCACGAAACCGTAGGCGCCGAGCGCGACGACGCCCGCGCCGATCCACAGCAGCCCGCGGTGCTCGCGTACCCCCTGCCAGACCAGCCAGGCGCCGCCGATCTCGAACAGGGCGGCGACGGCGAAGAGGGCTGCGGAGCGGGCGACGAGCATGCGCAGCAGCTTCGCATACGGCCGTCCGCGGGCCGTCACCTGATGGAGGGCGCCTGCGGCCCGCTCCGCGTGGGATACATCCGTACGACGAGATGACCGGCGGTGTGCGATCGCGGAGGAGTGGGCGGTATGCGGAGTGTGCGGGTGCTCGGGACCGGGGTAGCGGCGGTGCTGCTGGCGGCGGGCGGGGCGGCCGATGCCGGCGCCGCCGAAGGGCGGGAGGCGGATCTCGCCTATCACGGGGCCGCGTCCCTGGCCTTTGGTCAGGTCGACCTGCGGTTCACCCCGCGCAATCACGGACCGGCGGCGGTACCGGACGCGACGGTACGGCTGCGTTGGTCCGAGCCGCTAGCCGACCGGCAGGAACTGCCCGACGGGTGCGCCCGGTCCGGGGCGCGGGCGGTGCTGTGCCGGGTGGGGGCGCTGGCGGCGGACGAGGCGGGGGAGCGGATCGGGCTGCGCGTCCAGCTCCACAAGGCCGCTTCCGAGGTGCGGCTGGAGATCGACACGGTGTGGAGCGGCGGGGCGGTGGACCGGAACCCGGACAACGACCGGCAGCGGGTGCTGATCCTGGACACCGGGGACGCGTACTACTTCTGAGGGGGCTGCCGGGCGGTGGGAATAGCGGGACCGGGGGTGCCGTTCCCAGGTATAGTTGAACAGTCAACAATCTGGAGGGTGAGCGGCCATGCAGTTCGGGATCTTCAGCGTCGGCGATGTCACACCGGACCCCACCACGGGCCGGACGCCGACCGAGCGGGAGCGCATCAAGGCCATGGTCGCCATCGCGCTGAAGGCCGAGGAGGTCGGTCTGGACGTCTTCGCGACCGGTGAGCACCACAACCCGCCGTTCGTGCCGTCCTCGCCGACCACGATGCTCGGCTACATCGCGGCCCGGACGGAACGGCTGGTCCTGTCCACCTCGACCACGCTGATCACCACCAACGACCCGGTGAAGATCGCCGAGGACTTCGCGATGCTCCAGCACCTGGCCGACGGCCGGGTCGACCTGATGATGGGCCGCGGCAACACCGGCCCGGTCTACCCCTGGTTCGGCAAGGACATCCGCGAGGGCATCAACCTCGCCATCGAGAACTACCACCTGCTCCACCGGCTGTGGCGCGAGGACGTGGTGAACTGGGACGGCAAGTTCCGCACGCCCCTGCAGGGCTTCACCTCCACGCCCCGGCCGCTGGACGGCGTACCGCCGTTCGTCTGGCACGGTTCCATCCGCTCGCCGGAGATCGCCGAGCAGGCCGCCTTCTACGGCGACGGCTTCTTCCACAACAACATCTTCTGGCCGGCCGACCACACCAAGCGGATGGTCGAGCTGTACCGGACCCGCTACGCCCACTACGGGCACGGCACCGCCGAGCAGGCGATCGTCGGACTCGGTGGGCAGGTGTTCATGCGGAAGAACTCCCAGGACGCGGTGCGCGAGTTCCGCCCGTACTTCGACAACGCGCCCGTCTACGGCCACGGGCCCTCGCTGGAGGACTTCACCGAGCAGACCCCGCTGACCGTCGGCTCGCCGCAGCAGGTGATCGAGAAGACCCTGTCCTTCCGCGAGTACGCCGGTGACTACCAGCGCCAGCTGTTCCTGATGGACCACGCCGGGCTGCCCCTGAAGACCGTGCTGGAGCAGCTCGACCTGCTCGGCGAGGAGGTCGTGCCGGTGCTGCGCGAGGAGTTCGCGAAGAACCGCCCGGCCGGTGTCCCGGAGGCTCCCACCCACGCTTCCCTCATCAAGAAGGCCCAGGAGGTGACCGTCGCATGAAGCTCGTCGTCGTCTCGGCGGGGCTGAGCGTCCCGTCCTCCACCCGGCTGCTCGGCGACCGTCTCGCCGCCGCGGTCGCCGGGCGGACCGGGGCCGAGGTCGAGGTCGTGGAGCTGCGCGACCTCGCGGTGGAGATCGCGCACAACTTCACAGGCGGCTTCCCTGGCCGGAAGCTGGCCGCCGCGCAAGACACGGTTACCCGGGCCGACGGGCTGATCGTCGTCACCCCGGTGTTCTCGGCCTCGTACAGCGGACTGTTCAAGTCGTTCTTCGACGTCCTGGAGCAGGACGCGCTGGCCGGGAAGCCGGTGCTGGTCGCCGCGACCGGCGGCACCGCCCGGCACTCGCTCGTCCTGGAACACGCCCTGCGCCCGCTCTTCGCCTACCTCAAGGCCGTGATCGTCCCGACCGGCGTCTACGCGGCCTCGGAGGACTGGGGAGCGGAGGGCCTGGACGGCCGCGTCGAGCGGGCCGCGGGTGAGCTGGCCGCGCTGATGAGCGGGCTGAGCACGACGAAAGCCGCCGGGGCGGAGCGTCTGGTGCCCTTCGCGGAACAGCTCGCCGCGCTGCGTCCCACGGGGTGAGAGGCCGGTAAGAGGCACCCCGGGTGAGCTGCTCGCCACACCGTAGGACGGGCCGGGTTGGCACACTGAACACCGTGCCTCAGACCGTGCTCCTCGCCGAAGACGACCGCGCCATCCGGCATGCCCTGGAGCGTGCCCTGACCCTGGAGGGCTACCGGGTCATCGCGGTCGCCGACGGCGTGGAGGCGCTGGCGCAGGCCCACACCGCACCGCCGGACGTGCTCGTCCTCGACGTGATGATGCCCGGCATCGACGGCCTCCAGGTCTGCCGGGTCCTGCGCGCCGAGGGCGACCGCACGCCGATCCTGATGCTGACGGCGCTGGTGGAGACCCAGGACCGGATCGCGGGCCTGGACGCGGGCGCCGACGACTACGTGGTCAAGCCCTTCGACGTCGAGGAGGTCTTCGCCCGCCTGCGGGCGCTGCTGCGCCGCACCGGACAGGCCGAGCCCCCGTCCGTCGCCGACGTACCGAAGCAGCCGGAGCCCGAGCCCGAGCGGGGTGTGGAGGCGGCCGGGCTGCGCATGGACCTCCAGGCGCGCCGGGCCTGGCGCGGCGGGCGCGAGCTGGAACTCACCCGCACCGAGTTCGAGCTGCTGGAACTGCTGGTGCGCAACGCCGGGATCGTCCTCGACCACGCCACCATCTACGACCGCATCTGGGGCTACGACTTCGGCCCCGGCTCCAAGAACCTCGCCGTCTACGTCGGCTATCTGCGCCGCAAGCTCGACGAGCCCGGCGCCCCGCCGCTGATCCACACGGTGCGCGGGGTGGGTTACGTGCTCCGGGAGAACTGAGTGGCCCGCTTCGGCCGGCTGCTGCGGCGCCCGCGGCCCCGGCTGGTCTCCCTGCGCACCACCTTCGCGGTGTCCTTCGCCGCCGTCACCGCCGGGGTCACCGTCCTGGTCGGCATCCTGTCCTACAGCGCCGCCGCCCGGCTGGTGCGGGTGGATCAGCAGTCCGTGTTCGACGAGGTCGTGCAGGACGTGCGCAGCGAGGTCCGCAACCGGCGGATGCAACCCGTCGACTTCTCCTCCACCGCCCCCGGCCACGACCTGGTCCGCCCCGCCCGCACGGACGTGCAGGTCCTCGGCGCGGACGGCTCCGTCTACGACCCCGGCCGCCCCGGCCTGCCCGTCACCGACGCCGACCGGCGGATCGCCGCCCAGCAGGTCTCCGGGCGCACGGTCGTGCACGCAGACGTCGATGTCGGCGACGACGTCTACCGCGTCGCCACCGTCTCGTTCGGGGGCGGACGGGGAGCGGTGCAGATCGCGCAGGAGTTCAGCAACACCGAGGATCTGCTGCGCGCGCTCCAGCAGCGGACCCTGATCCTCATGTCGGCGGTCGTGGTCGCGGCCGGGCTGTTCGGGTGGTGGCTGGCCCGGCGCATCACCCGCCGGCTGATCGTCCTCACCTCCGCCGCGGAGGACGTGGCGCGGACCCGGCGGCTCGGCATCCAGGTGCCGGTCACCGGATACGACGAGGTGGGGCGTCTGGGGCGGGCCTTCGACCGCATGCTGGGACGGCTCGCCCAGTCCGAGGAGGACCAGCGGCGGCTGGTGCAGGACGCGGGGCACGAGCTGCGCACCCCGCTGACATCCCTGCGTACCAACATCTCGCTGCTGCGCCGTATCGAGGAGTTCCCGCCGCAGACCCGGGACGAGCTGGTCGCCGACCTCGCCCAGGAGGCGCTCGAACTGACCGACCTGGTCAATGAGCTGGTGGACCTGGCGGCCGGGCAGTCCGACTCGGAGCCGCCGCAACGGGTGGACCTCGCCGATGTCGCGGAGGACGTGGCGGGGCTCGCCCGGCGCCGCACCGGGCGGCGGATCGTGGTGCGGGCCAGTGGCGATACGACGACGGACGGGCGGCCGGGGATGCTGCAGCGGGCCGTGTCCAACCTGGTGGAGAACGCGGCGAAGTTCGACCGGGGCGGGACGGCGCCGATCGAGATCAACGTGGCGGGGCCCGCGGTGCACGGGACTGTCCGGGTGGAGGTGCTGGACCGGGGGCCCGGGATCACCGACGACGACCTTCGGCATGTGTTCGACCGGTTCTACCGGGCCGCGGATGCGCGGTCCCTGCCGGGGTCGGGGCTGGGGTTGTCGATCGTGCGGGAGGTTGCCTTCGCGCACGGGGGTGCGACGTTCGCTGCGCGGCGGGCGGGGGGTGGGTCTGTTATCGGGTTCACGGTGGGGGGTGGTTGAGTTGCGTGGTTGGGCGCGGGCCGGTGGGGGCTGGTCGCGCTCACGCGGCGGAGCCGCATATGGACACTGTCCCGCGCCCCTGCGGAGCCCTAGCATCCGGCGTTATGTTGAGCCGTGAAGAGGCGCTTGCGCTGGACGCCATCGATGACGCCGACATCGCCCGTACGCTGCTGGAGCTCATAGCCATCCCCAGCGTCACCGGCACTCCCGCCGAATCCGAGATCCAGCATCACCTCGCCCGTCGCCTCGAACTCATCGGGTTGGACGTCGACTTGTGGTCCATGGATCTCGACGCCCTGCGCTCACACCCCGCCTTCCCCGGCTCCGAGGCCCCCCGCGACGAGGCCTGGGGTCTGGTCGGGACGACGGCCGGTGGGGACGGGCCGACCCTCGTCCTGCAGGGCCACGTCGATGTCGTACCCCCAGGAGACCCTGCCACCTGGCCCGGCGACCCCTTCGTCCCCCGGGTCACCGGAGATCTCGTGCACGGCCGCGGCGCCTGCGACATGAAGGCGGGACTGACCGCGCACCTCGCCGCGCTCGCCGCGATACGGGCGGCCGGGATCAGGCTGCGCGGGCGGGTCGCCGTGCACTTCGTCGTGGGGGAGGAGGACGGCGGGATCGGCGCCTTCGGGACCCTGGAACGCGGCTACCGCGGTGACGCCTGTGTCATCGCCGAGCCCACCGCGGGGAGCGTCATCACCGCCAACGCCGGTGCGCTGACCTTCCGCCTCGCGGTACCCGGCAAGTCGGCGCACGGCAGCTCGCGCGAGCAGGGCGTGAGCGCGATCGACGCCTATCTGCCGCTGCACCGGGCGCTGGCCCGCCTGGAGGCCGAGCGGAACAGGGACCCCGCGCCGCTGATGGCGGAATACCCGATCCCGTACGGCCTCTCCGTCGGCACCCTGCGCGCCGGTGACTGGGCGAGCAGCGTGCCCGATCTGCTGGTGGCCGAGGGACGGCTCGGGGTGCGGCTGGGGGAGGAACCGGCCGATGCGCGCGCGGAGTTCGAGCGGTGTGTGGCGCGGGCGTGTGCGGAGGATCCCTGGCTACGGGAGAATCCGGCTCAAGTGAGCTGGCCCGGCGGGCAGTTCGCGAGCGGGGCGCTGCCGGACGGGCATCCGCTGGCGGAGCTGGTGCGGGACGCCCGGTCCGACGCCGTCGGCGACGGCAGGCCGCGGGTGCGCGGGGCGACGTACGGCAGTGATCTGCGCCTGTACGCCGGGGCCGGTATCCCCACGCTCCAGTTCGGGCCCGGTGACATCCAGGTCGCCCACAGTGCGCGGGAGCATGTCTCGGTGCGCGAAGTCGTGGCGGCGGCACGGACGTTGGTGCCGGTGATCCTGCGGACCGTGGGGACGAGGTGAGCACCGGCGCCCGCGAGCGGGCCGGACGCCGGTGCCGTGGGGTTACGGGGTGACCGCGGTGCCGCCGAACGTCACCACCAGGCGGCCGTCCGGGGCGAAGGACCAGCCGAGGGCGCCGTCGTAGGAGGAGCAGCGGGAGCCGTTCGTACCGGACCAGAACTGGTTGGTGGCGTCGGAGTTGCCGATGATCCGGTCGTTCGTGCCGCTGCTGAAGCGGCAGGAGGTGTTGTTGCGGAACACCGAAGTGCCCGCGTCGAAGTTGAAGTTGCGCTCGGTGTTGTCGACGCTGACGTTGTCGGAGATCGTCATCGTGCCCGGGTTGCTGTTGTAGGTGAACCCGTGCTTGCCGTTGTCGACGGCGAAGCTGCGCCGCACGATGTGGTTGACGGGCACGTTCTCGCCGCCGAGCTTGTAGCCGTTGCGGTCGCCGGCGCCGGCCTGGGAGCCGTCGCTGAGGGTGCCGTTCTCGTAGGCGAGGGAGTCCTCGACGGTCACCGGGCCGATGGGGTCCTGGTCGGCGTAGGTGTACAGGTCCCAGCCGTCGTCGATGTTGTGGTGGGCGACGGCGTGGCGGAAGACGTTGCCAGTGCCCGTGGTGAGCTTCGCGGCGAAGCCGTCGGCGTCCTCGCCGTCCGAGTCGGCGTTGTCGTGCGACTCGGCGCTCAGGATGAGGTTGTTGGACGGCCACTGGGCGGTCGGCGTGGTGGAGGTCATCCGGCCGAGCTGGAGTCCGGTGTCGCGGTTGAAGCGGGTCACCGTGCGCTCGATGACGTTGTTGCTGCCGCCGACGAAGATGCCGTTGTCCCCGGCCCGTTCGACGATCAGGCCCTTGATGTGCCAGTACGAGGCGTTGAGCTGGAGCCCGCGGTTGGCCGAACTCTCGGTCTGTGCGGAGAAGTTGAGCACCGGGGTCTCGCCCGGGTAGGCGGCCAGGGTGGTGCGGGCACCGGCGGTGCCGTTCTGGCCCGCCGGGACGGTGACCGTCGAGGGCTGGCGGTACGTCCCTCCGCGCAGGTAGATCGTGCCGCCCGCGGAGATCCGGCTGATCGCCGAGGTGAGGGTGGTCGGGGCCGACTGGGTGCCGGCCGCGCTGTCGGTGCCGTTCGGGGCGGCGTAGAGCGTGGCGCCGGTCGGCGGCGGGGTGTCGCCGGTGACGACGTCCAGGTGGTCGAGGTTGGGCAGGCCGGTCGCGGTGGTCGGGCTGAGGCGGACGGTGTTGCTGCCCGCGGCGAGCGGGACGGTCAGCGTCTTGGTGGTCCAGGCCGACCAGGTGCCGGTGCCCTCGAAGGACGGGGTCTGCACGGTGGTGCCGTTGACGATCAGGTTCGCCGGGCGGGGGGTGGTGGTGCCGTTGGCGAAGCGGACGTTCAGGGTGGCGGTGCCGGCGGTGGCCGCGTTCACGGTGAACTGGACGTACGCGCCGGTGGCGTTGGTGCCGTTGCAGAAGCCGCTGCCGGAGTACCCGGGCCAGTCGGAGTCGATGGTGCCGGTGCAGACGGCGGCCTCGGCCTCGTACCGGGTGGTCGCGGCCTGTGCCGGGTTGCCGGACAGCGCGACCAGCGCACCGGCGAGCAGTGCGGCGCACGCGAGGGCGGGTCTCAAGTGCATCGGGTGCCTCCAGGCTCTTGGGGGCAAGCGCTTTCTCCCCGGAAGCTTGGGAGTTGTGTTGTGTGCGCGTCAATATCCGGGTACTTGATTCTTATTCACGGACATGAACACCGGAACGCCGTGGTGTGGGTCACAGGCTCGGGATTGAGTGCGGGGCGGGGGCGGACGTCGTACCCACGCCTGACGGGACGTGCCCGGATGCGAGGATGAGGCGCTGTGACAGCAGGGTGGGGTACGCGCACGACACGGGCCGCGGTGTTCGCGGCCGTGTGCGTGCTGCTCGCCGCCCTGGGGCACGTCCTGATGTCCGGCAGCCATGTGCCCGCGTGGACGCTGGCGGCCGGGGTGGCCGGCGCCGGGGCCGTGGGGTGGTGCCTGGCGGGCCGCGAGCGTGGGCTGCCGCTGGTCGTGACGGTCGTGGTGGCCGCGCAGACGGGGCTGCACTCGGTGTTCTCCTGGGCGCAGTCGGCGTCTGGCGGGTTGGGTGCGTCCGGTGCGTCTGGCGGGTCTGGTGCGTCCGGCGGGTCCGGTTCGTCCGGCGCGTCCGGTGCGGATATGGGTGCGGGGCACGTGCACTCCATGGGTGCCATGGATATGGGGCACATGCATCACGGGAGTTCGATGACGGCCGCGGTGCCGTCGCCGGCGGAGGTGTCTCCGTCGGTGGGGATGCTCGCCGCCCATCTGCTCGCCGCCCTGCTGTGCGGGTTGTGGCTGGCGTACGGCGAGAAGGCCGCGTTCCGCATCCTGCGGGCGGTGGCCGGATGGCTGGCCGCGCCGCTGCGGCTGCTGCTCGCCCTGCCCGCCCCCGCCGACCTCACCCCGCGCCCACGCCTCGACCGGGGCCGCGCGGACCGCGTACCGCGCCTTCTCCTCGTCCACGCGATCACCTCTCGGGGTCCGCCTGTGGGGCCCGCTGTCGCCTGACGACAGCCGGCGCTTACGGCCCTGTGGCCGTACCCCCACATCCCTCACCGGGTCCCTGACCGCCACGCCTGCCCGCACCGCACGCCGCGGTCCGGACTCGGGACGACCCGAAGGACAACAGGTGATCGCTCCTGCCTTGCCGGAAACGGCGCCGTGCGCGTGGAAACCGGTGGCAACCGTCCCGCACGCCCCGAACCCCCTTCCGTACCACCCCGCACCCCCCAGATCCGCCGCCCTCGACGATGCGATAACCGGGTGGGCGCTTGCCGCGCGTGCCGGGGATTCCGTTGCCGTCGAGCGGTTCGTGGGGGCGCTGCAGCGGGATGTGCTGCGGTATGTCGCTCATCTCGGGGCTGATCCCCAGGCTGTGGACGACCTCGCGCAGGACACGTTCCTGCGGGCGCTCGGCAGTCTGCACCGCTTCGAGGGGCGTTCCTCGGCCCGGTCCTGGCTGCTGGCCATCGCCCGGCGCGCGGTGATCGACAGTTATCGTCGTGCGGCCGCGCGGCCCCGCCTGTGCGACGTAGCGGACTGGCGGCTGGCCGTGGAGAACGCTCAGCCGCGAGGCGTGCCCGGGTTCGACGACGGGGTCGTCCTGCGCGATCTGCTGGCCGCGCTGCCCGTCGAGCGCCGGGAGGCGTTCGTGCTCACCCAGCTGCTCGGTCGGCCGTACGAGGAGGCCGCCGCGGTGAGCGACTGCCCGGTCGGGACCGTGCGTTCACGGGTGGCGCGGGCGCGGGCGGCGCTGCTGGAGGCCGTGCGTCAGGCGGCGTGAGCCGGGGGAGGGGTGCCGGGTCTCCGGCACCCCGTTCCCGTCATGACGGTGGCCGGTCCCTCCTCACGTACCGGTTCAGCGGGGGCTCCTCCGCCAGTACCGCTCCGATGGTGACCGAGAAGGTGGCCGCGGCGCAGACCACGATCAGCCAGGAGAGGAGGGTGAGGACCAGACCGAGGGAGCCGTACTCCGCGAGGCTGCGGTCGAGCGCGTTGGGGACGTAGAGGCGGGCCGTCAGGGCCAGGGCGGTGGTGGAGGCCGCGGTGAGGATCGCGCCGGGCAGCAGCGGCAGCCAGTCGACGCGGCCCGCCAGCAGCAGGCGCTGCGTCCACAGCCACACGCCCGTGCTCGCCAGGAACAGCAGCGGGACGCCCAGCCACAGGCCGACGCCGAAGCCGCTGCGGATGGGGCCCTGCAACAGGACGAACAGCACCAGTGCGAGGAGCCACACCACCCAGCGCCAGGCCGCGATCCGGGTGCTCGCCCTCGGCAACTGCCAGGCGCGTTCGCAGACGCGGGCCATGACCCGGCTGAAGCTGGTGGCGGAGACCAGCGCGACGAGCAGTCCGACGACACCGCCGGTCTCGCGGGCGGTCTCGTCTACGGAGCCGCCGAGGACCTGATCCAGTTCCAGTTCGGCCCGGCCGTTGAGCCCGAACATCGCGCGCAGCGACTCCCCGAGTTGCTCGCGGACGCCGGTCGGGGTGAAGGCGGCGACGGCGAACAGCAGCGGTACGGAGGCCAGGAACGCCTGGGCGGCGAGCCTGGTCCCCGCGTCCAGGAGGTTCGCGGACAGCAGCCGGTTGGTGACCTCGGTCAGGACGGGAAAGCGCTCCTCGGCACGGTCGCGCAGACGCTGGATCCGCACCGTCCACGTCATACCGCCTCCCACGGCCGCACCACTCGCCCCCAGTCAAGGCCGTCCGCCTCGGGGCGGCGAGCGGGGGTGGCCCGTCGGGGGCAGGGGGTGTTCTCGGGGGTGGGGCGTTGGGACGCTGGGGCGGGGTGTCGGGGCCGCTGGGGGTTCAGGTTCGCCTCAAGGTGTTGCGGTCAATCGGCCCTGGGCAAGGCCGTCCGCCTCGGGGCAGGGAGCGGGGGTGGTCCGACGGGGCAGGGGGTGTCCTCGGGTGGACTATCGAGGCCCCCGAGGGGCCGGCGGGATGGTGGTTCGGTTCGGCTCGGGGTGTTGTGGTCAGCCGCTCCCCGCGAGGCCCGCCCCCGGACGGCGGCCGGGTCGGCCCGATGGTGTCAGCGGGGGTCCTCGTCGGACGGGGCGCCGAGGCCCTGGGAGTCCGGGCGGGACGCCACCCGGTTCAGCAGGGGGTCGGGCAGGGCGGTCGCGGTCAGCCGTTCCAGTGCTGCCCGGCGCTCGTCGAGCGGCTGCGCCCGGTCCTCGGGTGCCTCGGCGCGCACCCGGTCGAGCAGGGCCCGCAGCCGCCGTACGACCTGCGGGTTGGCGCAGCCGTAGAGAAGGGTCTCGTCCAGGGCGAGGGAGACGAAGTCGGCCCACTGCGGTGCGGGGCAGCGGACACGGGGCCGGCCGGCCCGGTCGAGCAGCCAGGCGGGTCCCAGCGGGCGGCGGGCCAGCCGCAGCAGGCCCTCCTCGATCTGGTCCAGCGCCTGGACGGCCGTGGTCGGGTCGTTGACGGCCGGGGACAACGAGCGGATCGCGATGTCGGCGAGCAGGCGGAAGCCGTACCCCACGTCCTGTTCCACGGTACGGGTGGGGCCGTAGCGCACACAGGAGGCGGCCCGCCGGGCCAGGCGGGCGGGGACGGGACCACGGCCGTCGAGCCGTCCGACCACGACCCCGGATCCGACGAAGTCACCGACCGCCTGCCGCAGCTGGACCTGGACGTCATGGCGGGCCGCGAGCCGGGTCAGGCGCGGTTCGTCGACGGCGAAGACGACGGCCGGGGGCCCGTGATGGACGAGCGGGATGCCGCGGGGCTCCCCGGGACTCCCTGACGCCCCGGACACGGCGGAGTACGCCGAGCTGGGATCCCGGGCCGGTTCTGGACGCCACGTGGGCTCCGCCTCGGACGTCTCGGCGGAGTGCGTCGAGCCGGATTCCCCAGCGGCCTCGGGGTGCCTCTTGGGCTCCGGCCCGGTTACGTCTGCGGAGTGCGTCGAGCCGGATTCCCCAGCGGCCTCGGGGTGCCTCTTGGGCTCCGGCCCAGTTGCCCCCGTATCCCGCGCCCAGCCGGAATCCCCACCAGCCTCCGAATGCCCCCCGGGCCCCGCCCCAGTTGCCCCCGTATCCCGAGCCAAGCGCGAACCCCCAGCCCGCCCCGAACCCCCAGCCCGCCCCGAACCCCCAGCCCGCCCCGAGCCCCCAGCCCGCCCAGAGCCCCCCGCCTGCTCCGAACCCCCAGCCCCCTCCCACCTCCCTGCCCCCTCCCACCTCCCTGCCCCCTCCACCGGAAACACCTCCTCGATAACCGTCCGCAGCCGCTCCCCCACCGCTCGGGCCAGGCCGCCCCCGGTGACGGCGTGGCGGAGTGAGGCGAGCAGGCGCAGGACCGTGACGGAGTCGATCAGGACGAGGCCGATCGCGAGCGTCACACTCACCCGGGGCACGCTGTCACCCCGGATCTGGCTCAGGGTCACCAGCGCGTACAGGGCCGTCCCGATCAGCAGACCGAACAGGACCAGGTACCGGCTGAAGTGCCCCAGCGCCGACACCAGCCGCGGCGACATGGCCTGCACGGTCTGCACGACGAGCGTGATGGCCGTGACCACGAACCCGGCGAGGGTGATCATCCCCCCGGCGATCGCGGCGAGCGTGGCCTGCGCCGTGGAGGCGTCGAAGCTCAGCCCGGCCTCGGGCAGATGCCGTTCCCACCGCGGCAACGCCCAGCCCAGCAGCGCCCCCGCGGCGACCAGCACGAGCGCGGCGCCGTTGCTGCGGGCGCGCCGGGCACGCTGACTGCCGCTGCCGCGGTGCGGCGGCCGGGCGCGTACGGGCTCTGTCGCCATTCACCGGTCCAGGTCCAGGGGAGAGAGGGACTTCGAGTGTCCGGCGGGGCACGGCCGGGGGCGAGTCGTCGTTCCCCTGTCCGGCCCACACCCGCTCGTGACGCCGCCGGGTCCGGGAGACGGTGGCACCAACCCCTCCGGTGAGGGAGTTCCACACGACGCTGCGAGGGAGTCCGACATGACCCGCTCCGACGGATCCAGGCCCGCCGAGCCGGGCATCGCCGCGGCCAACCGGGCGGTGCTCAGCCGGTTCCCCTTCGACGACGAGCAGGATCTGGCGGACGCGCGGCACGGGTTCATGGGCACGGCCCGGGACGGCGTCGTACGCGACACGGAAGGCCGTACCGTCTGGGACCTGGACGCCTACGGCTTCCTCGCCCAGGACTGCCCCGACACCGCCAACCCCAGCCTGTGGCGGCAGAGCAGGCTCTGCTCCGACCACGGCCTGTTCGAGGTGGTCGAAGGCATCTACCAGGTGCGCGGCTTCGACCTGTCGAACATGACCCTGGTCGAGGGCGAGCGGGGCGTCTTCGTCATCGACCCGCTGCTGTGCGCCGAGACCGCCGCCGCGGGGCTGGCCCTGTACCGGGCCCATCGCGGGGACCGGCCGGTGACGGGCGTGCTGTACACCCACAGCCACGCCGACCACTTCGGCGGCGTACGCGGTGTGGTGACGGATGACGTGCCGATCCTCGCCCCGCGGGGCTTCCTGGAGCACGCGGTCAGCGAGAACGTCTACGCCGGTACGGCCATGAGCCGCCGCGCCGCCTACATGTACGGCGCCGCCCTGCCGAAGGGCGAGCGCGGGCAGATCGGCACCGGCCTCGGACAGACCGTCTCCACCGGCACGGTCGGTCTGATCCCGCCGACCGTGGACATCACCGCCACCGGGCAGACCGAGACGGTCGACGGTGTCCGCATGGTCTTCCAGCTCACCCCCGGCACCGAGGCACCGGCCGAGCTGAACGTCCACTTCCCCGACCACGCGGCGCTGTGCATGGCCGAGAACGCCACCCACAATCTGCACAACCTGCTGACGCTCAGGGGCGCGCAGGTCCGCGACCCGAAGGAGTGGGCCCGCTACCTCACCGAGGCGATCGACCTGTTCGCCGGCTCCTCGGACGTCGCCTTCGCCTCCCACCACTGGCCGGTCTGGGGCCGCGAGCGCCTGATCGGGTTCCTGTCCGAACAGCGGGACCTGTACGCCTACCTCCACGACCAGACCCTGCGCATGCTCAACCAGGGCCTCACCGGCCCGGAGATCGCCGAGCTGATCGAGCTGCCCCCGGCCCTGGAGCGGGCCTGGCACACCCACGGCTACTACGGCTCCGTCAGCCACAACACCAAGGCCGTCTACCAGCGTTACCTCGGCTGGTTCGACGGCAACCCCGCCCACCTGTGGGAGCATCCGCCGGTCGAATCCGCCCAGCGGTACGTGGAGTTCATGGGCGGCGCCGACGAAGTCCTGCGCCGGGCCCGGGAGTCCTTCGCCGCCGGCGACTTCCGCTGGGTGGTCCAGGTCGTCAACCACGTCGTCTTCGCCGACCCCGGCCACACCGAGGCCCGCGCCCTCCAGGCCGACGCCCTCGAACAGCTCGGCTACGGCAGCGAGAGCGGCACCTGGCGCAACTTCTTCCTCATGGGCGCCCTCGAACTGCGCCACGGCTCCGTCGGTACGCCCACGGCGACCAGTTCGCCCGACCTGCTCGCGGCGCTCACCCTGGACCAGCTCTTCGACGCCCTCGCCATCCGGGTCGACGGCCCGCGCGCCTGGGACGCGGACCTCACCGTGCGCTGGAACGTGACCGACGGCGAGCCCGTCACCCAGCGCCTGCGCAACGGCGTCCTCACCCACGTGACGGGCACCGGCCCGGCCGCGGCCGCCCCGCAGGTCGAGATCACCCTCGGCGAGGCGGACCTGCGGGCCGTCCTGCTCGGCACGGTGCCGCCGGCGGACCTGGCGTCCCGGGACGGCATCACGGTCACCGGTGACGCGGGCGTACTGGCCGAACTGCTCGGCCATCTCGGGGAGCCGGACCCCGACTTCGCCGTCGTCACCCCCTAGCGGTGCTCTGCGGGGTTCAGTACCGCAGGGCCGTGCCGACCTCCGCCCGCACACTCCCGGAGAGCTTGTGGGTGCTGCGTGCCGTCGCGCTGCCGGAGGCGTTGGCGGCCACGTCGGAGAGGGTCACCACCACCATGTCGACCAGCTTGCCGTCCTGGGCGCGGAACTCGACCCGTACGGCGAAGGACTTGGGGTCGCCCGCCGTGTTCCGTGCCGTCACCTGGACCGTGGCGCGGCCGTCGCCGTCCGTGCCCGGCTTGCCCAGCGTCACCTGGTCCTTGGCCTCGACGCCCCCCTTGATGGACTCCATCGCCTGTCCGGCCTCCGCGGTGGCCGAGGCGACGGCGTCGGAACCCCGGGAGGCCAGGGAGGAGGCCGCGGAGGCCGCCCTGCTCGCGGCGCCCGAACCGACACCGTCGCCGCCGTCCGAGCAGCCGCCCACCCCGGCGGCACACACCGCCACCAGCACCGCACCTACCGCGGCCCGTCCGGCCCGTCCCACCTGTCCAACCATGACGTCTCCTGCCTGTCCGTGATCAGCCGTCACCCCAGTGAAGGGCCGCCGAACAGCCCCCGCATGCCCCGGCGACCGGGGGCGCCGGGGATTCACACCAACAGCCCCGCGGCGCGCTTCGCCCGAACGGCCCGGCCCTCGTGGCCGGCTCCCGGCGCGGCGCGGAAGGTCGAGGCGTACGGCGCCGGCCGGACCGGGCCGCCGGACAGGCACCGGAAGGGGACACCATGCGGCGCTACCCGCCCATCGCCGACCACGGGATGATCGGCGACCTCCAGACCACCGCCCTCGTCTCCTCCGACGGCGTCGTGGACTGGTTCTGCGCCCCGCGCTTCGACTCGCCGAGCCTCTTCGCGGCCCTGCTCGACCACGACCGCGGCGGACACTTCGCGATCGCCGTGGAGGGCGCGGACGTGACCACGCGCCAGCTGTACCTGGCCGACACCGCCGTGCTCATCACCCGTTTCCTCACCCCCGACGGGGTCGGCGAAGTGGTCGACTTCATGCCCGTGGACCGCCCGGAGACGGCCACCGACCGCCACCGGCTGGTCAGGGTGATGCGGGTGACCCGGGGCCGGGTCCGCTTCTCGCTCACCTGCCGTCCCCGCTTCGACTACGCCCGCGCCGAGCACCGCCTCACCCTGCGCGAGGACACCGCCCACTTCTCCGCGCCCGGCACCGAGGCCTACCTCCAGACGGCGGGACCGGTGTCCCTGCAACCGGACGGGCGGGACGTGCGCGCCTTCGTGGAACTGGAGCCGGAACACGTGGCGGCGGCGGTCCTGACGGTGTGCGCGGCCGGTGGCGAGCCGCCCCCCTCGCCCACGGCGGACAGCGTCCGCGCCGAGTTCGAGGAGACGTACGCCTTCTGGCACCGCTGGATCCGCCGCAGCCGCTACCGGGGCCGCTGGCTGGAGACGGTCAACCGGTCCGCGATCACGCTGAAGCTGCTCACCTACGCCCCCACCGGCGCCCCCGTCGCCGCCGCGACCGCGGGCCTGCCCGAGCAGCTCGGCGGCGAACGCAACTGGGACTACCGCTACACCTGGGTCCGGGACGCCTCCCTCTCCCTGCACGCCCTGCTCGGCCTGGGCTTCACCGAGGAGGCGCACGCCTTCCGGCAGTGGCTCGGCGAGCGGCTGCGCGAGGGCCGCACGGTCACCGGGGAGCCGTTGCAGATCATGTACCGGGTCGACGGCGACCCCCGGCTCGCCGAGGAGACCCTCGGCCATCTGGAGGGCTACCGCGGCTCCGCCCCGGTCCGCATCGGCAACGGCGCCGCCGACCAGCTCCAGCTCGACATCTACGGCGAGGCGGTGTACGCCCTCACCCGCACCGAGGACCTCGCCCACCACATGGGGTACGACGGCTGGCTGGGCCTGTCCGGCGTGCTCGACTGGCTGGTGGAGAACTGGGACCGCCCCGACGAGGGCATCTGGGAGACCCGGGGCGGCCGGCAGGACTTCACCTACAGCCGGCTGATGTGCTGGTCCGCCTTCGACCGCGGCATCCGTGTCGCCCGCGAGCTGGCCCGCCCCGCCGACCTGTCCGGCTGGACCGCCGCCCGGGACGCCGTCTTCCGGCAGATCATGGACCGCGGCTGGAGCGAGCGGCGCAAGGCGTTCGTCCAGCACTACGGCAGCGGCGTGCTCGACGCCTCACTGCTGCTGATGCCGTCCGTCGGCTTCATCACACCCCGCGACCCGCGCTGGCTGTCCACCCTGGACGCGATGGAGAGCGAGCTGGTCTCCGACAGCCTGGTCTACCGCTACGACCCGGCCGCCTCCCCCGACGGACTGCGCGGCAGCGAGGGCACCTTCTCGCTGTGCAGCTTCCTCTACGTCGACGCCCTCGCCCACTCCGGCCGCCTCGCCCAGGGCCGCTATGCCTTCGACAAGATGCTCACCTACGCCAACCACGTCGGCCTGTTCGCCGAGGAGATCGGCCCCACCGGCGAACAACTCGGCAACTTCCCCCAGGCCTTCACCCACCTGGCCCTGATCACAGCGGCCCTGTCCCTGGACGAACACCTGGACGACGCCCCCGAGAAACCCCGGCTCAGGACCGCCCAGAATTGACGATGTGTCACCGGAGGTGCACCTTCTGTAGCAGTCTTGTGTCATGACATACATCCCGGAAGACCTGAAATACACCTCGGAACACGAGTGGGTCCGCACCCTGAGTGCCAACAAGGTCCGCGTCGGCATCACCGAGCACGCGCAGAAGCAGCTCGGCGACATCGTCTTCGTGGAGTTCCCCGCCATCGACGGCCAGGTCGTCGCCGGTGAAGCGTTCGGCACCCTGGAGTCGGTCAAGGCCGTTTCCGAGGTCTACATGCCGGTGACCGGCGAGGTGACCGCCCGCAACGACCGTCTGGGCGAGGACCCAGAGCTGATCAACACGGATCCGTACGGCGACGGGTGGCTGATCGAGGTCACCTTGAGCACCCCGAGCACCGACGGCCTGATGACCGCCAAGGAGTACGGCGCCTACCTCACGGCCGAGGACTAGCCTCCCGCCGGCGGCCGCGATCACTCCAGGGAGCGCCCGCCAGCGCCTGTCACCACCGCCAGGAAGGGGCGAGCCGCATCAGGGCCACACAAGGCAGTACGGCTGATGCCCCGCCTCATGCAGGCGGTGGCTGAAGTCCTGCCACTCGTGCAGGAGTTGGTAGACGTTGAACGCGTCCCGCGGGCCCCCGCGGTCGGGGACCGTGGACCAGATGAAGGCCGCCGCGCCGACCGCTTCCTCGCCGATGCCGCGCAGGGGGTCGACGACCGTCATGGGGAGTTTCACCACGGCGTAGTCGGGATGCAGGACGACCAGCTCCAGCGGGGGGACCTTGTGCAGGGGGACGCCCTCGATGCCGGTGAGCACCATCGCGGCCATGGTCTCCGGCTTGATCTTGGTGAACATGCCGTTCATGCCCAGCTCGTCGCCGCCGAGTTCCTCCGGGCGCATCGAGATCGGGACGCGGGCCGCGGTCGCGCCGTCCGGCGCGCCGAAGTACTTGTACGTCACCCCCACCCGACCACCATTCCCGCTCGCCTCCCGGAGCCGGTCGACACGTCGGTCGATCCGCTCGGGGTCGGTCTGTCCGCCCTGTGCCTGCCGTGCGTCGGTGGTGTCCGCCGCCTCGCGCCGGTGCTTCCCCCGCCGGGCACGTCGAGGACCCAGGTCATCAGTCCCCTCGCCCAGTCCGCCACCGCGATGCATATCTCCACCCGACTGCTTTTCTGGGACGCGTGGCCCCCGCCGCGCAACCCGATCATCGTGTCAGTGACCTCCCCCACGGCCGCTCGCCGAAACGTGCGCGCTGAAACACCTGTCCGCAGGATCTTGTACCAGCCCCCAGTTTCGCAGATCGCCCGGGGGTAGGAGTCGGATGTCCGGTCGGAGGAGAGCGGGCCCACAGCCCCGGACGCCCACTGGCCTACCCTGAGGAGGTCACTGGCAACCGGAGTCCGAGCAGTCGGAGAAGGTCGGAGAAGTCGCACGACATGAGCTCACTGCCCTATTCATACGATGCGCCTGAGTCGCAGGCTCTGTTCGACCGTGCGGCGGCCGTCACGCCCGGCGGCGTGAACTCCCCGGTGCGCGCCTTCCGCGCGGTGGGCGGAACACCCCGGTTCATGGTGTCCGGCACCGGTCCCTACCTCACCGACGCCGACGGACGCGAGTACGTCGACCTCGTCTGTTCCTGGGGGCCCATGATCCTCGGGCACTCGCACCCCGAAGTCATCGCCGCCGTGCAGGAGGCCGTCGCGCGCGGCACCTCCTTCGGTACGCCCGGTGAGGGCGAGGTCGCGCTCGCCGAGGAGATCGTCGACCGGGTCGGCCCGGTGGAGCAGGTGCGCCTCGTCTCCAGCGGCACCGAGGCCACCATGTCCGCGATCCGGCTCGCCCGCGGGTTCACCCGGCGCACCAAGGTGGTCAAGTTCGCCGGCTGCTACCACGGCCACGTCGACTCCCTCCTCGCCGCCGCCGGCTCCGGCGTCGCCACCTTCGCGCTGCCGGACACCCCGGGTGTCACGGGCGCCCAGGCCGGCGACACCATCGTGCTGCCGTACAACGACCTGGAGGCCGTGCAGGAGGCCTTCCACCGGCACCCGGGCGAGATCGCCTGCGTCATCACCGAGGCCTCGCCGGGCAACATGGGCGTCGTACCGCCGCTGCCCGGGTTCAACCAGGGGCTGAAGGACGCCTGCCAGGCCAATGGCGCCCTCTACATCTCCGACGAGGTCATGACCGGCTTCCGCACCAGCCGCGCCGGCTGGTTCGGCGTCGACGGTGTCGTCCCCGACCTGATGACCTTCGGCAAGGTCATGGGCGGCGGCTTCCCGGCTGCGGCCTTCGGCGGCCGGGCGGACGTCATGGCGCACCTCGCGCCCGCCGGGCCCGTCTACCAGGCCGGCACCCTCTCCGGGAACCCGGTCGCCACGGCCGCGGGGCTCGCCCAGCTCCGGCTCCTCGACGACGCCGCGTACGAGAAGGTCGACGCCGTGTCGGAGCAGATCCGGACCCTCGTCGGCGAGGCGCTCACCAAGGAAGGCGTCGCGCACCGGCTGCAGACCGCCTCCAACATGTTCTCGGTGTTCTTCACCGACCGGCCGGTGCGGAACTACGAGGACGCCAAGAAGCAGGAGTCCTTCCGCTTCACCGCCTTCTTCCACGCGCTGCTGGAGAACGGCGTCTATCTGCCGCCGTCCTCCTTCGAGTCCTGGTTCGTCTCCACGGCCCACGACGAGCGGGCCGTGCAGAAGATCGCCGACGCTCTTCCGGCGGCGGCCCGGGCGGCGGCGGAGGCGCGGGCATGAGCGGCTCCGACATCACCGTCGTCCATCTGATGCGGCACGGCGAGGTCGCCAACCCGGACGGCGTCCTCTACGGCCGGCTCCCCGGCTACCACCTCTCCGAGCTGGGCCGGCAGATGGCCGACCGGGTCGCCGAGCACCTCGCCGCCCGGGACATCACCCATGTCGGCTCCTCCCCGCTGGAGCGGGCCCAGCAGACCGCCACGCCGATCGCCAAGGCGCACGGCCTGGACCTCGCCACCGACGAGCGGCTCATCGAGGCCGACAACGTCTTCCAGGGCAAGACCTTCGGCGTCGGCGACGGCGCCCTGAAGCGGCCCGGGAACTGGAAGCACCTGGTCAACCCCTTCAAGCCGTCCTGGGGCGAGTCGTACTTCGACCAGGTCGTGCGGATGATGGGCGCCCTGGACACCGCCAAGGACCGGGCGCGCGGTCACGAGGCCGTGCTGGTCAGCCATCAGCTGCCGATCTGGATCGTGCGGTCCTACGTCGAGAAGCGCCGACTGTGGCACGACCCGCGCCGCCGCCAGTGCACGCTGGCGTCCCTGACGACGTTCACGTTCCAGGGCGACCGGATCGTCTCGGTCGGCTACAGCGAGCCGGCGATCGACCTGGTTCCGCCGCATCTGCGGGCCGGGGCACGGCCGGTCAAGGGCAAGAACAAGGCATTCGGGGCCTGAAGGGGCCCTGAGCCCTCTCAGGGCCTTAGTGCCCATTCTTCGTATTTGTTGTGAAATACATGTGATCCGCCGGAACCTCCCCCTTCGTCACGTCCTCTGACTGGGTGACCAGCACAGAACGTGACGAACGGGGATGCCATGCGCACTCTCACCCGCAGGGGAGCACTCGGACTCGGCGTCGCCGGGGCCGCCGCGGTCGGACTCGGCGGGTGCGGGACCTCCACCCCGTCAGAGGGGCCGACCCCCTCCCGGGGTTCCGCGGATCACCGCCCGGCCGGTTCCGGGCCGAAACCGTCGGCCCGTCTCATCGGCGACGGCTCCACCGCGTACACCGGCAAGCAGCCGAAGCAGCCCGAGCGGCCGGTGCCGCTGGAACCAGGGCAGATCCCACCCCAGTTCGTCGTCTTCTCCTGGGACGGCGCCGGTGAGGTCGGCAACGGCCTCTTCCCGCGCTTCCTCGACCTCGCCGCGGAGCACGGCGCCGGCATGACCTTCTTCCTGTCCGGGCTCTATCTCCTGCCCGAGTCCAAGAAGCGGCTCTACGACCCTCCGAACAACCCGCGCGGCGCCTCCGACATCGGCTACCTCACCGACGCGCACATCAAGGACACCCTGAAGAACGTCCGCCGCGCCTGGCTCGACGGACACGAGATCGGCACCCACTTCAACGGCCACTTCTGCGCCGGTTCCGGTTCGGTCGGCAACTGGACCCCGCGGCAGTGGCGCAGCGAGATCGACCAGGCGAAGTCCTTCGTGAAGGAGTGGCGCAGCCACAGCGGCTGGACCGACCTGCCCCCGCTGCCCTTCGACTACGACAAGGAACTCGTCGGCGGCCGCACGCCCTGTCTGCTCGGCCAGGACAACCTGCTGCCCGTCGCCCGCGACCTCGGCTGGCGCTACGACGCCTCCTCGCCCGGCGGCCGCCAGGTCTGGCCCACCAAGAAGCAGGGCATCTGGGACCTGCCGCTCCAGCAGATACCTTTCCCCGGCCGGAGCTTCGAGGTCCTGTCCATGGACTACAACATGCTCGCCAACCAGTCCGTGAACTCCACCAACGCCCCCGCCCACAACTACCCGGCCTGGCGCGAGCAGTCGGCCCAGGCGTACATATCGGGCTTCAAGCGGGCGTATGAGACAAACCGCGCACCCTTCTTCGTCGGCAACCACTTCGAGCAGTGGAACGGCGGCATCTACATGGACGCCGTCGAGGAGGCCCTGAAGCACATGGCGCGGGAGAAGGAGAAGGGCGGGGACGTGCGGCTCGTCTCCTTCCGGCAGTTCACGGACTGGCTGGACGTGCAGTCGCCGGAGGTCCTGGACAAGCTGCGCACACTGGACGTCGGCCAGGCGCCCGCGGAAGGGTGGAAGCGCTTCTGAAATGCGGGTTTTCACCTGCAAGGGGGGTGTGCAAGATCCCCGGAACGGACATGCGAAACTTTTCACATGAGTGCCGCCAGTCGCGCCCCCCTGACCCTCGCCGGTGCCGTCGTCGCCGCGTCGCTGCTGTCCGCGTGCACGTCCGGAGGCACCTCGGGCGGCGGCGGTGACACGAACTTCATCATGGGCAAGGACGGCATCTCCACCGTGGCGAAGGGCAAGCGCCACGCGGCCCCCGACCTGTCCGGGAAGACCCTCGACGACAAGCAGCTCGCGGTCTCGTCCTTCAAGGGCAAGGTCGTCGTCCTGAACGTGTGGGGCTCCTGGTGCGCCCCCTGCCGCGCCGAGGCCCCCAACTTCGAGAAGGTCCACAAGGACCTCAAGTCGCGGGGCGTGCAGTTCGTCGGCATCAATGTCGCCGACCCCCAGATCCGCAGCGCCCGCGCCTTCGAGGAGCAGTACGGCGTCAGCTACCCGAGCCTGTACGACCCGAGCAGCAAGCTGATGCTCCGCTTCGAGAAGGGCACCCTCAACCCGCAGGCGATCCCCTCCACGCTCGTCCTCGACCGGGACGGGAAGATCGCGGCCCGCTCGCTGGCCGCGCTCAGTGAGGAGAAACTCCGCAGGATGATCGACCCGGTCCTCGCGGAGAAGTGACGTGAGCGCGCTCACCACGCTCGCCGCGGAGGGCTACAACGGCACCGTGCTCAACGGCGCCCTGCTGGTCGCTCTGCCCATCGCGCTGCTCGGCGGACTCGTCTCCTTCTTCTCCCCGTGCGTGCTGCCGCTGGTCCCCGGCTATCTGTCCTACGTCACCGGCATCAGCGGCACCGACCTGGCCGAGGCCCGGCGCGGCCGGATGGTCGCGGGCGCCTCCCTGTTCGTGGCGGGCTTCACCGCCGTGTTCGTCTCCGGCGGGGCCCTGTTCGGCTACTTCGGGGCGACGCTCCAGGAGCAGCAGGACGTCCTGTCCAAGGTGCTGGGCGGGCTCATGATCCTCATGGGCGTGTTCTTCATGGGCCTGATGCCCTGGATGACCCAGCGGGAGTTCCGCTTCCACCGCAGGCCGGTGGCCGGACTGGTCGGCGCCCCCCTGCTCGGCGCGCTGTTCGGCATCGGCTGGACGCCCTGCATCGGCCCGACCCTCGCCTCCGTGCTCGCCCTGTCGTCGCAGCAGTCGAGCGCGGGCCGCGGTGCCATACTGACCGTCGCCTACTGCCTGGGCCTCGGCGTGCCGTTCGTGCTCGCCGCGGTCGCCTTCCGCAAGGCGCTCGGTGCCTTCGGCTGGGTCAAGCGCCACTACGTCTGGGTGATGCGGATCGGCGGGGCGATGATGATCGTCACCGGTCTGCTGCTGCTGACCGGAGCCTGGGACAGCCTCGTACAGGACATGCAGTCCTGGTCCGCTGGATTCACCGTGGGGATCTGACCGATGAGCAAGACGACAACCGACCGCGTCGAAGACCAGGACCTCGGCGCCGCCGGCTCCCAGCTCTCGACCGCCCCCAAGGAGGAGCCGGCGAACCTGCCCGCGATGGGGGTCGTCGGCTGGGTCCGCTGGTTCTGGCGGCAGCTGACCTCGATGCGGGTCGCGCTGCTGCTGCTCCTGCTGCTGGCCCTCGGCGCGATCCCCGGCTCGCTGATCCCGCAGTCCGGCAGCGACGAGACGAAGGTCGCCGAGTTCCGCGACCGGCACGAGATCCTCGCGCCGGTCTACGACAAGCTCGGCCTCTTCCACGTCTACAGCTCGGTGTGGTTCTCCGCGATCTACATCCTGCTGTTCGTCTCCCTCATCGGCTGCATCGTGCCGCGCACCTGGCAGTTCGTGGGCCAGCTGCGCGGCCGGCCGCCGGGCGCCCCGAAGCGGCTGACCCGGCTGCCCGCCTACACCACCTGGCGCACCGAGGCGGAGCCCGAGCAGGTCCGCGAGGCCGCTCTCGCCCTGCTGAAGAAGAACCGCTTCCGCGCGCATGTCGACGGTGACGCGGTCGCCGCCGAGAAGGGCTATCTGCGCGAGGTCGGCAACCTCCTCTTCCACATCGCGCTGATCGTGATGCTGATCGCCTTCGCCTGGGGCCAGCTCTTCAAGTCCGAGGGCAACAAGCTCCTGGTCGAGGGCAACGGCTTCTCCAACACCCTGATCTCCTACGACGACTTCAAGTCCGGCAACCTCTTCAGCACCGACGACCTGACGCCGTTCAGCTTCACCCTCGGCGACTTCACCGGCACCTACGAGACCACCGGCCCCAACAAGGGCACCCCGCGCACCTACCAGACCACCCTCACCTACTCCGAGGGCGCCTACGGCAAGGACCGCAGGACGACCGTCAAGGTCAACCAGCCGCTGGAGATCGGCGACTCCAAGGTCTACCTCACCGCCCACGGCTACGCCCCCGTCGTCACCGTCCGGGACGGCAAGGGCAAGGTGGTGTTCCGGGACGCCGTGCCGCTGCTGCCGCTGGACTCCAACGTCACCTCCACCGGCGTGATCAAGGTCCTCGACGGCTACAAGAACGCCGAGGGCGTGACCGAGCAGCTCGGGATCAAGGCCTTCTTCCTGCCGACCTACACCGCCGGCAGCGAGGTCGCCTCCACCTTCCCCGCCCTGATCAACCCGGTGCTGAACCTGGAGCCCTACCACGGCGACCTCGGCGTCAACTCGGGCATCCCGCAGAGCGTGTACCAGCTCGACAAGAAGCACATGAAGGGCTTCAAGAACGCCAAGGGCAAGCAGCTGCGGGAGAACCTGCGGCCCGGGCAGACCGTGAAGCTGCCCGGCGGCGCCGGCTCGATCACCTACGAGGGCACCAAGGAGTGGGCGAACTTCCAGATCACCCAGCAGCCCGCGAGCGGCTGGGCGCTGGCCGGTTCCCTCGCCGCGATCCTCGGCCTGGCCGCCTCCCTGTTCATCCAGCGCCGCCGGGTGTGGGTGCGGGCGGTCAGGGGCGCCGACGGGGTGACCGTCGTGGAGATGGCCGGGCTCGGCCGCAGCGAGTCCGCCAAGGTGCCCGAGGAGCTCGGCGACCTCGCCGGGATCCTGTACGAACAGGCGGCGCCCGGCGCGCCGGACCCCGAACCCACAACCGACCCCGCTGTACCTGCCGAAGGGGCTGAGAAGTGACTCTCGCCGCCGCAACCAACGAAAGCCTCGCGAGCCTCAGCAACACGCTGATCTACTCCGCGATGGCCGTCTACACCCTGGCGTTCTTCGCGTACATCGCCGAATGGCTCTTCGGCAGCCGCAGCAAGGTCGGCCGCACCGCCGCCGCGCTCACCGCGTCGCAGAAGGCGGGCGCTCCGGCGGTCACGGTGCGCAAGGCCGGCGGCACCGCCGTCCTGGAGCGGCCGAAGGTCGTCGTCCGGGCCGCGAGCGGCACCCGCGACGTGCCCGACGGTCCCGGCGCGCACGGCGGGGACGAGCAGGGCGACCTCTACGGCCGTATCGCCGTCTCGCTCACGGTGCTCGCCTTCCTCATCGAGTTCGGCGGTGTGCTCGCCCGGGCCCTGTCGGTGCAGCGGGCGCCGTGGGGCAACATGTACGAGTTCAACATCACCTTCTCCACGGTCGCCGTCGGGGTGTACCTGACGCTGCTGGCGCTGAAGAAGAACGTGCGCTGGCTCGGGCTGTTCCTGATCACCACGGTCCTCCTCGATCTCGGTCTCGCCGTCACTGTCTTGTACACCGACAGCGACCAGTTGGTTCCCGCGCTGCACTCGTACTGGCTGTACATCCACGTCTCCACGGCGATCTTCTGCGGCGCGGTGTTCTACGTGGGCGCGCTCTCCTCGCTGCTGTACCTCTTCAAGGACAGCTACGAGAACAAGCTCGCGGGCGGCGGCACCCCGGGCCGGTTCGCGAACTCGGTGCTGGACCGGCTGCCCGCCGCGGCGTCCCTGGACAAGTTCTCCTACCGCGTCAACGCCGCCGTCTTCCCGCTGTGGACGTTCACGATCATCGCGGGCGCGATCTGGGCGGGCGACGCCTGGGGCCGCTACTGGGGCTGGGACCCCAAGGAGACCTGGTCCTTCATCACCTGGGTCGCCTACGCCTGCTACCTGCACGCCCGCGCCACGGCCGGCTGGAAGGGCCGCAAGGCCGCCTACCTGGCCCTGATCGCCTTCGCCTGCTGGCTGTTCAACTACTACGGCGTCAACATCTTCGTCTCCGGCAAGCACTCCTACGCCGACGTGGGCCTGGGCGCGCTGCAGTCCGTGGGGTTCTGAACCTACGCTGGTGTCATGACCGGACCCATCGAACAGGGCACCAGCCGGACCGACGGGAGCACGCGCGTCCTGCACTTCCTGGTGCGGCTCCCGAAGCGCATGGAAGAGGTCTGGCCGGCCCTCGCGACCCCGGAGGGGCTGGCCGGCTGGTTCACCGACGTCGATGTCCTCGAACCCCGGCTCGGCGGGATCGTCGCCCTGCGCGGCCTGGGCGCCGGGGAGGTCACCGCCTGGGACGTGGACCGGGTCGCCGAGTACACCGTGGCGGGCGGCGGCCGTATCCGCTTCCACCTGGAACGCGACGGCGACGAGGCGAGCGCCCTCCGCTTCACCCACGAGTACGAGGGCGGAACGGAGCCGGAGGACCGCTGGAGAACCCGCTTCGAACGCCTGATCGAGCTACTGCGGTAGGCCCCCGACGAGACAAGACCCCGGGAAACCCGGCCCTCACTCCCCGATGTCCTCGTGCCACAGCTCGGGCCGCTGCCGGATGAAGTCGCGCATCATCCCGACGCACTCGGGGTCGTCGAGCAGCACGACCTCCACGCCGTGCCCGGCCAGCCAGTCGTGCCCGCCGTGAAAGGTGACGGCCTCCCCGATGACGACCCGCGAGATCCGGAACTGCCGGACGAGCCCGGAGCAGTACCAGCAGGGCGAGAGGGTCGTCACCATGGTCGTCCCGCGATACGACCGCTGCCGTCCCGCGTTCCGGAACGCCGCCGTCTCCGCGTGGGTCGACGGGTCGTCGTCCTGGACGCGCCGGTTGCGGCCGCGGCCGAGCAGGGTGCCGTCGGCGCCGTAGAGCGCCGCGCCGATCGGGATGCCGCCCTCGGCGAGCCCGGCGCGGGCCTCCTCGACGGCGGTGGTGAGCCAGGTGCGTGCCTGTGCCTGATCCATGGGTCCACTCTGGCCGAACGAAACCGGTGCCTGCCACGTCCAAGTCACGGGCAGCGGGAAGAGGGGGCATCCATGAGGGCGGTAGTGGTGATGGCCGGGATCACGGTCGTGGCGTTGAGCGCGGTCGGCTGCGCCGAGGCGGGCGGGGGCGGGACCGCGGACGCGGTCTGCGCGTACCGCGTCGCTTACGACGACCGCCAGTACGGGGACGTGGCCAACATCGACTTCCAGCGGGGCGGGAAGCTGGGCACGGCGGTAGAGCCCCCCTGCGACGACACCCCGAGCGACGACGGCTCGCCCGCGCGCGAGGTGACGGCGTACCGGGTCCAGGGCCTGGACCCCGAGGTGGCCATCGCCGTGGGGGACGACCCGGACGACCTCCTCCTGGTCGCCGTCCGCCGGAACGGCGAACTGCCCCTCGAGGTCGAGAAGTTGCGGCAGGCGGCGACGGACGAGTGCGTCGGCACCCGTCCCGCCCCCACCGCGTCAGGCACCGACGACAACCCGGACGACACCCCCCTCTATCGCACCCTCGCCCACATCGACCGACTCGCCGCGAAGCGGTACGCGGGGTCCTTCACCGGGCTCTCCGTCGACCAGGACGACACCGCGGCCGACCTCTACCGCATCCCCTCCGCCGCCTTCGACAAGGCCGTCTGCGACGCCGCCGAGCAGGGCGTCACCGTCCGGATCCACGACACCGACGCCAACCGGAAGGACCTCGACGCCCTCGCGAACCGGATCAGCGAGGACATGAACCGCTGGGACGGCACCTTCCAGCTCCGCGAGGTCGGGGTCGACGAGCGGGGCTGGGTCCATGTCGGGGTCGACGAGCCCGGCACCGCCGAGCCCTTGATCCAGGACGCCTTCGGCACGGAGCACATCAAGGTCGTGCACGTCGGACAGGCTGAAGCCAACTGATCGGCATCCTCGATGGGCCCATCGGCAGGACGCCCCAGCAGCCCGTGGACCTGCGCCGACACCGGCTCGTAGCGTCACCGCCATGACCTCACAGAGCAAGGGCTCAGTTCAGCTGGCGGCGGCGATGGTGCTCTCCGGCACCCTCGGTGTCTTCGTCGTCGAGTCGGGCACCTCGCCCTTCAACGTCGTCTTCTTCCGCGTCCTGTTCGGCGCCCTCGCCCTCGGCGGCTACATCCTCGCCCGCGGCTGGTTCCGTGAGCGCGGCCTCGGCTTCACGCCCCGCACCCTCGGACTGGCCGTCCTCGGCGGCGTGTTCATCGTCTTCAACTGGGTCTTCCTCTTCCAGTCGTACGAGAACACGTCCATCTCCGTCGCCACGGTCGTCTACCACACCCAGCCGTTCTACGTCGTCCTGCTCGGCGCCGTCCTCTTCCGCGAGCGGATCACCGCCGCCAAGGCCGGCTGGATCGGCGTCGCCTTCGCGGGCCTGGTCCTCGTCTCCGGCGTCCGCCCCGGGGACCTGACCGGCGCCTCGGGCGAGTACGTCCTCGGCCTCGGCCAGGCGCTCCTCGCCGCGCTCCTCTACGGCCTGTCCACCGTCGTCACCAAGAGAATCACCGGCGTCCGCCCGCACCTCATCGCCCTGGTCCAGGTCCTCGTCGGCATCCCGCTCCTCCTGCCCTTCGCCGACTTCGGCGCGATGGCCGGCACCGGCGCGGACTGGGGCTGGCTGGTCGGGCTCGGGGTCATCCACACCGGGCTGATGTACGTCCTGATGTACGCCGCCTACGCCCAGCTGCCCACCCCGAAGATCGCCGTCCTCGCCTTCGTCTACCCGGCGGTCGCGATGACCGTCGACTGGGCGGTGTACGGCCATCACATCGGCCTGGTCCAGGCGCTCGGCGTCCCGCTGATCGTGACGGCGAGCCTGAAGGTCACCCTTGCTCGGCGATCAGCTTCCGTGCCTGCTCCAGGAACAGCCGGGCGTGCGCCGGAAGCCGCTTCCCGGCCCGCCACGCCAGTTGCGTCCGAAGCGTGAACGGCGGCTCCCACGGCAGCCGCACCAACGACCCCTCCGCGAGTTCGGCGGCGACCGTCACCTCGGGCAGCAAGGCGATCCCGAGACCGGCCGCCGCCGCCCGCTTGGTCGCCTCGATGGTGCCGAACTCCATGAACTCCACCGCCGGGTCCACCGACTTGAGCTCCCGCTCCAGCAAGTCCCGGTAGGCGCAGCCGGGTTCCGTGGCGAGCAGCGGATGCCGGAGCAGATCGGCCGTCCCCGAGACCTCCACCGGGGCGCCCGCCACCAGCGCCAGCGGCTCGACCGCCAGCACCTCGCTCTCCAGGCCGGGATGGTCCGTCTCCGCCTCCATCAGGAAGCCGAGGTCGTACGTCCCCTGCCGCAGCGCCTGCCGGGTCTCGTCGCCGATGGTCGTGCGCAGCGCGAGCCGCACCTTCGGATAGCGGTGGTGGAACAGTTCCAGCAGTGGGGGCAGCCGGTAGGAGGTCAGCGACTCCATGGTGCCGACGACGAGCGACCCCGTCGGCTCCTCCGCCGCCGTCACCGCGGCCCGAGCCTCCGCGCTCAGCTCGATGATCTGCCGGGCGTACGGGAACAGCCGCTCACCCGCCTCCGTCAGCCGGATCCGCCCGCCGAGCCGGTCGAACAGCTCGGTGCCGAGGGAGGATTCCAGGGCCCGGATCTGACTGGTGACACTGGACTGCGCGTACGCCAGCTCGGTCGCCGCCCGCGTGAAGCTCAGGACGGTCGCGACCTTCTCGAAGGTGACGAGGAGCCGCAGCTCCATGTCAGGGCTCGTCCCGCTTCTTCTTGTCGTCGTCCTCGTCGAGGGACTTCAGGAAGTCCGGGTTGTCGTCGGGCGCCACCCACTGCTGGGAGCGGCCCGTGCGCACCCCGGACCAGCCCTCGGCGGCCGGGCTGCGCTTCTTGCCCGCGATCAGCCACGAGACCGACCCGACCAGCGGGAACAGCAGCACGAGGATCGCCCACAACGGCTTGGGGATGTGCCGGATGTCCTCGTCCTTCGTGCTGATGCAGTCGATGAAGGCGTAGATGCTCAGCGCCAGCGGTACCAGGAACATCAGCACCCGGAGCATGGGGCCCTCCAGCGATCGGTGGTCGGGGACGCGATCACAGCCCCCAGGTACAAGGCCAGGGTAGCCGCTCGGGGATACTTGACCCCATGGCTTACGACGATCTTCGTTCCCTGCTCAGGGCACTGGAACGCGAAGGCGACCTCAAGCGCGTCAAAGCTGAGGTCGATCCGTATCTGGAGGTCGGGGAGATCGTCGACCGGGTGCAGAAGGCAGGTGGCCCGGCACTGCTCTTCGAGAACGTGAAGGGCTCCTCGATGCCCCTCGCGATGAACGTCTTCGGCACCGACCGCCGGCTCCTGAAGGCCCTCGGCCTGAAGTCCTACGCCGAGATCAGCGAGAAGATCGGCGGGCTGCTCAGGCCCGAGCTGCCGCACGGCTTCGTGGGCGTGCGGGAGGCCTTCGGCAAGCTCGGCGCGATGGCCCACGTACCGCCGAAGAAGGTCAAGTCCTCCGACGCGCCGGTGCAGGAGGTCGTCCTGCACGGGGACGACGTCGACCTGGACGCCCTGCCCGCCCTGTTCACCTGGCCCAAGGACGGCGGCTCCTTCTTCAACCTGGGGCTGACCCACACCAAGGACCCGGAGTCCGGGGTCCGCAACCTCGGTCTGTACCGCCTCCAGCGCCACGACCGGCGCACCATCGGCATGCACTGGCAGATCCACAAGGACAGCCGCAACCACTACCAGGTCGCCGCGCGCCGGGGCGAGCGGCTGCCGGTCGCGATCGCCTTCGGCTGCCCCCCGGCCGTCAGCTACGCCTCCACCGCCCCGCTCCCCGGCGACATCGACGAGTACCTCTTCGCCGGTTTCCTCGCGGGCAAGCGGATCGAGATGGTCGACTGCAAGACGGTCCCGCTGCAGGTCCCGGCGCAGGCGGAGGTGGTGATCGAGGGCTGGCTGGAGCCGGGCGAGATGCTCCCCGAGGGCCCCTTCGGCGACCACACCGGCTTCTACACCCCGCAGGAACCGTTCCCCGCACTGAAGATCGACTGCGTGACCATGCGGAAGCGCCCCCTGCTCCAGTCGATCGTCGTGGGCCGCCCGCCGACGGAGGACGGGCCCCTGGGCCGGGCCACCGAGCGATTCTTCCTGCCCCTGCTGAAGATCATCGTCCCGGACATCGTGGACTACCACCTGCCCGAGGCCGGCGGCTTCCACAACTGCGCGATCGTCTCGATCGACAAGAAGTACCCCAAGCACGCGCAGAAGGTGATGCACGCGATCTGGGGCGCCCACATGATGTCCCTGACGAAGCTGATCGTGGTCGTCGACTCCGACTGCGACGTCCACGACCTGCACGAGGTCGCCTGGCGGGCGCTGGGCAACACCGACTACGCCCGTGACCTGTCGGTCGTCGAGGGTCCCGTCGACCATCTCGACCACGCCTCCTACCAGCAGTTCTGGGGTGGCAAGGCGGGCATCGACGCGACGAAGAAGTGGCCCGAGGAGGGCTACACCCGCGACGGCGGCTGGCCGGACATGGTGGAGTCGGACCCGGAGACGGCGGCGAAGGTGGACCGCCGGTGGAAGGAGTACGGACTGTGACTTCCGCCTCTGCCGCGCTTCCCCAGCCGGGCCGCACCAAGGCGTTCCTGCGCCTGGTCATGATCGAGCACTCGGTCTTCGCGCTGCCGTTCGCCTACATCGCCGCCCTGACCGCGATGTTCCAGTGGGACGAGAACATCCACTGGGGCCGGCTGCTGCTGGTCACCGTCTGCATGGTCGGCCTGCGCACCTTCGCCATGGCCGTGAACCGGATCATCGACCGCGAGATCGACGCCCGCAACCCCCGCACCGCCCACCGCGAGCTGGTCACCGGCGCGATGTCGGTGAAGCACGCCTGGACGGGCGCGCTGATCGCGCTGGTGGTCTTCCTCGGCTCGGCGGCGGCGCTGAACCCCCTGTGCCTGGCCCTCGCGCCGGTCGCGGTGATCCCGATGGTGGTCTACCCCTACGGCAAGCGGTTCACGAACTACCCGCAGGCCATCCTGGCGCTGGCCCAGGCGATGGGCCCGATCGGCGGCTGGCTGGCGATCACCGGCGAGTGGTCCTGGGACGCGGTGATACTGGGCCTCGCGGTCGGCATCTGGATCGGCGGCTTCGACCTGATCTACGCCTGCCAGGACGTGGAGTCGGACCGCGAGACCGGCGTCAGGTCGGTCCCGGCCCGCTTCGGCGTCCCGGCGTCCATCCAGGCCGCCCGGGTCTGCCACGCCGTCACCACGCTGCTGCTCGTCTGGTACGCGGTCGCCACCGGCGCGGGCGCGTTCTTCTGGCTCGGCCTGCTGATCGTGGCGGGCGCCTTCGTCTACGAGCACACCATCGTCCGCCCGACCGACCTCTCCCGCCTCAACAGGGCGTTCTTCAGCGTCAACGGCTTCATCGGCATCGCCCTGTTCGCTTGTGCGCTGCTGGACCTCCTGGTGCGGGGGCTGACCGTCTGACCGTCCCGTCCACCGGTACGCTCAAGATGTGAACGCAGGAGAATCGCAGCGCGTGCCTTGGATCGTGGGGGTGTCCGGAGCATCCGGGACGCCGTACGCGGCTGCTGTGCTGCGTGCTCTGCTCGCGGCGGGGGAGAGCGTGGACCTGGTGGTGAGCCGCGCCTCGCGGCTCACGCTGCTCGACGAGACCGGGCTGCCCTTCCGGGACGCGCACTGGCAGGACGACCTGCGCGCCTGGCTGTCCCGGGGGGCGGACGGAAAGCCGGGCACCTTCGACCCGGACATCGCGGGGGTACGGCACTGGAGTGCCGGGGACCTCGCGGCGGGGCCGTCCTCCGGCTCGTACCCCACGAAGGGCATGCTGATCGTGCCGGCGTCCACCGCCGCGGTCGCGGGTGTGGCGCTCGGGCTGTCCAAGGACCTGCTGCAGCGGACCGCGAGCGTCACCCTGAAGGAAGGCCGCAAGCTGGTCGTCGCCGTACGGGAGACCCCCTTGAACGGGCAGACGCTGCGGCACCTGGTCACCCTCGACGACGCGGGCGCCACCGTCGTGCCCGCCTCGCCGGCCTTCTACGCCGGGGCCACCCACATCCAGGACCTGGTGGACTTCGTCGCCGGACGGGTGCTCGACGCGGCGGGCGTGGAGCACCGCCTCTACCGCCGCTGGAAGGGCGACCTCGGCGGCGCACGCACCGACTGAGGCGGCACAGCAGGGATCAATCGACCGTTTCAGACCCCTTCAGACCCCTTCAGACCCCTTCAGACCTCTTCAGATCTTTCGGATCAGGATCATTCAGCGGAAGGCTTCGAATCGCATGGACGCGGTGGACAGGCAGCTCATCCAGGCCCTGAGGGAGAACGGCCGGGCCTCCTACGCGGAGCTTGGGCGCCTCGTCGGCCTGTCGGGACCCAGTGTCACCGACCGCATCAACCGGCTGGAGGCGGCCGGGGTCATCACCGGCTACCGCGCCACGGTCGACGCGGCCTCCCTCGGCCTCGGCGTCACCGCCCTGATCGGCATCTCGCTCTCCGACGCGGCCGACCACGAGGACGTGGCCCGGCGCATGAAGGACCTCTCGGAGATCGAGGACTGCTGGTTCATCGCCGGCGACGACTCGTACATGCTCAAGGTGCGGGCGAACGACGTGGACGGCCTGGAGAAGATCATCCGGCGGCTCAGCGGCACCAAGGGCGTCTCCCGGACCCGTACCACCATCGTGCTCTCCACGAAGTGGGAGAACCGGGTGGGTGAGTTGCCCGAAGAGGTGTAGGCCCGCAGGGCCGTATGGGGGTACCGCCCGCCCGAAGGGTGGGGGAGTAGGTTTGTCACGTCGGTCTAGGAGAGGGTGTACGCATGGACGTCGGGCTCAAGCGCGAGCTGGAGGAGAAGGTCCGCTCCGGTGAGCGGCTGACCCGCGAGGACGGCATCGCGCTGTACGCGTCGGACGATCTCGCCTGGCTCGGCGGACTCGCCCACGAGGTGCGGACCCGCAAGAACGGCGACGTGGTCCACTTCAACGTCAACCGTCACCTCAACATGACCAACGTGTGCACGGCGTCCTGCGCCTACTGCTCCTTCCAGCGCAAGCCGGGGGAGAAGGACGCGTACACGATGCGCATCGAGGAGGCGGTGAAGCTCGCCAAGGCGATGGAGTCGGAGAACCTGACCGAGCTGCACATCGTCAACGGCCTGCACCCGAACCTGCCGTGGCGCTACTACCCGCGCTCGCTGCGGGAGCTGAAGGCCGCCCTGCCGCACGTGTCCCTGAAGGCCTTCACGGCGACGGAGATCCACCACTTCGAGACGATCTCGGGCCTGTCGGCGTCGGAGATCCTGGACGAGCTGATCGACGCCGGTCTGGAGTCCTTGACCGGTGGCGGCGCGGAGATCTTCGACTGGGAGGTCCGCCAGCACATCGTGGACCACCGCACGCACTGGGAGGACTGGTCGCGCATCCACCGCCTGGCGCACGAGAAGGGTCTGAAGACCCCGAGCACCATGCTGTACGGCCACATCGAAGAGCCCCGGCACCGGGTGGACCATGTGCTGCGGCTGCGCGAGCTGCAGGACGAGACCGGCGGCTTCCAGGTCTTCATCCCGCTGCGCTACCAGCACGACTTCGTGGACATGCAGGACGGCAAGGTCCGCAACCGCCTCCAGGCGCGCACCCAGATGGCGACCGGGGCGGAGGCGCTGAAGACGTTCGCGGTGTCGCGGCTGCTGTTCGACAACGTGCCGCACGTCAAGGTCTTCTGGGTCATGCACGGCGTCCAGACGGCGCAGCTGGCGCTGCAGCACGGCGCTGACGACATGGACGGTTCGGTCGTCGAGTACAAGATCACCCACGACGCGGACAACTACGGCACGCCGAACAAACTCACCCGCGAGGACCTGCTGGACCTGATCAGGGACGCGGGATTCCGCCCGGTGGAGCGCAACACGCGGTACGAGATCATCCGAGAGTACGAGGGCCCGGACCCGGCCCGCAGGGAGTCCCCCCAGCCGATGCGGGTGTGAGGGCGAGGCCGGTATGGCTGGTCGGGCTTCCACTGTTCCCACCTCAGGGGCGCGGGGAACTGCGCGACCAGCCCCCACCGGCCCGCACTCGACTGAGCCCCGCCCCCAAGATCGCGGCCCCGACATGCTTCACTGGATGTCGCACCTTTGGGACTTTGTCGGAATCGGAAGACTGGATTGAGATGCTCCGCTACACGCTGATGCGCCTCGGGATCTTCGCGGGCTGCCTCGTGGTCGTCTGGGGCCTCGTCTACTCCGGTGTCGCCCCGCGCGGCCTCGGCGACTCCAACGGCATGTGGATCGTGCTGCTCGCCCTGCTGATCTCCGCCCCGATCAGCTTCGTCGTGCTGCGCAAGGAGCGGGACCGCGCCTCCGTGCAGATCGTCCAGAGGGTCGACCGGGTGAAGGCGAACCTGGAGGCGAACCGCTCCCAGGAGGACGGCATCGACGACTCCGCTCGGGCGCAGGGGCAGACGTCCTAGTCTTGGCCCCATGGGTGCAGTCAAGTCCAAGCGAATGCCGCGTGCGGTCCGTGAACAGCAGATGCTGGACGCCGCCGTACGGACCTTCGGGCGCCGCGGATACATGGCCGCCTCGATGGACGAGATCGCCGAACTCGCCGGTGTCTCCAAACCGTTGGTCTACCTGTACCTGAACTCCAAGGAAGACCTCTTCACCGCCTGCATCCGCCGCGAGGCGCAGGCGCTCACCGCCGCCGTGCGGGCCGGCGTCGAGACCGACGCGCCCGCCGACCGCCAACTCTGGGACGGACTGCGGGCGTTCTTCACGCACACCGCCCGCCACCCGGACGGCTGGGCGGTGCTGCACCTCCAAGCCCGCACCCACGGCGACGCGTTCGCCGCCGAGGCGACCGCTATGCGCGAGGAGATCGTCGCGTTCGTCACCCAGCTGATCCTCGCCGCCGCCCGCGCCGCCCACCGCGACCCGGACCTCCCCGAGGACGAGGTCGCCGGACTCGCCGAGGCCCTGGTCGGCGCCGCCGAGTCGCTCGCCGACTGGGCCAACGCCACCCCGGGCGTCACCGCCCGCCAGGCCGCCGCCACCCTGATGAACTTCGCCTGGGCGGGACTCGGCAACATGATGGACGCCCGCCCCTGGGTCCCGCCGGTCAGCTGACCGTCCCCGCCAGGTGCACGCGGCCCTCGCCGCCGCGCACTTCGAACCGCCCCGGCTCCGCCCCGTACGTCACCGTCCCAGGCAGCGGCACCGGCGCCCGGAACTCCGCGGTGACCCGGGCCGCCGGGGGAGCCCCGTAGGCAGCCAGGCAGCGCGCCACCGTCCACATCCCGTGCGCGATGGGCCGGGGGAAGCCGAACGGCCGGGCGGTGAGCGGGTGGAGGTGGATGGGGTTGCGGTCGCCGGAGACCGCGGCGTACCGCCGTCCGAGGTCCGCGCCGAGCCGCCAGTCGGCGACGGCGGGCAGCGGCGGCCGTTCCTCGCGCGCTGCGGCACGCGTGTCCGTCCGGTGCCGCGCGAGATAGGTGCTGCGCGACTCCCATACGGCGGCCCCGCCGGCCCTGAATTCCGTCATCACCGTCGCCTCGGTGCCGCGCCGGTGCGGGGCCAGTCCGTCGACGTACACGGTGAGTTCGTACTCCTCCAGGGCCGCGAGCCGCTCCCGCTGGGTGATCTCGATCGAGGTGTGCACGAGTCCCAGCAGCGGCAGCGGGAAGTCCCGTCCGCTCATCAGCCGCAGGGCCGACGGGAAGCCCAGCACATGCGGGTAGGTGAGCGGCAGGGCGTCCTCGCCGGTGGCGAAGCCGCACACCCGCTCGTAGGCGGCGAGCCGCGCGAGGTCGACGCGCACGCCCGGCAGGACCAGCCGGCCGCGCGGGAAGTCGGCGTCGGCGCGGGGCCGTTTGAAGGGCGAGCGCAGGGCACCGAGAACGACGGTCATGGCGGCTTCCACCTTGCTTCCCCTCGTGCGGGCTGCTTACTTCGGAGTAAGGTTACCGGAGGTAAGCGCGTCTGTACGCCCCGAACCGGAGTGACCCTCACGTAACCCCCGAGGATGCACAGCCCCGCCCCCGAGCCCTCCCCGAACCCGCACAGCCCCCACACGTCAGCCCCGTACGATCTCCTTCCTAACCGGCGGAAACCCCTTTCCGCACGCAGGGAGCCGTCCGCGAACGCCGTGCCAGGAGCCGCCCGTGTCCACGCCACTGCCTTCCTTCGCCGCGTCCGCCGCCTTCGACGACGCCCCCGCCCCCACCCTCGTGGAGCCGGAGACACGGCGGCTGGACGGAGTCGTCCGGGAGGCGTACGTACCGCCCTTCGCGCCGCCCGTCTCGCACGGCTCACTGGGCGACCTGCCGTTCGACAACGCCCTCGCGGTGCCGGACAAGGTGCTGCTCAGCCGCAAGACGGGGGACGGCAGTTGGGCCGACGTGACGGCTACGCGGTTCGCCGCGCAGGTGCTCGCCGTGGCCAAGGGGCTGATCGCCGAAGGGCTGATGCCGGGCGACCGGATCGCGGTCATGGCGCGCACGACGTACGAGTGGACACTGCTCGACTTCGCCGCCTGGGCCGCGGGCCTGGTGACCGTGCCCATCTATCCGACCTCCTCCGTCTTCCAGACCCGCTGGATCCTCCAGGACTCCGGCGCCGTCGCCCTGGTCACCGAGACCGTCGCACAGGCCGCCGCCCTCGGCCCCGAGCGCGAACGCCTCCCCGACCTGCAGCACTTGTGGGTGATGGAGAAGGGCCATGTCGAGCGGCTCGCGGAAGCCGGTGCCCCGATACCGGACCAGGAGGTCGAGGTGCGCCGGGGCATGCTCGGCCCGAGCACCCTGGCTACCCTGATCTACACCTCCGGCACCACCGGCCGCCCCAAGGGCTGCGCGCTCACCCACGGCAACTTCTTCGCCGAGGTCGACAACGCCATCGAACTGCTCTACCCCGTCTTCAAGTCCAGATCCACCGAGGACATCTCGGTCCTGCTCTTCCTGCCGATGTCCCATGTCTTCGGCCGCATGGTGGCGGTGGCCTGCGTCCGCGCCCGGGTACGCCTCGGCCACGCGCCGAGCCTCCAGTCCGAGGACCTGCTCGCGGACCTCGCCGCCTTCCGCCCGACCTGCCTGCTCGCCATCCCCTACATGCTGGAGAAGGTCTTCAACTCCGCCCGCGCCAAGGCGGAAGAGGGCGGCCGGCTCACCATGTTCGACCGGGCCGCCGCCGTCGCGGGCCGCTACGGCGAGGCCATGGAGGCCAAGCAGCACGGCACCGGCTCGGGTCCGGGCCGCGCCCTGAGCATGGCCCGCTCCTTCTACGACCCGCTCGTCTACCGCCGGATCCGCAACGCCATGGGCGGCCGGGTCCGCCACGCGATCTGCGGTGGCTCCCCGCTCGGGCGCCGCCTCGCCGCGTTCTACGCCGGTGCGGGCATCGAGATCTACGAGGGCTACGGCCTGACCGAGACGACCGCCGCCGCCACCGTCACCCCGCCCCTCAAGCCCCGCCTCGGCACGGTGGGCTGGCCGCTGCCCGGCACCCGGGTCCGGATCGCCGCCGACGGCGAGATCCTGATCTCCGGCGAGCAAGTGCTGCGCGGCTACTGGGACCCGGCCGCCGGGGGAGTGGTCCCGGCCGCGGTGGACGGCTGGCTCGCCACCGGTGACATCGGCGAACTGGACGACGAGGGCTATCTGACCATCACCGGCCGCAAGAAGGAGCTGCTGATCACGGCCGGCGGCAAGAGCGTGGCCCCGGCACCGCTGGAGAACTGGCTCCGCTCCCACCCGCTCATCTCGCAGGCCATGGTCCTCGGCGACCGCCGCCCCTACGTCACCGCCCTGATCACCCTCGACACCGACGGCGTCAACCACTGGCGCCGGATGAACGGCCGCCACCCGGTACCGGTCGAACTCCTCGTCGACGACCAGGAGTTGCGGGCCGTCGTGCAGCGGGCGGTGAACGAGGCGAACAAGCTGGTCTCGCGCCCCGAGTCGATCCGCCGGTTCGCGATCCTGCCCAGGGACTTCTCGGAGTTCACCGGCCACCTCACCCCGTCGATGAAGCTGCGCCGGGCGGCGGTCATGCGGGACTTCGCGGCCGAGATCGAGGCGCTGTACGAGCGCCCCTGATCATCGCGGGTTCCCTCCGGGGGAGGCGAGGAAGGCGGACCAGGCGGTGGGGGTGAGGGTCAGCCGGGGGCCGGAGGGGTTCTTGGAGTCGCGGAGGTGGATGGTGGAGGGGGTCACGGCGACCTCCAGGCACTGTCCACCTTCGCCGTCGCTGTAGCTCGACTTGAACCAGTTCAACTTCTCTATGGTCATCGCTCTTCCAGCATCTTCTCGATCAGGTCCAGGGACTCGTCCGGGGTGAGAGCCTGAGCCCGGATGATCCCATAACGGGCCGCGAGGATGCGCACCTCTTCTCGGTCGGTAATCAGACGCGGGTATCCCTGGACCTCCATGTACGCCACCTGTTCCCTCCCCTTGGGGATCAGCAGCGTGAACGAGCCTCCCAGGCTGGGGTGTTCGTGTCGGCCTGTCGGCATCACTTGAAGCTGCACGTTGCGCAGGCGCCCGATGCGCAGTAACTGCCGAAGCTGCCCGGAGTGCACCGAGGACCCGCCGATCGGCCGTTCCAGCACGGCCTGCTCGATGACGAAGCTGCACTCCGGCGGCGGCCACTTTTCGAAGAGCTGCTGCCTGGAGAGCCGGTCGGCTACCCGCTTCTCGATCGTCTCCTCGTCCAGCGGCGGGTGCCGTTGCGTGAACACGGTCCGCGCGTAGTCCTCCGTCTGAAGCAGCCCCAGGACGCCCATCGTGCTGTAGTCGTACAGCGAGACGGCCTCCGCCTCCAGCCCGGCGTAGTTGCGATACCACTCCGGGTGCCGCGTCCGGACCCTGGACATCGCCTCCCTGACCTCCGGAATAACCTCCTTCAACAAGCCCCCGGCGTCCAGGATTTCGTCGGCCTTCTCCAGAAGATCCGGCTGTGGCGTCCGTACGCCCCGCTCGATCGCCGAGATCGCGTCCGGCCCGTACCCCACCAGCGCCCCGAACTCCTTCTGCGTCAGCCCTTTCCGCTCCCGCAGCAGTCGGAGCATCTTGCCCACGGCCGTGAACAACCCCGTCGTTCCGTCCGCCTCCGCCGGTGTCTCAGGACCCCGTTTGCTCACGTCCGCACCCTCTCTCACGACAACCCGCACACCGCACTCAGCGCAGTCGTACAGATACCCAGCGTCGTCCCGTTCCTCCTGGTCAGGGTAGAGAGAACCCGCCACTCTCGGTGACGTGAACGCCGAAATCACCACCCCCACTGCTGAACTGGCCCAGCGCATCAGCGCCACTCCGCGCGGCGCCCGGCTGGCCCGGCACCTGACCACCCAGCAACTGGCCCTGTGGGGTTACGCCCCGGACGGCGAGGTCAGCGACACCGCGCAGCACCTGGTCGCGGAGCTGGCCGCCAACGCCGTGACGCACGGCCGCGTGCCCGGCCGCGCCTTCGAACTGCGGCTGCTCCTGCTCCCGGAGGGCACTCTCCGTATCGAGGTGAGCGATGCGCGGGGCGACCGGAAACTGCGGTACGTGACGGAGGCCGACGGCGAGGGCGGCCGGGGCCTGATCCTGGTGACGCTGCTGGCGACGGCCTGGGGCGTGGCGGAACGGGACGTCGGAAAGACGGTGTGGGCGGAGATCGGTCCGGGCCCGAAGTAAGGCTCGCCTACTAGGAGTTGGCGTCGTCCGACGCCGGTGCGGGCGGCTCCGCATACAGTATGTCGCGGGCCTGTTCCGCGGCGCGGGCGATGCTCTCGCCGACGAAGTCGACGAAGCGGGCGATGTTCTCCAGGCGGACTGCGGCCGGGGTGTCGGCGCCGAGGATGCCGACACCCTGCCGTGCGGTCTTGGCGAGGTCGAAGCTGGCGCGGGCGCTGGCCATCATGGACTGGAACCAGACGTCGTTGTCGACGACGTAGCGCTCGCGGCGGCGTTCGTCGCGCTCCCGCCGGAGGAGCCCCTGGTTCTCCAGGAACGCCACCGACTTGGAGACGGACGCCGGGCTGACGTCGAGGCGCTGGACCAGTTCGGCGGCGGTGAGGCTGCCCGCGTCGGTGGTGAAGAGGCAGGTCAGCACCCGGGACATCATCTTGGGCAGGCCCTGTGCCATGAGGAGGGTGGTGAACGCCTCCTCGTACTCCCGCACCGCCTCGGGATCGCGTCCGTAGGCCGGTGCGGGCGCCTTCGGGTCCCGGGGGGCGGCCTGCTTGCGGCGGTGGGCGCGCTGTTCGGTGGCGCGGTGGGCCAGGTCGGCGCGGTAGCCGGTGGGGCCGCCGTTGCGCATGACCTCGCGGGTGACGGTCGAGGTCGGGCGGTCCAGGCGCCGGGCGATCTCCGCGTAGGCGAGGCCGTCGGCCAGTCCCAGCGCGATCTGCTGACGTTCCTGCTGGGTGAGCCTGCCTCCGGGCATCGCTGTCTCCTTCGTGGGTCCTGATGCGGTCAGCATAGCGTTCATTTCCTAGCCATTGCAACGGTTGGGATGGCGGGTGTTGCGTTAGTTTCAGTTCCGTTGCAACGATTTCAAGCCTGTGGCCTGCTGTTACTGGGTTTATGTGCAACGAAGGCGTTGCCAAAATCTCGAACGCAACGTAGCTTTCCATCAACAGAAACGACGGGCGGACGGAATGCCCGCCACCTGAACCAGGAGAGCCACCATGCAGACCTTCACCACCCCCGCCGCCATCACCGCCGTCCTGGACATCCCCGCCGGACGCATCCAGATCATCGCCAGCGACCGCACCGACACCACCGTCGACATCCGCCCCGCCGGCGCCACCAAGAAGCACGACATCAAGGCCGCCGAGCAGGTCCAAGTCGCCTACGAGGACGGCGTCCTGCGCATCACCGCCCCCGAGGCCACCCACCGGCTCCTGGGCAACACCGGCTCCGTCGAGGTCACCGTCCAGCTCCCGGCCGGCTCCCACGTCCAGGCCAAGGCCGACGCCGCCGAACTGCGCGGCGTCGGACGCCTCGGAGACGTCGACTTCGACGGCGGCTACCGCTCGGTCAAGCTCGACGAGACCGCCGGCGCCCGCCTCACCGCCCACGACGCCACCATCACCGTCGGCCGCCTCACGGGCCCCGCCGACATCACCACCCAGCGCGGCGACATCCACATCACCGAAGCCACCCACGGCACCGTCACCCTGACCACCCAGCACGGCGACATCGAAGTCGGCGCCGCCCCCGGCGTATCCGCCTCCCTCGACGCGGGCACCGGCTACGGCCGCGTCCACAACTCCCTGAAGAACAGCGAGGGTTCCGCCGCGCCCCTCGCCCTCCACGCCACCACCACCCACGGCGACATCACCGCCCGCAGCCTCTGAGCCACCGAGCCTTCGAAGGAGCCCTTCTCATGACCAACCTGGCGATCGCGGCGGACGGACTGCGGAAGTCCTACGGCGACAAGACGGTCCTCGACGGGATCGACCTGGCCGTACCGGAAGGCACGGTCTTCGCCCTGCTCGGGCCGAACGGTGCGGGCAAGACCACGGCCGTGAAGATCCTCTCCACCCTGATCTCGGCGGACGGCGGCCGGGCGAGCGTCGCCGGGCACGATCTCGCCACCGAGGCCCAGGCGGTACGGGCCGCCATCGGGGTCACCGGTCAGTTCTCCGCCGTGGACGGGCTGATCACCGGCGAGGAGAACATGCTCCTCATGGCGGACCTGCACCATCTGTCCCGCAGCGAGGGCAGGCGGGTGACGGCCGAACTGCTGGAGCGGTTCGACCTGGTGGAGGCCGCGAAGAAGCCGGCCTCGACCTACTCCGGCGGTATGAAGCGCCGCCTGGACATCGCGATGACGCTGGTCGGCAGCCCGCGGATCATCTTCCTGGACGAGCCGACCACGGGGCTGGACCCCCGTTCACGGCACACCATGTGGCAGATCATCCGGGAGTTGGTCACGGGCGGGGTCACGGTTTTCCTCACCACGCAGTACCTGGAGGAGGCGGACGAACTCGCCGACCGGATCGCGGTGCTGAACGACGGGGGGATCGCGGCGGAGGGAAGCGCCGACGAACTGAAGCGGCTGGTCCCCGGCGGGCACGTACGGCTCCGCTTCACCGACCCGGCCGCCTACCGGGCCGCAGCGTCCGCGCTGCACGAGACGACGCGGGACGACGAGGCGCTGGCGCTGCAGATCGCCAGCGGCGGAAGCCAGCGCGAACTGCGCGCCATCCTCGACTGGCTCGACGCGGCGGACGTGGAGGCCGACGAGCTGACCGTGCACACCCCTGACCTCGACGACGTGTTCTTCGCCCTGACCGGCGGCGCCGCGACCGTCCCCAACCAGCCGAAGGAGAACGTCCGATGAGCTCTGTGTCCCTCGCCGTGCGCGACTGCTCCACGATGCTGCGCCGCAACCTGCTGCACGCCCGGCGCTACCCGTCGATGACCCTGAACCTGCTGCTGACGCCGATCATGCTGTTGCTGCTCTTCGTGTACATCTTCGGCGACACGATGAGCGCGGGCATCGGGGGCGGGGGGCCGGACCGGGCCGCGTACATCGCCTTCGTGGTGCCGGGGCTGGTGCTGATGACCATCGGCAGCACCACGATCGGCACGGCGGTCTCCGTCTCCAACGACATGACCGAGGGCATCATCGCCCGCTTCCGGACCATGGCGATCCACCGGGGGTCGGTGATCATCGGCCATGTGATCGGCAGTGTGCTCCAGGCCGTGGCCAGCGTGGTCCTGGTCGGGTTGGTGGCGGTGGCGATCGGCTTCCGCTCCACCGACGCGACGGTGGTGGAGTGGCTGGCGGCGTTCGGACTCGTCGTCCTGTTCGCCACGGCACTGACCTGGATCGCGGTGGGCATGGGGCTGGTCAGCCCGAACGCGGAGGCGGCGAGCAACAACGCCATGCCGCTGATCCTGCTGCCGCTGCTCTCCAGCACGTTCGTTCCGCTGGACGCGATGCCGGGCTGGTTCCAGCCGATCGCCGAGTACCAGCCCTTCACCCCGGCCATCGAAACTCTCCGAGGCCTCCTGCTGGGCACGGAAATCGGCATCAACGGCTGGCTGACCCTGGCCTGGTGCACAGCCCTGACGGCCCTCGGCTACCGCTGGTCCACGGCCCGCTTCAACGCGGACCCCAAGTAACCGACACCCCCACGGCGCCCCCTCCCCAAAGGAGCGGGGCGCCGCCCCATACCCCGCCCAGCTGCGGGCAGTCGTGCCGCTGGGGCGGCACGGGTGGGCGCAGCGGCCCCCCGCCAGCGCGGGGGAGCGTGCCCACCCCCACCTCGACCCCGACCGACGGTCACGGCACCCCCAGCCAGCGCAACCCCGCCGCCACGGCCGCCGCTCCCAGGACCACCACCGCGAACGGGGCCCGGCGCCAAGCCAGTACACCTCCGGCCAGCACCCCCGCCGGACGGGCCCAGCCCGCGAAGTCCCCGCCCTCCGTCAAGGCGCCCGTCGCCATCAGCGCCACCAACAGCACCACCGCCCCGCCCGCCAACAACTCCCGCACCCGCCCCGACAACTCCACCCGCCCATGCAGCACAGGCCCCGCCAGCCGAAACGCGTACGTCCCCACCGCCAGCACCAGGATCAAGCCCACCGTCGCACTCACGCCGAACCGACCTTCCGCCCGCGCCCGTACAGTGCCAGCCCCACCAGCGCCAACAGCACCGGCACCCCCGCCGGAACCACCGACGACACCGCCAGAGCCACCCCCGCCCCCACCACCGCACACCGCCGCACCCGCGCATCCCCCCGCAGCACAGGCAGCACCAGAGCCACCAGCACCGCCGGGAACGCGGCGTCCAGCCCGTACACCGCCGTATCCCCGAGCGCCGTACCCGCCACCGCCCCCGCCAGCACCCCCACGTTCCACACCACGAACAACCCCACCCCGGAGACCCAGAAGGCCGCCCGCCGCCGCCCCGGATCCGGCTGCGCCAGCGCGAAGGCCACCGTCTCGTCGGTCACCAGATGCGCCCCGAGGAAGCGGGAGAACCGGCCGCCGCTCGCCAGGACGTCCGCCACCGCCAGACTGAAGGCCGCCGTACGGGTGTTCAGCAGCAACCCCGTCGCCGCCGCCGCGAGCGGCCCACCCCCCGCCAGCAACACCCCCACCGCACTGAACTGCGCGGACCCGGCGTACACCACCACCGACATCACCACCGGCACCCACACCGGAAGCCCGCCCGCCACGGAGATCGCCCCGAAGGACACCCCCACCACCCCACTGGCCACCCACACCAGCGAGGCGTCCCGGACCAACTCACGGGACCCACTCACCGTTCGCCACACCGTACGCATGTTCACTACGATGGACAGCAGACCCCTCGTCCGTCAAGGCGAACGATCGTACCGATGGAGCGAACGCAGATGGCCGACACCCCGCCCCCACGGCTCCCCCTGGACTGGATCGCCGCCTCCCTGCGCAGGGAACGCACTCGCGCCGGCCTCTCCCTCTCCGAACTCGCCAAGCGCGCCGGCATCGCGAAATCCACGCTCTCCCAGCTGGAGGCGGGCAGCGGAAACCCGAGCGTGGAAACCCTGTGGGCGCTCGGCGTCGCACTCGGCGTGCCGTTCAGCGCCCTGGTGGAACCCCCTGCCCCGTCCGTCCAGGTCATCCGCGCCGGTCAGGGCCCGACCGTCGCCTCGGAGAAGGCCGCGTACGCCGCCACCCTGCTCTCCGCCAGCCCACCCGGCGCCCGCCGCGACATCTACCACCTGCGCGCCGAACCGGGCCCGCCCCGGGAGTCGGAGCCGCACATCCCGGGCTCGGTCGAACACCTGATCGTGAGCACCGGCAGGATGAAGGCAGGCCCCGCGGGCGAGGAGGTCGAACTGGCCCCCGGCGACTACATGTCGTACCGCGGAGACGTCCCCCACTCCTACGAGGCCCTCGCCCCCGGCACGACGTTCGTCCTGGTCATGCAGCACGTGTAGCGGGGCCCCGGAAAAAGGCAGGAGCCCCGACGCCTGACGGCGCGGGGCTCCTTGGGTACTGCTCTCAGGTCCGGATCAGAGGCGGGAATCGCCTCAGACGGGGGTGACGTTCTCCGCCTGCGGGCCCTTCGGGCCCTGGGTCACGTCGAAGGAGACCTGCTGGTTCTCCTCCAGCGAACGGAAGCCGCTCGCATTGATCGCGGAGTAGTGGACGAAGACGTCGGGGCCGCCGCCCTCCTGGGCGATGAAGCCAAAGCCCTTTTCGGCGTTGAACCACTTAACGGTTCCGGTAGCCATAAGCCCTCCTTGGGCCCAAAGGGTTGCCCTGCTCCAGAACCTGCAAGTGTGAGAGCAAATGCCTGCACTGCATACTTCTGAAAACGACTAGAGCCTGCGGTTACATGCTCCGCAGGCTCTGTACTGCAAGGGAAACCAAACTGCAACTTGCGGCGAGCCTAGCACGCGGGCAGCCGAAAGCAATAGAGGTCAAGATCACGTCACCCGAACGTTTGAAGGGCCGAAAACCGCTTGACGTCGGGGCCGAAGTCTGGAGCGTACCCCAGAGGGTCTAGCCTCGCGATGTGGACAATTCTCGCACCCGGCCGCGCGTCGGCCACATCCAGTTCCTGAACTGCCTGCCCCTGTACTGGGGGCTCGCGAGAACGGGCACGCTCCTCGACTTCGAGCTCACGAAGGACACCCCGGAGAAGCTCAGCGAGCAGCTGGTGCAGGGAGACCTCGACATCGGGCCCATCACCCTGGTCGAGTTCCTCAAGAACGCCGACGACCTGGTCGCCTTCCCCGACATCGCTGTCGGCTGCGACGGACCGGTGATGTCGTGCGTGATCGTTTCGCAGGTCCCGCTGGAGAAGCTGGACGGCGCCCGGGTCGCCCTCGGTTCGACCTCGCGCACCTCGGTCCGGCTCGCGCAACTGCTGCTGGCCGAGCGCTACGGCGTACAGCCCGACTACTACACCTGCCCGCCCGACCTCAGCCTGATGATGCAGGAGGCGGACGCGGCCGTACTGATCGGCGACGCGGCCCTGCGCGCCAACCTGCACGACGGTCCGCGCTTCGGCCTCGACGTGCACGACCTCGGCGCGCTGTGGAAGGAGTGGACCGGCCTGCCGTTCGTCTTCGCCGTCTGGGCCGCCCGCCGCGACTACCTCGAGCGCGAGCCGCTGATCACCCGCAAGGTCCACGAGGCGTTCCTCGCCTCCCGCAACCTCTCCCTGGAAGAGGTCGGCAAGGTCGCCGAACAGGCGGCCCGCTGGGAGGCCTTCGACGAGCGGATCCTGGAGCGGTACTTCACCACCCTCGACTTCCGCTTCGGCGCCCCTCAGCTGCAGGCGGTCGCCGAGTTCGCCCGCCGCGTCGGCCCCAGCACCGGCTTCCCCGCCGACGTGAAGGTGGAACTGCTCCAGCCCTGAGGCCGTAACCTGCTGGGAGTTCTACGGGGGAGGGGGAGGGGGACGCCATGCAGCCGCTCGGAGTCGATGAACCCAGCGTCGTGGGGCCCTACCGGCTGCTCGGCCGGCTCGGCTCCGGCGGGATGGGACGCGTCTACCTGGGGCGCAGCGCGGGCGGCCGGACCGTCGCCGTCAAGATCGTGCACCCGCACTTCGCGCTGGACGAGGAGTTCCGCGCCCGCTTCCGCCGCGAGGTCGAGGCCGCCCGCCGGGTCGGCGGCGCCTGGACGGCCCCCGTCCTGGACGCGGACCCGGAGGCGCCGGTCCCCTGGGTCGCCACGGTGTACGCGGCGGGCCCCTCCCTGACGGCGGCGGTCGCGGACACCGGCGCCCTGCCCACCCACACCGTGCGCGTCCTGGGAGCGGGGCTCGCGGAGGCGCTGGCCACCGTGCACGAGCTGGGCCTGGTGCACCGGGACGTCAAGCCCTCCAACGTCCTGCTCACCGTCGACGGCCCCACCCTGATCGACTTCGGCATCGCCCGCGCCATCGACGGCACCGCCTCCCTCACCTCCACCGGCGTCTCCATCGGCTCCCCCGGCTACATGGCGCCCGAGCAGATCCTCGGCAAGAACGTCACCGGCGCGGCGGACGTCTTCTCCCTGGGCGCGGTGCTGGCGTACGCGGCGACGGGGGAACAGCCCTTCCCCGGCGACTCCTCGGCGGCGCTGCTCTACCGGGTCGTGCACGAGGAGCCCGAACTCGGCTCGCTGGAGGGTGAGTTGCGGGAGGTGGTGGAGGCGTGCCTGGACAAGAACCCCGCGGGCCGTCCCACCCCGGACGAGCTGGCCCGGCGGCTGGCTCCGCAGGGCGCGGCGCGGCTGGTGGCGTCCGGGTGGCTGCCCGGGGTGCTGGTCGAGCGGGTCAGCCGCAGCGCGGTGCAGGTGCTGAACCTGGAGGCGACGGGCGGGGGCGAGAGTGGGGGTGGTGGGGGCGGGGTCTCGGGGCCGGTGGCGTTCAGCAGTCCCGCCGTGGGGGAGATCAGCAGCCCCGGTGTGGGGGCGTTCGGCAGTCCTGCCGTGGGGGAGTTCGGGCCGCCCCCGGTCATGCCTGGTTCTGCGATGCCTGCCTCTGCGATGCCTGCCTCTGTGACGCCTGCCTCTGTGACGCCTGCCTCTGTGACGCCTGCCGGTTCGACGCCTTCCGTCGCGGTGCCCGAGCCGCGGGACGCCGAGCCCGGCACCACGCCACGGCCCGGCAAGCTGTCGGTCTCCGTCGCGGCGACCTCGGTGCCGGGCGACGGCGGCCGGGGACGCCGTATGAGCTGCACGGTCGCGCTGGCCGTCGCCGGCGCGCTGGCCGCCGTGACGGTCGGGTCGGTGTTCGTGCTCGACCTGCTCCCCGGCAACTCCCCGGACGACTCCGGCGGTTCGGACGCCGGCTCGTCCTACTCCCAGGCACCACCCGGCGCCTCCGGCTCCGCGTCGGCCGCCCCCGACGCCCTGACGGCCTACCTCGGCACCTGGGAGGGCCAGGGCGTCGCCCTCAACGGCAAGCTCCCCCTCGGCGCCTTCCGGCTCACCGTGCACCGGGCCGAGCCGGGCGAGGAGCTGGGCGAACTCCGCCAGACGGATGTGCTCGGCGGCGTCTGCAACGACGTACTGACCCTGAAGAGCGTCAGCGCCAAGCGGCTCGTGGCGACCTCCGTGGGCGCCGAGTCCAACCACAAGGGCTGCAACCCGGCGCCGACGACGGTCACCCTCACCCCGGTCGGCGACGACCTCGACTACGCCTCGGACAGCGAGGAATCGGGGAAGCCGACGGCACGGCTGTCGAAGACCGGGTGACCGGCCCTCACCCGGGGATCACCACCGTGCGCAGCTCGCCGTCGCCCAGGTGCAGCATGCCCTTGCCCGGCACCGCGGGCCCGCCGACCATCCCGCGGTTCAGGCGGAAGCCGATCAGATCCCCGCTGGAGGACTCCTGCGGGGAGAGCAGGATGCCGCGCCGGGCCTTCTTGGCGTCGACCTGCCAGCCGGAGAAGCCGCTGCACACGTCCTCCTCGTCACCGGCGATGACGAGCGCCAGCCCGCGTTCGGCACCACGCGAGACGATCTTCTTCATCTGGCTCGCGGCGTCGCAGTCCTCCAGGATCTCGCCGTCGTCGATCAGGACGACCACCGGGTTCTCCACCGACGGCTCCGCACCGTCGATGAGCTCCTCGAACTCGTCCTCGTCGATGTCGTCACCGGTGAAGACCTTCAGCACGCCCTCCACACCGTCCAGTTGGCGGACCGGCGACTGACGCGGCGCGGCGACCACGAGCCGCGCGCCCTGCTTCAGGAACGACTGCGCGAAGTTCATCAGGACCGTCGAGCGACCGGACTTCGCCGGGCCCGCGATGACGAACGACGGCACGCCCTGCGCGAGATCGGGGCCAAAGCCGACGATCTCGTCGCCGCCGATACCGGCCAGCGCGTACAGCTTGGAGCCCGAGACGTCCGGGTCGCGCAGCTCCCACGCCTCGGGGAAGGAGATCCGGCTCGGCAGGCTGTCCACCCGGAACGGCCGCCGAGCGCGCGGCACTTCGGTGTCGCGGGCGGTCGCCGCCTCGCCGATCGCCGCCAGCGCCGCCGCCTGCCCCTGTCCGGTGGTGTCCTCGGCGAGCAGCGCGAACTGCGTCTCCGTACCGGCCTCGTTCCTGAAGGCGCGGCCCGGCGGGATCTCCTCGGGCACCTTGCGCGCCGGGATGCCGAGCGTGGAGAAGTCGCTGCGGTCGGCCAGCCGCAGACCGTACTTGTCCTCGGTGAGCGTGGCGATACGGCCCACCAGCAGCGTCCGGTCACCGGTGAGGACCAGATGGATGCCGACGCTGGCGCCCTCGCGCATCATCGTCTGCAGGTCGTCGGTCAGCGCCCCGTGATCGACCTCGCCGAGCGTGGGCACCCAGCCCTCCCAGCGGTCCAGCAGCACGACGATGTGCGGCAGCCGCTCGTCCTCCGCCACCGCGGCCCGCTGCTCACCGATGTCGGCGAAGCCCTTGTCCGCCAACACGCCCTGGCGGCGGTCCATTTCGCCCTTGAGCCGGTTGACGAGCCGCACCACCCGCTCGGTCTGGTTACGGCTGACGACCGCCCCACAGTGCGGCAGCCGGGTCAGCGCGTTCAGCGCGCCGTTGCCGCAGTCGATGCCGTACAGGTGCACATCGGCCACCGAGTGCGTACGGGCGATCGAACCCGCGATGGTCCGCAGCACCTGCGAACGGCCGCTGCGCGGCGCACCGCCGATCATCAGATGCCCGAAGCTCGCGAAGTCCACGGCGACCGGGCGGCGGGCCTGGAGCGCGGGCAGGTCCTCGACGCCGTACACCGCGGGCGGCAGCTTGCCGGCGGCCGGGGTGAAGGCCGGTGCCGGGATCGCGTCCAGCAGCAGCGTCTCGTCGAGGGCGGGCAGCCAGGGGCTGTGCTGCGGAGGGATGCCCAGCGACTGATTGGCCCGGCGGATCTCGTCCACGAGCACCTTGAGGTCGGTGATCTCCTCGTCCTCGCGCGACTGGGCCTTCGGCTTGGTCAGCGCCGCCCGCCCCAGGTCCTCCCAGGTCAGCGGCGACACCCACGGCATGAGGACCGCGGGATCCGCGGCGCCGGGGCGGCGGCCACCCACCCGGCCCGACTGGAACGGCACCAGGGAGGCGTGCCCGAGCCGGACGTACGCCCGGCCCGGCGTGCTTTTGGAGATGTGCCCGGCCTCGGGGGAGTCGATGACGTCGGTCGACTCGCCGCCGTCCGTCACGCGCAGCGCGATACGGAGGTTGGTGTTGGCCCGGATCTCGGGCGACACGACACCCGAGGGCCGCTGCGTGGCGAGGAGGAGGTGGATGCCGAGGGACCGGCCTCGCTGGGCGATGTTGACCAGACCGGTGACGAAGTCCGGCAGGTCGCGCACCATCGAGGCGAACTCGTCGATGACGATGAGGAGTCGGGGCACGGGCTTGTGGGACGGATCCCTGCGCACCAGATCCTGATAGTCCTCGATGTCCTTGGCATCGGCATGGGCGAGGATGTGCTCACGCCGGTGCAGCTCGGCACCCAGCGACTCCAGCGCCCGCTCCACGAGATGGGCGTCGAGGTCGGTCACCATGCCGACGGTGTGCGGGAGATGGACACAGTCCTTGAACGCCGCGCCACCCTTGTAGTCGACGAGCACGAAGGTCATGTTCTCGGGCGTGTTCGCCACGGCCAGGGCCGCGACGATGGTCTGCAGCAGCTCCGACTTGCCCGAACCGGTCGTACCGGCGATGAGGCCGTGCGGCCCGTCCTTGCGGATGTCGATGCCGAAGGGACCGTCGTACGACTCACCGATGACGGCGAGCGTCGACTGCCCGCCCATCCGCCACCGCGCCACGATGGCGTCGCTGGTCGGCGGCTCCAGCTGCAGGACGTCGAGCAGCCGGCTGGAACCGGGCAGCGCCGAGTCCTCCGTCTCCCCGCTGATGTCCCGCAGCGAGGACAGGGACCGGGCGAGCCGCAGACACCAGGCGGCGGAGACGAAGTCGGGCCGTACGTCCTTGCGCCGCTCGGCCCCCGCCTCCTCGACCCGCAGCCGCAGCTTGTCGGGCTGCTGGGCGCCGGGCCCGCCGGGCTCGGGGGCGCTTTGATGCCACGCCTGGAAGGACGGGAACCCCCCCGCGGGCTGGGCCGCCTGCTGGACGCCTTCCTGCCGCTGCCGGCCCTCCTCGGCCTTCGGCTCCGCTACGACGAACGCCTGGCACTCGCCGGGCAGGAACCGCTCCTCGGCGTCGAGGCAGAGGGCGTACATGGACACGGACGGCCCCTCGCGCAGCAGCCGTACGACACCCGGCAGCGACCGCAACCGCCGTGACCCGTCCCATACGACGACGATGTCCGGGTCGGTGAACGTGCTGCCCTGGCTCCGGTTCTGCTCGGCGGCCTTCTTGCGCGCGTCGAGGATCTGCGTCAGCTCACCGATCCGGGCGCCGACGGTCTCGGCGTCGGTGCCGATGAGCACGTTGACGTCCTGGCCGCCGGACGGCCTGGAGTGCGGCAGCCAGCGCATCCAGTCCCAGCTGTCCTGGGCGGAGTGCTCGGACAGGACGTAGAACTGCACGTCCATCGGGCTGTGCAGGGCGGCAAACTGGGCGACGGCCCAACGCCCCATCGCCCGCGCGGAGTCGCCGGGCCCGGCCATGCCGATGACCCCGAGGCCGCGCAGGTTCAGCGCCACGGGCGCGTCCTCGATGGTCCAGGTGACCTCGCGCTTGTGGTCGTCCTGCTCCGGGTCGTCGAGCACGACCTCGGACGGCAACTGCCCGGTGCCGACGCGGAGAAGAAGGTGATCGCGGTCGGTGCGCCGCCGCTCCCAGAGCCGGGTGCGGGGCCCGGTCCCCAGCGACAGGACCGTCGCCGGATCGGGAATGGCCTGGCGCCGGTCGTCGCGCTCGGCGACGAGGGCGTCCTGGGCGTCCTGCTCGATCCGCGCCTTCTGCTCCTCGTACTCCTTGACCTGCTTCGCGTGCGACTTCCGGCCGTGCTTCTTGTCGTTGTAGTAGTTCGCGAAGAGGAGGAAGGGGCTGAGCGCCGCCATGATCAGGTAGTACCAGCGCTGGAAGATCAGCACGGCGACGACGGCGCCGACGAGCGGCGTCAGCGCCATGAGCCAGGGCAGCGGCCGGGCTTCGTACTCACGCGGCGGCGACGGCAGCCGGAACCGGGTCTGCCGCTCCGGGGGCCGCAGGCGCGGGGGCCGGTTGTAGTCGAGGCCGACGCCGTCCTCGGACCACTTCAGGGCGGCGTTGGGAGGGGAGTAACGGGCCAGTTCGATCAGGGAGTTACCGATGGCGATCTGAGAGCCGAGCTGCCATAGGTCGGGATCGAGGTCGGGGGGAGGAGTGACGGCGGAAGCATCCGCGCCGGTGGGGCGACCCCGCTTCTCCTTTTCCTTCTTCTCCCTCTTCCTTCTCTTCTTCCCCTTCTCGCCGGCCTTGTCGTCCTTGGGGTTGAGGATGTCGTCGATGGGGGTGCCGTCGAGGGAGACGCCGTCGGTCTCGCCGTGGACCTTGAACCGGCAGGTGCCGTCGGTGGCGACGGAGAGGGTGAGGGCGCGGGCGTCGAGTTCGGGGTCGTCGATACGGATGTGACTGGCCGGCCCGCTGCCGATGTCGTACCGCCCGACACCGAGCCGGTGCACGTACCCGGCGACGGGCCCGCCGACGATGCGCAGCTCGACGAGCCCGGTGGGTTCCCCGGGCAGACACCCGGACGGGTCCTGGAGACTGACGACGGCACCTTCGCGCAGGGGCGAGTTGAGGACGGTGGCGGAGGGATCGACGGCGTATCCGTCGACGTAGAGAAGGGGAGCGCTGCCGTTGATGGGGTGTTGCTGCCCGATGGGGATGACTTGAGCCCCGCTGTGCCCGACCTGCCTGGCCAGTTCCTGGGCGATGTCCCCCATGGTGGACTCAGGATCGGCATCGAGCACGACGTCGGCGGTGCCCCCGCCGAACGGGTCGACGACGGTCAGAGTCAGGCGCACGTCTCTTGTCCTCCCCGGTGCCCCTGTGGCCGCTTCCGCAACGCCGGCCACAGTTGGAAGCGACGATATCCGCTGGGCGCGGAGCGGCGACAGCGGGAGGGGGAGGTCGCCGGTTCCGTCTTCCCGATGGCAACGAAGTGCGGGAGTTGTTGTGACGGGGCCATGACGGCTTGTTCACAAAGCCGGGATGTGACACCTCAGGCCTCACCCGTAAGCTGCTGCCTCAAGAGCGGACGATCACACCGGCTGTCGCACAGGAGTTGGGGCCGGTCGGTCACTGTCGGACCGCAAACAGGGAGCCACGGGGGTTGGCCCTGCGGCGTTGTGGAGAGGGAGCGGCTTCATGGCCAAGGACCTTGATGTCACATATCAGGACATGCGGGATGCTGCCAAGCATGTCGTGAAGGAGAAGGAGCGGCTCCAGGAGAAGCTCGACGGCCTGAAGAAGTACATCAACAACCTGGTCGAGTCGGGCTACGTCACGAAGAGCTCCTCCAAGGCCTTCGACGAGAACTTCACGGAGTTCGTGCAGGGTTCCAAGGACACGCTGGACGGTCTGGACGGCATGGGGGACTACCTGACCATGGCGGCGGACAAGTTCGAGCAGATCGACGACGAGCTGGCTAAGCAGGCTCGGGGTAAGTGAGTTCTGGTGCGGTGGGGCGCTCGGGCGCCCCGTCGCACCGTTTTTGTAATGAGGGGGTCAGAGCGCGGCAGACGGTGCGCGCTCCCCGTCGTCGAGTGTGCCCGGGGTCTTCAGGGCAGCGGTCGACCGCCGCCGGTTGTAGTAGGCCACGGCGATCCAGATCGCCAGCGTGATGACCACAAGGGTGGAGAGCAAGCCGACGGCCCAAAGCCAGGGGTAGCTGCTGAAAACCCAACTGGGCGGGCCATCATTCCCTTTGGCCCTGTCGCCGTCGTCATGCGCGCTGTAGACGAGGGCAGTGCAGGGCGCCAGTGCGGCCGCGGCAGCGATGCCCGCACCCGTATTGATGAGGGTGCGCCACGGGTGCAGCCGCCATGACTTCCACTGCGTGGCGCACAGGCAGTAGAAGGAGAGCGCCGCGAGACACGGTCCGATTACGCCCAGGAATGCTGCGAAGCTGTAAGCCCCACCGAGCCATGCGTCGGCCGCCCACTGCCAGGCGTCTTCGGCCCAGAACATGTCGAGGGCGACCAGCACTACGGCGGCACCGGTGACAGCGAGGAAGATGAGACAGCCGAAGACGACGTCTCCCGTCTTCTTCGCCTTGCCTGACGAACTCGGCCTTCTCGGCTGCCGTTCATACCGCAGTGCGGGCGCGGCGGCTCTGCGGCGTCGGGGTTTGGTGGAACGGCCCATGCGTGGTCTGTCTCCCTGGAGGCCGGGCGGAGGCGAGGCAGCTTGGATCGGTTCGGCTATCGAGATGTCCACCAGTGACGCATGATTCCAAGGCCCATTGCAGTCAACAGTAAGCCTAGTACGGTGAATCGTCCTAGTGATGTGGTGGCCAAGAGCCACCCGCCACCGAAAGTGCACATGACTCCGCCACAGCACATCAAGGCCCTATACATTCCATCGGAGACATTTCCGGGCGGTAGCCAAGACATAGGAATAGGTTCTCCAATCAGAGGGCGAGCAATCATTGTGATTGCCGGGTTCGGGGAATCACCGTGAGGATCAGTCTTCATCCTCTTCGTCAGGGAAGACGTAGTCATCAGGGCGCAGAGTGATGGAATGAGCTAGTCCATCCATGTCATTCAATGCTGTCAGAACCTGCGTCGGCGCTGGTGAGCCTGTAATGATGACGACGTCCTGGCCATGTTCCTCATTCCGCCACGCGTAGCGAAGACTTGCGATCACGGCATTCGTTTCGTCCTCCACCGAGTAACGAATAACGCGCAGACCGGTTCCGAGGGATTCGGTTGTAAACTCCTCCACGATCGGCTTCTCCACCGCTCCTCCAGCGTCGGCGAGCGTTACTCGGAGCAGCTCAGAGTCCTTCTCGCCTTCTGCCGGAAAATGAGTCATGAAGACCGGAAGCGGAAGCGCTGAAGGGCTGGGTAGATACAGCAGCACGCCGAAGCCAGGGAACATCTTCGGGTATCTCTCGACGGAGGCCACCAGTGTTTCCGTCAAAAATTCGACTCCACCTTTGCCGGGTTCCTCATCCGCGTCCTCCCACCAGAGTTCGGCGGCCTCAGCCGCCCATTCCTGCGGAGTTCGATTGTCGTCGTCATCCCAGGGCTCCACCGCACCGATCGTCCACCTTGGCGGGATCTCCAACCACACATCCAGGTCGTACTCGATGTCCAGCCAGCTCATTCGGTGCTCCAGCGAAATGTTGTGATGATTGCGTCGAACAGGGTGACGGTGGCATCGGCCAAATCATCTCGTGGATCACCGCCGCCGAAAGTCGAAAAGGAGATTGTCAGCACTCTGCCAAAATTCCCCGGGACAGCGGCTACATAATCCACACGCCTGGACGCAAGCTCAATCTCTCCCTCGGGATCGGCGTCGACCACTACCTCGCGCCTGATGCCGGGCGCCCGGTCTACCTCGATCGATTTGTAGTCTGAACCTGCGGTCATTCTCTCGAGGAATCGCATTGAGTCCTGATCGGAGGTGATTTCACCGACGACGAACGATGTAGCTATAGGGCTTCCCCCGGGTTCCATAATCGGTAGGTAGAAGTCCAGTCCACCGCTCTTGCGAGCATTGCTGATTCCCGCGTTCAGGCGTCGCTCAATCTCTAGACGATACCGTGTAGTGACATCTCTTGGGAAACCTCTCGGCAGGGCACTGCAAGCGGCGGCGACGATCTCGCGTACTGTTGCCTCCCTGTCGCGCTTACGGCGTAGAGGGATGCGCTTCCAGTTCGGCGGAAGGATCAGAGAGTAGCCGACGGCCGGACCCTCGGTGATCTTATCGGATGTGCCTTCTGACGACGCGCCGGAGTTACTTGGTTTCACTGAGTCCCCTGGTGAATTTTAGTAGGATTGATTTGCGTCCAACATCTCACCAACCGGATCCCTGCTGCACCGTGAACTGCTCCTTTGTTTCGTTGTAGCCCTCGACGTAAGGTTTATCCGGCCAGATATCACTGGTTCCGAGTCCCTTGTCTGCCAGGTCTGCTCCCAGGCCGGCTCCGAAGGCGACCCTGAACCTGTCGCGGTACACCTCAGCAGCCTGACTGACCTTCAGGACCTCCGGTGAGTCGGGGTGACTGGCCCGCATATGCTGGATGTCTCTGTAATGCCGGGCGAATTCTTTATCGCCACCGGAGGCCGCCAAATCTCGCTTACTCGAGTTCGGCAGCTCCCTGTTGCGCTCGTCAGCCCGGGCCGCATTCTTGGCTGAGTTTTTCTGCCGCTGCGCGGCGTACAAGGCTCTTTCTGCACCTCTGCGGTGCCGCTTCTTCGTGGTCTTTTTCCGGACCTGCCGGTCAGCTCGCTTGATCTCGTTGTTGATTTTGTTATTGTTCTCGGCACCCTTTTGGGCGCGTGCGGCCTTTCCTGATGCCTTCGCAGAAGCCTTTCGAGTGCCTGCTTGGACGCTTTTGAGTCCCTTGAGGGCCTTGGCCCCGAGGCCCATCGTCACGAGTGAGAACGCATCCGCGGCAACGTCAACCCAAGAACCATCTCCCGTGATGGCGAGTAGGACGTGGCCAGCCATCACCAATCCCGTTGCCACGGTGGCGACCATGGCGACCCAACCGACGGGGGTGATGAAGAGGGCCACCAACCCAATAAGTGTCGCAGCCCAGCTCAGAACATCTATAGCAACCTTGACGTAATCGACGACACCTTCCCACCAAGAGTCTTTGATGATGTCATCGATTTCCCGGCCGATCTCAGTAGCGTAGTGGTTCGCGCGCTCGTCCCGATGCCCCTTAACCCCCTCAAGCTTTTTCCGGTATCCCTTCAGTGGGTCGTCATCGCCTGGAGCTTTGGTCGCTGCGTTCCCATTCGTCTCGGCTTTCTTTTTTGCAGCGTTTATTTCCTCTTCTTCCCTTTTTGCGTCCGCAAGAATTTTGTCAGCATTTGTCTGGCAATCCTCCAGGTCATTGGCCCAGTCACTCAGGAACCCGTGGACGCGCTCATATCTGCTCGCGACTTCCCTGAGGTGTTTTTCGAGATCGCCTGACTCCTCGCGAAGCTTGCCCGCGTACTTACCCTTGAGTTCGTTGTCATCTCGGATCTTTACGAGATCGCGGGCTTGGTCGCGCAGCGATTTTGCGACGTTGCCCATGTGCTTTACTTCGTCCCGGATCTCTTCCGGGTCGCCTGGTACTGGATCTGACTCAGCAAGTGGGTGCCAGTCCTTGGGGCGAGGCTTCGAGGACGCGGTTACTTCTTCTTCCTCGCGTTCCTGAGTTCCTTCGCGAGTTCGGAATCAAGTCCTGAGAAGCCATCGATCGTGGATGTGACGAGCTTGCCTACGTTGTCGACTGTCTCGATCATCTTTTCCCGATACTTATCCCAGTTGCTCACGAAATCATCCATGACGTCTGCGATTCGACCGCTTCCCCAATAGGGGTGCATGTCATCTTTACGGTTGTCGAGATCTTCGAGTTCTTTCTTGATTCCTTTGAGCCGAGACTCTGACTCGACAAGTAGATCGATGTTGACGATGAGATCGGAGTCGCTTGACATGGCTGCTTCTCGGTCTCCTCTGTCTGGTTTGGGTTTTCCGGAGATGCCGGATTGGCACCAACTTATTTCGGGTCTGGGTTGAGCCAGATGCTCCGGGCGAAGCCGTCGAAGATACCGAGATGGGCGTTCAGCCAGTCATGCTCTGCCGACATGGTGCGTACGGAGGCGTAGACCTGGAGTTCTTCCGACCACCAGCCATAGTTCAGAGAGACGTTGAGGGCGCCTCCACTGCCGAAGTACCGAAGGCAGCGGAGGCCTTGTCCCAGTCGGGGGGAGTGGAAGTCCGTGACCTCAGGCGGGCGAACGGGGCTCTCTTTGGTGGCCTGGACGATCGTGTGGAGGCCGGTCTCGCGGTCCACGCCTTCCAAGGGCCCAGCGAGGGCGTAGAACGGCTGCGGAATTCGGCGAGGATCGCCGGCGTAGAGGAAGGCTTGGTCCGCCGGAATGTTCGGTGCCGGATGAACCTCGGCCATCTGAAGGAAACGCTCAGCGAGTTTCAGTCGCTTGGGGCGACGCCACCACGTCTTGTGCTGGTGGCGGACGGCCTCCACGCACATGAGGGACCACTTGATCATTTCGTCCTGATCCTCTTCCGTCCAATGGAGAGGAAGGTGAAACCACTGGAGCGGATCGGCTTCAAATTCGAAGAAGATCATGCGCGAGTCCTGTTCGGCGGAGATGGTGAGGGCGTTGAGGAGGGCCACCGAGGCCGGTCCCAGCTCTCCTGCTCAGCGGTTGATGGCCTGGATTTCCTGGACCGTGATGGCCTGGTTGTTGCCGAAGGTGCCGTTCGGGAGGTTGCCGCCGGTGCCGCCCGTGCCTGTCCAGGTGATTTCCCAGGTGATGGTGGCCTGGAGGTTGTAGGTGCTGTTGCCGGAGGAGCGGAGGTACTTCAGGCCGCAGGGCGGGGTTTTGTTGGCCTTGCCCTTGGCGTACGGCTCGCCGATGGAGCCGTCGGTGTTGATGGCGCACTCGCCCGACGCTGGGTAGGTCTCGGCGTCTGCCGTGCCCGGCTGCAGCTTCAGGGCCACCGGCTTTGCCGTGGTCGTGGCTTGGAGGTTGACACCGGGGGCGTTGATGGCGGCCGTGGCCTGGATCTCGTTGAAGACGGTCTTGTCGAGCCAGGCCCAGGTCGGCAGGTTCACCTTGGTGACCGCCTTGGGGGCGAGGGCGACTTCGGTGTCGGGCAGTTGCATGTGCTGGTAGGCGAGGGCTGCGAGGATCTGCGGGGTGATCGCCTGTTCGTACCGGGGTGGTGGGGGCTCGCCGGTCTCGACCCAGAAGGGGAGGTCGTTGCATGAGCTGCGCTTGAGCAGGTCCGGTTCGTTCGGGTTCTCCACGGCGGCCCAGAACATGCCCTTGCCGTCGTTCTCGACGTTGTAGTCCTTGTAGCCCGGGGTGTTGGTCCAGCCGTATTCGTCCTCGTAGTGGCGCTGCAATTCGCTGAGCGCGGCGCCTGCGTGGCCGCCCATGCCGGGGGCGTTCATCTGGCCCTCGATGTCCTTGGACATCTTTTTCTTGAAGTCCTTGGCGCCGAGGTAGGGGGCGTACCAGCAGGGCGGTGGCGTCCAGTTGACGTCGGTGGGCGTCATGTTGCCGGTGCCGCCGTTCTTGGCCACGGAGCCGGAGTACGTGATCTGTGCTGCGGCGTAGATGCCGTTGCCGTCGCTCCCGCCGCTCGTATCCCCTTCTGCGGCTCCCTCATCGGAACCCACCGGCTTGCCCGCGTAGGCGGATTCTGTGAGGAAGAGCGTGCTGAGAGCCAGCGTCAGGGCTGCGGTGGTCAGGAGTGTGCGCCGCGGCTCCCTCACTGGCACTTCGCCGCCTTCGTCTCGACGAACACCTTGGAGGCCTGCCACAGATCCGTACCCGTCGGGTACTTGACCATGATGATCTTGTAGTGGTCGAAGTCCTCGATGCTCGGGTCGGTCTTGAGCACCTTGCCGGTCTTGACTTCCTTGCCGAAGAACCGGCTCGCGTCGGCGCAGAACGCCACCTCGACTGTCGTGCCGTTCTCGGCGGACCGTGTGGCGACGTCGTAGTGGCGCAGTGTGCCGGTGGCGGTCCAGCCGCCTTCGATCCAGGCGTTGATCTGCGTGTCCGCGTACTTCAGACCGTCACCGGTGGCGTATGCGGTGACGGCTGCGTCCTTGGTCGTGCGCTTGTCCACGCCGCGATAGATGGCACGGAAGAAGTTGGCCGTATCCTCCATCGCCGCCGTCTCGTTCTCGTCCTCCGGCTCCGCCCAGTCGAAGAGCAGGTTCATGTCCTTCGGCAGGGAGACGTCCACGCCGTCCGGCTTGTTCTCCGCCGGTGCTCCGGAGGGCTGTGCCGACTTCGTCGGCTTCTCCGTCCCCTGCTCGGCTCCAGCGATCTTGTCGTTGCCGCTGGAGTTGTCGTCCTCGCTGCCACACGCTGTCAGCAGCAGGGCCGCCGTCGCGGCGAACGCGGCAGCAACGGGCAAAGAGCGGCGCTTCACAGTGGACTCCCCGTGAGATACAGATGCAGGTGAGAGCACTGACGGTATCGGTGGGGCTGGTGGGTTCGCCAGGCGGAACCTGCCCGCTGGGGTGGGTGTTCAGGACATTTCTGGTGCACATCTCGCGCCGTCCGTGTCCTGATCGTGTGCACTGGAGTGTGACGTCGGTCTCGGACGTCGAGGGGGCGTTTCGGGTCCAGTCCGGCCCAGCCGCTTCGCGGAAGCTATCGACCGGCGGGCGGCTCAATCCCACGCCCCCTTCGGCAACTTCACCTCCCTGGACTCCGTCCACCGTCCACCCCACGGCCCGAACAGCAGCACGAACGGTGCTGGAATCCCCACCAGCACGACCGCCCACCCCGGCAGCACCCAGCCCAACTGGGACACGCACAGGCAGCACAGGAACAACGCGGCGCCGGTGCGGGCGTAGGCGACCGCCGCCTGCGAAAGCTCACCGGACCGGAGAACGCGGGCGGCGACCGCGTGGCCCAGCGCCGCGCCCGCGTGGAGGCCCCAGAGGATGCCGCCGGGCAGGACCATGGCCGGTGCTCCGGTGCGGGGGAACGCGAACGCCAAGCCGGCCGTCAGGCCCGCCACCGCTCCGGTGAAGGTGCTGGTCAGGATGACCACGGCTGCCAGGTGGCCGCGAACCTGAGCAGGGGAGACCCTCACGCGGAACACGGCACCCCAACCCGCCGCGACCACCGGCACGCTCACCACCAACAGGACCGCCGCGCCGAAGATGCCCCCGCTTTTGCCCGGCCCGTCCGTCGCGGGGAACACGCCCTCCAAGTGCCATGCCACCGGCGCCATCGCCACCACGTACAGCCAGTACGCAGCCAGCATGGCCCAGCCCGCTCCGATCCGTGCCCCGCGCCGAAGCGCCAGTGGCGTCTGCAGCAGGCCCGCCGTCGGCACCGCGATCAGCGCCCAGGCGAAGATGAACGCCTCACCGCCACGGCCCTCGGCCCGCACCCGATCGAAGAGACCCGGCGAGGCCGACAGCCCGAAGGTCTCCGGCGCGATCGTCAGCCACACGGTCAGCGCGAGGGAGAGCACGCCCGCCGCGACACCGGCCGCGATTCGCGGAGCTCTGGAGTGGGAGGAGGGCGGCAGCGCGGGCGGTCTGCTGTCGTGCTCGGTCCTGGTCGTCATACGTGCCTACCCATGCTCCCGGTGAAGTCTCCCCGCCCCACCCGCGCTCCGCGTGAACTCTCCCCGCCCCACCCGCGCCGCCAAGCTGTCCCCGCCCCGCAGCAGCGACCCGTACCCCGAAGCCGCCCAGAAGCTCCCCGGCACCTCGAAGTACGGGACCGACTCGCCGTCCGTCAGGACCTCGGGCGAGCGGCGGGCCCGTAGAGCCGTCGCACACGCGGCGCACACGGCCACCTGTGCGCGATCCCGGTGGCCTGGCGGGCGCCACGTCATGTGGCGGGCGGCGCGGCCGTGGAGGGGGTTGAAGAAGCAGAGGGGGAGGGGATCGGTGGAACCGGAGAGCGCCGCCTCGCCCTCGGCCACCAGCGCCAGGACTCCCGCCAGATCCGGCACGCCCCGGGCCTCGTCAAGGACCGTCCCCGCCGCCGCGTACGCGTCCAGAGCGTCCCGCAGGCCCGGTGTCATCGCCGGATCCGCCGCCTGCGCCGACTCCGCCAGGGCCACGACTTCCGCCTCCGCCCTGGCGCGCAGCGCCGACTCATCGGCGGCTCGGGCCGTGGCGAACACCGATGGTGATGGGGTCCTACGACGGCGGCGGCTCACGGCAGAGGCCAGTGCTGCCAAGGTGAGCACCCCCAACGCGACCATCGCCCAGACCGGCCACGACCGCCCATTCACCTTCCCGTCAAGCCCGTCGGGCGCCGGGCCCGGCCGCCGCTCCGCATCTACCCCCAGGTCCCGTACCGCATCCTCGTACACCGCCGTGCCCTGTCCCTCCGCCACCAGCTTCACCGCCTTCGACGTCAGGTCCGCAAGGCTCGCGTTCCTCGTCTCGTCCAGGAGGCCCGCCGCCGCCACGGCGTCGGCGGTCTGGTGGGTGTCGGCCGGCCACTCGTACCCGTTGAGGGAGTCCGTGAAGTCGCCGTCCGTCGTGATGAGGATCAGGTCGCCTTGGGGGAGCCGGTCGCGTACGACCGTGGCGAGGACGTCCGCGTCACCGTTGAAGGCGTCGCCCTTGGTGAGAGGGGTGAGGACGACCTTGATGGGGAGGTGGGTCGCCTCGACCTGCGCGGCCAGTTGTCGCTGTCGGGCCTGCGGGATCGCGTAGGCATCGTCGACGTAGACCGGTGTCGTGCGCAGAACCCGGGCGATGCGTTCCCCAGGGCTGGGGGAGGAGTCGGCCGCCGCCGGGGTGGGGGCGGTCAGCAGCAGGGCTGCCAGCAGGGGAACGACGACACGCCTAGTGGACATGCGCCGACTCCCTCACTCTGTCCGCCACACGCGAGACCCCGTCGGCAAGGGCCGCCAGCGGGTGAGACGCGTCCGAGTCGTAGGCGACGCGTCCGCCCTCGGGAGCGGGCAGCCTCATCAGCATCCCGGGCAGGTCCCGCGGCGCGGCGATCGCCGTGTCCCGGCAGACTGCGCAGACTGGGAGCATGCGGCGGCGGTTGCCGGTGGCGGACACGCGTACGTGGTGGCGGGAGACCGCCGGCCCGTGGAGGGGGTTCACCGCGCAGCACAGGTCGTTGTCCCACCTGGCCGCGCGGGCCAGGACGATCACCGTGAGGAGCGTCGCGGGGTCTGCGCGGCGAAGGTTCTCCGGGTCCCCTTCCACCAGGAGCAGCGCGGCGTCATAGCGGTCCCCGGCGCCCTCGGGCGTCCCGTCGGGCGGCAACGCCCGCAGCTCCGCCCGCGCCGTCTGCCGCAGATACGACTCCGTCGGCTCGTGCGGCGACACGAACGGCAACGCCTCCGTCGGCAGCGGCCTGCGGCGCCGTAGCGCACCACCGACGATGCCCAGCACGGACGCCACCAGACCGAAGAGGAGCCCGGCCGCCAGGACGCCCAGGATCAGGCTCGGCCAGAAGTCGGAGCCGTACAGCGGCGGCAGGTCGTCCTCCGTGACGGGGTCCGAGACCGAGTAGGGGACGCCGGGCGTCGTCGGCTCATCGGTGCGGTCGGTCTTGTCGAGCGCGGTCATCAGGGCGTCGAGGCGTTCTCCGATGAGGAAGTCCTCGGCCTCGTCCGACTTAGTGTCGCCGTAAGTGACGGACTCCGGGAGGTCGTAGAAGGGGCCGTAAGGGTCGAGGCCGAGGCCGTAGTTGAAGGCGGTGATGTAGCCGTCCAGGGGATCGGCCACGACGAACACGCCGTCGCGGCCGCCGAGTTTGTCGCGAACCGCCGCGATGAACGGCTCCTCCTGGCCCTCGGACTCGTCCGCGTACAGCTGTGGTACGACCGCGACGAACACCGGGCCGCCGCCCTTGGTGCGCTCAAATCGTTCGATACGGCTGTGCAATCGTGCCAGTTGGGCGGAGTCCAGGACGCGTGGGCTTTCCCTGTCGATGTACACCGGGTCCTTGGCAAGGCCCTCTGCCACGCGGTCGATCCGGGCGTTCAGGTCGATGGCCCGGGGCGGGGGAGAGGCGCTGGACGTCGTCTGGTCGAAGACGAGGGGTGCGGTTACGGCGATGGCGACGGCGGTGCCCAACGCCAGAACCGGCGCGGACCAGCCGTACTTGGGCTTGCCGGTCGCTCCCCGCAGTCGGCGCCGCCACCGACGTACGTAGGGGATCAGCAGCAGGAGCAGCGTGGGTGCGCCGGCGAGGAGGACGCCGGTGAGAGTGGACTGGTTCTCCCGGTCCGCCGGACCGATGTACATCTGCTCCGGGTCGTCGTCCTGGTACTTCTCCCGAGCCGCCTCCGCCCGAGCCGCCGCCTTCTCGGGGCCCTGGGCGATGGCCTCCGCGAACAGTTCGAACTCGCGCAACGATCCGGCGTCGTAGGGCAGTTCGTAGAGACAGATCGTCAGGGCGTTCTCTGCCGGTGCGGAGACGCCGTAGGCCGTGGCGTGCGAGACCGAGGACTCGTCGATCAGCACGAACAGCCCGTCCTTGCCGAGCCGGTCGTGCACTGCACCGAGCAGGGCCTCCCCGTCCGCCGCCTGACCGGGCAGGACGAGGACATACGTCGGGACGCCCGTGCGCTTCGCCACCTCGGCAAAGTCCGGAGTCATCGACTTCGGTACGTCGCGCGGGAGTTGGTCCGAGACGTACACCGGGCTCTCGCGGAGACGGTCGGCCAGGTAGGCCGCCTGGGTGTCGGCGCGGGCCGGAGTCGCTGTGGCAAAAGCCGCGAACAGCGCTGCCACGAGAGCGCAGAACGCGAGGAGTGCCCGCGCGAGCCGGCCCCCTTCCGTGCCGTATGCCCTCAGCGCGCTCACCGTCGCCGCCCCCCGTATCCCGTCGGCTGTTGTCACCGGCGGCACTCTACTGAGAGCTTCGCTGGTGCGAAACTCGTCGGGGCACGGACTACGGGGAAGAGGACGATCAGGCTTCGGGGGCCGCGAACAGGTCGTCGGCGGAGTCCACCGTCACGGCCCGCACGCAGGCGCTGGGAGGTCTCCGAGCGGAAGAAGGACAGATCCACGGACATCAGTTGCCTCCAGGTCTCGGCGGCTCTGGCTCACCACGGTAAGGATCCGAACGGTCCTCGATTCACTCGTGGGTGTGGACCAGGTTCATCTCGTGAGTGAATCGTGCAGGGCTCATGGTCACCGCGTGCCGAACAGGCGGTGCGGTGCCCGGTTCCCCTTCGCTACCGCACAGGCAGACGCAGCTCACTACCGCGTGCGCAACTGGGTCACCGGGGCATTCCAGTTGCGGATGAGTAACAGTCCCGCCACCGTTCCCCACGGGGCCGGACGCGTCTTGAGGGGCTTATGGGCGGCTGATACGGTGCCATGGCTTGACACTCACCCCAGCTGCTGACTATCCGCGCAGACCGCGACGATGAAGCGGGAAGCCGGGTGAAGTGTCCGGAATTGCAGAGAATTTGACAGTCGTGGCAGACAATTTCTTGGGTGTACGGGGAGCGGTTGCGTGAAGATCCAAGAGCGTACGGGGGCGGGCGCTGGACGTTCCGCCGCTCCGGCTCAGCCGTCGGTCGGCGATCGGCTTCCCACCCCTCCTCGCGAGCGCAAACCCGCGCTGGCCGCACTGGCGGTGCTGCTGATCCTGGTCGGCGCGCTCGGCGCGACCATGCTGGTGCTGCAGGCCGGTGACCGGATCGAGGTCGTCAAGGTCACCAAGGAGATCCCGGCCGGCGGATCCGTCACCGACGACAACGTCACCTCCGTGATGGTCGCCGAGGACGAGAGCATCCACTACGTCAAGTGGGAATTCCTGGACGACCTGAAGGAGCTCAAGGCCCTCCACACCATCCCGGCCGGCGTCGTGCCGGTCGGCGAGATGTTCAGCGAGCAGGTCGGAGTCACCGAGGGCAAGGCCACCGTCGGCCTCTCCCTCAAGGCCGGTCAGTACCCCACCGGTCTGAAGGCGGGCGACACCGTCGCCGCCTACCGCGTCGGCACCACCAGCGGCTCCAACTCCAGCTCCGATGAGGAGGGCAGCGGCGCCGCCGCCGGCGGCAACGACACCCTCATCGTCGACCAGGCCACCGTCACCTCCGTGCCGGGCGCGGGCGGCGACGACATCGTCGCCAGCAGCAACCTCGCCGTGACCCTCACCGTCGCCGCCGACAAAGCCGCCCTCCTCGCCCAGGCCGCCTCCAACAACGAAGTGGCCCTCGTGCTCGTCCCCGGCAGCAACTAGAAGGCGGCACACCACCCATGGCGCTCATCGCTCTCGCCGCCGACAAGGGTTCCCCCGGCGTCACCACCGCGGCCGTCGCCCTCTCGGCGGTCTGGCCGCGTCGCGTCCTGCTCGCCGAGACCGACCCGGCGGGCGGCGACCTGGTGTACCGCAGTGCCGCCGCGCACGGCGGGCCGCTCAACCCGAACACCGGCATGCTCTCCATAGCCGCGACCGCGCGACGCGGCCTCGTGCCCGACCAACTCTGGGACCACGTCCAGCCGTTGAGCGGCGGACTCGAGGTCCTCGTCGGACTCGGCATCGCCGAGCAGGCCGCCGGTCTCGCCGGGCTGTGGCCCACCCTCGGGCACGCCTTCTCCGCCCTCGCCGACTCCCCGCACGCGCCCGCCGACGTCATCGCCGACTGCGGCCGGATCAGCGGCGACACCCCGGCCGTGGAACTCTTCCCGCACGCCGCCCTCGTCCTGCTGATCAGCCGTACCGAACCCGAGGCCATCGCCCGGGTCCGGGACCGCGCCGCCGCCCTCGCCACCAAGCTGCACGGCGGCCCGCGCGGCACCGCGAGCCTCGCCACCCCGCTGATCGGCGTCGTGCTCATCGCCGACCCGGGCGACGCCGCGAAGATCGCGGGCCAGGTCAACGACATGCTCGTGCACGCCCAGACCGGCGCCCGCGTAGTCGGCACCATCGCCGAGGACCCCAGCGGCGCCGACCAGTTGGCCGGCCGCAAGCGCGGACGCCTCGACAAGTCGCTGCTGATCCGCTCGGCCCGCAAGGTCGCCGCCGACATCTACCAGCAGTACGGCGCCGCATGGACCCACCAGGCGCAGCTGAACGGCGGCGCGGCTCGATGAGCGCTGTCGATCACCAGCTGGTCAAGCGGTTCCGGCAGGAGGCCGGCGACCGCATCTCCGAACAGCGCCGCCTGGACCAGGCCAGCGGTGTCACCCCGATGTCCAGCGAGGACGAGCGGCAGTACGCCCGTGCCGTCATCGCCCAGATATTGGAGGAGTACGCCCGCACCGAGATCAACGCCGGGCGCACCCCGCTGGACGCGGAGACCGAGGAGCAATACGCGGCGGCCGTGCACGCGGCGCTGTTCGGGGTGGGGCGCCTCCAGCCGCTCCTGGACAACCCCGAGGTCGAGAACATCGACATCAACGGGTGCGACCAGGTCTTCGTCGGCTACAGCGACGGCCGTGAGGTCAAGGGCGACCCGGTCGCGGAGACCGACGAGGAGCTCATCGAGCTGATCCAGGTGCTCGGTGCCTACTCCGGTCTCTCCTCCCGGCCCTTCGACTCCGCCAACCCTCAGCTCGACCTGCGGCTGCCCGACGGCTCCCGGTTGTCGGCCGTCATGGACGTCGCCCGGCGCCCCGCGCTGTCCATCCGCCGCGCACGCATGGGCAAGGTCTTCATCTCCGACCTCGTCGGCAACGGCACGCTGACCCCCGAGGTCGGCCACTTCCTCGCCTGCGCGGTCCGCGCCCGCAAGAACATCATGATCGCGGGCGCCACCAACGCCGGAAAGACCACGCTGCTGCGGGCCCTCGCCAACGAGATCCCGGGCCATGAGCGCCTGATCACCGTCGAGCGCGCCCTGGAGCTGGGGCTCGACACCTTCCCCGAACTCCACCCGAACGTCGTGGCGTTCGAGGAGCGGCTGCCCAACTCCGAGGGGCAGGGGGCCATCACCATGGCCGAGCTGGTCCGCCGCAGCCTCCGGATGAACCCCTCCCGGGTCATCGTCGGTGAGGTCCTCGGCGACGAGATCGTGACCATGCTCAACGCGATGTCGCAGGGCAACGACGGCTCGCTGTCGACGATCCACGCGAACAGCTCCAGCGAGGTCTTCAACCGTATTTCCACCTATGCGCTGCAGGCGACCGAGCGACTGCCCATCGAGGCCAGCCAGATGCTGATCGCGGGCGCGGTGAACTTCGTCGTCTTCATCCAGCGGCGCAACGACTACCAGAGCGGCGGCCGACTCCAGCGCATGGTCACCTCCATCCGCGAGGTCAACGGCGTCGACGGCCGCGTGCTGTCCAGCGAGGTCTTCGCCGAGGCGCCCGACGGCCGCGTCGTACCGCACGCACCGCTCGCCTGCCTGGAGGACCTGATGGCGCACGGATACCGGCCCGCCGGAACGTGGGGGTGAGCACATGAGTGAACTCGGCTCCATGGGCGGCCTGTTCTCCACGACCGTCCTGTACGCGCTCGTCTGCGGTGTCGCCGTCGGCGGCGGACTCGCGCTGCTCCTCATCGCCGTACGCGGACTGCCCGCCAAGCCCGAGCACGAGAAGCAGCGGGCGAGCGAGCGCGCCAACGAACTGATCCGGTTCGCCGGTCAGCGCGGGTCGCTCGCCGCGGGCGTAGGACTGGTCGTCCTGCTGCTCACCCGGTGGGCGGTGCTCGGCATCGCGGCCGGGATCCTCGTCTTCTTCTGGGACCGGCTCTTCGGCGGGGCCGCCGAGGAGCGGGCCGCCATGAAGCGGGTGGAGGCGCTCGCCTCCTGGACGGAGTCGCTGCGCGACACCATCGCCGGCGCGGTCGGCCTGGAGCAGGCCATCCCGGCGTCCGCGCGGGCCGCGGCCCCGGTGCTGCGGCCGCACCTGGACGCGCTCGTCGACCGGCTGCGCTCACGCACCCCGCTGCCCGACGCGCTCCAGCAGCTCGCCGACGAGATCGACGACGCCTCCGCCGACATCATCGTCGCCGCGCTCATCCTCAACGCCCGGCTGCGCGGCCCCGGTCTGCGGCAGGTGCTCGGCGCGCTCGCCAAGTCCGCCCGCGAGGAGGTCGACATGCGTCAGCGCGTGATGGCCCAACGGGCGTCCACCCGGCGCTCGGTGCAGATCGTCGTCGCGGTGTCCGTGGCCTTCGTACTCGGCCTGTCCGTCTTCAACCGCGAGTTCGTCGAGCCGTACGGCGACCCGATCGGCCAGCTCGTCCTCGCCTGCGTCTGCGGCCTGTTCGCGCTGGGCTTCCTGTGGCTGCGCAAGCTGTCGACGATCGAGACACCGGAGCGCTTCCTGGTCCGCGACGAGGCGTCGGTGCAGTTCGTGCGGCCGCGGACACCCTCCGGTGCCGCCCAGCCGTCGCCGTTTCAGCCGGAGGAGGGGGCACGCCAGTGAGCGATGTGACGATGCCGATCGTCGTCGGCGCGATCTTCGGACTGGGCGTGTACACCCTCGTCCGCGCCCTGATGCCGACCAAGCGCAGCGCCGTCGCCCAGGTCGCGCGGATCGACGCGATGCGGGCGCGGGGTGCGGCGTACGGATCGGCGCGCACCACGCAGGACACGGGCCGCTTCTCCTCGACCCGGACCGAAGTCGGCCGCCGGGTCGCCGAGTTCTACCTGCAGCAGGGCTGGGAGCAGCGCTCGCTGCGGGCGGACCTCGCGGTGCTGGAGCGCAGCTGGGAGAAGTTCCTGGCGACCAAGGTGCTGCTGGGGGTGGCAGGCCTGTTCTTCGGCCCGTTCCTGTTCGCGGTCGTCTGGACCCTCGGCTTCGGCAGCAGCCCGGTCATCCCGGTCTGGCTGGCCCTGCTCTTCGCGGTCCTCTTCTTCTTCCTCCCCGATGTGGAGGTACGGCGGGACGCCGCCGACAAGCGGCGCGACCTGCGGCGGGTGATCGGCGCCTATCTGGACCTGGTGTCGATGAGCCTGGCCGGCGGACGCGGTCTGCCGGAGGCGCTGATGGCGGCGGCCGAGATCTCGGACGGCTGGGCCAACCAGCGCATCCGCAACGCCCTCGCCGACGCCCGGATCACCGGCACCAGCCAGTGGCAGGCGCTGGGTGCGCTCGGCGAGGAGCTGGGCGTGGAGGAACTGAAGGACCTGTCGGCGTCGTTGGCCCTGGTCGCCGATGACGGCGCGAAGGTCCGGGAGTCCCTCGCCTCCCGCGCCGAGACCATGCGGCACCGCGAACTCGCCGAGATCGAGGGCAGCGCGGGCGAGAAGTCGCAGTCGATGCTCGTGGCGCAGCTGCTGCTGTGCGCCGGCTTCCTGGTGTTCCTGATCTATCCGGCCGCCATGCGCGTGTTCCAGGTCTGACGCCGACCAACCCTCTGAAAGGACAACTGACCATGACCGAACGGAACTTCCGTACCGGGATCCCGGCGGTGGACTTCCTCGTCACCTTCCTGCAGAGCCGTGTGCAGCGCGCCCGCTCCGGCGAACTGGACCGCGGCGCCTCGGCCGTGGAGTGGGTCATCATCTCCGCGGTCGTCGTGGCGATCGTCGGCGTGGTCGCCGCGATCATCAACCGCGCGCTGGAATCCGGCGCGGAGAACGTGGAGGACTGCATCGAGGGCGCCAGCGCGGCCGGCACCTGCTGAACATGGTGACGGGGGTGCAGCGACGTATGCGGGCCTGGGTACGCCGTAGACGGGAGGAAGCCGCCACGCGCGGCGACTCCGGCATGTCCGCGATCGAGTTCGTGCTGCTGACCCCCGTCCTGTTCTTCATGATCTTCGCGACCGTGCAGTTCGCGCTGTACTTCTTCGCCGATCACGTGGCCCAGGCGGCGGCCCAGGCCGGTGCCCGCAAGGCCCGTGCCACGGCGGACGCCCAGCCGGGGGGCTGGCGCGGCGAGGCCCGTACGGTCGTCGACAGCTACATCGAGCAGCTCGGCCCGACGCTGGTGCTCTCGCCGGACGTGACGATGCTCCAGCCGGAGCAGAACACGGTGGGCGTGGAGATCACGGCGCGGGTGCCGTCGGTCTTCCCGGGCCTGGACCTGACGGTGCACGCGCAGTCGGCGGGGCCGGTGGAGCGGTTCGTGCCGGAGGGGGAGAACTGATGCGGTCCCTGCGGGAGGACCGGGGCCTGTCCACCATCGAGGTCGTGATCCTCGCCCCGGTGATGATGCTGTTCATCCTGGTGCTGGTCGCCTTCGGGCAACTCGTCGACGGGCGGGGCGCCTTGGACGGTGCCGCCCGGGACGCGGCCCGCGCCGGGTCCATCCAGAAGGACCACGGCACGGCGATGGCCGAGGCCCGCAAGGCGGCTGCCGCGAACCTGGCGGACGTGTGCTCGGGCCCGGTGACGGTGACGCAGACGAGCGCGGGCTTCGACCCGGAGGTGGACCCCCTCTTCTCGGTCCAGGTCAGCTGCAGGGTCAGGGGCCTGGCGATGCTCGGCCTGGACATCGACCCGACGATGGACGCGACCTTCAGCTCGCCGCTGGACCCCTTCCGGAGGTCGGCGTGAGACGGTGGTTCTCGCAGGTCCGCGCGGGGATGGACGACCGCGGTTCGGGCGCCGGCGCGGTGATCATCTTCGCGCTGCTGTTCCTGTCCCTCGCGGCGTTCGTCATCGACGGAGGCATGTCCATCAGCAAGCGCGAGCGCGCGGCCGACATCGCGGAACAGGCCGCCCGTTACGCCGCCCAGGACATCGACCGCGAGGCCCTCTACGACAACGAGGGCGGGCCCGCGCCGATCAACTACGAGAACTGCGACGCCCGTGTGAAGGCCTTCGCCCGCGAGATGGACATGACCGGTCCGGACATCGCGGCGACGCACTGCGTGGCGGCGGACGTGGACCAGGTGCAGGTCCAGGTCCAGCTCACGTACTCCCCGGTCTTCACCGGCATGTTCTACGGCGGTGACGTGATCGTCCGCGGGGAGGCGGTGGCGGAGAACGAGGTGGGCTGACGGGGCGCGGCCCAAGTCCCGGGCTCAGCCCTTGTCCTTCTTCGGCCGCTTGTCCTCGGTCTTCATCGCGTCGTTGACCTGCTTGGCGAGCTCGTCGTCGAGCTTCTTGAACTCGCGGACCACGGCGTCGGACATGCCGGCGAGGGCGTCGAGCTGCTGGCCGATGTCCTCGCGGCCGTCCTCCCAGTTGGACTCGAAGTCCCCGAGAGCGCTGTTGACGGTGCCGTCGCCGATGTCGTCCGCGTAGGCCTCGAACATCTTCTTGGTGTGGTTCATCCGGGTCTTGATGGACCGCAGCCGCCGCCCGTAGTCCTCCAGCTCGGTCAGCGGCAGCGACAGGTCGCTCTTGCCCTTGCCCATGTATGCGTCCCCCGACTGGTACTCGTAGGCTGATCGGCACCGTACATCGGATGAAGGGGGAAGGTCGACGTCATGGCCCGCTACATGGAGGCGCTCACGATCGAGCGCGGTGGCTTCCGGATCAAGGTGCCGGAGTCGTGGTGGGAGTTCGACGTCCGCCCGGAGTCCCGCGACGACTCGATCCGCCGCATGGTGAACGAGCGCGTAGCCGGCCACCCGGAGCTGTCCAAGTACCGCGACGTGTACGTGGAGTTCCTCCGCAAGGCAGCCGCCGACGCCTGGAAGTCGGGTGCGCTGTACTGCGGTTGCATGGCGGAGAGTTTCGGCGGCGACACCCCGATCACGGGCTCGGTGACGGTGTCCCTGGTGGGCGGCCGCTCGCAGTCGGGCGAGCCCCTGTCGACGGACCCGTCGGTCATGGCGAGCCAACTCGCGGTCAAGGAGGCCAAGAAGGAGGGCGACTCCTGGCGCAAGGTGACCACCGTCGACATCCCGGGCGTGGGCCCGGCGGCCCGGACGTACGGCATCGAGGACATCGCGGTCCCCGACGACGCGCTGAAGCGCACGATCCGCGCGGTGCTGATGCAGACCTTCATCCCGGTGCCGGGCCAGGAGGGGAAGGTGGCGCTGGTGGCGGGGAGCAGCCAGGTGCTGGATCTGGCGGACTCGTTCTTCGACATCTTCGATGCGATTACTTCTACGTTCCGCTTCGCGGAGTAGGTCGCGAGGAGAGATCCATGGAGAAGCCGGGCGCGGATGCCGTGCTCTCCCACCTCAAGGATCTTTGTCCCCCGCCACCCCGCCCCGTGGTCCAGCTGGTACCTCGGCCCGGACCAGGAGAACCCGGCCTGACCGTTCCCGCGAGCCACCGTGCATTGACCAGCACCTACGGGGCGGGCTGTTTCGACGAATTTTTGTGGATCTTCGCGCAGAGTGCGTCCAACGGGTATCTCGACATCGCCGAGCAGACCGGGCGGATGCGCGCACTCCTCCAGGACAGGCCGCTGCCCGTCCTGGATGCCTACCGGGCCGAACCCGGGGACCTCGTGCAGTGGGGTGTCACCGACAACGCCGATCTGCTCGCATGGATTCCCGAGGGTGACCCCGAACACTGGCCGACCGTGATCATCCAGGCCGGCCGGCTCGGTGCGGTCGTGAGTGCCCGCAGTTCGGCCGACCTCGTCCTCGCCCTCCTCGGCGGGGCTCTGCGTGTCCCCTTCTTCCCCGACGACTTTCCCAGCGAGCGGCCCTCGTTCTCGCCGGACCCGTATCACTGAGTCCGCGGATCCACCGGCCACCCTTCGCATCGAACGTCTGACCCTTGTATGTTCCCGTGTGCATACGGTTGTTGGTGGTGCGTACGTGACGGGGGTTGCGGTATGGCGGGGCATCGGCCCACGGATTGGCATGTCCTGGATCTGGACGGTGATCCGGTGCCGGGGGATCCGCAGCAGGTGCGGCAGCTGGCGAAGAAGCTGCATGACTTCGCGGATGACGTGTCGGATGCGTTGCGTCTGGTGAAGGGGATGGCGGGGGAGGGCACGCTCGCGGAGTGGGCGGGTAAGTCGGCTGAGGTCTTCAAGGAGGACTTCGCCGATGTGCCGAAGAATCTGAAGAAGCTGAAGTCGTCGTACGAGTTGTGCGGTGATGCGCTGGCGGATTACTGGCCGAAGCTGGAGCGGGCGCAGGCGTTGGCGGATCGGGCGCTGGCGCGGGGGCGGGAGGCGCGGTCGGATCTCGCGTCGGCCAAGTCGCGGCTGTCGACGGCTGATTCGTGGGTGACGCGGGCGGGGAAGGAAGCCGACAAGTACAAGGACGACCCGACGGGCAGTAAGGCGGCCGATAAGCCGGACGAGGCGAAGGTCCGCGCCGCCACCCGGGATGTGCAGCAGGCGGAGAGCGCGCAAGCGACCGCCCGCGGCGATGTCGCGGATGCGCAGGGTGCGTTGGACGCGGCGAAGAAGATGGCCGAGGACGCGCGCAAGATGCGCGAGGAGGCCGCCAGGACCGCTAAGACGAAGATCGATGAGGCGTCGGACGCGGGGATTCAGAACCGGTCGTGGTGGGAGGACATCGGGGACTGGTTCGTCGACAACTGGGACACGATCGTCGCCGTGTGCAAGGTCGTCGTGGCGGTGGTGGGTGTGATCGCGATGATCATCGGGGGGCCGATCCTCGGCGCAATTCTGCTGGTGGCCGCGCTCGTGGTGCTTGCGGATACGCTCTACAAATATTCGCAGGGCCGGGCATCGCTCTGGGACGTGGCCTTCGCCGCACTGGGTTGTATACCCGCGTTCAAGGGCCTGACGACACTGGGCGGACTTGCCAGGGGCCTCAAGGGCGGTATGGCCGCCGTGAAGGGGATCCAGGGCGGCCTGAAGGGCATGGGGTTGGCCATACGAGGTCTGGGCAAGAACGCCCGCACCATGGTCACCGACGGCGCCAAGGGCGCCTACAACCGCGCCAAGAACCTGGTCAAGTCCAAGGGCAGTGACCCCGTCGACATGGCTTCCGGCGCCATGTACTTGCCGCAGACCGACGTCGAGCTGCCGGGCCTGCTGCCCCTGGCGTTCACTCGCCGCGTCGCCTCCGACTACCGCTGCGGATGGTGGTTCGGTCCCACGTGGGCCTCCACCATCGACCAACGCCTCGAAGTCGATGACACCGGCATCGTCTTCGTCACTGAGGACGGTCTGCTCCTCATTTATCCCCACCCCTCGAGCCCGCACATGTCGGTCCTGCCCGAGTCAGGCCCTCGACGACCTTTGACCCGTCTCGACGACGGCGGCTACCGCATCGACGACCCGCTCACCGGCCGCACCCATCACTTCACCCACCCCACCGCCGCCGGCATAGCCCTGCCGGCGGGCATCAGCGACCGCAACCAGCACACGATCACCTTCGACCACGACGAGCACGGCACACCGCTCGCGATCCGCCACTCCGGTGGATATCACCTCAAACTCACCACCGACGGAGGCCGCGTCACCGCCCTGAGCCTTGCCGGGGCAGCCGACGACGGCACTGACGTTCTCATCAAGCGGTACGGATACACCGACGGCAACCTCAGCGAAGTCGTCAACTCCTCCGGTCTGCCGCTCCGGTTTACCTACGATGAGCGACTGCGCGTGACCTCGTGGGAGGACACGAACCGAAGGCGATACCTCTACGCCTATGACGACCAGGACCGCTGCCTCGCCGAGGGCGGCGAGGCCGGACACATTGCAATCAGCCTCACGTACGACGGTACAGATCCCGCCTGGCCCGACTGCCGCGTCACCACCCTCACCACCGCCGACGGCACCGTCTCGCGCTTCGTCGTTGACGACCGGTGCCTGGTGGTCGCCGAAGTCGATCCGCTGGGGGGCACGGTCACTACGACCTATGACGCGCATCAGCACGTCATCGCGAGTACGGATCAACTCGGGCGGCGCACGACCTTCGTGCACAACCAAGTGGGGCAACCGCTGGAGGTGATCCGGCCCGATGGTTCCGCGGTACGTGCCGAGTACGACGAACGGGATGTCGTCTCGGCCATCACGTTGCCGGACGGCTCGGTCTGGCGGTACACCAACGACGAGCGCGGAAACGTCACCGCCATCACGGACCCCGTCGGCGCGACCACGCACTTCCTCCGGGGGGCGGACGGCAGTCTCGTTGAGGCCCGGGACGCGTCGGGCCGTGCTTCCGCCTACACCAACAATGCTGCTGGCCTCCCGCTCACGGTCACCGATGGCCTCGGCAATACCACGCGCTACGCGTACAACGCCTTCGGACTGACCACCGGGGTGACCGACGCGCTCGGTCACGAAACCCGCCTGGAGTGGACCGTCGAGGGCCTGCCCGCTCGACGAGTCGAACCGGATGGGGCGTACGAGACCTGGGAGTACGACGGCGAGGGCAACTGCGTCCGTCATGTGGACGCGGTGGGTCAGGTGAGCACGTTCGAGTACACCCACTTCGACCGGCTCAGCGCACGCACCGGTCCAGGAGGCGAGCGTTTCACCTTCACCCACGACGCCGCTCTCCGCCTCACCACGGTGACCAACCCACAAGGCCTGAGCTGGGATTACACCTACGACGCGGCCGGGCGACTCCTGGCCGAGTCCGACTTCGACGGTCGCACCACCCGCTACGCCTACGACGCAGCGGGCCAGCTCGTGACCCGGACCAACGCCCTTGGACACAGCGTCCTCTACGAGCGGGACCCGCTGGGCCGGATCACCGCCAAGGACGCCGACGGAACCACCACTGTCTACACGTACGCGGTGAACGGTTCACTGATCGGTGCTGTCGGGCCTGACAGCAGCCTGCGAGTGGAACTCGACCCGCTGGGCCGTCGTATCCGGGAGTCCGTCGACGGCCGGACCGTGAGTTTCGCCTACGACGCCGCCGGTAATCGGACGTCGCGCATCACCCCATCGGGCGCGCGCAGCACCTGGGAGTATGACGCCGCCGGCCGCACCGCGCGGCTGGCCACAGCGGGTCACACCATCGACTTCGGGCACGACGCGGCGGATCGGGAGATCGTTCGCCGCGTGGACGGCGCACTCACCCTCACTCGCGGTTATGACAGCCTCGATCGGCTGATCACGCAGGTGAGTACGGCGCCTGGTGACCGCCTGATATCCGAGCGCACCTACACCTACCGCCCCGACGGCTACCTCATAGGTACCCAGGACTCCCGCACGGGCAATCGAGGCTTCGACCTCGACGTCCAGGGGCGGGTCACGGCGGTGCACGCCGAGGGCTGGAGCGAGCGCTATGCCTACGACTCCGCCGGCAATCAGACGGAGGCCGAGTGGCCCGCGCGGCATCCCGGGCATGAAGCCGCCGGGTCGCGCGCGTACACGGGCACACGGCTCACGCGGGCCGGTGGCGTGCACTACGAGTACGACGCCCAGGGACGCGTTGTCGTACGACGTAAGACGCGGCTATCCCGCAAGCCCGACATCTGGCGCTACGAGTGGGATTGCGAGGACCGGCTCGCGGCTGTCATCACGCCGGACGGCAGTCGCTGGCGATACACATACGACCCACTGGGCCGACGGACCGCGAAGCTCAGACTCGACGCCGACGGGGTGACCGTCCTGGAGCGCACCGTCTTCACCTGGGACGGGAACACGCTCTGCGAACAGACCACCGAGCACGGCGGTACGGGTGGCAACACCACGCTCACCTGGGATCACGACGGTCTGTCTCCTCTCAGCCAGGCCGAACGCATCTGGGCGGCGGAGGCACCGCAGGAAACCATCGACGAGCGCTTCTTCGCCATCGTCACCGATCTCGTGGGCACTCCGACCGAGCTGGTCTCCCCGAACGGGGAAGTCGCCTGGTACACGAGGTCAACACTCTGGGGGACCACTGCCTGGAACAGCGGTGCGCGTGCATACACCCCGCTGCGCTTCCCGGGCCAGTATCACGACCCGGAGACCGGTCTCCATTACAACCACCACCGGCACTACGACCCTGAGACCGCGCGCTACACCAGCCCCGACCCCCTCGGCCTGCTGCCGGCGCCGAACCCCGTCACCTACGTCCACAACCCCCACAGCTGGTCGGATCCGCTGGGTCTGGCACCTCGGTGCCACCAGCACGGTGGCGACACCGGCAGCCCCGACGGCCCCGGGCTGCTCCCCGGCCCCGCGCCACAAAGGGCTGTGGACATGCTGAACAAGGTCAATGCCCGGCCCGGAAGTATTGGGAAGGTCGACGGCTACCATGGCAACGCGAACTGGGGTAACAACAAGGCCCAGCTGCCAGGCGGCAAGTACAAGGAGTGGGACGTCAACGCCAAGGTCGACCTCCCGCAGTGCAGCGCACCCGGTTGCGGCAAGGAGATCAGGGGCACTGAACGTCTTCTGACCCCGAAAGACGGCCCCGGTCCCGCTTACTACACACCGGACCACTACGGAACCTTCTACTACGTTGGTGAATTCACAGGGTGATCCAGAAATGACTGGTTTCGACATCACAGGGACTTCGGAGCCCTGGGTCGTCTTCGTTCCCGAAACGGACGTCGAAGTGCCACGGCAGCTGTCGGGCCTGGAGTCGAAAGGCGGACAGGTCTACCACCTCGACTCCCGCGAGCTGATGACGGAACAGGGAATCTACGGCGCATTCGCCCAAGCTCTGCAGTTTCCCGGCTACTTCGGCAGGAACTGGGACGCGATGGTGGACTGCCTGGACGACCTGTGCGGCGCGGTGACTCGGGGAGTGGGAATCGCCGTCGTCGTCGACGAAGCGGACCGGCTGCTGGATACGGAGCATTTCCCCCTGTTCGTATCGGTCCTCTGTCAGGGAGCCGATCGCGCGAATTCGGCGGTGGACCTGGACGGATTCCCTCAGGACCGGCCGGCCGTCGCCGAGCACTTCGTTTTTCGGTTCCGTGATTTCGATTCCGAGAGGATTGCACTCCGGGTGGGCCAACCGGACCTCACTCTCACCAAGGAGGACGGGTTCGTCGGGGCTGCGCTCAATCCCGATGAGTGGCATTGAGGGCGTCAGTTGCGGAAGGCCTGATCGCACGCGCGGTGTTCGGGCCGCTCGGCGGGGTGGTGGAAGTCGGTGCGGTGAACTCCACCGGCACCTGGCGGCTCACCGAGGTCTCCATGGGCGACTATCTGGCGCGTCACCGGTCCGACGTCGAGCGTCTGTTGGAGGGCATCCGGTCCGTCTGCCGGTTCAGTGACGACGCGATGGCGATCGTCGACGAGCTGGGCAGATTCCGCGACCATGACGTGCCCGCGGCCTTCCTGCTGCTCTGGTCAGGGGGCATCACGGGTGTGCCGCAGCCGCTGGAGCGACTTGAGGAGCCGCCGGTGGTGCGGCGGATGTGCCGTATGGCGGCGGACCTGCAACTCACCCTCTTCCTGCAGGCCCTGATCAATGCCGCGATTGCCGCTGGGACGGAACCCGGACGAGGGGCGCCCGAAATCGCCGAAATTCTGGCTGGCGCCTCCGACTTGGCCGATGCCACGGGCCGAAGCACCCCGGCGGACATCTTCAGGATGTGGCGGGTCGCTCATCTCCCGGCCATCCTCCGCCCTGAGTCGGACGCTCCGGAGAGCGGCAAGGCCGGCTTCCGGGCATACGACCAGCTGCTGGAGGAACTGCTCGCAGCAGCCTGACGGTACGACAAGGGGGGTGCCCCACCGTGACGCGCGGATGGGACTGGAAGACCGGCGAAGGTGTGTCGCGTATCGATGACCCCGCCGAGGTCGACGCCGCCTTCGAGCGGGGTGAATGGCCGCTCGGTTCGGCGGTGATCGGATTGGCCTTCAACTGCTCGTTGTCCGAGGCCTCACCACGGATCATCAGGGCGATGCGGTTGACGGACCCGCATCAGCGAGGCTTCGCGTTCACGGCGGCGGGTACGGCGGCGCGGCTCAACAATGAGCTGACGCCGGAGCTGTACGAGGTGCTGCGCGCCGAGGGCCGCGGCGGTTTCGCCGAGAACGCCATCAGGGACACGCTGACATTTGTGCCGTTTCGCAAGCTCACGCCGTGGTTCAAGTGGCAGAAGATGCGGACAAACGTGGTGGACAAGCTGGACGCCTGGCGCCTGACCGCCACGGACGCGGCCGAGGACGCCTGGAAGGCCCTGCGTCGGCGGCGTCGCTCGTGAAACTGCAGCAGCACGAGCAGCGATAGTCCGCGGAGACCGACCGGGTGCTCCGCGGAGCCGGCTGGTACCCGGGCCGCTCGGTGTGCACGGCTGAGTGGGAGAACACGCTCCGCGAGCACGGCGGCTTCGAGATCCACGAGGCGGCCCGGCCCTTTCTCACCGAGTTCGGCGGGCTGGAGAGCAGTGAACGAGGGCTTGGGAGGACGATGGCCCGCATGGGGTTCACTTTCGACCCGTCCGTGGCCGCATGGGACGACGAGATCTTCGACGTCCTCAGCGAGGAGGCCGGGGTCGACCTCTACCCGATCGGGGCGGCCGATCGCCGCAACACCTATGTGGGGATCGCTCCGAACGGCGCGGTATACGTCGGCATGGACAGCGTCACGCTGCTGGCGGAAACGGCGGACGAGGCACTGGAGAAGCTGGTCGAGGGCATCCGATAGAGGGTGAGGTCGCTCATGAGCGAGGCCAGTGGGTGGGACGTCGTCTTCGTCGCCCGAGGGACGGCCGAGGTGCACCGGCGGCTACAGGAGTTGGAGGAGGCCGGGGGCCGTGTCCTTCGTCTCGACTCCCGTGACCTGATGACCGAGCAGGGGATCTACGACACGTTCGCCGAAGCTCTGCTGTTCCCCGGCTACTTCGGCAGGAACTGGGACGCGATGGTGGACTGTCTGGACGATCTGTGCGGTGCGGTGACCGGCGGGGTTGGGGTTGCCGCTGTCATCGGCGAAGCGGATCGACTCCTGGAAGCGGACCACTTTTCCCTGTTCGAGTTCGACGAGTTGAACGAGTTCGACGGGGAGAGGGTCGCCCGCAGGGTGGCGCACCCCGACCTGACGATCACGGTCGGGGAGGGATTCGTCGCGGCCGCTCTGAACCCGCAGGTGTGGCACCAGCGGAGAGCCCCCTGAGCCTGCCGTCGGCGATTGTGTGGGGAATGTGAGGAGTCACCCGGTCCCGGGCGCCCGTGCCCACCTGGCCTTCGACGACCCCGCGGCGAGTCCATAAGATCTCTGTAGGCTCAGCACACCCATCACACCTCACCCCGCACGCCGAACCTCGCACCTCGCCACACACGACCACACACCCCAGGACACCTCCCATGCCGCGACGCTCCAGCTCGACGGGAAGCCCGACGGGAAGCCCGACCACCCCGCGGAACCGGACCCCGCAGCCCGTGCGGGTGCACCGGCGTTCGGTCGGGGACTTCGTCAAGGCGTTCCTCGCGTTCGTCGCGCTGCTCGTGCTGGTCGTCGGGGTGCCCGGGGCGCTGGCGACGCAGTTGGGGTGGCCGCTGCCCAGTACCTGGGCCCCGCAGAGGTGGCTGAGCGACGAGCTCAGCGTCGGCACCTTCCTCGACATCCTCACCTTCTTCGTCTGGGTCGCCTGGGCCCAGTTCACCGCCTGCGTGATCGTCGAGATGAAGGCCGCCCTGTCGGGCGTCGGCGTCCCCGGGCGCGTACCCGGCGCCGGGCCCAGCCAGTTGCTCGCCCGCCAGCTCGTCGCCGCGCTGCTCCTCGTCGGCGCCACCGCCGCCAGCCTCACGCCGGGGCTCTCCCAGCTCGGCCAGAGCCTGGACACCAACCAGCGCGGTACCGTCGCCGCCGCCCAGCAGGCGCCCGGCGGCGGTCTCTTCGCCCAGCAGCAGGAGCAGGCCGCGGCCTCCGCCGCCGCCCTCGCCGAGCAGGCGTCCCACGCCGAGGCGGCAGCGCCCAGCAGCGCCAAGGACGGCGACACGAAGTACTACCGGATCCAGCCGCCCGAGGGCCGCCACCACGACTCCCTGTGGGAGATCGCCGAACGGCACCTCGGCGACGGCCGCCGGTACAAGGAGATCTACCAGCTCAACAAGGACCGGGTGCAGCCCGACGGCAGCAAGCTGTCCGAGGCCAGCCTCATCCGGCCCGGCTGGATCATGGAGATGCCGGGCGACGCCCGCGGCGGCGAACTCGTCGAGATGCCCGACGAGTCCCCCGACGTCTCGCCGGAAGTCGAGCAGCAGATCCACGACTACGCCAAGACCGGCGGCGACCACGCCCAAGGGGGCGGCGGCGCGGGGGCCGCCCACGTCTCCCTCCCCGAGCAGCGCCCCGCCCCCGACCGGCACACCGGGCACCAGCAGCCGGCCCCCCAGGCCACCCCGGCCCAGGAGTCCGACTCGTCCTTCGGCCTCCCCGAAGCCCTCCTCACCGCCCCCCTCCTCGCCGCCGGCCTCCTCGGCGCCCTCGGCCGCCGGCGCCGCCAGGCCATGTGGCAGTCGGCGCTCGGTTCCGTCGGCGGGCGGCGCGGCATGGAACCGCCCACGCCCACCGGCGACGCCGCCGACGCCCAGGACGCCCTCCTGGTCGGCGCCGACCCCGAAGGCGTACGACTGCTGGACCGTTCCCTGCGCGGGCTCGCCGCGTCCCTCGCGGCGGAGTCCCGCGCCCTGCCCACCGTCTACGCGGCCTGGCTCAGCAACGGCGATCTGCATCTCCAGCTCGCCCAGCCCGCCGGGAAGCCCCCCGCGCCCTGGCAGCTCGGCCAGGACCAGACCTTCTGGATGCTGGCCCGCAGCGACGCCGAACGGTACGAGGACGCGGACACCGCCGCGCCCTACCCCGGCCTCGTCAGCCTCGGCACCATGGACGACTCCCGGCTGCTGCTGAACCTGGAGTCCGTCCCGGGCATCGTGTCGCTGAGCGGACGCGAGGCCGACCGGGCCGCCGTATTCGCCTCCGTCGCCGCCGAGTTGGCCACCAACGGCTGGTCCGACCGCATGACCATCACCCTCGTCGGGTTCGGCCAGGACCTCACCCCGCTCGCCCCCAACCGGCTGCGCCACCTCGACGGCATCGACGACCTCATCGAGACCATGGAGGCGGAGACCCGGCAGCGCCGCGGCGCGCTGGGGGCCACCGGACACGACTCCGTGCTCACCGGCCGTACCGGGCCGGCCCAGCACACCCGTTGGGCCCCGCACCTCGTCCTGCTCGCCGCGCAGCCCTCCGCCGAGGACGCCGTCAAGCTCGCCGAACTCGCCTCCGACGCAAGCCGGCTCGGCATCGGCTACCTCGTCGGCACCGAGACCGGCGATCTGCCGGGCGCCGCCTGGGAGATGGAGATCACCGGCGAGGGCAAGCTGCTCGCCCCGCTGCTCGGCCTCGAACTCGAGGCGCAGCTCCTGCCCGCCGCCCAACAGCGGGCCGTCGTCGAGCTGTTCGTCCAGGCGGACCCCGACCACGGCCCCGAGGGCGGCCCCGCCAACACGCCGCCGTTCCTCGTCGACATCAGCGAGCAGGGACGGCCCGCGGTCTACGCCCGGCTCGTCGGCCCGTACGAGATCATCGGCCTCGACACCCCGGACGGCGAGCGCAGCGCCCTGCTCCACGAGGCGCTCGCGCTGCTGCTGCTGCACCGCGAGGGCGTGCACCCGCGCGTGCTGTCCTCCGCGCTGTGGCCGCGCGGAGTCACCGAGGACGTGCGCGACGCGCTGCTGGAGCGGCTGCACGCGTGGCTCGGCACCGACCCGGACGGCAGCCCCCGGCTGCGCACCGACGCCACCGGGCGGCTCACGCTCGCCAAGTCCGTCGTCTCCGACCTCGACGTGCTGCGCTCGCTCTACCACGAGGCCACCCAGGGCCGGGGCGTCAACAGCCGACAGGTCCGGGGGCGGCTGCTCACCGACGCGCTCGTGCTGGTGCGCGGACCGCTGCTCGCCGACCGGCCCGAGGGCCGCTACCGCTGGCTCACCCACGAGATCATCGACGCCCAGCTCCCGCTGCTGGTCGCGGACATCGGGCTCGCGCTGTCGGCGTTCCACCTGGAGAAGGACCGCGCGGAGAAGGCCATCGAGGCACTCACCGCCGCCCTGAACTCCGCGCCCGCCGACGAGCGCCTGTGGCACGAGCTGCTGCGCGCCACCCACGCCACCGGCGACACCGCCCGCCTCCAGGCCCTGGCCGCCGACCTGATCACCCGCAGCGGGGCGCGCGGGCTGCCGCCGCGCACGGAGGCGCTGCTCGACGAGCTGCTGCCGGCCTGGCGCTCCGGCGCCGTCGCCGCGGGATGACCGAGGTGATCGCCGCCGCCCTGTGGGGTGCGGCGGCGGGCGCGTTCCTGCCCCGGGCCGTGTACCGCTTCTCGGCCCCGGCCGGGGAGCCCTGGCGGGACGGCTGCCCGGACGGACATCCGGTACGCGGCTGGCTCGGGCGCGCGCACTGCACGACCTGCGCACGGTCCTACGGTCCCGGCGCCGCCCCCCTCTCCCTGGCCACCGCCCTCGTCTGCGCCGCCCTCGCCGCGGCCACCGGCACCCGCCCCGAGCTGGGCGTATGGCTGCTGCTCGCCCCCCTCGGCGTGCTGCTCGCGGTCGTCGACTTCCGGGTGCAGCGGCTGCCGGACCCGCTGACCCTGCCGTTCGCGGCGGCCGCCCTCGCCCTGCTCGGCGTGGCCGCATTCGTCCCCGAGCACACGGGGGAGTGGCTCACCTCTCTCTACGGCGCCCTCGCCCTCGGCGGCGGCTACCTCGTCCTCTTCCTCATCAACCCCTCCGGCATGGGCTTCGGCGACGTCAAGCTCGCCCTCGGCATGGGCGCGGTCCTCGGCTGGTACGGCTGGTCCACGCTCATGCTCGGCACCTTCGCCGGCTTCCTGCTCGGGGCGCTGTACGGCGGCGCCCTCGTCGTCGCCCGGCGGGCGGGGCGCAAGACGGCGATCCCGTTCGGCCCGTTCCTGATCACCGGGGCTTTTCTGGGCCTGCTGGCCGGGGCCTACGCAGCCTGACGTCGGACGCCGATTAGGCCTGGCGTACGCTGGATCAGTCCGTCCACAACCCTTGACGAAAGGGACGCCGCCGGTGACCGAGAAGGCCGACCTTCAGTCCGTCCTCGACCGTGCCGCCGCGGGCGGGCGCATCACGCCCGAGGAGGCGCTCGACCTCTACCGCGACGCCCCGCTGCACGCGCTCGGCGCCGCCGCCGACGCCGTGCGCCGCCGCAGGTACGCGGGCACCGAGCACATCGCGACGTACATCATCGAGCGCAACATCAACTACACGAACGTCTGCGTGACGGCGTGCAAGTTCTGCGCCTTCTACGCCGCCCCCAAGGACACGGCCAAGGGCTGGACCCGCGACCTCGACGACATCCTGCGCCGGTGCGCGGAGACCGTCGAGCTCGGCGGCACCCAGATCATGTTCCAGGGCGGCCACCACCCGGACTTCGGCGTCGAGTACTACGAGCACCACTTCGCCGCCATCAAGAAGGAATTCCCCCAGCTGGTCATCCACTCGCTGGGCGCCTCCGAGGTCGAGCACATGGCCCGCATCTCCCAGGTGTCCGTGGAGGAGGCGATCCGGCGGATCCACGCCGCCGGCCTCGACTCCTTCGCCGGTGCCGGCGCCGAGCTGCTGCCCGCCCGCCCCCGCAAGGCCATCGCGCCGCTGAAGGAGTCCGGCGAGCGCTGGCTGGAGATCATGGAGATCGCCCACGGGCTGGGCGTCGAGTCCACCTCCACCATGCTGATGGGCACCGGCGAGACCAACGCCGAGCGCATCGAGCACCTGCGGATGATCCGCGACGTACAGGACCGCACGGGCGGCTTCCGCGCCTTCATCCCGTACACCTACCAGCCCGAGAACAACCACCTGAAGGGCCGCACCCAGGCCACGCTCTTCGAGTACCTGCGAATGATCGCCATCGCCCGGCTCTTCATGGACAACATCGCCCACATCCAGGGCTCCTGGCTCACCACCGGCAAGGAGATCGGCCAACTCTCCCTGCACTACGGCGCGGACGACCTCGGCTCGATCATGCTGGAGGAGAACGTCGTCTCCAGCGCGGGTGCCAAGCACCGCTCCAACCGGCTGGAGATCATCGACCTGATCCGCAAGGCGGGGCGGGTTCCCGCCCAGCGGACGACGACGTACGAGCACATCGTCGTGCACGACGACCCGGCGGACGACCCCGTCGACGAGAGGGTCATGTCGCACATCTCGTCCACGGCGATCGAGGGCGGTACGGCGCACCCCGAGCTGAAGCTGCTGGCCTCCAACTAGGCCCGCCGTGCTGACGATCCACGCGGCGCCGCTCGTCCTGCCGGTCGGCGCCGCGCCGGTGCCCGACGGGGCGGTCGTCGTCGACGGCGACCGCGTCGCGGCCATCGGGCCGTACGACGAGCTGGCCGCGTCCTTCGGGAGCGCGCGCACCCGCCGCTGGCCGGGAGTGCTGACCCCGGGGCTGCGGCAGTGGCACGGGCGGTGGCTGCTGACCCGGGTCTACCACCCCGACCCCCGCGAGGCGGACGAACTCGGCACCGAGCCCGTCACGGGTGCCGCCCTCGACGAACTCGCCCCGGACGCGGGCCGGATGGCGGGCAGCGTCCGCCGCGGGCTGCAGCGGATGCTCGCGCACGGGACGACCCACCTCGGCGGCCCCTTCCCGCACGCCGTACGGCAGTCCGTGGTGCGCGCGGGACTGCGCGAGGTGCCCGAGCCGTGGCGCTCGGCCCCGCCGGTGTGGGACGGGCCGGACCTGGATCCCTTCGCCGAGGGCTCCGGCCTCCCTGATACCGTCCACGGCCCGCTCACCGTCGGCGGCGCGGCCGATCTCGCGGTCTTCGACGTGCCGGACGAGGCGGCACTGCTCGCCGAGGGGGCGCGGACCTGCGTGGCCACGGTGCTCGGCGGCCGGCTGGTGTACCGGCGGCGCTGACCCCTCAGCCGGCGAACGCCTCCCCGAACGCGCCTGAACTCTGCTTCACCCCACTGCACTTGGTCAGTGAGTCCGCCCCCTCCGCACACTCCTGGTCCCGAAGCGTCGACCACATCGACACCCAGGCGATCTCCTTCCGCTCCGCGAACCGCCGTACCTGCGCCGCGTCCTGGAGCGTGAAGGTCTCGCCGTCGACATCGTTCACGCCGATCATCGAGGTCAGCGCCATGCCCCGCCAGGCGGCGGCGGAGGACGTGCCGAAGACGTCCCGGAGCTGGGCGTGCGCCGCCTTCGCCGCGGTGAGGGCGTAGTCGCCCATGTCACCGCCGTAGGACTCGCCGTAGTTCATCGTCATGAGGTTGACGGTGGAGACCTGGACGGCGTGGTCGTTGGCCGAGCGGAGGAGGGCGACGCCGGCGTCGTCGAGGCCGGCCGGCATCACCGGGAGCGTGAAGGAGACCGTGAGACCGGTGCGCTCCCGCTGGAGCAGGGCTATCGCCTCCGCGCGCAGGTCCACCGAGTCGGAGTCGGTCAGTTCGTCGCCCTCGATGTCGAAGTCGGCCTGGGTGGAGCCGGCCGCGTCGAGTGCGTCGCCGTACGCCTTCGCCAGCGCCTCGGCGCTGTCGCAGTGCTGGGCGAGCTCGTCCCCGGAGGCGCCGCCGAAGGAGACCCGGACCGTGGCACCGGACTCCTTCAGCTCGGCGACCCGGGACGCCACCCGGGCGGCGTCCACGTCGTACACCCCGCTCCAACTCGGCGTGCAGTCACTGCCGTCCGCGATCACGAAGGCCAGGTTGTACGTCGCCGGGGAGCCGGCCGTGTCGGTGGCGGAGGCGGTGAGGGCGCTGACGTAGGGGGCGTAGGGCGTGGTGCTCTCGGTGCTTGCCGTGCTTCCGGATTCCGCCGAGCATCCACTCGTTGCCAGGGCAAACATCAGGGTGAGTCCGGCCGTCGCCTTCAGAAATCTCCGCATCCACCGAATGTCCCACATCGCCCCCGGAAGTCAGCCGCAGCGGCCGAACTCTCAGCGAACGGACAGCTCAGGGAGTTTTTCATGGGCGTCTCACATGAATACCGGCGCCTCGGACACATAAAGCTTCCCTACTGTCCGGGGAATGCATTCCGAGCCTGCCATCGAAAGCCGCGCCGCGATCCGCGGTCGCCGCCGCAAACGCGGCAACGGGTCCGTCGAAGGGCCCGTGTTCGTTGACAACTCCGGACGCCGGTCGCGGATGCTGCGCCGTATCGGCATCGTCGTGGGCGTGGGCTGCGTCGGGTACGCGGTCGTCCTGGGGATGGCCTTCATGGGCATCGGCACCTCGATCACCCCGGCCGAGCTGCTGCCGTTCGGCACCAGTGCCCAGGGCGCCGGGCCGGGCGGTGTCCCGGGCGAGCAGCCGCAGGGCGGCATGGGAGGCCAGGTCCCGCCCAGCGGCGCCCCGTCGGCCCCGCCGGCCGGCACACCCGCGCCCACCGCTTCCGCGTCCACCTCCGCCGCTCCCGCGTCCACCTCCGCCGCCTCCGCGTCCACCTCCGCCGTGGCGGACTCCGCCAACTGACCCTGGACCGCAGCCACTCCATGACTACGACGCCACCCTCACGCGGCCGTCGGCGCGCCCCCACCCGGATGAAACGGGTGGCCGGCAAGGCCGCGGCGCTGCAGAAACCGCGTGTCATCCTCGCCCTGCTGCTCCTGCTCGCGCTGACCAGCGTCATGCTGCTGGACGGCTACCTGCGCGCCGAGGTCGGCGGCGACCAGCGCGTGCGCAGCGGGGCCAGCTCCAGCGACGTGCCCGACGACATCCTCGACGGCGGCCCGATCCTCACCTTCCGGGGCGGCCGGGCCGGCACGGTCTCGGTCCCGGACAAGACCATCGCCCTCACCTTCGACGACGGCCCGAACCCCACCTGGACGCCCCAGGTCCTGGAGATCCTGGAGGAGTACGACGTCCCGGCCACCTTCTTCGTGGTGGGCTCGATGGTCTCCCGCTACCCGGGCATCGTGAAGGACCTGGTCGACCAGGGCAACGAAGTCGGCATCCACACCTTCACCCACGTCGACCTGTCGTACCAGAGCGACGCCCGGGTCACCCGGGAGATGACCCAGACCCAGCTCGCCCTCGCGGGCGCGGCCGGCATCACGACCACGCTGTTCCGGGCGCCGTACTCCTCGGAGACGGACGCCATCGACAACTACAGCTGGCCCGTGTACCAGGCGCTCGGCGAGGACGGTTACACCAGCGTCTTCATCGACACCGACAGCGACGACTGGAAGCGGCCGGGTGTCTCGAAGATCGTCAAGTGGGCCACTCCGGCGGAGGATCAGGGCGCGTCCGTGCTCTTCCACGACGCCGGCGGCGAGCGGTCCCAGACGATCAAGGCGCTGCCCCGCTACATCGAGAAGATGCGGGCGAAGGGATACACCTTCACCACGATCAGCGGGGTCATGCAGGAACAGGGACCCGCTGCCGCTCCCGGCGGCTCCGGCCTCCAGGCCGCCCACCGCGAGGCCACCGGCGCCACCCTGTACGAGGGCAAGGCCCTCGTCGCCGCCGTCGCCGTCGCCGAGTGGACGGTACCGGCGCTCTCGGTCGGCCTGATGGTCGTCGGGGTGGCGGTGCTGGGCCGGTTCGGGATGATGCTGCTCCTCGCCCGCCGCCACTACCGGCAGCGCAACAGACGCCGGTTCAGCTGGGGTCCGCCGGTCACCGCGCCGGTCAGCGTGATCGTCCCGGCGTACAACGAGAAGGAGTGCATCGCCAACACCCTTGAATCGCTGGCGAGGAGCACCCATCCGATCGAGATCATCGTCGTCGACGACGGCTCCACCGACGGCACCTCCGAGATCGCCCGGGCCGTGGCCGACTCACTGGGCATGCGCAATGTCCGCGTCGTCCGCCAGGAGAACGCGGGCAAGCCCGCCGCGCTGAACAACGGCGTCCGCAGCGCCAGTCACGACATCGTCGTGATGATGGACGGCGACACCGTCTTCGAGCCGGACACCGTACGGCAGCTCGTGCAGCCCTTCGCCGACCCGGAGGTCGGCGCCGTCGCGGGCAACGCCAAGGTCGGCAACCGCGACACCGTCATCGGCGCCTGGCAGCACATCGAGTACGTGATGGGCTTCAACCTCGACCGGCGCATGTACGACCTGCTGCGCTGCATGCCCACCATCCCGGGCGCGATCGGCGCGTTCCGCCGGGAAGCGGTGCTGGAGGTCGGCGGGATGAGCGAGGACACCCTCGCCGAGGACACCGACATCACCATCGCCATGCACCGCGCGGGGTGGCGGGTCGTCTATCAGGAGCACGCGCGCGCGTGGACCGAGGCGCCGGGCTCGCTCAGGCAGCTGTGGTCGCAGCGCTACCGGTGGTCGTACGGCACCATGCAGGCGCTGTGGAAGCACCGCAAGTCCCTGACCGACAAGGGGCCTTCGGGCCGCTTCGGGCGGGTCGGCATGCCGCTCGTGGTCGTCTTCCAGATCGTCACGCCGGTCTTCGCCCCGCTGATCGACGTCTTCACCGCCTACTCGATGATCTTCATCGACTTCGGGGCGGCCCTGCTGGCCTGGCTCGCGGTGCTGGCCGTCCAGCTGGTGTGCGCGGCGTACGCCTTCCGCCTCGACCGCGAGAAGTACCGCTATCTGCTGATGATGCCGCTCCAGCAGCTGGCCTACCGGCAGATGATGTACCTCGTCCTGATCCACTCCTGCATCACGGCCCTGACCGGCGGCCGGCTGCGCTGGCAGAAGCTGAAGCGCACCGGTGAGGTCGGGACACCGGCGGGGGCGGGCTGAGTGGGCGCGCACCGGCGCGGGGGGACGGTCACCGCCGTAGCGGCCCACCCCGTTCGTGACCGCTACTTCGACACCCTCCGCGCGGTCGCCCTGATCCGGGTCGTGACCTACCACACCTTCGGCTGGGCCTTGGCCGGACTCGTCTTCCCCTCCATGGGCGTCATGTTCGGCCTGGCCGGCACCCTGATGGCCAAGTCCCTGGAGCGGTCCGCGCCGAAGGTGGTGCGCGGACGTCTGCGTCGTCTCCTGCCGCCCTTCTGGTTCTGGGCCTTCTTCGTGGTCCTCGCCATGCTGATCCACGGCTGGATGCCGGGCCCGGCGATCGTCTACTGGGTCCTCCCGCTCGGCGACCCGCCCGGCAGCGCGTGGGGCGTCCAGGCGTACGAGATCCTCTGGTACCTGCGGACCTACCTCTGGCTCGTGCTCCTGTCTCCCCTGCTGCTGAGGCTGTTCCGGCTCGCGCCCCTGGCCGTCCTGCCGGCCTCGCTCGCCCCGGTCCTGGTGCTGCACTTCCTCTGGACACCCCCGGACGACCGGCTCGGCAGCGCCCTGTGGGACCTGTCGACGTACCTCTTCTGCTGGATCCTCGGCTTCGCGCACCGCGACGGCGTGCTCCAGCGGACGAGACCGGCGGCGGTGGTCCTGCTGTCGCTCGCCGCGCTCGGCTACGGCGGCTGGTACGCCTTCGCCCACCAGGGCGCGTACGGCACCTACGACCTGGACGAGATCCCGCTCGCGCAGGCCGTCTGGTCGGCGGGGTTCGTGACGCTGCTGATGTGGGCCAAGGCGCGGTTCCGCATCGACTTCGCGGGGCTGGCCCGGTTCCGCCAGCTGGACCGGCTGGTGACGGTCTTCAACGCGCGTGCCGTGACGATCTACCTCTGGCACGAGATCGCCCTGATCCTCGCCGTCCCGCTGATCGACCGGTTCTGGGAGGTGCCCGCCTTCGCGGCGTATCTGCCGCTGGAGAGCCAGTGGTTCCTGTTCGGCGTCGGCTGGGTGCTGATCGCGGGGTTGGTCCTGCTGTGCGGGTGGGTGGAGGACGTGGCGGCGAAGCAGCGGCCGAGGCTTCTGCCGGGACGGGGTGCTGCAAGAATGGGCGCGTGACCCGCGCTTCCCTGAACAAGCAGCCGCACGAAGTCGCCTCGATGTTCGACGACGTCGCGGAACGGTACGACCTGACGAACGACGTGCTCTCGCTCGGCCAGGACCGGGTGTGGCGCAAGGAGGTCGCCAGAGCGGTCGACGCCCGCCCCGCGCAGAAGGTCCTGGACCTGGCCGCCGGTACGGCGACCTCCTCCCTGCCCTTCGCCCGCACCGGTGCCTATGTCGTCCCCTGCGACTTCTCGCTCGGCATGCTCCAGGTCGGCAAGCGCAAGCACCCCTGGCTGCCGCTGACGGCGGGCGACGCGACGAGGCTGCCCTTCAAGGACGACGCCTTCGACGCCGTCACGATCTCCTTCGGCCTGCGCAACGTCCAGGACTTCGACGCCGCCCTGCGCGAGATGTACCGGGTGACCAGGCCCGGCGGCCGGGTCGTCATCTGCGAGTTCTCGCACCCGACCTGGGCGCCCTTCCGGACCGTCTACACCGAGTACCTGATGCGCGCCCTGCCGCCGGTCGCCCGCGCGGTCTCCTCCAACCCCGAGGCGTACGTGTACCTCGCGGAGTCCATCCGCGCCTGGCCCGACCAGCCCGCCCTCGCCGAGCGGCTGCGGAAGGCCGGCTGGTCGAAGGTGGCCTGGCGGAACCTGACCGGCGGGGTCGTCGCCCTGCACCGGGGCTTCAAGGAGAGCTGAGACGCCGGGCCGGGGCTTCGAGGCGAGCCGGCACGCCGTCGCTCAGGCGAACCCGGACGCCGGGGCGTAGGAGTGACCGGTCGGCTCGTCCAGCTCCCGCTGCGTCCCACCGCCCGGCGGACGCGGCGCTCTCGGCTCGCGCACCCCGGAACCTCCGCCGCCCTCGCCCTCGGCGAACTCGAACCAGACGGTGACCACGGCCCCGCGCGGCACCTCGACGCCGGGCGCCGGGTACTGCCGTACGACGTAGTCCACGACGGCGAGCCGGAGGTCGGGGCGGTCGGGGGAGGCGATCAGCACGCCGCGTGCCTCGGCCGACCTGCGCGCGTCCACGGCCATCAGACCGACGAGGCGCGGTACGCGCACTTCGGTTGTCCTGGGCGGTATGTACACAGACGTCACCCCCTGCGGTACCGGCAGAGTAACCCCCGCCGGGTACCACCCGGAAGCGTTAAGTGTCTTTCTGTGACAGTCAGTTACTCTGAGTAACGCAACTGCGTCAAGCCGCTCCGCTTGTCAGGTCCAAGCGGTAGCAGTGCCCCTGCCGATCGCTCGTCGGCGTGCGGAACACCTCGGCGAGCCGCATGCCCAGCCGCCGGGTCACCGCGATCGAGCGCTCGTTGCGGGCGTCCACCATCGCCACCACGCTCGGCACGCCCGCCGTCCGCACCCGCTCCAGCGTCAGCCGCGCGGCCGAGGTGACGTACCCCTTGCCCCAGTGCTCCCGCGCCAGCCGCCAGCCGATCTCGATCTCGCCCGTGGGCCCCCACTCGCGCTCCCAGGGCTGGGCGCCGGTGAAGCCGATGACCCGGTCGGACTCGTCCAGCACGGACCACAGACAGAACCCGCGCTCGGCGTCGTGCCGCCGCTGGCGGGCGGTGAGCTCCTCGTACACCGACAGTCCGGCGGACCTGCCGCCGTGGAACTCCATGACGTCCGGGTCGTCGAAGAGCCGGTGCCAGACGACCGCGTCCTCGTCGGTGGGGACGCGCAGCCGTACTGCGGGGAGAGCTCGGTTCACGGGGGGCAACCCTTCAGCCGGGTGATCGCTGCTGCTGAATAGACTGCCCGTGTCCTGTGCCGGTCGGCACGCAGATTTCGAACTTGGGGAGATCCCGCCGTGACCGAGCCCCTCCTCTCCGACAACACCGCTGATGTGATCGTCGTGGGCGCGGGGCCAGCCGGCTCCACGACCGCGTACCACCTGGCCAAGGCCGGACTCGATGTGCTGCTGCTGGAGAAGACCGAGTTCCCGCGGGAGAAGGTCTGCGGTGACGGCCTGACCCCGCGCGCGGTCAAGCAACTCGTGGCGATGGGCATCGACATCTCCGAGGAGGCCGGCTGGCTGCGCAACCAGGGCCTCAGGATCATCGGCGGTGGTGTCCGGCTCCAGCTCGACTGGCCCGAACTCGCCTCCTTCCCCGACTACGGACTGGTCCGCAAGCGCGACGACTTCGACGAGCAGCTCGCCCGCCAGGCCCAGAAGGCCGGCGCCCGGCTGTACGAGCGCTGCAACGTCGGCGCCCCGATCGTCGACGACCGCACCGGCCGGATCACCGGCGTGCACGCCAAGCTCGGCGAGGAGAAGCACGAGGTCGCCTTCCACGCGCCGCTCGTGGTCGCCGCCGACGGCAACTCCACCCGCCTGTCCCTGGCGATGGGCCTGCACCGCCGCGAGGACCGCCCGATGGGCGTCGCGGTCCGGACGTACTTCGAGTCCCCGCGCCACGACGACGACTACCTGGAGTCCTGGCTCGAACTGTGGGACCGGCGCGGCCCGGGCGAGGACCGGCTGCTGCCCGGCTACGGCTGGATCTTCGGCATGGGCGACGGCACCTCCAACGTCGGCCTGGGCGTGCTCAACACCTCCGACTCCTTCAAGGAGCTGGACTGGCGCGAGGTGCTGAAGGCCTGGTGCGCGTCGATGCCGGAGGAGTGGGGCTACACCCCGGAGCACATGACCGGCCCGATCCGCGGCGCCGCGCTCCCGATGGCCTTCAACCGCCAGCCCCACTACACCAAGGGCCTGCTGCTGGTCGGCGACGCCGGCGGCCTGGTGAACCCTTTCAACGGCGAAGGCATCGCCTACGCCATGGAGTCCGGCCAGATCGCCGCCGACGTCATCGTCCAGGCCCACGCCCGCCAGACCCCCGCGGGCCGCGAGATGGCCCTCCAGCGCTACCCGCGCGTGCTCAAGGACACCTACGGCGGCTACTACACGCTGGGCCGCGCCTTCGTGAAGCTCATCGGCAACCCGAAGGTCATGAAGATCGCCGCCCAGCGCGGCCTGACACACCCGCTGCTGATGAAGTTCACCCTGAAGATGCTCGCCAACCTCACCGACCCGACGGGCGGCGACGCGATGGACCGCATCATCAACGGCCTGAGCAAGGTGGCCCCGAAGGCCTGAACGGCCGCTGAGCGCCCGAACGTCGACGGCCGGGGCGGAGGAGTCCTTCCTCCGCCCCGGCCGTCCCACACCGCCGACCTCGGCCGACAGCGATGCCGGACGGGGCCGCTGCCCCCGAGCGGCTGCGGCCCCGTCCGTACTGTTGTGCCCCTTTTCGGGCTGTGCGTCAGAGTACGCGCACCGCGCCCGAGGCGGGATAGCCGGAAAGGTCCTGAATGACCACGCCCTTGGAGGGGTTGGCCGCGTCCAGGTACTGGCCGTCGCCGATGTAGACGCCCACGTGGTACGCCGAACCCTTGCCGCCCCAGTAGAGGATGTCGCCGACCTGGAGGCTGGACAGGGAGACGTCCGTGCCGACCATCGACTGGTCCTGGGAGATCCGGGGGAGGTCCACGCCGACCTGCTTGAAGGCGGCCTGCACCAGCGAGGAGCAGTCCCACGCGTTCGGGCCGGTGGCGCCCATGACGTAGGCGTCGCCCAGCTGTGCCTTGAGGAAGGCGATGACCGTGCCGACGCTGCCGCTCGCGGGGGCGGAAGCGGTGGCGGTGGTGGTGGCGGTGGCAGTCGTGCTGGTGGCGGCGAGCGTGGTCCGCTCGGCGCTGCGCGCGGCGCGCTCGGCGGCGGCCTTGCGGGCCGCCTCGGCGGCCTCCTTCTTGGCCTCCGCCTTCTTCTTGGCCTCCGCGAGGTCGGCCTTGGCCTCCTTCGCGGCCGCCGCGGCTGCGGCGTCGCGCTCGGCCTGCAGCTCGTAACCGGCCGCGGCCTGCTGCGTGACGTCCGCGGACTCGGCGACCTGAGCGGCCAGGTCGGCCGTCAGGGTGGGCAGTTCGATGGTCTGCGTGACCGGCTCGGCGGCGCTCGCCGTGGCCGACGCACCCGCCGCTGCCATGCTGAGGACGCCACCGGCAACTCCGGCGCGCATCGCGAGGGTCGTGGACCCGGAGCGGCGGGGTTTCCGGTGGCTGCGTATGTGAGCGGTGTGGGACATGAGAACAACCGGTATCAGGGGCTCCTCCATACCTTCAAGAAACGTGTGCTGCGCCACAGTTGTTCAACCGACCCCCCGAAAACCTCTCCTGACGCCCTTTATTGACGCCGTAACGGACATTGCGGACGCCACCCCGCACGCCCGTGATCACGCGCTTTCATCGGTTCGCCCGAATTGCCCCGCGCCTACCACTGGTTGGGACAAGTGGCCAAGCCCGGTTCTCATCGGCCTCTCATGAGTGTGGCGGAGGTCACGCAACGGTCACAGCGACGGGTGCGTCCCCCGTGCGCGACCGACCCCCCGATCGCTCGTGAACGCGTGCACGCGTCCACACCTCGCCCCGCGCCTCCCTCTGATGTGTGAACGCGGTCCTCTATCAGGGCCCCGGGTCCATCTCCAATTTGCATGCAAGGGAAGTCTCTTGATATTGAGACGACCCCTCCGAGCTGCGCCGACGAGCGGAAATGTCACCTCAGGTGATCACTTGCATGCCTCGCGTACGAAGATCACCACTCATCCGACTTCATGATCCTTCGTCAGGTGGTGGAGATCACAAAGCTTGTGCAATACCCCGTGTCGCAGATCACAGAGCGGCGGGCATAAGATGCGAGGCAGTTGGGCTTGTGACCTGCTTCACATGTTCTCGATCTTCGCCGGGACGGGCGGGGTTCGAGGAACCGGTGGGACAGGAGTGGCGAGTCCGACGCAACCGCCAGCAGTCAGTGCCGACTGAGAGGAGCGAGGAGCGGTGAACGCGTATGCGCCCATCCTCGTACTGGGAGCCCTCGGGGCAGGCTTTGCGATCTTCTCCGTGGTCATGGCCACGCTGATCGGTCCGAAGCGGTACAACCGGGCCAAGCTCGAGGCCTACGAGTGCGGCATCGAGCCGACCCCCACGCCGGCCGGCGGCGGGCGTTTCCCGATCAAGTACTACCTGACGGCGATGCTCTTCATCATCTTCGATATCGAGATCGTCTTCCTCTACCCCTGGGCCGTCACCTTCGACGCCCTGGGGATTTTCGGGCTCGTGGAGATGCTGCTCTTCGTGCTCACCGTCTTCGTGGCGTACGCGTACGTATGGCGGCGCGGCGGCCTGGAATGGGACTGAGGGGCCTTTAACTCATGGGACTCGAAGAAAAACTGCCGAGCGGCTTCCTGCTGACCACCGTCGAGCAGGCCGCGGGCTGGGTGCGCAAGGCGTCCGTCTTCCCGGCCACCTTCGGCCTCGCCTGCTGCGCCATCGAGATGATGACCACCGGCGCCGGCCGCTACGACCTGGCGCGCTTCGGCATGGAGGTCTTCCGCGGTTCCCCGCGGCAGGCCGACCTCATGATCGTCGCCGGCCGGGTCAGCCAGAAGATGGCGCCGGTGCTCCGGCAGGTCTACGACCAGATGCCGAACCCCAAGTGGGTGATCTCCATGGGGGTCTGCGCCTCCTCGGGCGGCATGTTCAACAACTACGCCATCGTGCAGGGCGTCGACCACATCGTCCCGGTCGACATCTATCTGCCCGGCTGTCCGCCCCGGCCCGAGATGCTGCTGGACGCGATCCTCAAGCTCCACCAGAAGATCCAGACCTCCAAGCTCGGCGTGAACGCCGAGGAGGCGGCCCGCGAGGCCGAGGAAGCCGCGCTCAAGGCGCTCCCCACGATCGAGATGAAGGGGCTGCTGCGATGAGCGACACGAACAACGGCGTCAACCCCGAGAAGGACCTCGGCACCGAGAACCTCCCCGGCCAGCGGGGCGACGGCGGCGAGGAGATCCGCGTCCAGCGCGGCATGTTCGGCGCCAACAACGGCGGCGACACCTCCGGTTACGGCGGCCTGGTCCGCTCGGTCCGGCTCCCGGGACCGGCCACCCGCCCCTACGGCGGCTGGTTCGACGAGGTCGCCGACGAACTCGAGGGCGCCCTGGAGGAGCAGGGCCTCCTGCCGGAGAACGCCATCGAGAAGACGATCGTCGACCGCGGCGAGCTCACCTTCCACATCGAGCGCGAGCATCTGCTCCGCGTCGCCCGCACCCTGCGCGACGACCCGGCCCTGCGCTTCGAGCTGTGCACCGGCGTGAGCGGGGTCCACTACCCCCACGACAAGGGCCGCGAGCTGCACGCCGTCTACCACCTGCGCTCGATCACCCACAACCGGCTGATCCGCCTCGAGGTCAGCGCCCCCGACAGCGACCGCCGCGTCCCGTCGCTGGTCTCCGTCTATCCGACCAACGACTGGCACGAGCGCGAGACCTACGACTTCTTCGGTCTCGTCTTCGAAGGCCACCCGGCCCTGACGCGGATCATGATGCCGGACGACTGGCAGGGCCACCCGCAGCGCAAGGACTACCCCCTCGGCGGCATCCCCGTCGAGTACAAGGGCGCCCAGATCCCGGCTCCGGACCAGCGGAGGTCGTACTCGTGAGCACTTCCCACGCTTCCCCCCGCGAGACCACCGAGGGCACCGTCTACACGGTCACCGGTGGCGACTGGGACGAGGTCGTCCAGTCCGCGGCCCGCGCCGACGACGAGCGCATCGTCGTCAACATGGGTCCCCAGCACCCCTCCACCCACGGAGTGCTCCGGCTGATCCTGGAGATCGAGGGCGAGACGGTCACCGAGGCCCGCTGCGGCATCGGCTATCTGCACACCGGCATCGAGAAGAACCTCGAGTTCCGCACGTGGACGCAGGGCACCACGTTCGTGACGCGCATGGACTACCTGACGTCCTTCTTCAACGAGACCGGCTACTGCCTCGCCGTCGAGAAGCTCCTCGGCATCGAGGACCAGATCCCCGACCGGGCCACCCTGATCCGGGTGCTCCTGATGGAGCTCAACCGCCTCTCCTCGCACTTGGTGTGCATCGCCACCGGCGGCATGGAGCTCGGCGCCACCACGATCATGATCTACGGATTCCGTGATCGTGAAATGATTCTCGACATCTACGAGCTCATCACGGGCCTGCGGATGAACCACGCGTACATCCGCCCCGGCGGACTCGCCCAGGACCTGCCGCCGGGCGCGGTGGACCAGATCCGCGAGTTCGTGAAGAAGATGCGCAAGAACCTCCCGGAGTACGACAAGCTCGCCACCGGGAACCCCATCTTCAAGGCCCGTATGCAGGACGTCGGCTACCTCGACCTGGCCGGCTGCATGGCCCTCGGCGCCACCGGACCCATCCTGCGCTCCACCGGCCTGCCGCACGACCTGCGCAAGTCCCAGCCGTACTGCGGCTACGAGACCTTCGACTTCGACGTCCCCACCGCCGACACCTGCGACTCCTACGGCCGCTTCCTGATCCGCCTGGAGGAGATGCGCCAGTCGCTCAGGATCGTCGAGCAGTGCCTGGACCGGCTGCAGCCCGGCCCGGTCATGGTCGCCGACAAGAAGATCGCCTGGCCCGCCCAGCTCGCGCTCGGTCCGGACGGTCTCGGCAACTCCCTCGACCACATCAAGAAGATCATGGGCACCTCCATGGAGGCCCTGATCCACCACTTCAAGCTGGTCACCGAGGGCTTCCGCGTTCCGCCGGGACAGGCGTACGCGGCCGTCGAGTCGCCCAAGGGCGAGCTCGGCGTGCACGCCGTCTCCGACGGCGGCACCCGCCCCTACCGGGTCCATTTCCGCGACCCGTCCTTCACCAACCTTCAGGCGATGGCGGCGATGTGCGAGGGCGGCCAGGTCGCCGACGTCATCGTCGCTGTCGCGTCCATCGACCCCGTGATGGGAGGCGTCGACCGGTGACCACCAGTTCTTCGGAGCAGGGCGTCAGCCTGGGCATGCCCGAACTGCCCGCGCCCGGCTACCCGGACGACGTCCGAGCCCGGCTGGAGCGGGACGCGCGCGAGATCATCGCCCGCTACCCCGACTCCCGGTCCGCGCTCCTTCCGCTGCTGCACCTGGTGCAGTCGGAGGAAGGCCATGTCACGCGCACCGGGATGCGGTTCTGCGCGGACATGCTGCAGCTGACCACGGCCGAGGTCACCGCGGTGGCCACCTTCTACACCATGTACCGGCGCCGCCCGAGCGGTGACTACCAGGTCGGGGTGTGCACCAACACGCTGTGCGCGGTGATGGGCGGCGACGCGATCTTCGAGGCGCTCCAGGAGCACCTCGGCATCGGCAACGGCGAGACCACCGACGACGGCAAGGTCACCCTGGAGCACATCGAGTGCAACGCGGCCTGCGACTACGCGCCGGTCGTGATGGTCAACTGGGAGTTCTTCGACAACCAGACCGTGCAGAGCGCCAAGCGCATGGTGGACGACCTGCGCGCGGGAGCACCGGTTTCCCCCACGCGCGGGGCGCCGCTGTGCACCTTCAAGGAGACGGCCCGGGTCCTGGCGGGCTTTCCCGACGAGCGGGAAGGGGCAGTCGAGGCCGGCGGAAGCGCGGGACCCGCTTCGCTGATCGGTCTCAAGCTGGCCAAGGGGGAGACCGCCCCCGCGCGCGTGGTGCACCCGCGCGACGGCGGACCTCATGAGGAGCCGCAGGACACGGCAGTGCACGAGCCGTCACCCACGCAGCACCTGAGCTCACACGACGCGCCGCAGGACACATCGGCCTCCGACCCGGCCCACCCGGCCGGGCCTGCTGCCGAGGAGGGGGAGTGATGACCTTGGCACCCGAGCTGAAAGACACCGGCCCCGAGAAGCTGCTCGCACCCGTGCTGTCGGCCTTCTGGGACGAGGACAAGTCCTGGACGCTGGACGTCTACCGAAGGCACGAAGGATACGAGGGACTCCGCAAGGCGCTCGCCATGTCGCCGGACGACCTCATCGCCTATGTGAAGGACTCCGGTCTGCGCGGGCGCGGCGGCGCGGGATTCCCCACCGGAATGAAATGGCAGTTCATTCCCCAGGGAGATGGAAAGCCGCACTATCTAGTTGTCAACGCCGACGAGTCGGAGCCCGGAACCTGCAAGGACATCCCGCTCCTCTTCGCGAACCCGCACAGCCTCATCGAGGGCATCGTCATCGCCTGTTATGCCATCAGGTCGTCTCATGCCTTCATCTACCTGCGGGGTGAAGTCGTCCCCGTGCTGCGGCGGTTGCACTCGGCCGTGAGCGAGGCCTATGCGGCCGGCTACCTCGGAAAGAACATCCTCGGCAGCGGCCTCGATCTCGAACTCACCGTGCACGCGGGCGCCGGGGCGTACATCTGTGGTGAAGAGACCGCACTGCTCGACTCGCTCGAAGGCCGCCGTGGTCAACCGCGGCTCCGTCCCCCCTTCCCTGCGGTGGCGGGCCTCTATGCCTGCCCCACTGTGGTGAACAACGTCGAGTCGATCGCGTCGGTTCCCGCGATCCTGCACAAGGGCAAGGACTGGTTCAGGTCGATGGGCAGCGAGAAGTCCCCGGGCTTCACGCTCTACTCGCTCAGCGGCCATGTCGCGAGCCCCGGCCAGTACGAGGCCCCGCTCGGCATCACCCTGCGCCAGCTGCTGGAGATGAGCGGCGGCATGCGGCCCGGCCACCGGCTGAAGTTCTGGACGCCGGGCGGCTCCTCGACGCCGATGTTCACCGACGAGCACCTCGACGTCCCCCTCGACTACGAGGGAGTGGCCGCCGCCGGTTCGATGCTCGGCACCAAGGCGCTCCAGTGCTTCGACGAGACGACCTGCGTCGTCCGCGCCGTCACCCGCTGGACCGAGTTCTACGCCCACGAGTCCTGCGGCAAGTGCACGCCCTGCCGTGAGGGCACGTACTGGCTCGTGCAGCTGCTGCGCGACATCGAGGCCGGCAAGGGCGTGATGAGCGACCTCGACAAGCTGAACGACATCGCCGACAACATCAACGGCAAGTCCTTCTGCGCCCTCGGCGACGGCGCCGCCTCGCCGATCTTCTCCTCGCTGAAGTATTTCCGCGAGGAGTACGAGCAGCACATCACGGGCCGCGGCTGCCCCTTCGACCCGGGCAAGTCGACGGCCTGGGCCGACCACCGTACGGAGGTGAACGCATGACTGTGACCACGAGCGCTCCCTCCGGAGGGGGAGAGGCGGCGGTCCCGCCGGAAGATCTCGTCTCGCTGACCATCGACGGCGTGGAGATCAGCGTGCCCAAGGGCACCCTGGTCATCCGGGCCGCCGAACAGCTCGGCATCGAGATCCCCCGCTTCTGTGACCACCCGCTCCTCGACCCGGCCGGCGCCTGCCGCCAGTGCATCGTCGAGGTCGAGGGCCAGCGCAAGCCGATGGCGTCCTGCACCATCACCTGCACCGACGGAATGGTGGTGAAGACGCATCTGACCTCGCCGGTCGCCGAGAAGGCCCAGCACGGTGTGATGGAGCTGCTCCTCATCAACCACCCGCTGGACTGCCCGGTCTGCGACAAGGGCGGCGAGTGCCCGCTGCAGAACCAGGCCATGTCGCACGGCCAGGCCGAGTCCCGCTTCGAGGGACGCAAGCGGACCTACGAGAAGCCCGTGCCGATCTCCACGCAGGTGCTCCTCGACCGCGAGCGGTGCGTGCTGTGCGCCCGCTGCACCCGCTTCTCCAACCAGATCGCGGGCGACCCGATGATCGAGCTGGTCGAGCGGGGCGCCCTCCAGCAGGTCGGCACCGGCGAGGGCGACCCCTTCGAGTCGTACTTCTCCGGCAACACCATCCAGATCTGCCCGGTCGGAGCGCTCACCTCGGCGGCGTACCGCTTCCGCTCCCGCCCCTTCGACCTGGTGTCCTCGCCGAGCGTCTGCGAGCACTGCTCGGGCGGCTGCGCCACGCGCACGGACCACCGGCGCGGCAAGGTCATGCGCAAGCTCGCCGCAGACGACCCCGAGGTCAACGAGGAGTGGATCTGCGACAAGGGGCGGTTCGCCTTCCGGTACGCGCAGCAGCGGGACCGGCTCCAGACGCCGCTGGTGCGCAATCCCGAGGGCGAACTGGTGCCGGCGTCCTGGCCGGAGGCCCTGCAGATCGCGGCCCAGGGGCTGCTCGCCTCGCGCGGGCGGGCCGGTGTCCTGACCGGCGGCCGCCTCACCATCGAGGACGCCTACGCGTACAGCAAGTTCACGCGCGTGGCGCTCGATTCCAACGACATCGACTTCCGCGCGCGCGTGCACAGCGGCGAGGAGGCCGACTTCCTGGCGGCCCGGGTCGCCGGACGCGGCCGTGACCTCGACGGTACGGGCGTCACCTACACCCTCCTGGAGAAGGCGCCCGCGGTCCTGCTCGCCGGGTTCGAGGCGGAGGAGGAGGCGCCCGGGATCTTCCTGCGGCTGCGCAAGGCCTGGCGCAAGCACGGCCAGCAGGTCTTCTCGCTCGCCACGCACAGCACCCGCGGCCTGGAGAAGGCCGGCGGCGTCCTGCTGCCCGCCGCTCCCGGCACCGAGACCGAGTGGCTGGACGCCCTCGCGAGCGGGGTCGGACTGGAGGGCGACGGTGCCAGGGCCTCCGAGGCGCTGCGCACCGAGGGCGCGGTGATCGTCGTTGGGGAGCGGCTGGCCGGTGTGGCGGGCGGGCTCACCGCCGCCGTACGGGCCGCGTCCGCGACCGGCGCGCAGCTGGTGTGGATCCCGCGACGGGCCGGTGAGCGCGGCGCCGTGGAAGCCGGCGCGCTGCCGTCGCTGCTGCCGGGCGGCCGTCCGGCCACCGACCCGCGCGCGCGGGAGGAGGTCGCCGCGGCCTGGGGCGTGGCCGAGCTCCCGCACCGCTACGGACGCGACACCGGCCAGATCGTGGAGGCCGCCGCCACCGGTGAACTCCAGGCCCTGGTGGTCGCCGGACTCGAGATCGCCGACCTGCCCGACCCGGCACGCGCGCGCGTGGCGCTCGCCGAAGCCGGCTTCCTGGTCTCGCTGGAGCTGCGGCCGAGCGAGGTCACCGAGCTCGCCGACGTGGTCCTGCCGGTCGCCGCCGTCGCCGAGAAGGCGGGCACCTTCCTCAACTGGGAAGGCCGGGTGCGCTTCTTCGAGGCCGCGCTCAAGCCCGACCACATGACCCGCCGCCTGCCCCCGACCGACGCCCGCGTCCTGCAGATGCTGGCCGACGCCATGGACGTCCACCTGGGCCTGCCGGACCTGCGCACCGCGCGTGCGGAGCTGGACCGGCTGGGCGCCTGGGACGGGCCCCGGGCCACCGAACCCCTGGAGACCGGGGCGCAGTTGCCGCGGCCCGCCGCCGGGGAGGCCGTGCTGGCCGGGCACCGGCTGCTGCTCGACCAGGGACGCCTCCAGGACGGTGACGAGGCGCTCGCCGGCACCCGGCACACCGCCCACGCGCGCCTGTCGGCCGCCACGGCCGCCGAAGCGGGGCTGAAGGAGGGCGACCTCCTCGCGGTGACCGGCACCGCCGGGACCGTGCAACTCCCGCTCAGGATCACCGCGATGCCCGACCGGGTGGTCTGGCTGCCGCTGAACTCCACCGGTGGCGGCGTCGCCTCCGACACCGGGGCGCGGCCCGGCTCCCTCGTCCGCATCGGCCCGGCGACGCTCGCCACCGGAGCACCCAAGGAGGTGGAGGCATGAGTGTGTTCCTCGCCGCTGAAGACCTCTCGATGTTCGGCCGTGACCCCTGGTGGCTGGTCGTCGTCAAGGCGGTCTTCTGCTTCGCCTTCCTGATGGTGACGGTGCTGTTCTCCATCGTGTGGGAGCGCAAGGTCGTCGCCTGGATGCAGCTGCGCATCGGCCCCAACCGGCACGGCCCCTGGGGCATGCTCCAGTCGCTCGCCGACGGCATCAAGCTGATGCTGAAGGAAGACGTCATCGTCAAACGCGCGGACAAGGTGGTCTACGTCCTCGCGCCGATCATCGCGGCCATCCCGGCCTTCATGGCGATCGCGGTGATCCCCTTCGGCCCGGCCGGGAACGAGATCTCGATCTTCGGCGAGCGCACCACGATGCAGCTCACCGACCTGCCGATCGCGATGCTCTACATCCTCGCGGTCGCCTCGGTCGGCATCTACGGCATCGTGCTGGCGGGCTGGAGCTCCGGATCCACGTATCCGCTCCTCGGCGGCCTGCGCTCCTGCGCGCAGATGATCTCGTACGAGATCGCCATGGGCGCCGCCTTCGCCTCGGTGTTCCTCTACTCGGGGTCGATGTCGACGTCCACGATCGTCGAGGCGCAGCACGACCGCTGGTACGTCGTCCTGCTGCCGGTCTCCTTCCTCATCTACATCGTCACGATGATCGGCGAGACCAACCGCGCCCCCTTCGACATGCCGGAGTCCGAGGGCGACCTGGTCGGCGGCTTCAACACCGAGTACTCCTCGATCAAGTTCGCGATGTTCATGCTCGCCGAGTACGTGAACATGGTGACGGTCTCGGCGGTGTCGGTGACGCTCTTCCTCGGCGGCTGGCGGGCCCCCTGGCCGGTCTCCACCTTCTGGGAGGGCGCCAACCACGGCTGGTGGCCGCTGCTCTGGTTCGTGATCAAGGTGCAGCTGCTGCTCTTCTTCTTCATCTGGCTGCGCGGCACCCTGCCCCGCGTCCGCTACGACCAGCTGATGAAGCTCGGCTGGAAGGTCCTGATCCCGGTCTCCGTGGTCTGGCTGATGCTCGTCGCGACGGTACGGACCCTGCGCAACGAGAACTACGACTTCGCCGACATCGCCCTCTATGTCGGCGGCGGCGTCCTGGTGCTCCTGCTGCTCTCCTTCGTCGCGGACATGTTCCGCGGCAAGCCGAAGGAGGAGGAACCCGCCGCCCCGGCCGCCGAATTCGACGCGATGGCGGGCGGATTCCCCGTACCGCCACTGCCCGGACAGGAGCTGCCACCGGTGCCGCGACGCCGTTCGCGCCGGGAGCGGGAGCTGATTGTCAGTGGTGGGCCCGATACTCAGAGTGACGGATCTCTGGATGGAAAGGAGGCGTCCGATGGCTGAGGAGCCCAAGGAGACCAAGCCCGGTTTCCAGAATCCCGTGGCCGGCTTCGGCGTGACCTTCAAGGCCATGTTCAAGAAGCGGCTGACCGAGCAGTACCCGGAACAGCAGAAGACCACCGCTCCCCGGTTCCACGGACGGCACCAGCTCAACCGCCATCCGGACGGCCTGGAGAAGTGCGTCGGCTGCGAACTGTGCGCCTGGGCCTGCCCCGCCGACGCGATCTATGTGGAGGGCGCGGACAACACCGACGAGGAGCGCTACTCGCCGGGCGAGCGGTACGGCCGCGTCTACCAGATCAACTACGCCCGCTGCATCCTGTGCGGCCTGTGCATCGAGGCGTGCCCCACGCGCGCGCTCACGATGACGAACGAGTTCGAGCTGGCCGACTCCAGCCGCGCCAACCTCATCTACACCAAGGAGCAGCTGCTCGCCGGTCTCGAGGACGGCATGGTCGACTCGCCGCACGCCCTCTACCCCGGCACGGACGAGCAGGACTACTACCGGGGCCTGGTGACGGAGGCCGCGCCGGGCACCACCCAGCAGGTCGCGCTCTCCAAGGGCGAGGTCCCGCAGGAGGCCGCCTCGACGTTCGGCGAGGACGAACCGGCGTCGGGGAAGGTGGTCGGCCGATGACCGTGCAGCTCGCCGCCTACTCCACCTCCACCGGCGAGGCCTTCCAGTTCTGGATCCTCGGCACGGTCGCGGTGATCGGCGCCCTGTGCACCGTCTTCATGAAGAAGGCCGTGCACAGCGCCCTCTGCCTGGCCGGCACCATGATCGTCCTGGCGGTGTTCTACCTCGCCAACGGCGCCTACTTCCTGGGCGTCGTGCAGATCGTCGTCTACACCGGCGCGATCATGATGCTGTTCCTGTTCGTGGTGATGCTGGTCGGCGTGACCGCCGCGGACTCCCTGAAGGAGACCATCAAGGGCCAGCGCTGGCTGGCCCTTCTGTGCGGCCTCGGCTTCGGCATCCTGCTGTTCGCCGGGATCGGCAACGCCTCCCTGACGGAGTTCAACGGCCTCGCCCAGGCGAACGCGGGCGGCAATGTGGAGGGCCTGGCCGTCCTGCTGTTCACGAAGTACGTCTTCGCCTTCGAGATCACCGGCGCCCTGCTCATCACGGCCGCCGTCGGTGCCATGGTGCTCACTCACCGGGAGCGCACCGAGCGGGCCAAGACGCAGCGCGAGATGGCCGAGCAGCGGGTGCGCGAGGGCAAGAACGTGCCGCCGCTGCCGGCGCCCGGCGTGTACGCCCGGCACAACGCCGTGGACATCGCCGGTCTGCTGCCCGACGGCACCCCCTCGGAGCTCACCGTCAGCAAGACGCTGCGGGAGCGCGGCCAGATCCGTGATGTGTCCACCGAGGCGCTCAACGACCTCAAGGCCCTGGAACAGCGGGCCGAGGAGCGCCTGGAGCGCACCAAGAGCGGGGAGGCGTTGAAGTGAACCCGGTCAACTACATCTACCTCGCGGCCCTGTTGTTCACGATCGGCGCCACCGGCGTACTGATCCGGCGCAACGCGATCGTGGTGTTCATGTGCGTCGAGCTGATGCTCAACGCCTGCAACCTCTCGCTCGTCGCCTTCTCCCGGATGCACGGCAATCTCGACGGCCAGATCCTCGCCTTCTTCACGATGGTCGTCGCCGCCGCGGAGGTCGTGGTCGGGCTCGCGATCATCGTGTCGCTGTTCCGTTCCCGCCACTCGGCCTCGGTCGACGACGCCAGCCTGATGAAGCTGTAAGGGGTCGCTGAATCGTGGAGAACCTGATTGCGCTGCTCATCGCGGCGCCCCTGCTCGGAGCGGCGGTCCTGCTGTGCGGCGGCCGGCGCCTGGACGCCGTCGGGCACTGGATCGGCACGCTCCTCGCGGCCGTGTCCTTCGTGTTCGGCGCGATCCTCTTCGTCGACCTGCTCGGCAAGGACGCCGACCACCGGACGCTGACCCAGCATCTGTTCAGCTGGATCCCGGTGGAGGGCTTCCAGGCGGACGTCGCCTTCCGCCTGGACCAGCTGTCGATGACGTTCGTCCTGCTGATCACCGGTGTCGGCTCGCTGATCCACCTGTACTCGATCGGGTACATGGAGCACGACGAGCGGCGCCGCCGCTTCTTCGGCTATCTGAACCTGTTCCTCGCGGCGATGCTGCTGCTCGTCCTCGCCGACAACTACCTGCTGCTGTACGTCGGCTGGGAGGGCGTCGGTCTGGCCTCGTACCTGCTGATCGGCTTCTGGCAGCACAAGCCCAGTGCCGCGACGGCCGCGAAGAAGGCGTTCCTGGTCAACCGCGTCGGCGACATGGGTCTGTCGATCGCGATCATGATCATGTTCACCACCTTCGGGACCTTCGCCTTCGGCCCGCTCCTCGGCACCCGCGAGGAGCCCGGGCTCGTCGGCGAGACCTCCGAGGGCACGCTCACCGCCATCGCCCTGATGCTGCTGCTCGCGGCCTGCGGCAAGTCCGCCCAGGTACCGCTGCAGTCCTGGCTCGGGGACGCGATGGAGGGCCCGACCCCGGTCTCGGCCCTGATCCACGCGGCGACGATGGTGACCGCGGGCGTCTACCTGATCGTCCGCTCCGGCGCGATCTTCAACGCCGCGCCCGACGCCCAGCTGGTCGTCACCATCGTCGGTGCCGTCACGCTCCTGTTCGGTGCGATCGTCGGTTGCGCGAAGGACGACATCAAGAAGGCGCTGGCCGGCTCGACCATGTCGCAGATCGGCTACATGGTCCTGGCCGCGGGCCTCGGCCCGATCGGCTACGTCTTCGCGATCATGCACCTGGTGACCCACGGCTTCTTCAAGGCCGGGCTCTTCCTCGGCGCCGGTTCGGTCATGCACGGCATGAACGACGAGGTCGACATGCGCAAGTACGGCGGCCTCAGGAAGTACATGCCGATCACCTTCATCACCTTCGGTCTCGGCTACCTCGCGATCATCGGCTTCCCGGGCCTGTCCGGCTTCTTCTCCAAGGACAAGATCATCGAGTCGGCGTTCGCCAAGGGCGGCACCGAGGGCTGGATCCTCGGCGGCTGTGCCCTGCTGGGCGCCGCGATCACGGCGTACTACATGACGCGCGTGATGCTGATGACGTTCTTCGGCGAGAAGCGCTGGCAGGCCGACGAGCACGGCCGTGAGCCGCACCCGCACGAGTCGCCCAGCTCCATGACGATCCCGATGATCCTGCTGGCGTTCGGGTCCGTCTTCGCGGGCGGCCTGTTCAGCGTCGGTGACCGCTTCGTGCACTGGCTGGAGCCCATCACCGGCCACGACCACGGCCACTCCCCGCTCAGCGCGGCCACGGTCACGGCGTCCACGGTGGCCGTGATGGTCATCGGTGTCACCGCCGCGTACCTGCAGTACGGGCGCCGCCCGGTGCCGGTCGTCGCCCCGCGCGGGTCGCTGCTCACCCGGGCCGCCCGGCGCGATCTGCTCCAGGACGACTTCAACCACGTCGTCCTCGTCCGCGGTGGCGAACACCTCACGCGCTCCCTGGTGTACGTCGACCACACCCTGGTCGACGGCGTCGTCAACGGCACGGCGGCCTCGGTCGGCGGCCTCTCCGGACGGCTGCGCAGACTCCAGAACGGCTTCGCGCGGTCGTACGCGGTCTCGATGTTCGGCGGTGCGGCACTCCTCGTCGCCGCGACCCTGCTGATGAGGGCGGTCTGATACCGATGTCCTTTCCCCTGCTGACAGCGACGGCGGCGCTCCCCGCGATCGGGGCGATCGTCACGGCCGCCGTACCGGCCACGCGGCGCACCGCGGCCAAGTGGCTGGCGCTGCTCGTCTCGCTCGCCACGCTCGCGCTGGCCGTCGCGATCCTGGTCCGCTTCGACCCCGACGGCGACCGCTACCAGCTCACCGAATCCCACTCGTGGATCGCTGAGTTCGGGGTCCGTTACGACCTCGGCGTGGACGGCATCGCGGTGGCCCTGATCGCGCTGACCGCCCTGCTGATCCCCTTCATCATCCTCGCGGGCTGGCACGACGCCGACCCGCTGGAGACCGGCAGCAAGCGCTGGCGGCCGACGCAGGGCTTCTTCGCCCTGATCCTGGCCGTCGAGGCGATGGTGATCCTCTCCTTCGAGGCCACCGACGTCTTCCTCTTCTACATCTTCTTCGAGGCCATGCTCATCCCGATGTACTTCCTCATCGGAGGCTTCGGGGACCGTGCCCACCAGCACGGCGAGGAAGTGGCGTCCACCCAGCGCTCGTACGCCGCGGTGAAGTTCCTCCTCTACAACCTGGTCGGCGGCCTGATCATGCTGGCCGCGGTGATCGGCCTGTACGTGGTCGCCGGGAACTTCTCGCTGCCCGAGATCGCCGAGGCCCGGGCCAACGGCTCGCTGGAGATGGCGACCAGCACCGAACGCTGGCTGTTCCTCGGCTTCTTCTTCGCCTTCGCGGTGAAGGCGCCGCTGTGGCCGCTGCACACCTGGCTGCCCAATGCCATGGGTGAGGCCACCGCCCCGGTCGCCGTCCTGATCACCGCGGTGGTCGACAAGGTCGGCACCTTCGCGATGCTCCGCTTCTGCCTCGGGCTGTTCCCGGAGGCCTCGAAGTGGGCGACGCCCGCCGTCCTCGTCCTGGCGCTGATCAGCATCATCTACGGCGCGCTGCTCGCCGTCGGCCAGCGGGACATGAAGCGCCTGGTGGCCTACGCGTCGATCTCGCACTTCGGCTTCATCATCATGGGCATCTTCGCGATGACCAGCCAGGGCCAGTCGGGCGCGACGCTGTACATGGTCAACCACGGTCTCTCCACGGCCGCGTTGATGCTGGTGGCCGGCTTCCTGATCTCGCGGCGCGGCTCGCGGCTCATCGCCGACTACGGGGGAGTGCAGAAGGTCGCCCCGGTGCTCGCCGGCACCTTCCTGATCGGCGGTCTGGCGACCCTGTCGCTGCCCGGACTGGCGCCGTTCGTCAGTGAGTTCCTGGTCCTGGTCGGCACCTACGCCAGCTATCCGGTGGTCGGCATCATCGCCACCTTCGGCATCGTGCTCGCCGCGCTCTACACCCTCGTCCTGTACCAGCGGACGATGACGGGCCCGGTGAAGCCCGAGGTCGCCACGATGCCGGACCTCAGGGTGCGGGAGCTCGCGGTCGTCGCCCCGCTGGTCGTACTGCTGATCTTCCTGGGCGTCTACCCGAAGCCCGTCACGGACATCGTCAACCCGGCGGTCGAGCACACCATGTCCGACGTACAGAAGAAGGACCCCCAGCCCGAGGTGGAGGCGGCCAAGTGAGCGCATCAGCCGTCCACAGCCTGTGGACAACCGCGGCCGACCCGATCTCGAAGATCGACGCGCCGAAGATCGAATACGGACAATTGTCGCCCACGCTGATCGTCGTCGGCGCGGCGATCGTGGGGGTGCTGATCGAGGCGGCGGTACCGCGCAAGTCCCGGTACTACGCTCAGGTGATCGTCTCCGCCATCGCGTTGACCGCCGCCTTCGCCGCGGTGGTCGCCCTCGCGGCCGACGGGTACGGCACCACGAAGGCCGGCATCGTGGCGATGGGCGCCATCGCCGTCGACGGCCCGGCGCTCTTCCTCCAGGGCACGATCCTGCTGGCCGGGCTGGTGGGCCTGTTCACCTTCGCCGAACGGCGGCTCGACCCGGCGGCGCACGGCAACCGGGTCGACTCCTTCGCCGCGCAGGCCGCGTCGGTGCCGGGCAGCGACAGCGAGAAGGCCGCGGTGCGGGCCGGGTTCGCCACCACCGAGGTGTTCCCGCTGCTGCTCTTCGCGGTCGCGGGCATGCTGGTCTTCCCGGCCGCCAACGACCTGCTGACGCTGTTCATCGCGCTGGAGGTCTTCTCCCTGCCGCTGTACCTGATGTGCGCCCTCGCCCGCCGCAAGCGGCTGATGTCGCAGGAAGCGGCGGTGAAGTACTTCCTGCTCGGGGCGTTCGCCTCCGCGTTCACCCTGTTCGGCATCGCGCTGCTGTACGGCTACGCGGGTTCGTTGTCGTACGCGACGATCGCGCAGGTCGTCGACGGCACCCTCACCACCGTCGACCCGGCCCTCGCGTCCACCATGGGCAATGACGCGCTGCTGCTGATCGGCATGGCCATGCTCGTCATGGGCCTGCTGTTCAAGGTCGGCGCGGTGCCCTTCCACATGTGGACGCCGGACGTGTACCAGGGCGCGCCGACCCCGGTGACCGGCTTCATGGCGGCGGCGACCAAGGTGGCGGCGTTCGGCGCGCTGCTGCGGGTCCTGTACGTGGTGCTGCCCGGCCTGCGCTGGGACTGGCGGCCGGTCATGTGGGCCGTCGCGATCATCACCATGCTGGGCGGCGCCATCGTCGCGATCACGCAGACCGACATCAAGCGGCTGCTGGCGTACTCGTCGATCGCGCACGCGGGCTTCATCCTCGCCGGTGTGATCGCGACCACGCCGGACGGTGTCTCCTCCGTGCTGTTCTATCTGGGCGCCTACTCCTTCGTGACGATCGGCGCCTTCGCGGTGGTCACACTGGTCCGGGACGCGGGCGGCGAGGCCACGCATCTGTCCAAGTGGGCTGGGCTGGGTCGGCGTTCGCCGCTGGTGGCGGCCGTGTTCGCGGTGTTCCTGCTGGCCTTCGCGGGCATTCCGCTGACGTCCGGGTTCGCCGGGAAGTTCGCCGTGTTCAAGGCGGCGGCGGAGGGCGGGGCGGCCCCGCTGGTCGTGGTCGGTGTGATCTCGTCGGCGATCGCGGCGTTCTTCTACATCCGTGTCATCGTGCTGATGTTCTTCAGCGAGCCGCGCGCCGAGGGCCCCACGGTCGCGGTGCCGTCTGCGCTGACGACGACGGCGATCGCGGTCGGCGTGGCGGTCACGCTGGTGCTCGGTGTGGCGCCGCAGTACTTCCTGGACCTGGCGAGCACTGCCGGGGTGTTCGTGCGCTGACCCGCGCCGCCGACACGGAGGGCCCCGGTTCCCGAGGTGGGAGCCGGGGTCTTCGTCGTGCGCGGGGGCAGGGATGACCGGCTCGCTTCGGCCGACCGCCGACCGCCGACCGCCGAGCGTTACGAGGGGCAGCCTGTGGATAACTCCGGCGCTGTCGGTGCGGACGCCTATCGTGGACGCAGTGGTCGAGAAGCGACGTACGGGGGGCACGACGATGGGCGGGACGGGCGGGATCGGTGTCATGACAGCGGTAGCCGAGAGCGAGGCGTTGGCCACGCTCAACAGGGTCTTCGGGTACGAGACCTTCCGGGGCGAGCAGGAAGCGGTCATCGAGCATGTGGTGGCCGGCGGTGACGCCGTCGTCCTCATGCCGACCGGCGGCGGCAAGTCACTGTGCTATCAGATCCCGTCCCTGGTCAGACCCGGTACGGGCATCGTGGTGTCACCGCTGATCGCGCTGATGCAGGACCAGGTGGACGCGTTGCGGGCGCTCGGTGTGCGGGCCGGGTTCATCAACTCCACGCAGGATTTCGACGAGCGCCGGGTGATGGAGGCCGAGTTCCTCGCTGGGGAGCTGGACCTGCTGTACCTCGCCCCGGAGCGGCTGCGGCTCGACTCCACGCTGGATCTGCTCTCCCGCGGCAAGATCGCGGTGTTCGCGATCGACGAGGCGCACTGCGTGTCCCAGTGGGGCCATGACTTCCGGCCCGACTATCTGGCGCTGTCCCTGCTCGGCGAGCGCTGGCCGGACGTCCCGCGGATCGCGCTCACGGCGACCGCCACCCACGCGACGCACCAGGAGATCACCGAGCGGCTGAACATGCCGACGGCCCGCCACTTCGTGGCGAGCTTCGACCGGCCCAACATCCAGTACCGGATCGTGCCGAAGGCCGACCCCAAGAAGCAGCTGCTGAGCTTCCTGCGCGAGGAGCACGCCGGGGACGCGGGCATCGTGTACTGCCTCTCGCGCAACTCCGTGGAGAAGACGGCGGAGTTCCTCAGCCGCAACGGCGTGGAGGCGGTGCCGTACCACGCGGGGCTCGACGCGGGGACCCGCGCGGCGCACCAGTCCCGCTTCCTGCGGGAGGACGGGCTGGTCGTGGTGGCGACGATCGCGTTCGGCATGGGCATCGACAAGCCGGACGTACGGTTCGTCGCGCACCTGGACCTGCCGAAGTCGGTCGAGGGCTACTACCAGGAGACGGGCCGGGCGGGCCGGGACGGGCTGCCGTCCACGGCGTGGATGGCGTACGGACTCAATGACGTCATCCAGCAGCGCAAGATGATCCAGTCAGGGGAGGGCGACGAGGCGTTCCAGCGGCGGGCGGAGGCCCACCTGGACGCGATGCTCGGCCTGTGCGAGACGGCTCAGTGCCGGCGGGGACAGCTGCTCGCCTACTTCGGCCAGGACCCCGATGCGTCCGCCTGCGGCAACTGCGACACCTGCCTGACTCCGCCCGAGACCTGGGACGGGACCGTCGCGGCGCAGAAGGTGCTGTCGACCGTGGTGCGGCTGCAGCGGGAGCGGGGGCAGAAGTTCGGGGCGGTGCAGATCGTCGACATCCTGCTGGGCAAGCGCACGGCCAAAGTGATCCAGTTCGACCACGACCAGCTCTCCGTCTTCGGCATCGGGGAGGAGCTGAGCGAGGGTGAATGGCGGGGCGTCATCCGGCAGTTGCTGGCCCAGGGCCTGCTGGCCGTCGAAGGGGAGTACGGCACGCTCGTGCTGACCGAGGGCAGCGGGGCGGTGCTCCGGCGGGAGCGGGAGGTGCCGCTGCGCAAGGAGCCGAAGAAGCCGGTGACCTCGCGGTCGGCGTCGGCCGGCAAGGGGGAGCGGAAGGCCCGGGCCGCCGTGGTGGAGTTGCCGGAGCGGCTGGTGCCCGCGTTCGAGGCGCTGCGGGCCTGGCGGGCCGAGCAGGCCCGGGAGCAGGGGGTTCCGGCGTATGTGATCTTCCACGACGCGACGCTTCGGGAGATCGTCACGGTCTGGCCCTCGTCGGTGCGGGAGCTGGGGAGCGTCGGCGGAGTGGGGGAGAAGAAGCTGGCGACCTACGGGGAGGGCGTGATCGGGGTTCTGGCCGGGCTGGGCGAGGGCGCGGCGGAGTCCGAGCCCGAGTCGAAGTCCGAGCCCGAGTCCGAGCCCAGGAATCAGTCCGTGTCTCAAGGCGAGGAGGATCACTGGCCCGAGATGGACGCGGAGCCGGAGCCTGACGGCTGGGAGTGAGGGGTCGGCCGGGGGCGGGACGCGCCTTCGCCGCTAGGCCAGCGCCGTCAGCCCCGGGCCGAAGACGATCAGCAGCGGGAGCAGGGGCACCAGCGCCGCCGCGGTGGTCGTCAGGACCCGGTGGCGGCGGTCCAGGCGCGGCTGGGGTTCCAGCAGCCGGTCCACGCGCTCGCCCAGCAGGCGGTGGCTGGAGGCGCAGGACAGGACGCCTCGGTGCTGATTGAGCTCGATCAGGGCCAGCGCCGTGGTCAGGTGGCCGCAGCGGCGGGACGCGGTGTCGTCGGCGGCCAGCTCGACCAGGCGGTGGGTCTGGTCGCAGAAGTGGGCGAACAGGGGGATGCGGGGGAAGCCGGTGGCCAATGCGGTGGACAGGTGCAGCAGCCAGTCGTGGCGGGCCCGGGCGTGGCCGCGTTCGTGGGTGAGGACGGCGTCCAGCTGGTGGTCGGTCAGGCGGCGCAGGGCGCCGGTGGTGACGATCAGCTGGGGCGGGTTGCCGGGCATCCACCAGGCGTCCGGGTACTCGTCCTCCAGCACCAGCAGGGGGCCGCGCGCGGCCGGGAGACCGGCGGGCAGGTCCGGGGCGCGTTCGCGCAGGTGGGCCCTGGCCTGGCCGCGACTGCGCCGGGCCTCGACCAGCTCACGGGCCAGCATCGCCGTCGTCCAGGCGGCGCCGCAGGCCAGCAGCAGCGTGAAGGCCGTCGCCCAGACCGGCGCCGTGGACAGGTCGTACGCCGCGGTCACCGCGGGCGGCGCGGGCGCGAAGACATGGTCGCGGACCGTGTGGAAGACGGCGGCGGCGCCCAGGACGAGGGCCGTCAGACAGCACAGCAGCACGGTCGCGACCAGGCACTGCCACACCCACAGCGCGACCACCGGCTCCCGCTCCGGCCACATGGCCCGGGTCAGGGAACGCGGTACCGGCACGGCGGCCAGCAGAGCGACGGCGCTCAGCAGGAGCAGGCAGACGGTCATGCCACGGGCTCCGGATCCTGGTCGGGACAAGGGCGGCTGCGGGGCGGGCTGTGCGCGGGCGGTGCGAGAGCGTGTCCCGCGCGCACCGTCCGCCGCCCAGTATGACGGCGAGCGGCGGTACGCGGCAGACATCGGCGGCCATCGAACCGTTCGACCCGAGGGGAGCGGCCGCGAGCGGCAACTCCCGCGGGGGTGATGGCCGTTCGGCAGGCGGTGGGGTCAGGCCCCGCCGGCCACCACCCGCCCGGTGACCTCGCCCAGCCCCACCCGCGCCCCGTCCGCTCCCGGGGCCCACGCCGACAGCGTCACCACGTCGCCGTCCTCCAGGAAGGTCCGCTTGCCGTCGGGGAGCTCCAGGACGTCCCGGCCGTTCCAGGTGAGCTCCAGCAGGGAGCCGCGCTCGCGTTCCGCCGGGCCGCTGACCGTGCCGGAACCGTAGAGGTCGCCGGTGCGCAGGGAGGCGCCGTTGACCGTCATGTGGGCCAGCTGCTGGGCGGCCGTCCAGTACATCGTCGAGAAGGGAGGTTCGGAGATCACATGACCGTTGAGGGAGACCGAGATGCGCAGGTCGTAACCGGCGGGTTCCTCGGCCGCGTCGTCCAGGTAGGGAAGCAGGTCGTGGGTGCGCTCAGGAGGGGCCACCCGGGCCTCCTCCAGCGCGTCCAGCGGGGTGATCCAGGCCGACACCGAGGTGGCGAAGGACTTGCCGAGGAAGGGGCCGAGCGGGACGTACTCCCAGGCCTGGATGTCGCGCGCGGACCAGTCGTTGAGCAGGCACAGGCCGAAGACGTGCTCCCGGAAGTCGCCGAGGCCGACCGGGCCGCCCATCGCCGACGGCACGCCCACCACGAAGCCGACCTCGGCCTCGATGTCCAGGCGGACGGACGGGCCGAAGACGGGCGCCGCGTCGGCCGGCGCCTTGCGCTGGCCGGAGGGCCGTACGACGTCGGTGCCCGAGACCACGACCGTGCCCGAGCGGCCGTGGTAGCCGATCGGGAGGTGCTTCCAGTTCGGGGTGAGGGAGTCCGCGGCGTCCGGGCGGAACATCTGGCCGACGTTCCGGGCGTGGTTCTCGGAGGCGTAGAAGTCCACGTAGTCCGCGACCTCGAAGGGCAGGTGCAGGGCCACCGCGGAGAGCGGGTGGAACAGCGGCTCGATGGTCTCCCGGTGGGACGGCACCGTGACCCAGGCGGTCAGCGCGCGGCGCACGTCCGACCAGGCGGTGCGGCCCGCCGCCAGCAGCGGGTTCAGCGTGGGCCGGGCGAGCAGGGAGGCGTACGGGGAACCCAGGGCCAGCGCCGCCGCGCCCGCGTCGAGGACGTGGTCGCCGAGCCGTACACCGACCCGGCGCTCGCTGTCCTCGCCGGGGAGGGAGAAGACACCGTACGGAAGGTTGTGCGGGCCGAAGGGGTCGCCCTCGGGGACATCAAAGGGGGGCATGGGTGCTGCCTCACTCTCGTGCGTGCCACGGGTCCGTGTCGTCGCCGCACACGTTACGGGTGGGGCACCCGTCTTGGGCAGTGCACAAGGGAGCGGGACGATCAGTTCCCGAGGTGCGCCGGGCCTGCTGGCGGCCGTGTCGCGCGGTCCTCGCTCCGCCCCGTCCTGCCCTCCGCCCCGTGCGTCACGGCAGTGCCCTCATGTCACCAGCAACGGGTGAGGACAAGGGAGTTGGAGGGGGCGCGTGGGGCGCAGGGGGGCGCCGGGGTCGTCCGGTTCGCGCTGAGTCGTGGGGGCGTCCTGTCCGTATTCTCTGATCATGGCCGCACCCATCGCATATTCACTCATCGCCACCGACCTGGACGGGACCCTCCTGCGAGGCGACGACACGCTCTCCGACCGGTCGCTGGCCGCACTCGCGCGGGTGGCGGAGGCGGGGGCCCGGCACCTGGTGGTGACCGGCCGGCCGGCGCCCAGGGTGCGGCCGCTCCTGGACGACCTGGGCAGCGAGGGGCTCGCGGTGTGCGGGCAGGGTGCGCAGGTGTACGACGCCGGCGCGGGCCGTCTGCTCTGGTCCGTCACCCTGGACCAGGAGCTGGCCGAGACCGCGCTCGGCAAGATCGAGGCCGAGGTGGGACAGGTGTACGCGGCGGTCGACCAGGACGGCGTCGACGGGCTCACCCTGATCGAGCCCGGGTACCTGATGCCGCACCCCACCTTGCCCGCGGTGCGCGTCGGCCGGCGTGACGACCTGTGGGGCGCGCCGATCAGCAAGGTGCTGCTGCGCCATCCCGAGCTGTCCGACGACCAGTTGGCGGCGACGGCGCGTTCGGTGGTGGGTTCGCTGGCGACGGTCACCATGTCGGGGCCCGGGACCGTCGAACTTCAGCCATGCGGCATCACCAAGGCGACCGGGCTCGCCCTGGCCGCGGATCACCTGGGCCTCGGCCCGGAGGGGACGATCGCCTTCGGTGACATGCCCAACGACATCCCGATGTTCGACTGGGCGGCCCACGGCGTGGCGATGGCCAACGCCCATCCCGAACTCAGGGCGGTCGCCGACGAGATCACCCTGTCGAACGAGGACGACGGCATCGCCGTCGTCCTCGAACGACTCTTCCGGTGACGGGCCCGGTCAGTACGCCCCGAAGACGTTGTCGATCGAGCCGTACCGCTGCGCCGCGTAGTTGCAGGCGGCGGTGATGTTGGCGACCGGGTCGTAGGGGTCCCACGAGGTGCCGGACACGTGGTACGCCTGGAAGGTCGGGTCGATCACCTGGAGCAGGCCCTTGGAGGGGGTGCCGGCGGCGGCGTTGGAGTCCCAGTTGTTGATCGCGTACTGGTTGCCCGAGGACTCCCGGATGATGTTGCGGTAGATGCCGTTGTAGCTGCCGGGGATCCCCTTCTGGGCCATGACCTGGAGGGACGCGCGGATCCAGCCGTCCAGGTTGTTGGCGTACCCCAGCGAGGCGGCGGTGGTGACGGTCGGGGTGGCCGCGGCGGCGGTGGTCGCCCCGAGGAGCGGCAGCGCGAGTACGGCGGCTCCGGTGCCGAGGACGGCGAGCTTGCGGGCGACCCGGCTGGTGCGGGCAGGACGGTGCTGAGCGGCAGCAGGCATGACGAAGTTCCTCTCCGGCGCCTGCGAGGTGAGCTGTCGGGTTCGGGCGGGAGCTGCCCGGCCGCGCACCGCGAAGGGCGCGCGACTTCACCCCGAGCCGCACCGGCGCGTCCGAAGACGTGCCGGGTCGGCGACTTACCTGGTTCCCCCGCTCCTGCCATACGAAGAATCTCGGTGGAGCCGGACGGCGGCAGGATTAGGCGTCCGCCCGACAGGCCGGGAACGTATGCGAGAGCACATGTCCGAAACAAGTAGCGGATTCACATATCCAGGGTTTTGATCTTCGTTCACAGGGTGCGTGGTGGGTGCATCTTTGCGAGTGCCAAGTCTCAACTGGCCGCTGGGGAAGGGGTGTCGGGGGAAGTCCGAGAGGCGCCTGCGGACTCGGGGGCGTGAGTCACATCACGCGTGATCACAAGTCGCGCCAAATCTGGCAATCAACCTAAAAGGCGCAGGGCACGTGCAGCATGGTTCCGTCCGCGAGGGGGATACGGACATCCGTGCGGGTTGTCTCTTCGGCTCGAGACACGCTCCACCGCTTCCACGTAAGTCGATCTATATCCGTTCTTATCAGGTGATCAAAAACATAACCACCGTGATCCGATACCGCCCGTCGTGGACGGGTGGGCGGCAGCGGTGATCGAAACGTGACCGGATACGCTGACTTGAGTGAAGGCAGCGACCTATCGACAAACCGCGTAATCGCCAGTAGACACCAGCAGACAGGAGACCCCTCGTGACCGTCGTCGGGCCGTTCGGGCTGAGCGTGCGGGACCAGGCTCTGGAAGCCGATGTCCAGGCCGGATTGGCGGCTGTCGAGGAGGGACTGCTCGAGGCCACCAAGAGCGAGGTCCCCTTCATCACGGGCGCAGCCCAGCATCTGGTGCGCGCGGGCGGGAAGCGGTTCAGGCCGCTGCTCGTGATGCTCAGCGCGCAGTTCGGGGACCGCCACGCGCCGGGGATCGTACCGTCGGCCGTGGTGGTGGAGCTGACCCACCTGGCGACGCTGTACCACGACGACGTGATGGACGAGGCCGAGGTCAGGCGCGGGGTGCCGAGCGCCAACACCCGCTGGGGGAACTCGGTCGCGGTCCTCACCGGTGACTTCCTCTTCGCCCGCGCCTCGCACATCCTCGCCGACCTCGGCCCGGAGGCCGTCCGGGTCCAGGCCGAGGCGTTCGAGCGGCTGGTCACCGGGCAGATCCTGGAGACGGCGGGACCGCAGGACGGGCGCGACCCGGTCGAGCACTACCTCGATGTGCTGGCCGGGAAGACCGGCTCGCTGGTGGCGGTGTCGTGCCGCTTCGGCGCGATGATGTCGGGCGCCGACGAGACGGTGGTGGACGTGCTCACCCAGTACGGCGAGCGGCTGGGGGTCGCGTTCCAGCTGGCCGACGACGTCCTGGACATCGCTTCCGACTCCCGCGAGTCCGGCAAGACGCCGGGTACGGATCTCCGGGAGGGGATCGCGACCCTGCCCGTGCTGCGGCTGCGGGAGCGGGCGCAGCGGCTGGGGCTCGCGGAGGACATCGCGCTCTGCGAGCTGCTGGACTCCGACCTGACCGACGATGTGCGGCACGCCGAGGCGCTGGCCGCGCTGCGGGCGCACCCGGCTCTGGAGCAGGCCCGCCGGGACACCGTGCGGTACGCCCAGGACGCGCGGGCCTCGCTGGCGCCCCTGCCCGAGTGCGACGCCAAGGCCGCGCTGATGGAGCTGTGCGACGCGGTGGTGCACCGCGCGGGTTAGCGGCGCGGCCCCCTTCCGGGCCACCGGCGAAACGGCGGCGCCTCCCCCGACCCCTACGGGTCGGGGGAGGCGCCGCCCTCTTGTGTCATACCGCAGGTGTACACCGAGTTGAGCCCGCGGTCTGACGCTTCGCGGCCGCCGATTTGGTCAGATGGTCACAACGGAAAACACCACTCCTCACCGATTCGGGTGAGAATGGCGGCTAAGGGCTGGACGCACGGGAATTGGCAGGCCGCCGCCGACGACGGAGGTAAGTCAGACATGGCACCGTACGAATCCGACGACAGCACGACCGCGAACGAGGTCGACGACCTGCGCTCGGGGCGGCGCAAGGCCGCGCGGTACGTCGTTCCGGTCGCGGTGGTGGGCGTGGCGGCGGCGACCATCGGTCTCGTCCCCGCCCTCGCCGACTCCGGCGACCCCGACCTGCCGAAGATCAGCGCACAGCAACTCATCGAGAAGATCGCCGAGTCCGACGTACAGCAGCTGTCCGGGACCGTGCGGGTCAGCACCGATCTGGGGCTGCCCGACCTCGGCGGTCTGGAGAGCTCGCTGGCGTCCGGGGCGATGGAGTCCGGGGACGGTTCGTCCGCCGACCCGTCGGCCAAGCTCACCGAGCTGGTGTCCGGCAGCCACACCCTGCGGGTCGCCGTCGACGGCCCGGACCGGCAGAAGCTCTCGCTGCTGGAGAACTCCTCGGAGTACAGCCTCATCCACAACGGCAAGGACGTCTGGGGCTACGACAGCTCCTCCAACGAGGTCTTCCACAGCACCGCCCCCGACAGCGCCGAGCCGGACAAGGAGGTCCCGGCCACGCCCAAGGACCTCACCGAGGAGGCCCTGAAGTCGGTCGACGACACCACGTCCGTCACCGTCGACGGCACCGCGCAGGTCGCGGGCCGGGACGCCTACCGGCTGCTCATCAAGCCCAAGCAGTCCGGCACCACCGTCGGCGCCATCACCGTGGCCGTCGACGCGAAGACCGGTATGCCGCTGAAGTTCACGCTCACCCCGTCGAGCGGCGGCGCCGCCGTGGTGGACGCGGGCTTCACCGACGTCAGCTTCGCCAAGCCGGCCGCCTCCACCTTCGACTTCACCCCGCCGAAGGGCGCGAAGGTCACCGAGGACGACGCGCTCGAGGCCCCCGCGGAGGAGCAGGAGAAGCACTCCAAGGCGCCCGAGCTGGAGCCGGAAGGCGAACCGGAGATCATCGGCGAGGGCTGGAACTCCATCGCCGTCCTCGACACCGGCGGCGAGGGCATCCCCTCCGGCTCCGAGGTCGGCGGCGACCTCGGCGGCTTCATGGATTCCCTGGGCGACAAGGTGAAGGGCTCGTTCGGCGAGGGCACGGTCTTCAAGACCCGCCTGATCAACGCCCTGATCACCGACGACGGCACGGTCTACGTCGGCGCGGTCACCAAGGACGCGCTGGTGAAGGCCGCGAACGCCGGGTAGTAAGGCACCCATGACCGACACGTCCGCCGCGGAGCCGAAGCCGGAGCAGGGTGACGGCGTGATCGTCACCCGCGCTCTCACCAAGCGCTACCGCGGCGGACAACTCGCCGTGGACGGTCTCGACCTGACCGTCCCGGCGGGCAGCGTCTTCGGCTTCCTCGGCCCCAACGGCTCCGGCAAGACCACCACCATCCGGATGCTGATGGGCCTCATCGAACCCACCTCCGGCACGGCCCGGGTCCTCGGCCGCCCCATGCCCCGCGCCACCCGCTCCGTCCTCCCGCACGTGGGCGCCCTGATCGAGGGCCCCGCCCTCTACGGCTTCCTCTCCGGCCGCGACAACCTCCTGCGCTACGACGCCGCCGACCCGACCGCCGACCCGCGCACCCGGCGCGAGCGCGTCGCGGCGGCGCTGGACCGGGTGGGCCTGACGGCCGCCGCGGCCAAGAAGGCCAGGGCGTACTCGCTCGGCATGAAGCAGCGGCTCGGCCTGGCCGCCGCGCTGCTCCAGCCGCGCCGCCTGCTGGTGCTGGACGAGCCGACCAACGGCCTCGACCCGCAGGGCATGCGCGAGATCCGCTCGCTGATACGGGAGTTGGCCTGCGACGGCACGACCGTCTTCCTCTCCTCCCACCTCCTCGACGAGATCGAGCAGGTGTGCACGCACGCGGCCGTGATGGCCCGGGGCCGGCTCGTCACCCAGGGCGCGGTCGGCGACCTCGCGGCCGGAGTGCGCGGCAGGCTCCTGGTCACCACCCCCGACACCGCGGACGCCGCCCGGGTGCTGAAGGAGCAGGGAGCGAGTGATGTCGTGGTCGCCGAGGACCGGGTGACGGCCGAGCCGCCCGACCGGGACCTGGCGGAGCTCACCGCGGCTCTGGTGACCGCGGGCGTCCGCGTCCGTGGCTTCGGGGTCGAACGGGCCTCCCTGGAGGACGCGTTCGTGGCGCTGACGGGAGAGGGCTTCGATGTCGCAGGCTGAACTCACCGCTCCGGTGCGCAGGGGATGGACCTTCGGTCTGTTGCGCAACGAGATGGGGACGACCCTGCGCCGCTGGCGCACCCTCGCCCTGCTGGGAGTCCTCGCGGCCGTGCCGGTCCTGGTCGGGGTCGCCGTGAAGATCGAGACCGGCGACGGCGGTTCGGCCGGCGGCGGCGAAGGTCCCGCGTTCGTCGCGCAGATCACCAACAACGGCCTGTTCCTGGTGTTCACCGCGCTCGCCGCGACACTGCCGTTCTTCCTGCCGATGGCGGTCGGCGTGGTCGCGGGCGACGCCATCGCCGGCGAGGCGAACGCGGGCACCCTGCGCTATCTGCTGGTCGCCCCCGCGGGCCGCACCCGGCTGCTGCTCACCAAGTACGCGACCACGATGGCCTTCTGTCTGCTGGCCACGCTCGTGGTCGCGGTCTCGGCGCTGACGGTGGGCGCGCTGCTCTTCCCGCTGGGGGACCTGACGACGATCTCCGGCACTCGGATCGGCTTCGGCGAGGGACTCGGCCGCGCGCTGCTGATCGCGCTGGTCGTCGCCGCGTCCCTCACCGGGATCGCGGCGCTCGGCCTGTTCGTCTCCACCCTGACCAACAGCGGCATCGCGGCGATGGCCACGACCGTCGGCCTGCTGATCACGGTCCAGATCCTCGACCAGATCCCCCAACTGGACGCCCTCCAGCCGTACTTCTTCTCCCACTACTGGCTGTCCTTCGCCGACCTGATGCGCGAGCCGGTCTACTGGGACGACCTGGTCAAGAACCTCGGCCTCCAGGCCCTGTACGCGGCCGTGTTCGGCTCGGCGGCCTGGGCGAGGTTCACGACGAAGGACATCACGGCCTAACTCTCGTGGGGGAAGCGCGCGAGCGGGGTCTCCCCCTGGAAGAACGTCTTCGCGCGGGTCAGCGCGTCGGCGTCGTTGAGTACGTCACCGGGCTTGCTGCCGTTGCCGAGCAGCACTCCGCCGAAGCGCATGCCCATGTACGCGGCCGAGTTGTTGAGCGTGCCGATCAGCGGATCGGCGACCACCTGCTCGTGCTCGGCGAGCACGGTGACGCCCCAGAGGGTGCGCCCGGCCAGCGTCGGCTTGAAGTCGAGGCCGGGGGTGCGCAGCCAGCCGGCCCAGTAGTCGAGGTAGCGCTTGGTGTGGGCGGACACGGAGTACCAGTACAGCGGGGAGACGATCACGATGTCCGTCGCCGCGAGGGTGGCGTCGAGCAGCAGTGCTTCGGGGCCCTCGGTCGGGCGGACACGGTCGCTGTCGTGGCGCAGGTCCACGAAGTCCGGCAGTGGATGAGCGGCGAGATCGATCCACTGCTGCTCGACGTCCTCGGGCAACTGTTCGGCGGCGCGGCGGGCGAGCGTCTCGGTGTTGCCGTCGTCGCGGCTGCTGCCCAGGACGAACAGGAAACGGCGGGTCATGGGTCCCCCAGGTGGCGAATGGTCGGCGTACGCGAACAAACTGCATCTGCATTATATGCGTACGCAAGAAGTTGTCGAGGGGGATTATCCGGAGTCCGCCCGCTACCGTCGCCCGATGCCGGTCAGGTGGGCCAGCGCCTCGGTCTCCCGGGGCGGCCCCCCGGCGGTCTCGCCGAGCCGCCAGTCGTGGACCCAGGGCACCCGGTACACGTCGATGACCTCCTCGATCGCCTTCACCCGCCGGGCGAGCGGCCGCGGCAGCCGGCCCGGCGCGTCGGCGACGAGCACGACCGCGTCCAGGTCGAGTCCGGGCGGCACCGGCTCGTACCGGAAGGCGTCCAGCGCGCGCAGTACGGCGTCGAGGCCGGCGGCGTGCGTACGGCCGGCCAGCAGGACGGAGCGCGGAGCGCCGGGCCCCGGCCAGTCGCGCCCGCAGTCGTGGCCGCCGTAGACCAAGGCCAGGGTGGTGTCACCGGCGCCGCCGTGGGTGCCGACCCAGGAGTAGCGCCGGGGGGTGACTCCGGCGGGCGGGGCGGGCGGTGGCGGTGCTTGAGGTACGGCCACCGGCCCGCGGATCCAGATTTCCGGTCCCTGTCGCACGTCGGTGGGCATGCCCGCGTGCGCCCCTCGGCACGCCATCGATGCGGGGGCGAGTCCTGGAACGAGGCTGTGACGACTCGGTGACGTGTGCGGCGGGGACCTGCGGAGAGACTCGACGGTAGGTGCTGCCAGGGAGTGAGGAACCGATGTCTCGACTCAGCCGCGCGAAGAAGCGGGATCAGGGGGAGGAGCGGGCGGTGGATGCGGGGGCTTCTGTGGGTTCTGCGGCTTCTGGCGGTCCTGGGGTTGCCAGGGGTGCTACGGCTTCTGCGGCTTCTGGCCGTCCTGGGATTGCCACGGGTGCTAGGGCTTCCACGGCTCGTGCGGTCTCTGCGGCGGCGCCGATCGAGGTCCGGGTGCCGGGGGACGGCGGGGGAGGCGCGTCGGTCGGTGGTGTACCGGTCGCGGCGGTCGCGGGCGAGGAGATCCAGCAGACCGTCCTGACCCACCTCCACCGGATCGCTCTCGCCGCGGGGACGCCGGTGCGGGCGACGATCCGGGACGACCGGATCGGGTACGTGGTGCCGCTCGTGGTGAACCTGGACGGGTCGAGCGCGCTGATGGGGGAGCCGGTGGACGCGACGCCGCGAGCGGAGTCGGCCGTACCGCTTCCGCCCGAGCCACCGCGGGCCGTCCGGGAACCCGCTCCCACGTTCACGCCGCGGGCGGTACGGGACGCCGTCCCCGGCACGGTCGCCCCACCGACGGGCGCATTCGGCCCGCCGCCGGTGATGGACGGGCCGGTCACGGACGTGCCCGTGCGGGACGCCCCGCCCCCGGTCGGCGCCGCGCGGTCGCCGCACCCTTCCCGCAGGGCGGCCCCGGACCCGGCCTTCGACCTCGGCGTCGACCCGGGTCCCAAAACCCCGACCCCGCCCCGGGGCTTCGACGCCGTCGCCGAGGCGGTACTCGGTGACGAGCCCCCCACCGCCACCCTCCTCGCGGAACCGGTGGCCAGGATCAACGAGGCCGTCCGGGCCGGGCGCACCCAGGAGGCGGCGGATCTCGCGCAGCGGACCGTGGCGCAGGCCGCGCAGTCACTGGGCCCCGAGCACCCCGAGGTGCTCCAGTTGCGCGAACTGACCGCGTACATCGCCTACCTGGCGGGCGAACCGGCGCAGGCCCTCACCCTCTCCCTGGACCTGGCCCGGATACACCACCGCGCCCAGGACGCCGAGGCCGCCTACGGGAACGTCCTGAGCGCGGCGACCGCCTGGCGAGCCGTACGCGACCCCGAGCAGGGCCTGCGCCTCGGCCACGACCTGATCGCCCTGTGGGCCGTCCTCGCGGCGGAGGCCGGTCCGGCCGCCGATGAACCCGAGAAGCTGACCGCGGCCCGGACCCGCATGGGCCGTCTCGCGCAGCGAGCCCGCGCCCAGTAGGGGACCCCGGCGGCTCACTGGACGCAGAACTCGTTCCCCTCCGGATCCGCCATCACCACCCACTGACCGGAGGGTTCCTTCACCTCCCGCAGCACACTCGCGCCGAGCCCCGTCAGCCGCTCGACCTCCGCCTCCCGCTGCCCCTCGGGGGCGTGCAGGTCGAGATGGAGCCGGTTCTTGCCGGTCTTCTCCTCCGGCACCCGCTGGAACAGCAGCCGCCGCCCGAGCCCCGTCCCGCTGTCGGGGTCGAAGGGGTCCTCGGGATGCCGTACGGCGACGAGGTCCCGGAAGGCGAGCCGGGCATGGAACTCGACGGTGGCCTCGCGGGGCAGCGCGCCGAGTTCCAGCAGCCGTTCGATGAGCGCGTGGTTGTCCTCGACCTCGTAGTGCAGCGCGGCGGCCCAGAAGTCGGCCTGCGCCTGCGGGCTCGCGCAGTCGACGACGAGCTTCCAGTGCAGCGGCGCGGGTGCGGACGCGGAATCAGGAACCTGTGTCATGGGTCCCTTATAGCGGCCCATCAGGTCCGGGACTGTCCTAGTGGACCGCGGCTTCCCTCTTGTCGTACGCCTCCCGCGCCTCCGCGATCTCCCGCTGGTGCCGCTCCGTCCAGTCCACCAGTGACTGGATCGTCGCGTGCAGGGTCCCGCCCAGCGGGGTCAGTTCGTACTCCACCCGAGGCGGCACCACCGGATGAACGGTCCGCTTCACCAGCCCGTCCCGTTCCAGCTGCCGCAGCGTGACGGTGAGCATCCGCTGGCTGACCCCGTCGATCTCGCGCCGCAGCTCGGTGAAGCGCAGCCGCCGGTTCTCCAGCAGGGCGATGACCAGCAGCGACCACTTGTCGGCCACCCGGTCCAGGATCTGCCGCACCTGGCAGTCCTCGCGGGTGTCCCACTGGAAGGGGTCGGCGTCGCCGTAGTCCACGGTGCTCGCGCAGTTACTCGGTGACTTAGAAGTGCCTTCTTCCATGTCTGCCGATGGTGCCGCAGGGTGGGGGTGGTTACAAGAGGGAACCGACCCTCATTCGCGTAACTCCCCTCTCTTCCCTGGAGTGTTCCTATGGGCACCCGCGCCTGGGCGCTGCTGTTCGTCCTCTGCGGAACGATTTTCCTGGAGGGCATCGACGTCGCCATGATGGCCGTCGCGATCCCGTCGATCAGAGCCGATCTGGGGCTCACGACCGGCACCGCGGCCTGGGTCATGAGCGCCTACGTCCTCGGGTACGCCGGTTTCACCCTGCTCGGCGGCCGGGCCGCCGACCTGCTGGGCCGGCGCCGCATGTTCCTGCTCTGGCTCACCGTCTTCCTCTGCTTCTCCGGCCTCGGCGGTTTCGCCACCGAGGGCTGGATGCTGGTCCTCGCCCGCTTCGTCACCGGCGTCGCCGCCGCCTTCATGACCCCGGCCGCGCTCTCGCTGATCACCACCTCGTACGAGGAGGGCCCCCGGCGCAACAAGGCCCTGATGATCTTCGCCGGTACCGCCGCCGGAGGCTTCTCCTTCGGCCTGGTGGCCGGCGGACTGCTCACCGAGCTGGGCTGGCGGTGGGTCTTCTTCGCGCCGGTGCTGCTGAGCGCCGCCCTGCTGCTCGCGGCGGTGCGGCTGGTCCCCCGGCAGGACGGTCCGCGCGCCCGCGGACGGAGCTTCGACCTGCCCGGCGCGATCATCGCCGCCGGCGCCATGCTGCTGGCCGCCTACACCGTCGTACGCCTGGAACACGGTCTGCAAGACCTGCCCCTGACCTCGGCCGCGGCCCTCGCGGCGGTGCTGCTGGCCACCGCCTTCGTGGTCGTGGAGCGCCGCACCGCCGACCCGCTGGTCCGGCTGGGCATCCTGCGGGTGGGATCCGTCGTGCGCGCCGACCTCGGGGCGCTGCTCTTCGTCGGCGCCTTCTTCGGCTTCCAGTTCGTGGTGACGCTCTACCTCCAGGAACTGCGCGGCTGGTCCTCGCTGCAGACCGCGCTCGCCCTGGTGATCATGGGCTGCGACATGATCCTGGCGCCGACCCTGACGCCCTGGCTGGTCGCCCGGTACGGCAACACCCGCGTGATCGTCGGCGGCTTCGCGCTGGCCGTCGTCGCCTACGCGCTGTTCCTGCCGGTGGGCCCGGACTGGCCGTACGCCGCGATGCTGCCCACGCTGTTCGTCGCGGGCCTGGCGTTCGCGCTGGCCTACGGGCCGCTGACGATCGCGGCGACGGACGGGGTCGCCGAGCGGGAGCAGGGCCTGGCGAGCGGGCTGCTGACCACCGCCACCCAGTTCGGCTCGGCGATCGGCATCTCCGCGGTGACGGCCGTCTACGGCCTGGCGTCCACCGGACCGGGACCCGAGGAGACGCTGTCCGCGTTCCGTACGGCACTGGTGGTGCCGGTCGCGATGGTGGCGCTGGGGTTGCTGATATCGGCCTTCGGCGCCCGGGCGGACCGGCGCGCCGAGCGCCAGGCGTCGGCGGTCAGCAGGGTCAACGCCAGCCACACCAGCGCGAACCCGGCCCAGCGCTCGGCGGGCATGGCCTCGCGGAAGTAGAGGATGCCGAGCAGGAACTGGAAGACGGGCGCCAGGTACTGCAGCAGCCCCAGGGTGGACAGCGGCACGCGGATGGCCGCCGCGCCGAAGCAGACCAGCGGCAGCGCGGTGACCAGGCCGGTGGTCGCGAGGAGCGCCGCGTGTCCCGGGCCCTCGGAGGTGAACGTGGAGCCGCCGTCGGCCGACAGCCACACCAGAAAGGCCAGCGCCGGCAAGAACTGGATGGCGGTCTCGGCGGCCAGCGACTCCAGGCCGCCGAGGTTGACCTTCTTCTTCACCAGGCCGTAGGTGGCGAAGGAGAAGGCGAGGACGAGCGAGATCCACGGCGGGCGGCCGTAGCCGATGGTGAGCACCAGGACCGCGGCGAAGCCGATCCCGACCGCCGCCCACTGCACGGGACGCAGCCGCTCCTTCAGCAGCAGCACGCCCATCGCGATGGTGACCAGCGGGTTGATGAAGTAGCCGAGCGAGGCCTCGACGACCCGGTCGTTGTTCACGGCCCAGATGTAGACGCCCCAGTTGACGGCGATGACGGCCGAGGCGACGGCGATGAGCGCGAGCTTGCGCGGCTGGCGCAGCAGCTCACCGGCCCACTTCCAGCGCCGTATGACCAGCAGGGCCAGCGCCACCGCGACGAGGGACCACACCATCCGGTGGGCCAGCACCTCGACCGGCTCGGCGGGCTTGAGCAGCGGGAAGAACAGGGGGAACAGCCCCCACATCCCATAAGCCGCGAAGCCGTTCAGCAGGCCTATGTGCCGCTCGCCCTTCGGCTTCCCGCTCACGGGCCCTCCTTCTGGTCGTCCTCGCCCCGAAGAAGGTAGCGCCGATCACCCTCGCCTGTCATGCCCGTATCGCCATACGGTCATGACAGGCGAGGGTGCCCGGTCACCGGGGGGCGTCAGTCCTTGAGCGCGGCGGCGATGGCCTCGGAGAACGGCGTGGTCGGACGGCCGGTGAGCCGGGACAGGTCACCGGAGGAGACGACCAGTTCGCCCTTGGCTATGGCGGCGTCCACCCCGACGAGGATGTCGGCGAACGGCGCCGGCATCCCGGTGCCGCCGAGGATGCCCTTCAGCACCTCACCGGAGACGGTGTTGTAGGCGATCTCCCGGCCGGTCTGCCGGCTCAGCTCGGCCGCGTACTCGGCGAAGCTCCACGCCTCGTCGCCGCCCAGCTCGTACGTCGTGTTCTCGTGCCCCTCGCCGGTCAGTACGGCGACGGCGGCAGCGGCGTAGTCGGCGCGCGCGGCGGAGGAGACCCGGCCCTCGCCGGCGGCGGCCACGACGGCGCCGTGCTCCAGCACGGGGGCGAGGTTCTCGGTGTAGTTCTCGTGGTACCAGCCGTTGCGCAGCAGGACGTAGGGCACGCCCGAGCCGGTGAGCGCCTTCTCGGTGCCGCGGTGGTCGTCGGCGAGCGCGGCCGTCAGGCTCCCCGGGGCGCTGGTGTAGGCGAGCAGGGCGACACCGGCGGCCTTCGCGGCCTCGATGACGACCTGGTGCTGGGCGACCCGGCCCTTGTCGAACTCGTTGCCGGAGACCAGCAGCACCTTGTCGCCCGCGGCGAACAGGCCGTCGAAGGTCTCGGGCGCGTTGTAGTCGGCGACGGCGATCCGGACGCCCTTGGCCGCGAGGTCCGCCGCCTTCTCCGGGGTGCGCACGACGGCGGTGATCCGGGCGGCGGGCACCTTGTCGAGCAACTGCTCCACGACGTGGCGGCCCAGGTTTCCGGTGGCTCCGGTGACGACGATGCTCATGATGCGGGGCTCCTTGTGGGGTGGGTGATCTGTCGTCGACCCTAGAAGGAGCGCTAACTATTGGAAAGTACCCACTTTGAAGTAAGGTACGGGCATGACGGTAAGTGAGGGGGCGCGCCCAGGGCAGTCCGACGGTGAGGCGATGTGCCCGTACCGCCTGGTGCTGGAGCATGTGACGAGCCGCTGGGGCGTCCTGGTCCTGATCCATCTGCTGGACCGGCCCCACCGCTTCAGCGAACTGCGCCGGGCGATCGGAGAGGTCCGGCCGGTCAGCGAGAAGATGCTGACCCAGACCCTCCAGACCCTGGAACGCGACGGCATGATCCACCGCGACGCCCAGCCGGTGATCCCCCCGCGCGTCGACTACTCCCTGACCGGCCTGGGCCGCGAGGCGGCGGAACAGGTGCGGGGGCTCGCCGCGTGGACGGTGCGGCGGATGGGGGAGGTCAGCGCGGCCCGGGAGCGGTACGACGCGGAGAAGGGGAGGGGCTGAAGGGGCGGGACTGAAGGGGCGGGGTCGAAGATGCGCGGTTGCATCAGAGGGCCCGGGCACCCTGCGGTACCCGGGCCCTGCGCTCGGCGATCGGTTCGGCCGGGCCGGTCAGCCGACGACCGTCCAGGTGTCGCCGCCCGCCAGCAGCGCGGCCAGGTCGCCCTTGCCGTTCTGCTCGATGGCCGCGTCCAGCTGGTCGGTCATCTGCGTGTCGTAGACGGGCCGCTCGACGCTGCGGAACACACCGATCGGGGTGTGGTGGAGGGTGTCGGGGTCGGCGAGCCGGGAGAGGGCGAACGCCGTGGTCGGCGAGGCGCTGTGGGCGTCGTGGACCAGGATCTCCGCCTCGTTCTCCGGAGTCACGGTCACCACCCGCAGATCACCCGTCGCCCGGTCCCGGACCACGCCCCGCGCCCCGTCGGTGCCGAAACGGATCGGCTCGCCGTGTTCCAGGCGGATGACCGCCTCCTGTGCCTGCTGCTTGTCCTTCAGGGCGTCGAAGGCACCGTCGTTGAAGATGTTGCAGTTCTGGTAGATCTCCACCAGCGCGGTGCCCGGGTGGGCGGCCGCCTGGCGCAGCACCTCGGTGAGGTGCTTGCGGTCGGAGTCGACGGTCCGCGCCACGAAGGACGCCTCCGCGCCGATCGCCAGCGACACCGGGTTGAAGGGCGCGTCGAGCGACCCCATCGGCGTCGACTTGGTGATCTTCCCGACCTCGCTGGTCGGGCTGTACTGGCCCTTGGTCAGGCCGTAGATCCGGTTGTTGAACAGCAGGATCTTGAGGTTCACATTGCGCCGCAGGGCGTGGATCAGATGGTTGCCGCCGATGGACAGCGCGTCGCCGTCGCCGGTCACCACCCACACGCTCAGGTCCCGCCGACTGGCCGCGAGACCCGTCGCGATCGCGGGCGCGCGGCCGTGGATGGAGTGCATGCCGTACGTGTTCATGTAGTACGGGAAGCGCGAGGAGCAGCCGATCCCTGAGACGAACACGATGTTCTCCCGCGCCAGGCCCAGTTCAGGCATGAAGCCCTGCACCGCGGCCAGGATCGCGTAGTCACCGCACCCGGGGCACCAGCGCACCTCCTGATCGGACTTGAAGTCCTTCATGGACTGCCTGGCCTCGGCCTTGGGAACGAGCGAGAGTGCCTCGATCGTGCCCGTGCCTTCCCTGGACGTCTCAGCCATCGATGGCCTCCTTGAGAGCCGCTGCGAGCTGTTCGGCCTTGAACGGCATGCCGTTGACCTGGTTGTACGAGTGGGCGTCCACCAGGTACTTCGCCCGGATCAGCGTGGCGAGCTGACCGAGGTTCATCTCGGGGACGACGACGCGGTCGTACCGCCCCAGCACGTCACCGAGGTTCTTCGGGAAGGGGTTGAGGTGCCGCAGGTGCGCCTGCGCGATCCCGTGTCCGGCGGTGCGCAGTCGGCGGACGGCCGCGGTGATCGGGCCGTAGGTCGAACCCCAGCCCAGCACCAGGGTCCTGGCGTCGTGCGGATCGTCGACCTCGAGGTCGGGCACCTCGATGCCGTCGATCTTCGCCTGCCGGGTGCGGACCATGAAGTCGTGGTTGGCGGGGGCGTAGGAGATGTTGCCCGTGCCGTCCTCCTTCTCGATGCCGCCGATGCGGTGCTCCAGCCCCGGGGTGCCGGGGACGGCCCAGGGCCGGGCGAGGGTCTGGGGATCCCTCTTGTACGGCCAGAAGGCTTCCGAGCCGTCCTCCAGGGTGTGGTTCGGGCCCTGCGCGAACTGCACCCGCAGGTCCGGGAGTTCGTCCAGCTCCGGGATCCGCCAGGGCTCGCTGCCGTTGGCCAGGTAGCCGTCGGAGAGCAGGAAGACCGGCGTCCGGTACGTCAGCGCGATCCGTGCCGCCTCCAGCGCCGCGTCGAAACAGTCGGCGGCCGTGCACGGCGCGACGACCGGCACCGGCGCCTCACCGTTGCGCCCGAACATGGCCTGCAGCAGGTCCGCCTGCTCGGTCTTGGTCGGCAGACCGGTCGAGGGCCCGCCGCGCTGGATGTCCACCACCAGCAGCGGCAACTCCAGCGAGACGGCCAGCCCGATCGTCTCGCTCTTGAGCGCCACCCCGGGCCCGGAGGTCGTCGTCACCGCGAGCGAACCGCCGAAGGCCGCGCCCAGCGCCGCCCCGATCCCGGCGATCTCGTCCTCCGCCTGGAAGGTCCGCACACCGAAGTTCTTGTGCTTGCTCAGCTCGTGCAGGATGTCGGAGGCCGGGGTGATCGGGTACGAGCCCAGGAACAACGGCAGATCCGCCTGCCGGGAGGCCGCCACCAGGCCGTACGACAGGGCCAGGTTCCCGGAGATGTTCCGGTAGGTGCCGACGGGGAAGGTCTTGGCGGCCGGGGCGACCTCGTAGGAGACCGCGAAGTCCTCGGTCGTCTCGCCGAAATTCCATCCCGCTCTGAACGCCGCGATGTTCGCCGCCGCGATCTCCGGCTTCTTGGCGAACTTCGACTTCAGGAACTTCTCCGTGCCCTCGGTGGGCCGGTGGTACATCCATGACAAGAGGCCGAGCGCGAACATGTTCTTGCTGCGCTCGGCCTCCTTGCGGCTGAGGTCGAATTCCTTGAGGGCCTCCACCGTCAGCGTGGTCAGCGGCACCGGGTGCAGGTGGTAGGCGTCCAGCGAGCCGTCCTCCAGGGGTGAGCTGACGTAGCCCACCTTCTGCATGGCCCGTTTGGTGAACTCGTCCGTGTTCACGATGATCTCCGCGCCGCGCGGCAGATCCTGCACGTTCGCCGCCAGCGCCGCCGGGTTCATCGCGACCAGGACGTTCGGCGCGTCACCCGGCGTGAGGATGTCGTGGTCGGCGAAGTGCAGCTGGAAGGAGGAGACACCGGGGAGGGTGCCGGCGGGGGCGCGGATCTCGGCAGGGAAGTTCGGCAGCGTCGACAGGTCGTTGCCGAAGGACGCTGTCTCGGAGGTGAAGCGGTCACCGGTGAGCTGCATACCGTCACCCGAGTCTCCCGCGAACCGAATGATCACTCGGTCCAGCCGGCGGACGTCCTTCGCCGTCGCCGGTTTGCGCTGCTCTCCCAGAACTGCTTCGTCGGCCTGCTCCGCTGGGCTACTGACCTGGCTGGTCACTGAACTGGACCTCCCTCGAGGCGGCTGTCGGGGACAGGCCTTCCCGCGGGCCCTCCCCACAGGATCAACCCTACGTCCGTAAAGGTCGCCTTCCCCGGGCCATTCGCATGATGGACACGGTTTTGAGACGGTTCGCCACCCTGACTCGTCATGAGTTCAGATAGGTGAGTACCGCGAGAACGCGACGGTGATCCCCGTCGCTAGGGGACAGCCCCAGCTTCAGGAAGATATTGCTGACGTGCTTCTCCACGGCCCCGTCGCTGACCACCAGTTGGCGGGCGATGGCGGAGTTCGTCCGCCCCTCGGCCATCAGCCCCAGGACCTCCCGCTCCCGCGGGGTGAGCCCCGCGAGCACGTCCTGCTTCCGGCTGCGTCCGAGCAACTGCGCGACCACCTCCGGGTCGAGCGCCGTGCCGCCCTGAGCCACCCGCACCACCGCGTCCACGAACTCCCGCACCTCGGCGACCCGGTCCTTGAGCAGATAGCCGACCCCCCGGCTGGAGCCTGCCAGCAGTTCGGTGGCGTAGCGCTCCTCCACATACTGTGACAGCACGAGCACACCGAGTCCCGGATGCGCCTTGCGCAGCTGTACGGCGGCCCGCACGCCCTCGTCGGTGTGGGTGGGCGGCATCCGTACGTCCGCGACGACGACGTCCGGAAGTGTGCCCTGCGCGTCGAGCTCCGTGATGGTCTTGATCAGTGCTTCTCCGTCGCCCACGCCGGCGACGACCTCGTGCCCGCGGTCGGTCAGCAACCGGGTCAGGCCCTCTCTGAGCAGCACTGAGTCCTCTGCGATGACCACCCGCACCCTGTCCTCCACGACGTCCGGCCCCCCGAGCCTGTTGCGCGCCCGGCCGGCTGTCTCCGGCCCGGTCCCGCGGCTCCTCAGTATCGCGCGATCGGCCGGTCCTCACCGGGCCTGTGGATAACCCGGCCTGCCGTCTTCGGATCCGAGGGCCGGGAGGGGGCTGATTTCCGGCCTGGGCACACACAGAGGCGTCCGTCTCCGGCTGCCGGAGACGGACGTACTGAGCCGTTACGGCTCTACACCGCCCGCCAGGGCAGCTCCGCCGTGATCCGGGTGGGGCCGCCGACCGGGGAGTCCACGACCAGGATCCCGTCCACCGCGTCCAGACGTTCGGCGAGCCCGGCCAGACCCGACCCGGCGGAGGTGTCCGCGCCGCCCACGCCGTTGTCCACGACCTGGAGCATCAGCCGGTCCTCCACCCGCCAGACGTCCACCCCCGCCCAGGTGGCTCGCGCGTGCTTGCTGATGTTCTGGAGCAGTTCCGAGACGGTGAAGTAGGCGATGCCCTCGATCGCCGGCACCGGCCGCGCGGTCAGGTCGACCTGGACCTCGACCGGGACGGTGCAGCGGGAGGCGACCGAGGAGAGCGCGGCGTCCAGACCCCGGTCGGTCAGTACGGCCGGGTGGATGCCGCGGGCCAGGTCGCGCAGTTCCTGGAGCGCCGTCTTCACCTCGCCGTGGGCCTCCTCCACCATGCGGGCCGCGGCCTGCGGGTCCTCCGTCAGCTTCTCCTTCGCCAGCCCCAGGTCCATGGCCAGCGCCACCAGCCGGGCCTGCGCGCCGTCGTGCAGATCGCGCTCGATGCGCCGCAGGTCAGCGGCGGCCGTGTCGACCACGACCCCGCGGCCCGACTCCAGCTCCACCACGCGCGTGGCCAGCCGCGTCGGCCCGAGCAGCCCGTGCACCAGCAGCCGGTCCACCATCGTCAGCGCCCGCACGATCCACGGCGTCGCCAGCGTGAAGAGCAGCCCCACCAGCGCCGTCACGGTGATCTCGAACGCGTTGTCGAGGTAGATGCGGTGCGTCTCGTCGCCGTAGAGCTGGATACCGCCCTGGCCGCCGTAGAGCGGGAACAGCCAGAACCACAGCGGATACGTCAGCAGGCTCCAGCCGATGGCCCAGAAGTTCACCGCGACCACGAAGGAGAAGACCGCCCACGGCAGATGCAGCACCGCGTACAGCAGCGAGCGCCAGGAGGCGCCGCTCTTCAGGACGGCGCCCATCCACGCCATGAAGCCCTGCTTGCGCATCCGCAGCGGCTCCGGGTCCGCGACCTCCAGATCGAGCAGCCCACGCGCGCGTGCCCGCTCCATCGCCCCGAACCCCCGGCAACCGGCCAGGCCCGCCGCCAGCACCGGGATCCCCAGGAACGTCACCAGCAGGCCCGCCCCCAGCGACACCATGGTGACCGCGTAGGTGAAGAGCAGGATGCTGATCGGCAGGCTCAGCAGGACGTAACCGAGTTCGCGCCAGTGCCGCGCCTCGAACGGCGCCCGCAGCCCGGCGGGCAGCCGATGAGCGCGCTCACTGTCGGGGAAACCGAGCCCGTAACCCTGTCCGTACTCCGTGGCCATCGACGTCGTCCGTTTCTGCTCGTGCGGCTGGGTCTTCGCGATACCTCCACCCTCCTCGGGCGCAGGTCGGCGGGCCATGGAGTCCGTCGGCGTCTTGGGCGGGGGGTTTTCCCTACCCCTGCTCCGGCTCCCGGTCGCGCCAGGGCAGCTCGGCGGTGACCGTGGTGGGGCCGCCCGGCGGGGAGTCGATGACGAACAGCCCGTCCACGGCGCCGAGCCGGTCGGCGAGCCCGCGCATCCCCGTACCGCCGTCCAGCCGCGCGCCCCCGTGCCCGTCGTCCCACACCTGCAGCAGCAGCCGGTCGTCCGTCCGCCACACCTCGACCGAGGCGGTCCGGGCCCCGCTGTGCTTGCTGACGTTCTGCAGCAGCTCCGAGACGGTGAAGTAGGCGATGCCCTCGATGGCCGCGGCCGGCCGCCCGTCCAGATCGACCGTCACCTTCACCGGCACCGTGCACCGCGTGGCCACCGACGACAGCGCCGCGTCCAGGCCCCGGTCGGTCAGCACCGCCGGATGGATCCCGCGCGCGAGATCCCGCAGCTCCTGGAGGGCGAGCTTCACCTCACCGTGCGCCTCCGCGATCATCGAGGCGGCGAAGTCCGGGTCCTCCAGCAGCTTCTCCTTGGCCAGACCGAGCCCCATCGCCAGATTGACCAGCCGGGCCTGCGCGCCGTCGTGCAGATCCCGCTCGATACGCCGCAGATCGGCGGCGGCCGTGTCCACCACCACCCCCCGGTCGGACTCCAGCTCGGCGATCCGCCGCTCCAGCTCGTCCGAGGGCGACAGCAGCCCCCGCACCATCGCCCGGTCCGCGTTCGCCAGGCCCCGCGCGATGAACGGCAGCACCGGCCACAGCACGAACAGCGAGGCCAGCGTGATGGCGAAGGTGAGCACACCCCAGGGCAGCCGGATGAAGTCGTACAGCACCGTCCGCCAGCCCACCGGGTCCTTCAGCATCAGCCACAGCTGCGCGAAGAACCCGTTCCGGCTGCCGCGCAGCCGGATCGGGCTCGGCTCGTCCACCCGCACCCCGAGCAGCGCGCGGGCCCGCGCCCGCTCCAGCTTGCCCAGCTGCCGGGCGCCCATCAGCCCCGCCGCCAGCAGCGGGAAGCCGACCACGGTGACCGTCAGCCCGGCCCCGGTGAACAGCATCGTCACGACATAGACGAACCCCAGCAGCGACATCGGGAGGTTCGCCAGCAGATGCGCGATCTCTTTCCAGGTGTGCCGGTCGTAGGCGAAACGGGCCGGCGGCAGCCGGTCGCCGTCGGCCGGTTCGGCACGGCGGGCGCGGTCGGAGGACGGGTGGCGTTCGGTCATATGGGCTAGCGTGCCGGTCGAGCGGCACTCGCGCCATGAGGCGGACCGCCGCCCTCCCCGGGGGAAAACCCCACCCGCGCCCCCGAAGCCGTGACAGGCTGCTTACGCTCGCTTTAGCAGGGCCTAGACTCCCGTGCGTAAAGATCGTCGAACTAGATCGTCGAACGGCTGTGTTCACTGAGGTCAGGGAGCGAGGGACGGACGTGCCGGAACCGACCGTCGTCGTCGCGGCGGACAAGGGTGTCGTCGTCTCGGCGGAGTACTTCCAGTCCTACTCGGTCGTCGGACTGCTCGCCCTGGTCGGCGTGCTGTTCGTCGCGGTCGCCTTCGGCGCCGGGCGCCTGCTGCGGCCCGTGGTGCCGACGCCCGAGAAACTGATGACGTACGAGTGCGGCGTCGACCCCGTCGGCGAGGGCTGGGCCCACACCCAGGTCCGCTATTACGTCTACGCCTTCCTGTACGTGATCTTCGCTGTCGACTCGATTTTTCTCTTCCCCTGGGCGACGGTCTTCGCCGCCCCCGGCTACGGCGCCACCACCCTCGTCGAGATGTTCATCTTCCTCGGCTTCCTGACCGTGGGTCTGCTGTACGCATACAAGAAGGGCGTCCTGACATGGACGTGACTCCCTCTTCTTCCGAGCCCGTGCCGCTGCCGGAGCCGAAGCGGCTGGGCGCGCTCGCCCGGCTGGCCCCCGAGCCGATGAAGGTGGTCCTCAACTGGGGCCGCCGCTACTCGCTCTGGGTCTTCAACTTCGGCCTCGCCTGCTGCGCGATCGAGTTCATCGCGGCGTCGATGGCCCGCCACGACTTCATCCGCCTCGGCGTGATCCCCTTCGCACCGGGCCCGCGCCAGGCCGACCTGATGGTCGTCTCCGGCACGGTCACCGACAAGATGGCTCCCGCGGTGAAGCGCCTGTACGAGCAGATGCCCGAGCCGAAGTACGTCATCTCCTTCGGCGCGTGCAGCAACTGCGGCGGCCCGTACTGGGACTCGTACGCGGTGACCAAGGGCGTCGACCAGATCATCCCGGTGGACGTCTACGTACCCGGCTGCCCGCCCCGCCCCGAGGCGCTGCTCCAGGGCATCCTGAAACTCCAGGAGAAGATCGCCCGGGAATCGCTGGGGGAGCGGTACGGGGTGGCACGTCCTTCGGCGGCGGCTTTGCAGAGTGGGTTGGTAAAGGGGCCGGAGTCGGGGGGCGCCGGGTCGGGTGCGGCGACGGCTGTGGCTCCGGGTGCGGCGGCTTCTGCGACAGGGTCGGTGGAGTCGGCGGGAGCTGGTTCTCAATCGGTCAACGGATCGGCGGGGGGCGCTGGTTCCCGGTCGGCGGCAGATTCTGGAACGGGGGCCGGATCGGCCAACGGGTCGGGGTCTGGATCTGGGTCTGATCCGGTGTCCGGGGCGGGTTCGGCTTCTGAGCCCGGTCCGGCGTCCGGGTCCGGTTCGGCTTCGGACGCGGGGGAGGAGAGATGAGCACGGTCGGCTGGCTGCCCGCCCCCGTCGAAGAGCTCTTCGGCGCGGAGGCCACCGCCGAGGAGTCCTACGACGTCCTGACCGTCGACGTGCCGTCGGCGTCCTGGACCTCCGCGCTTCGTACGGCGCGTGACGAACTGGGCTGCACGTACTTCGACTGGCTGAGCGCGGTCGACGAACCCGGCACGGGCTTCCGGGTCGCCGCCCATGTGGCCGCCCTGGCCCCGGTACGCCGGCTGCTGGTGCGCACGACCGTGCCGCACGAGGCTCCGGCCCTGGAGTCCGCGATCACGGTCTACGCGGGCGCGGCCTGGCACGAACGCGAGACGCACGAGATGTTCGGCGTCACCTTCGAAGGCCACCCGGCGCTGGACCACCTCCTCCTGCCGGAGACCTTCGAGGGCCACCCCCTGCGCAAGGACTTCGTCCTGGCCGCCCGCGTCGCCAAGGCCTGGCCCGGCGCGAAGGAACCGGGGGAGTCCGAGCACGGCGGCCCCAAGCGCCGCCAGATGCTTCCGCCCGGCGTCCCCGACCCGAACGAGTGGGGCCCGCTCAAGGGCCAGCTCCCGCCTGCCCCGGCCCGCCCGGCGCGGGGTGCGGGCCGCGCGGCGGGCGAACGTCCGGCCCGCGCGGCGGGTGCGGGTGCTGCGGCTGGGGCTGCGGGAGACCGTCCCGTACGCCGTGCCCGGTCGGCCTCGGAAGGCTCGGCGAGCCAGGCCGCGGCGGCCGGTACGGCGGCGCCTTCGGCGGAGGGCGCCCCCGCGGCGACCCCGCCCCGCCGCTCCCGCGGCGCGAGCGAGGGCAGCGCGAGCCAGCAGGCGGGTACGGAGGCGGCAGGCCGCGAGGGTGCGGGTGACACCACCGGCGCCCCCACCTCCCGCCGCTCCCGCGGCGTGAACGAGGGCTCCGCGAGCCAGCGCACCCAGCCCCCGGCGGCCGAGGACACCCAGCCCGCGGCCCCCCGCAGCGCGGACGCCCCCTGGCACCACGCCCGCCCAGCCTTCGAGGAACCGTCCAAGAAGGACCCGAAGCCGACGAACGAGCCGACCCCGCCGGCACCCGAGAACACCGCCACCCCCCGCCAAGCAGCGCCGCCAGCCGCGGCCAAGTCCTCGCCCGAGGCTGCGCCCAAGTCCTCGCCGGAAGCTGCGACCGAGGCCGCGCCGGAGGCTGCGCCCGAGTCTTCGCCCAAGGCCGCGCCGGAGCCTGCCACCGGGCCCGCGCGGGAAGCCGCGACCGAGGCTGCGCCGGAGGCTGCGACCGGGCGGCCTTCTCTGGAGGCTGCGCCCGAGGCCGCGCCGGAGCCTGCCCCGCAGGCCGCCCCCGAGTCCTCGCCCGAAGCCGCGCCGGAGCCTGCCACCGGGCCCACGCGGGAAGCTGCGACCGAGGCCGCGCCGGAGGCTGCGACCGGGCCTTCTCCGGAAGCTGCGCCAGAGTCTTCGCCCGAGGCCGCGCCGGAGCCTGCCCCGCAGGCCGCGCCCGAGTCCTCGCCCGAAGCCGCGCCGGAGCCTGCTGCTGGGCCCGCGCGAGAAGCCGCGACCGACTCCTCACCCGAAGCCGCGCCGGAGGCCGCAACCCGGCCCTCCCCGGAAGCCGCCCCCGAAGCCGCGCCCGAGCCCTCCCCGGAAGCCGCGCCCAAGGACCCGGCCAAGGAATGCACCGGCGCCCCCGCCGAGGAGCGCACCGGCGCCCCCACCGTCGACCACCCCGGCGCCCCCGCCGAGGAACGCCCCGGCGCCCCCACCGACGACGACCACCCCCACGCCCCCGCCCAACCCCCCGCCGAAGACCCCAAGCACCCCTCAGGAGGCCCGCAGTGAACGACGTGCTCGACGTCACCCTGCGACTCCTCGTCGTCTTCGTCGTCTTCCTCACCTTCCCCCTGCTGATCGGCCAGACCGAGCACAAGGTGATGGCCCACATGCAGGGCCGCCTCGGCCCCATGTACGCCGGCGGCTTCCACGGCTGGGCCCAGCTCGTCGCCGACGGAGTGAAGTTCGCGCAGAAGGAGGACGTGGTCCCGGCCGGCGCGGACCGCCGCATCTTCCAGCTCGCCCCCGCCGTAGCCCTCCTGCCGTACCTCCTCGTCCTGCTGGCGATCCCGATCGGCCCCGGCGAAGGGGCCGTCGGCGAGGTCATCGACGCGGGCGTCTTCTTCGTACTCGCCGTGATGGGCGTGGGCGTCCTCGGCGCGCTGATGGCCGGCTGGGCCTCCGCCAACAAGTTCTCCCTGCTCGGAGGGTTGCGCACCGCCGCCCAGCTCCTCGCCTACGAACTCCCCATGCTCCTCGCCGCCGCCTCCGTAGCGATGGCGGCCGGCACGGTCTCCCTGCCCGGCATCCTCCACGCCTTCGAGTGGTGGTGGCTGCCCTGGCAGATCGTCGGCGCGATCGTCTTCTTCGTCGCGGGCCTCGCCGAACTCCAGCGCCCGCCCTTCGACATGCCGGTCGCCGACTCCGAGATCATCTTCGGCGCGTACACCGAGTACACGGGCCTGCGTTTCGCCCTGTTCCTGCTCGCCGAGTACGCCGGAATCGTCGTCCTGTGCGGCCTGACCACCGTCCTCTTCCTCGGCGGCTGGCACGGCCCCTGGGGCGAGGACGGGCTCGGCTGGGTCTGGACCCTGCTGAAGACCGCCCTCCTCGCCTTCGTCGTGATCTGGCTGCGCGTCACCTACCCACGACTGCGCGAGGACCAGCTCCAGAAGCTCTCCTGGACCCTCCTCGTCCCCCTCGCCCTCGCCCAGATCGCCCTCACCGGCGTCGTCAAGGTGGTGATCGAGTAATGGCCCCCATCCCCGGCTCCGGCCTCGCCAAGGGCCTGGCCGTCACCCTGCGCACGATGACGAAGAAGTCCGTCACCGCGCAGTACCCGGACGCCCAGCCCCACCTCCCGCCCCGCACCCGCGGCGTGATCGGTCTGTTCGAGGAGAACTGCACGGTCTGCATGCTCTGCGCCCGTGAGTGCCCCGACTGGTGCATCTACATCGACTCCCACAAGGAGACGGTCCCGGCGGCGGCCCCCGGCGGCCGCGAACGCAGCCGCAACGTCCTCGACCGCTTCGCCATCGACTTCTCCCTGTGCATGTACTGCGGTATCTGCATCGAGGTCTGTCCTTTCGACGCCCTGTTCTGGTCCCCGGAGTTCGAGTACGCCGAGACCGACATCCGCGACCTCACCCACGAGCGCGACAAGCTCCGCGAGTGGATGTGGACCGTGCCGGCCCCGCCCGCCCTCGACCCCGGCGCGGAGGAGCCCAAGGAGATCGCCGCGGCCCGCAAGACCGCGGAGAAACTCGCCGCCGCCCAGGCCGAACCTCAGGAGGGACAGCCGTGATGCTCGCCGCTGATACGCACGGCTTCCTCTCCCCGACCGGCGTGGAGATCACCTTCCTCCTCGTCGGCCTGGTCACCTTCGGCGCGGCCCTGGTCACCGTCACCACCCGGCAACTGGTGCACGCCGCCCTCTGGCTCGTGGTCACCCTCGGCGGCCTCGCCGTCGAGTACCTCCTGCTCACCGCCGAGTTCATCGCCTGGGTGCAGGTCCTCATCTACGTCGGTTCCGTGGTCGTCCTCCTGCTGTTCGGTCTGATGCTCACCCGCGCCCCCATCGGCCGCTCCCCGGACGCCGACTCCGGCAACCGCTGGGTGGCCCTGGGTGTGGCGCTCACCGCCGCGACCGCCCTGATCTGGGTGGTCGTCGACGCCTTCCGCACCACCTGGATCGATCTCGACGGCGCCCCCGCCGGCTCCACCGAGGTCACCGGCAAGGCCCTCTTCCAGAACTGGGTCCTCCCCTTCGAGGCCCTCTCCGTCCTCCTCCTCGCCGCCCTGGTCGGCGCGATCGTCCTGTCCCGCAAGGCGAAGGCCGACGCCCCGCCCACGGCCGGCGGCGGCGCCGGACCGGACGGCGGGGGAGCCGCCCAGGCCGACAAGGAAGGCGCCCGCTGATGCACCTCGCCTATCCCGCCGTGCTCTCCGCCCTCCTGTTCTGCACCGGCCTGTACGGCGTGCTGGCCCGTCGCAACGCGATCCTGGTCCTGATGTCCGTCGAGCTGATGCTCAACGCCGTCAACCTCAACCTGGTCGCCTTCGACGTCTGGCTCAGCCGGGCCGCCGAGGAGACCCTGCACTCCGGCCAGGCCCTGACCCTGTTCACCATCGCCATCGCCGCCGCCGAGATCGGCATCGGCCTGGCGATCGTCCTCGCCGTCCACCGCAACCGCGGCACCGCGGACATCGACAGGCTCCGCGACACCGCCGAGGGCCACGAGAGCGAAACCCCGGACGTCCAGGCCCCCGTCGAGGAGAAGGCTGAGGCCACCGCGTGACCACGACCACCCTCGCCGTCCTCGTCCCCCTCCTTCCGTTCCTGGGCGCGGCCGTCGGCCTGCTCCTCGGCCGCACGGCCCCCGGCTACGTCCGCCCGCTCGCCGTCCTGCCGGTGCTCACCTCCCTCGTGCTCGCCGTCTGGGTCGCCGTCGACCAGGGCGGCGGCCAGGCCCTGAACGCCGCCACCGAACTGACGCCCACCGGCTCGGTCCCGATCGACCTCGCCCTGCACATCGACGGGTTCGCCGCCCTGGTCGCCGTGCTGGTCGCGCTCGTCGCCTCCTGCGTGCAGATCTACTCGACCGGCTACCTGAGCGACGACCCGCGCTATCCCTCGTACGCCGCCCTCGTCTCCCTGTTCACCTCCGCGATGCTGCTCGTCGTCTACTCCGGCGACCTGATGGTGCTGCTGGTCGGCTGGGAGATCATGGGCATCTGCTCGTACTTCCTGGTCGGCCACTACTGGGAGACCCCGGAGGCCCGCGCCGCCTCCCTCAAGGCCTTCCTGGTGACCAAGCTCGGTGACGTCCCCTTCCTCATCGGTCTGTTCGCCCTGGCCACCGATGCCGGGTCCTTCCGCATCACGGAGATCCTCGGCACCGTCGCGAGCGGCGGCCTCGACCACCCCACGCTGATCGCCGTACTGCTCCTCGCGGGCGTGGCCGGCAAGTCGGCGCAGTTCCCGCTGCACACCTGGCTCCCCGACGCGATGGCGGGCCCGACCCCCGTCTCCGCGCTGATCCACGCCGCGACGATGGTCGCCGCCGGTGTCTACTTCGTGGCCCGTCTCCTCCCGGTCTTCGAGGCCTCCCAGGCCGCGATGGTCCTCCTGGCCGTCATGGCCGCCGTGACGATGGCCGGCTCGGCCCTGTGCGCGCTCGCCCAGGACGACATCAAGCGCGTCCTCGCCTACTCGACGATCGGCCAGCTCGGCTACATGACCGGCGCCCTCGCCGTCGCCGACCGCGGTGCCGCCGTCTTCCACCTCCTGTCGCACGGCGCCTTCAAGGCGCTGCTGTTCCTCGCGGCCGGCGTGATCATCCACGCCGCCGGCACCAACTCGCTGGCCGCCATGTCCCGCATGCGGAACCTGCGCGCCCGGGTCCCGGACGCCTACTGGACGATGACCGTGGCGCTCCTGGCGCTCGCCGCGATCCCGCCGTTCAGCGGCTTCTTCTCCAAGGAGTCCGTCCTCGGCGCCGCCGAGCACGTCTCCACCGGCCACACCGAGCACGCCCCCGGCGCCGCGGGCTGGATCGTCCTGGTCGCCGCCCTGCTCACGGCCCTGCTCACCGCCGCGTACGCGACCCGCCTGTGGCTGCTGGCCTTCCGCGGCCACGGAGCCGAGGCCCCCGACCACGGACGGCAGCCGCTCACCATGACCTCGGTGCTGTGGGTGCTGGCCGTGCCGTCGCTGGCCTTCGGCGCCTTCGCCTACGGAACGCTGCCCGACTGGTTCGACGGCCGTGACCTCGCCCCGACCCTGACCACCTCGGTCCTCGGCACCGGCGTGGCCCTGGTCGGCGGCATCGTCACCTACGCGGCCTGGCGGCACACCACCGCGCTCGCGGGCCGCGTCCCGCTGGGCGCGGTCGCCGCCCACCCCGAGGGCGACGCCGCACAGGTCGAGGCCGAGGCCATCGCCAGCCACGCGGCCGCCTACGGAGACGTGGCCTCGGCGTCCGACCCGGCGGATCCGGGCCGTCTCCTGCTCGGCCCGCTGCACCGCCACGCGGCCGTCGGCTTCCACCTGGACGCCGTGTACGCGACCCTCTTCGTCCGCCCGGTCCAGGCCGGCGCGAGTCTCGTCCGGTTCCTCGACCGCGAGGTCGTCGACACCTACGTCCGCGGGGCGGGCGCTGTGCCCCGCTGGCTCGGCATCGCCGTACGGCGTGCCCAGACCGGCAATGTGCAGACCTATGTGAGCGCGCTGCTCGCCGGAACCGTCGTCCTGGCGGTCGCCGCCGTCCTCGTCGCCACGGGAGCGTGAGCAGGCGTGATCGATATCAACGAGTCCGTGATGCAGTTTCTTCTGGCGTTGATCGTCGTCGGCCCGCTCATCGGTGCCGCCGCCGCTCTCCTGCCGGCCCCGCCCGGGCTGAAGGGGAAGTCACCCGAGCAGGCCGTGCTGCGGCACGGCGTGACCGTCACCGGCACGGTCCTCATCGCCGCGATCGTCCTCGCGCTCGGCTTCGACCACGACCAGCCGTCGAAGATGCAGGCCACGACGGACATCAGCTGGATCCCCGCACTCGATGTGCGCATCCACCTCGGCATCGACGGCATCTCCCTCCCCCTTCTGGTCCTGACCGCGCTGCTGACCTTCCTGTGCGCGCTCTACTCGTACTTCAAGATGCCCGCGGGCCCGACCCCGAAGGCGTTCGTCGCCCTGCTGCTCGTCCTGGAGGCCGGCACCCTCGCCACCTTCGCCGTCCTCGACCTGCTGCTGTTCTTCCTCGCCTTCGAGATGGTCCTGATCCCGATGTACTTCCTCATCGCCCGCTGGGGCGGTGCGGGGCGGACCCAGGCCGCCTGGAAGTTCATCCTCTACACACTGCTCGGTTCGGTCGTCATGCTGCTCGGCCTGCTCCTGATCGGGATCAAGGCGGGCACATTCGACATGGTGGCACTCGCCACTGACAACGGCCGGTCGCTGACCGCATCCGTGCAGGTCATCGCCGTTTTGGCGATCGGCCTCGGGCTCGCGGTCAAGACGCCGATGTGGCCGCTGCACAGCTGGCTGCCCGACGCCCACACCGCCGCCCCGACCGTCGGCTCGGTCCTGCTGGCCGGTGTGATGCTGAAGATGGGTACGTACGGGTTCGTCCGGATTCTGCTGCCGATCACCCCCGACGGCTTCGCCGACTTCGCGCCCTACCTCGCCGCCTTCGCCGTCGTCGGCATCATCTACGGATCCCTGGCCTGCCTGGCCCTGGCCAAGCAGGGCGCGAAGGGCGACCTCAAGCGCCTCATCGCCTACTCCTCCGTCGGCCACATGGGCTTCGTGCTGCTCGGCATCGCGACGATGACCCCGACCGGCGTCAACGGCGCACTGTTCGCCAACATCGCCCACGGCCTCATCACCGGCCTGCTCTTCTTCCTGGTCGGCGCTCTGAAGGACCGCACCGGCACCACCGACCTCGACACCCTCGCCGAGGCGACCGGGGCGGCGCTGTACGGCAAGGCCCCGCGCCTCGGCGGGCTGATCGCCTTCGCCGCGGTCGCCTCGCTGGGCCTGCCGGGCCTCGCCGGGTTCTGGGGCGAGATGCTCGCCCTGTTCGGCGCCTTCGAACCCGCCGACCAGCTCAGCCGCCCGGCCTTCCTCACCTTCATGACCATCGGCGCGTTCGGCACTCTGCTCACCGCCGCCTACCTGCTGATCGTGGTCCGCCGGGTCTGCATGGGCGCCGTACCGCAGCAGGCCCCGAAGCTCGCCGACGTACAGCCGTACGAACTCGTGGCCTGGACGCCGCTCGTCGCCCTCACCGTCGTCGCCGGCCTGTGGCCGAAAACCCTCCTCGGCCTGACCGACCCGGCCGTCCAGCAGCTTCTCGCAGGAGGCACCCGATGAGCTCCCCGGCCCAGCCGCTGGCCGCGTCCCTCGTCCAGGACGTCGACTGGCTCGCCATCGCGCCGCCCACCCTCGCGGCCGTCGTCGGTCTCGTCGTCCTGGTCGCCGACCTCTTCGTCGGACAGGACCGCAAGGCGCTGCTCGGCTGGGTGTCCGTCGCCGGCCTCGCCGCCTCGACGCTGATGCTGCTGCCCCTGGCCGACGGTGACCGCTCCACCTTCTGCCTGACCGGCGCCCCCGACACCTGCAGCTACACCGCCGACCGCTTCACGCTCGTGCTGCAACTGCTGGTCCTCGGCGGCGCCCTTGTGGCCGCACTGCTGTCGGTCACCGCGCTGAAGGACGACGCCAAGAACCTCCCCGAAGGGGAGTTCTGGTTCCTGCTGCTCTCCTCCGCGGCGGGCGCCGCCCTGCTGCCCGCCTCCCGCGACCTCGCCACGCTCGTCGTCGCCCTGGAAGTCGCCTCCCTGCCCGCGTTCGCCCTCGTCGGCCTCCGCCACGGGGACCGCAAGTCCTCCGAGGCGGCCCTGAAGTTCTTCCTGTCCTCGGTCACCGCGACCGCGGTCAGCCTGATGGGCATCAGCTTCGTGTACGCCACCACCGGCACCCTGTACCTCACCCAGATCGCCGAGCGCATCCAGGACGTCGACGGCCAGTTCCACACCCTCGCCCAGACCGGCGTTGTCCTCACCCTGGTCGGCTTCGCCTTCAAGACGGCAGCCGTCCCCTTCCACTTCTGGGTCCCGGACACCTACGTGGGCGCCCCCCTCCCCGTAGCCGCCTACCTCTCGGTCGTCGGCAAGGCGGTCGGCTTCTCCGGCCTGATCCTGATCACGGTCATCGCGCTGCCCTCGTACGACGAGGTCTGGGGCCCGGCGCTCGCCGTCCTGGCCGCCCTGACCATGACCGTCGGCAACGTGGGTGCCCTGCGCCAGCACCCCACGCGCGCGTACAGCGCGGTACGCCTGCTCGCCTGGTCGTCGGTGGGCCAGGCCGGCTACCTCCTCGTACCGATCGCCGCAGCCGCGTACTCCGACGACGCCGAACGCTCCATCGGTTCCACGGTGGCCTACGCCCTCATGTACGGCGCCGTGAACCTCGGCGCCTTCGCGGTGGCCGCCCTGGTGGGCCGCACCCGCTCCCTGAACCGCCTCACCGACTACCGGGGCCTGTACGCGCGGAACCCGATCTCCGCCCTGGCCCTGGCCTTCTTCCTGCTCTGCCTCGCCGGACTGCCGCCGGGCATCATCGGCCTCTTCGCCAAGGTCACCGTGTTCTCGGCGGCCGTCGACGCCGGCCTGGGCTGGCTGGCCGTGGTCATGGCCGTCAACGTCGTGATCGCGCTGTTCTACTACCTCCAGTGGACGGCGCTGCTGTTCCGTGCTCCCGAGGGCGAGCCCGTCCGGCACGCCGTGCCCGTCCCCCTCACGGCGGCCCTCTCCCTCACCGCGGTCCTCGCCGTCGCCCTGTCGGGTGCACCCCAGCTGGTCCTGCGCTTCGCGGACACCGGCCTCTTCTAGGGCCGCGGCGGCATCACCCGGACGGCCCATCGGCGGGGCCGTGCGCCCAAGGGAACCCCAGACCCTCGCCTGGCGTTGACCAGTACGGGAGGGTCCACTGGACGTGTCACCACGACACCAGTGGCATCGGAGATCGACCAGCAAAGGGTTCCCCTGCCGCACCACTTGGAGGGCGTACCGTGCACCGCCGGCACAACGGGCTCAGGACCGCAGTACTCCTCGGGGGACTGTCCGCACTCATCATCGCCATCGGCAGCTTCTTCGGCCGCATGGGGCTCGTCGTCGCCGTCGTCATCGCCCTGGGCACGAACGCGTACGCGTACTGGAACAGCGACAAACTCGCGCTCCGCGCGATGCGCGCCCGCCCGGTGAGTGAGTTCGAGGCCCCGGCGCTGTACCGCATGGTCCGCGACCTCTCCACCCAGGCCCGGCAGCCCATGCCACGCCTGTACATCTCCCCGACGGAGGCACCGAACGCCTTCGCGACCGGCCGCAACCCGCGCAACGCCGCCGTGTGCTGCACCGACGGCATCCTGCGCCTGCTCGACGAGCGCGAACTGCGCGGAGTGATCGGTCACGAGCTCAGCCATGTCTACAACCGGGACATATTGATCTCGTCGGTCGCCGGCGCCCTCGCCTCCGTGATCATGTTCCTGGTCAACTTCGCCTGGCTGATGCCGATCGGCCGCTCGGACGACGACGACGGACCCGGCCTGTTCGGCATGCTGCTGATCACGCTCCTGGGCCCGCTCGCCGCCAGCCTCATCCAGCTCGCCATCAGCCGCTCCAGGGAGTACGACGCGGACGCCTCCGGAGCCCAGCTCACCGGCGACCCGCTCGCCCTCGCCAGCGCCCTGCGCAAACTCGAAACAGGCACCAAGCAGCTTCCGCTGCCCCCGGAGCCCCGGATCGAGACGGCGAGCCACATGATGATCGCGAACCCCTTCCGCCCGGGACAGGGGCTGTCCAAGATGTTCACCACGCACCCGCCGATGGCCGAGCGGATCGCGCGGCTCGAGAAGATGGCAGGTACCCACCAGTGAAGACAGTTCTGAACGTCATCTGGCTCGTCCTCAGCGGCTTCTGGCTGTTCCTCGCCTACCTCGTCGCGGGCGTGCTGCTCTGCATCACCGTCATCGGCATCCCGTTCGGCATCGCCGCCTTCCGCATCGGCATCTACGCCCTGTGGCCCTTCGGGTACACGGCGGTCGAACGCCGGGACGCGGGTGCGCCGTCCTGCGTCGGCAACGTCCTGTGGCTGGTGCTGGCGGGCTGGTGGCTGGCGCTCGGCCACATCGCCACCGGCCTCCTGCTGTGCGTCACGATCATCGGCATCCCGCTGGGCATCGCCAACTTCAAGCTGATCCCGGTCTCGCTCCTGCCGATGGGGCGCGAAATCGTCCGCACCGACCAGGCGTTCGCGTCGACGGGCCGCTGGTAGCCGACAGCCCGTCCGCAGGCCGCTGGTTGTCCACAAGCCGGAGGTTGTCCACAGGCTCCGCTCGATTGTCAGTGCCGGATTGCATCATGAACGCATGACCGAGATCGAGCAGTTGCTGACACGGGTGGCGGCCAAGGCCCACAACACCCGCCCGTGGGGCTGGGCTTCCCTCCCCGAGCCCGTGGACGCGGCCGCCCTCGCCCGTGCCGAGACCGCCCTGGGCTTCTCCCTGCCCCCGCTGCTCGCCGAGCTCTACCTGCGCATAGGAGACGGCGGCTTCGGCCCGGAGTACGGCCTGCTGCCCCTCCTCGAAGGGCCCCCGTCCGGCGAACCCGCGGCCGTGGTGCAGTACCTCGCCAACCGTGAGAGCGGCCGCAAGGACCCTGACTGGCCCTGGCCCGAGGGCGTCCTGCCGATCTCCCACTGGGGCTGCGCGATGTACGCGTGCGTGGACTGCCACGCCCCCGAGGCCCCCGTCCTGCTCTTCGAACCGAACGCCGACACCAGCGACCACGCCTGGTACGTGGACGCGCCCAGCCTCGAACTCTGGCTGCACACCTGGGTCGAAGGCACCGGCTGGTACGAGGAGACCAACGACGACATGGACATGGTCCCGTGGACCGACTTCCGCATACGGACCACGCGGGCGTCCTAGCCCCCGGGGGAGAGCAGCCGGCCGCCCTACCGGGCCGCCCTCCACCGCCGTACGCCGTACGCGAGGACGCCCGCCGCCAGCACCCCGGCACCGACGACCACCGACACCCAGGGCAGCGCGAACGCCAGGACCGCGCAGCCCACCAGACCCACCGCCGGCACCACCCGAGCCGACGGACCCGACCCGAGCGTCCAGGCCGAGGCATTGGCCACCGCGTAGTACGCCAGCACACCGAAGGAGGAGAACCCGATGGCCCCGCGCACGTCCACCGTGGCGGCCAGCACCGCGACCACCGCACCCACGGCGAGCTCCGCCCGGTGCGGCACCTGGAACCGCGGATGCACGGCCGCCAGAGCGCCGGGCAGATGCCGGTCACGCGCCATGGCCAGCGTCGTCCGGGAGACGCCCAGGATCAGGGCGAGCAGCGACCCCAGCGCGGCAACCGCGGCACCGACCCGGACGACCGGCACCAGCTCCGGCACACCGGCGGCCCGGACCGCGTCGGCCAGCGGTGCCTCCGCGGTGCCGAGACCGCCTGCGCCCAGCACGGACAGGACGGCCACCGCCACGCACGCGTACACCGCGAGCGCGATGCCCAGGGCGACCGGGATCGCGCGGGGGATGGTGCGCGCCGGATCCCGCACCTCCTCGCCGAGGGTCGCGATGCGCGCGTACCCGGCGAACGCGAAGAACAGCAGCCCGGCCGCCTGAAGCACACCGCCCGCACCACCGGAGGTCCCGATGTCCAGCCGCCCGGCATCGGCCTCCCCGAACGACAGGCACACCACCACCACCGAAGCGAGGACCGCCAGCACCACCGCCACGATCGCCCGCGTCAGCCAGGCGGACTTCTGCAGGCCGCCGTAGTTCACCGCGGTCAGCGCCACCACGGCCGCGACCGCCACCGCGTGCGCCTGGTCCGGCCAGACGTACGCGCCCACCGTCAGCGCCATCGCCGCACAGGAGGCCGTTTTCCCGACCACGAACGCCCAGCCCGCGAGATAGCCCCAGAACTCCCCGAGCCGCTCACGGCCGTACACATAGGTGCCGCCCGAGGCCGGATACAGGGCGGCCAGCCGCGCCGAGGAGGTGGCATTGCAGTAGGCGACCACGGCGGCGACGGCGAGTCCGAGCAGCAGCCCCGTCCCGGCGGCGTGCGCCGCGGGCGCCAGGGCGGCGAAGATCCCGGCCCCGATCATCGAACCGAGCCCGATGACCACGGCGTCGCCCACCCCCAGGGTGCGCCGGAGCCCGGCAGGGGACTGTGTCATGGGCTTCATGGGCCGAACCCTACTGATCGTCGCAAACGCCCGGTGCAGCGGCGACGTCCCCGTCAGCAACAGGAGGGGAACAAAAGCACGACCGACGGACACGCCACCCCAACAGCAAGGACTTTCTGCCTCCCCGTCGGCAGACGGGGAGGGCGGACACCCACCCAGGTACCCGCCCTTTCTCTCCTAGCCGCTCCGCAGTGCTCCGGACCGGCTGGTCACCGGTAGTTCACGTACCGCCCGCTTGATCGCCTGACCTGCACGTGAGCCCTGAAAGGGAGGCTGACGTGCGAAAACTACTGACAGTACTTGTCAGCGTTTCACAGCGTCATACGCGGCCTTGTGCCCTCGCTGTGCCCTCGCGCATCCGTGGTCCACCCGACTCCGCTCGTCTGCCCTTCGCAGACAGAGCGGCGCCGCCCGATGCTCGCAACATCGAACGGCGCCTTGATCCAGACCCTTCCTGATCAAGGAGTCCAGACCCATGCAGGACCGTACCCCGGACGGGCCCGTGCGCGAGTTGCTCGCGGCCGTCCTCGAAGCACTCGACATCCCCCACCCCGCCACCGTCGGCCACCAGGAAGCGCACGACCGCACCCTGAACGACCGCGTCACCCACGCGAAGATCGCACTCCGCGGCGCCCTCGAAGGGCACCCGCTCGGCATCGACTGGACCACGCAGTACCTGCGGGAGCGGCTCGCCGAGCACCCGCCCACCGGCTACGTCACCCACGACCAGGCGGACGCGGCGCTCGCCGAGGGCAAGACGTGGTCCGAGGCCGTCGCCCTCCCCAAGGGGGCCGGCCGATGAGCGAGCCCCGGACCGTCACCCTGCCCACCATCGACCACGGGCCGGTCACCCTCCCCGAGCCCTCGTGGTGCATCGGCCACGCCGACGACCGACCCGAGCACCGCGCCGACATTCTGCACCGCGGCCCCGACGTCACCCTGACGTTCCGCGGCCACCACATCACGGACGCCAGCCTCGTCCTGAGCCCGTTCTCGAGCATCGACGTCCCGGAGCTGGGCAGCAGCACGCCCGGCGTCTCCGTGAGCCTCATCGCCCGGACCCTGGACCCGCGCGGCCTGTACGAGCTGGCCGCCGCCCTGGACGGCTACGCGGACCGGCTGCGCGACCTCGCCGACGAGCTGGCCGTGATCCTCGCTGGGGGTGAGGGCTGATGGGGTTCCTCTCCTGGCTCGGCGGCGGCGATGACCGTGAGCTTGCCGATGCCTCGTACAGCGGCCGTGAGTCGGCCACCGACCGTGCCGCGCGCAAGCGCCGTGAGGGCCACCGCCGCAGCATCGGCGACGCTGCCGCCAAGGGCGAGGCGTGGGAGGCCAAGGACCGGAAGCGCTTCGGGGGTGGTCGACGGTGAGCGGTCGCAGCCACATCCCCCGTCCGACCGAGCGCGCTGCCCTCGCGCGTGCCGCCCGCTGGCCAGCTGAGCCCGCGCCGCTCCCAGCCCTGTTCGCCGCGCTCCTGGTGGCGCACGCCGTGCGCGACCGCGAGGGCATGCGGTTGTTCGCACACGCCATCGCCAAGAGGGGTGGTGCGTGATGGCTGCAATGTCCCGTGCGACACGTCGCGTCGTCGTTGCGCACCTTGCCGAGCGCGGCATGAATCCGGCGGACATCGCGGCCGAGCTGGGGGTTTCCCCGGACACGGTGCGCAGGGACCTGCGCGAGTCGCCCCCGCCGGCACCCGCCCTGGAGCCGGAGCCTGCGCCCTCGGTTGCGGCCGGCCTGCTGCTGCCTGAGAGCACGCAGCTGCGCCAGGACCTCAACGTCCTGGCGGCTGAGTTCCGCGGCAACCGGGAGGACGTGGCACGGCTCGCCATCCACCAGGCGGCACAGACTGTGCGCGCCCAGTGGCAGGCCCGCCGCGCCGCGCGGACGTAGCCGTGGTGCTCACCGTGTGCTTCGGGCTGTCCGCCCTGCTCGCCCTCTTCGGGCTGTGCGCTGTCGCGCTGCACGACGTGCCCCGCATCACGGGGACCGTCGCCTTCATCGTCACCCTCGCCGCGCTTGGCGTGGCCATCGTCCGATAGGACCCCGATGCCTCCGCTCGACATCCCGACGTACGGCCTCGTCTCCCTCGGGGGCGTCACCATCGGCCTGTCCCTTGCCGCATGGGACGTCTCCCGCTGGTGGGTCAGCCACAAGAAGCGACTCGCCCTCAAGGCCCTCCGCCAACTGGCGCCGTTCCTGCTGTGCATGGCCTACGGCGCGTTGCTCATCCTCTCCGCCGGCGGCATCATCGGCGCCGCCGCCGACTGGTCCCTGTGGGGCACCAACACCGTCGGCGAGGTCATCCTCGTGTACGGCGTCGGCGGCACCAGCCCCGACGTAACCCGCTCCTCGCAGATCGCCCTCACTCCCGGCGGGCACGCCGTCGTCATCATCGTCACCGTCGTGTTCGTCGCCGTCGCCTCGCGTCGGGGGTTCCGCCTCGACTTCGTGCGTGGCGTCCTCGCCGGGGTCAGCCTCGGCCTCGCATCGAGCATCGCCGGGCTCGTCGGGCTCGTCGTCGCGCCGGTCGTGTCGACGGCCGGCGACTACGTGGCAGGTCTGCTGTGAAGGCGCGCGCGGCCGTCGTAGGCCGCCGCCTCGCGCTCGGTACCTGGCTCCAGCTGGAGGCTTGGGGCCGGTGGCTCGGCGCCGGATCGCACGCGGACGGAGCCGGGATCGTTCGGCTCGGCGTGCTGGTGCGGCGGGTGGCCGTCTCCATCGGCGCGGCGGTTTTCTACGGGGCGCTGCTCCAGCGGGCGCCCGGAGCGATCTACGCCGTGCCGGTGGTGTGGGCCGTCGGCGCCTGGCAGATGTCCGATTCGTCCGCCACTCCCCCACCACCCCTCTCCGCGGACGTTTACGACGCTCATAGCGACGAAATCGACCACATCCAAGAGGGACCGGGGGAGGGGTTGACGATCTTGTATCCGAAGCGCGTCAAGGATGGGGGTGACCGCTGATCTACCGCCAACTACAGCCGTAGTCTCTAAGGCGGCCCCGGGTGCTCGAAGCTTCCGGGGCCGTTGCCCGTTCTAGATGGTGGGCGGAGTCTCTGGCAGCTCTTCAAGCTTGCCGTGTCCGTCGAGACTCCAGCGAACACCGTCCTCGTCGGTGAACAGAACCGACACCGGCTCATCACGGGCCGGTTCCGGATCCGTCGAGAATACGAACGTGCGACCAGCGCCCATGACCGGCACTGTCCCACCGCCGGCCTCTCCGGCCATTGCCCTGGGTATCCCCTCGGTGATGAACAACTCATTCGAGGTAGTCGCTGGCCTGCCGCCGAACATCATCGTGACGTCGTACAGCGGGGCGTTGCTGTGGTTGTGCAGCCTCCAGTACGGGGCCCGCTGCAACTCCACCTGGTCAGCCTGAGCCCTTCGGCGCTCCTCAGCCACGGCCCGCAACTCCGAGCGCTCCAACGCCAGGTTTGCGGACTGCTCTGCGATGAACTGCCGCTGCTCCTGAATCTGGTGCTGCTGGCTCTTCAAGGTCCCGCGCGCGTAGTACGCCGCGGCGGCAGCAAACGTCCCAGCTACCCACGTTGGGGCGTCGCCCCAGTTGATCCCTCCCATGCGCGGCAGCGTAGACGCGAAACGGCCCCGAGCGCGGACAGAGGTACGCGCTCGGGGGCCGTCCCGTTGCCCAGCGCGGAAACGGTACGCACCGGGCTGCCCTAGACCCGTCCCGTCGCAGGCTTCCGCACCTACGACGGGACGGCCGTCTTGAGCGGCCGCCCTGTTGTGCTCGCCGTCGGGCGGCCGCTCCTCCTCCAGTCGACCGGCCGGAGGTACTGGAGTGCGGCCGCCCCCAACGGGGCTGAAGGCGGCCGCACAGGCCCGCGCCGGGGAGAGCCACCATCCGGCGCGGGAGTTCAACTGGCCGATTTGGCCTCGGGCGTGGCCTGGCCACGGCGGAGCCGGCAGCAGGGGCTCAGTCCACCCACGTGGTCCCGCTTGAGTCAGTCGGGGACTTCCGCCCGCGGTAGTGGTTGACGTGGTGCAGGTCGGCATGTGGGCGACGAGTGCAGTGCGGACTTCCGTCGGGGTGCTGCATCCCGCAGTAGCCAGCCGCCCGGACCGCAGACCTTGCTGCCTCCTCCAGGCGGGCGTCTCGCTCCTTCTTCGCCTTCCGGCGTTCCTCGGCGTTCACCGGTCGGCCAGCGGGGTCAGGTCGTACGCCTCGCGGCACGGCCGACAGGCGAACTGGTTCCCGGCCGTACCGGGCCCTGAGCCCTGCTCGATGACGGCCACGAGTCGCACGCCTCGCGCGTACGCCTGATGCCAAGCACACCATCCGAGACCTGTGGTCTGAGGTGGCGTGGTCTCCGTCTCGGTCGTCATGATGCCTCCGCAGAGTGTCGGTATCCGCCAGGCCCGAGCGCTGCGGCCAGGACAGCGGGATCGGTGAGGCGCCCGGACCCGTCGGGGCGCGCCAGCCAGAAGCGGCCTTCGAGGGCCCAGCCCGTCGGCGGGCAGCGCAGGATCCACCCGTCGGGGCGGAGCTTTGCGTGGCGCACGTCGGTCAGCTCGTCGGCGGCACTGGGCGGGACGAGCCACCAGGCCGTATCCGAGGCTGGATCGGCGAGTACGGGACCGCGGTGGTCCTCACGGATGCGGCTGAGTGCCGGCATGCCGAAGACGAGCTGCGTCTCCGCCACGAGCCACCTGCCGCCCGAGGTGATGGGGGCCAGGCGTTCGGCATCCCATTCGGCGTGGACGAGAACCGGGTGCGCGGAGCAGTCGGCGAGCCACGCGTCCCCGGCCTCGTACAGCTCAGTGAGGCGCATCGGTAGGGCCATGACCAGGACCGTAGGTGCCGCGATTGCGCGCCCGCTCGGCGATTGCGCGGGATTGCGCGCGCGGGGCGGCCGGTTGAACTTAGTTGCCTACGAGAGGTCGAGAGAAGCCCGCGCACGAGCGATCAGCCGGTGCGCTTGAGGGCCGTACACAGCAGCTTCGTTGAGCTGGTCCCAGACTCTGCCGTACAACTCCACGTCCTCGGCCGAATCGAGGCGCAGCTCAACACTGATCGTTTCGACGGTCACCCGCTGCTCATCGAAGATCCAGAAGCCGTGCTTCGTGGTGGATGAGATGGGCGCGCCGAGCGGAATGATGCCCAGCTCGACATTGTCTCGGCCGATCATTCCGGCGAGCCGGTCGAGCTGGCCGGCCATGGTCTCGTGTGGGCACAGCAGGACGTGAAGGGCGGCTTCCCACAGCAGGACACGGAACGTCCTGCCCGGCTCGTACAGAACGTCCTGGCGCTTCATACGGGCGCGTACGGCGTCCTCGGTGTCCTGGGGCGAGCGGTGGACGTTCGAGCCGTGCAGGAACACGTGACGTGCGTAGTCCGGAGTCTGGAAAAGGCCGGGCATGACGCCGGTCTCGTATCCTCGCCAAGTCCTGATGGACTGCTGCTCCGCGCCGATTCGCTCCTGTACGCCGCGGTGGCCGGCGCTGAGCTGCCGACGCCATGACTGATTCTGGATCTCCAGATTGCGCAGCCGCGCGGTGAGATCGGCCGTCGCATCGGAGGCGCCGACGGCTGCGGCCCATGCTTCGAGGTCGGCAGTGGTGGCGGTCTGTTTGCCGTTCTCCAGCCGCGACACCTTGGAGGGCTGCCACTCCAGCAGGAGTGCGAGTTGCTTGCCGTTCAGCCCGGCCTCGACGCGCAGCTCGCGCAGCCGCGCGCCGAGGGCTACCCGGGCGGTCTGGAAGTCCGTGCTCACATGGCAGACGGTACTCGCGCCATGAAGTCCGCCGTAGGGGTCGCGTAGTGCCATGCGGCGTCGCGGATTTGGCATGCGGCGAGGACTTCCAACGGCTCCTCGATGACGTACACACCGAGGGTGTTGCCGTCCTCGTCGAAGGCGAACTTCACGACCGTACGGGAGTCGAACAGCCAGAAGTCGTAGTCCGGTAGACCGAGCCGTACGGCGCCCGCGCGGAACATGTTCCGGATGTCCTCACCGGCCTCGACGTTGCCGAGCCCGCTGGCGAGGAGGAACTTCTGTCCCTCGGTAGGCGGGTCGTCCACCAGGCGCACCCGCTCGAACCTCTTGCCGGCCTCCGCAGCCTCGCGTACGAGGCCGTGCCACGGACTGTGCGGCTCGTAGCCGAGAGGGTCGCCTGCGAGCCAGCGTTGCCACTTCTCGCTGACTTGGTCTACGGCGTACCCGCGTTGGGTCTCCAGCCGCCAGGCGGTGTGCTCGAACTCGGTGAACAAGTAAGTGATCTCTTCGAACGGGATCAGGTCGGGCACTGGGGCTACTCCTTGGGGGCGAAGCGGGCCAGCAGCTCGCGGGGGATCACGACGAAGGTCTCCGAGTCCTTCACGTCCCGGAGCTGGGCGAGGTGCTCGGGGTCGGTGAGCTTGTCGCCCTGGACGACGATGTCTCCAGTCTCGACAACTTCGTACAGGGTGGGGCACTGCCCTCCGTCGGAGGTGGTGCCGATGAACCTGAGCGTCATGTCGCCCTCCATCCAGGGTGGTTGGAGATCCAGCATGCTGAGATTCACGCGTGTGCGCTGGAGGATTGCGCGAGATTGCACGCACAGGCAGCAAGGGGGCCGTTGCGCGCAACCACGACACGAGGTGTGCCGCGGTGCGGCCCTGGTCACTCGCCGGATTTCTGCTCGCGTCGGTGGGTTCCCCGAGCCAGCTCTTGCAGAATCTCGTGCTCGGACTTACCCGTCGTGCGGGCCAAGGTCCGCAGCAAAGCGGCGCAGAGGGCTGCTGTGCCGTCCATCAGGGTCTCGGCCGCCGCGGGACCTTCGCGTCGTCGCTCCGCCATGTACGCGCCGAGCAGGTCGTCACCTGAGACGTAGGCCGTCATGAATTCGATGCCAGTACGGATGCGGTCGTAGTCGTTACCCATGGCCGAACCGTGGCATGTGCGGGCTTGTAAGCGCCACAAGGCAGCTGGGGGAGGTGAGCAGCATCCAGTTCCCAGAAGCGCGGCTGGCTCGGCCGCCGAAAGACGTGGACGCATCCGGTCGTCTGACCAGCCACGAGCGCCCGGCCCTCGAAGGTGAGGAGCCGGGCGCGGGTGCGTCTGATGTCAGGCTGCGGCGGTCGCGCGGGCGGCATCGTTCGCCGCGTACGCCGCGGTGAGGGTATGCAGCGGCGAGGCGGAACCGGCACCGGTGAGCCGCAGCCCGTCGAGGGCCTGCCGCGTGGCGGCAAGGGCGCTCTCGGCGGCCAGGGTCGCGGCCAGCGCCTTCCCGGCCTCGCCCGGCAGCAGCGGCGCGAGAGCCTCGTCCACGGCCCGTACTGCGGCCGTGGGGTCCGGGCGGTCGCCGTGGGCTCGGTTCAGGCCCTTGCGCTTGTCCTGCGCCCGCAGATAGGCCGGGTACTCGGTGCGCAGGGCCCGCAGGGTGTCGACGTCGGCGCCCTCGATGACCTCGGACAGGGCCGCGCCGGCGTCGAGCTGGGCCCGTGTCCGCTCCCACGCGCGGGACATCCGCATCTCGGCGAGGAGCTGCTCGTTGGTGTCGCCCGGGGCGGAGTGCCGCTCGAAGGCGTCGCGGGCGATGGCGGCGGCGCGCTGAACCTCGCGGCCGATCCCGTCGGCCAGCGTTGCGCCGAGTTTCTGCGCCTGCTGGGCGAGTTCCCGCCGACGGGCCTCCAGGCCCTCGTTCGAGAGGTTGGGGTCGGTGAAGCCCTGCGCGACGCGGGCGGCGTCGGTGACGCGCTGCTGAGCCTGCGGCAGAACCGTGGTGGTGATCTGCCGGACGTGGTCGAGGGCGTCGGCGGCGGTGACGAGGTAGCGCTGGGAGAGGGCGTTGAGGTCCATGAGGGCCGTCCTGGTCAGTAGTTACGGCGGTCGGGGTCGAGGGCGTCCTGAGTGGCCACGGCGGAGGCGTAGCCCTCGCGCTGGGCCTTCTCCTTCATCCACTCGACGGCGGTCAGGTAGTCGGCGGGCGCCTCGGCGGCGTCCTCCATCGGGTAGCCGAGATCCGCGAACCGGGCGATGGCCTCGGGGTCGTCGGTGTAGATCTCGCCGTGCACCCACCACAGGGCGTCAGCGCCGTGCAGGGTGTTCTCCGGGCCGTGGACGACCGGTCCGGCGAGTGCGGTGACCTTCTTCATGCGGGGACTCCTTCTCAGGCGGCGGCCGAGGTCGCGGCGAGGGGCTGACGGTCGAGGGCGAGCGCGTCGCGGCGCTGCTCGGGGGTGAGCTGGGCGTACTGCTCGGGGCTGTAGCGCCAGGCGTCGGCGAGGACGGGAACCGCGGTGAACGTCTGCTTCACGCGCTGGTCGGGGGACTCCAGGGCGGAGCCGATGCCGTACGCGAGGGCGTGGGAGTCGACGCCGAGCCGGACGGCGGCGGCCAGCAGGACGGCCGGCTGCACCGTGCGTACGACGGTGCGCGGCTGGTACACGACGATCTGTTCGCGGTCGCCTGCGACGCCGAACCGCTCGCGCATCACGCGGAAGTCACCGCCGAACTGGTCGGTGATGCCGCGCATCTGGGCGCCGAGCCCGCTGATCACTTCGTGCCGTTGCTGCGCGATCGAGCACAGGCGGCCGATCGCGGTCACGGCCTCGCGCATCGCGTCGGCCAGCTCGTCCGCGTCGTCGTCGGCGACGACGGACACGGCCTGCTCGGCGACACGGCGGGCGCTCTCCTGGAGGGCGGCCTGCTGCGCCTCGGCATGCTTGCGCTCAGCGGCGGTGATGCGCAGCTCGGCGAAGGTGACGGCTTGCCGAGCCTCGGCCAGCTGCGCCGCGGTCACGTCCTGGTCGCCGTTCAGTACGCGCTCCTCCAGCGCGGCGGCGGCCTGTTCGGCCTGTTCCTTCTCGTCGTGTGCGGTGCGGATCGCGGCGGCGGCCTCGGCCGGGGTCATGGTGCTCACTTCGCGCTCTCCTTCCGGGCCCGGCCGGTGTCGCGGCTCATGGCCATGACCGCAGCAACGCCCCGCCGCAGTTCAGGGTCTGCGACGGGGCGTGTGGGCTTGTCTTGGTAGTGGCGGCCGATGGCCTCCTGAAGGTCCCTCATGGGCTTCTCCCGGTCCGGTAGGCGTCCAACGACGCGGAGTCGATCAGCCAGGCCGGGCCGGCGCGGCGGGCCCGCACCCGGCCCGACCGGGCCAGCGTCCGCGCGTACTGGGCTGAGCACCCCAAAATCTCGGCGACCTGTCGCGCGGTCAGTTCCACGCTCGCAGCCGCCCGGACAGGGGTTTCGGGGGCGAAAGCGGGCCCGGCGCCCTCGTCCTGGACCGCGGCGGCGTGCAGCGCGTACAAGACGCGACGGGCCTCGGGAGACACCTCGCCCCCGTCAGCCCGCGCACGGCCCGACAGGTCCCGCACCAGGGCCCGCAGCACCTCGCCCGCGACCGAGGCGGGGACCATGACGGAGCCGTCCGGCCGCAGCAGGCGAGCGATGCCCGGGTCAGGCAGCGTCGTCATCGTCGGGCGCCGAGGTGCGGCGGCCAGACGGCCGCTGATCCAGCCGGGCGAGGATGCTGACCGCCCGAGGGTCACCGCGGCGGGCAGCGGGCCGCAGCTTCGCCCTGATCTTGTCCTCCTGCGCCTTCAACGCGGCCTGATGACGGGCGCTGGAGTTCTCGGCGGCCTCGGCGTCGGCGGCGAGTCTGCCGAGCGTCTCGGCGGCCTCCCTGACGATGCGCTCCACCTCGGGCATCAGCTTGGGGTCGTGGCGGCCGGCCTCGCGGTGGAGACGGGCGACGGCACGGCGGAAGCGCATGTTCGCGGTGTCCAGCTGGTCACGGCCGGGGTAGTTGGGCCTGCGGGTCGGGGTGTCGGGCATGGGGGTCTCCTCGTACATGTGCGCGGGCGGCATGCGCGGGGGCGGCGGAACCGGATGAACGGCGCTGGTGCTGGCTGTTGGTCATGGCTCGTTTGGGGGCTGGTCCCGTTTGGCGGCCTGGTTGCGGAGCTTCTGGGCGTGGCGTCTGGCGAGTCCTCGGCGTCGTGCTGCGGCGAGGTCGTCGCGGCGCTTCTTGGCGGCCTGGACGCGAATTCGGGCGGCTGCGATGCGGGCCTGTACCTGCTGCTCGACGTGGGACGTGGGCTCGGTCATGAGGGCCTCGGCTTGAAGGTGTCGGGGATGCGGGTGAGGGCGCGGGCGACGTCCGGGGCCGACGGGAGGACGCCGGTGAGGACGGGGCATCCGTCGTCGTGGTGCACGGCGATGTGGTGAATGCCGGCGTCGTCGGTGGTGAGGCTGGTCTCGCTGTTGCAGTGGCCGCACTGGTAGGTGGCGGCGATGGCTTCGGCGTGGACGGTGCCGATGAGGTAGTCGGTGCGGGTGGGTTCCATGGGGTGTCCTTTCGGGCCTGTCCCGGACGTCCCACGCTTCCCACCCCTATAGGGGGGTGGGAGATCGTGGGGGTAGGGGCCGTGGGAGTGCATGGCAGTCTGCGTGGGGCTGTGACCTGTGCTGTTGTGTTGCGCGTGGGCTTGTGTGGGGGGTGCGTGGGGGTCCACGCCCGTAGGGGTGCGTGGGGTGCGCGTGGGGGTTAGGCCCTGGCTGGGTAGTGCCGTGCGGGGTTGCCCGGAGTGCCTTCGACGCGGGTCAGATGACCCTGGTCGACGAGCTTTCGGAGACGGCGCCGGGCCTTCTCCTTCTGCGCCTCGGTCGGCTTCTTGGTCTCGAAGATCGCTTCTGCTGCGGTTGCCGCGATGAGCCCGTGGGTTCCTGCGGCACGCGCCAGCTCCAGGAGGTCCGCGGAGTGCTGGATGGCGGTGGTGCCGGCGTCGTGGTCGTGGACCAGGTGGAAGGGGCCGACCTCGTCCATGGGTTGTTTCAGGTGGCGGAAGGAGATGAGGGGGTCGCCTGCCTCGCCCCACAGCAGGACCACGGAGCCCGCGCCCGAGGTGATCCAGGTCGACCCGTAGATGTCGGCCATGGTGTTAGGCACGGCGCCATTCGGCCCTCGCTTGGTCATGTGGTGTGATTCGAAGACCTGCACGCCCTCGGCGAGAGCCTTCTGGCGGGCCCGGTTGTACCCGGCGCCGACGGCGTCGTCTGAGAGGCCGATGGCGGCGTCCTTGATGCTGTCGATGACGACCGTGTCGGCCTTCGCCCGCTCGCACATCGCGGCGAGGATGTCGGTCCGCTTCGCGAAGTCGTACGGCGGCGGCCCCTCCCACACCGTCAGGTGCTCGTTCAGGTACGCCGGATCGTCCTTGCCGAAGATGCGAGCGCCCGCCCTGCGGGTCTGCGAGGGCCGGTCCATCGCCAGCAGCAGAACCCGCTTGCCCGGCCGCACGGGGAAGCCCAAGACGCCGTCCTGGAGCCCGAGACGGGCCCGGATGATCTGGTGGGCCAGTGTCGTCTTGCCGACGCCCTGCGGGGCCGCGACGAGCAGCGCCTCGCCCTCGGCCCACAGCACTTCGCTGCCCTGCCCCCAGATGGCGGGAGGGGTGTCGGGGACGTCGTGGAAGAACGAGCCGCCAGCCTTGAAGGACGTGATGCCCTCTTGGCTCGGCTCCGCTTCGGTGACGTGCTGTTCGTCCTCGGCCCACAGCGGGCCAAGAACGGCCTCCGCCGCCGGGTCGCGCACGAGCGGAGCCCGTACGTGCAGCGGCGGCGGAGGCGCGTCGTACATGGTCACTCGTTCCCCTGGTAGGTCAGGTACTCGCCGGGGCGGCCCGGGATCTGGACCGGCGGCCAACCGGGTGTAGCTGCGAGCTGGTGCGGCGGGCGGGTGCGCATGATGTGCGGTCGCGCGAGTCGCTCGTCGGCTGCGGCCTGTCTGGTCGCAACGGCCTGCTCACGCGCGTCGGCGTAGCGGCGTTCCTCGGCCATGCGGTGCAGCTCGGCGGCTTCGAGGGTGGCGACATAGACGCGCGGGTCCTGCGGGTTGAGCTGGAGCCACGGGAGGGTGCCGTACGTCGGCCACGTTTCCCTGCTGCCGAGTAGGGCGGTGGCCTGCGCACAGGCCCGGAGGTGCGTGATCTCGCCAGCGGTGGCGTTGTCGGGCACAGCCCGCAGAGCGGGCCCCCGCCCCGTGAAGGGGCGAGGGCTGTCCGCCTGCTGCTCGCTCATCAGCCGCAGTCCTCGTCGGCGTGCAGGTTCAGCAGCGAGCGCATCGCGGCCAGCGTCCCGGCACGGTCCGGGCTCTGGGCCAAGGCGACCTCGATCGCCCGAGCGGCCAGGGAGAACGCGGCGGCCGAGGTCTGCTCCGACTCGGTCTCCGTGAACGGGGTCTTCCCGGGCTCCAGCGCGATCGCGAAGCGCCGGCGGAGGGCCAGCAGTCCGATCACCCACAGCACGGCGTCGCTGAGCAGCTCGTCGGTCTCCGGCAGCCCGAGGTCCGGCCACAAGCCCGTGCCCTGGAAGCTGATCCGAGGCTCTTCGTCGTCCCACGAGCTGAGCTGAACGGCGGCGATGCCGTGGCCATCGGCGTCCTGGAGGTATCGGCCGTTGAACTGGTACTGGCGGCTGGTGTGGTGGTGCTCGCGCGGGTCGGCGTGGTCCTCGGGGGTGCCGGTGCACCAGTCGATGCCGTCCGGGCAGGGGCGGTGCTCGGGGTGCTCGCGGGCGGTCTCGGCGGCGACCTGAACGGTGCGCGCCCTGGTGTCCTCGGCGGCCTGGACGACGAACGGCAGGTGACCGTTCGTGCCGAGGCTGACGGGCGGGATCATGGTGTGGTGCTGCATACTGGCGTCATCCGTTCTGGTTGGAGCCCCGGTCGCTGGCGAGCGAATGAGCCGGGGCTCTGGCGTTTCTGGGATCGGATAGGCCCCCGGCGTACAGGTGTTGGCGCACCTGCTGGGGGCCGCTTTCATGCGGCGATGGTCTGGGCGTCGAGCCACTTCTCGACGTCGGACCAGCGGGCCCGAAGGTGCCGGCCGACCTTGATGAACTTCGGGCCGCCGCCGCGGCTGGACCACTGGTAGACCGTGCCGAGCGGGACGCCGCAGTACTCGGCGATCTGCTCAGGCGTCGCCAGAGGGCGGCGCGGTTCAGGCAGAGAAGTCGATCGCATCCGTGATCATCCTCATTCCGAGCTGCAAGGCAGCGGGCGATCATCGTTCGTGGGGTGGTCCCACGAACCGTGCCTCTAGAGTGAGGCGTGTCGATCGTGGTGTCAACCCACGAACACCAAGTCGTGTGTGTTGTGAACCCACGGCAACTGTGGGAGCCTGGCCGACATGCAGACAGAGAGCGATGGGCCGCCGCTTTCCGTAGGTGCGGTCGTGGGGGAGAACCTCAGAAGCCTGCGCAAAGCGCGTCGCTGGACCCAGGACGCGGCAGCAGCGCAGCTATCCACTCGCGGACTCACCTGGAAGCGAGCGCACATCGCGGACCTGGAGAGCGGGCGCCGGGAAACGCTCGATCTCGGCGCGTTGATCGTTCTCGGGGAGGCTCTCGACGTGCCGTTGCGTGAACTGTTCACAGGGGACGGTGACGTCCTGCTGACGCCGCGGTCTGACTTCCCCGAGCACGCCATCACGGTGACTCGTGAGCAGCTGCGGACCTGGCTGAATGGCGAGAAGGCGCAGGTTCGCATTGACGGCCATGAAGATGTGCGAGCTGCTTTGCACGGCACGCCGGCGCAGGCGGACGCTGCCCTGGCGAAGCGCTTGGGGCTCCCCATCGAGCACGTCATTGCAGCCGCTCGTAGCCGGTGGGGTCACAGCCTCACACAGGAGCGCGACAAGCGTGTCCAACAACTAGGGGACCTGCCCATCGAGGAGCGTCAGGCCCGACAAGGGCACATCACGCGCGACCTCAGCGTCGATCTTTCGGCTTGGATCGCGGAGGGGGACGACGGGGATGGCTAGCGTCTACGACCGGTGGCACCTCTCCCGACCGAAGAAGGGCGCCGAGCCCTGCGCCGAGCACTCCAGCAAGACCCGCGTCCTGGTGCCCAGCGCGGACCATGGCAAGGGGAAGCGGTGGCAGGTCCGTTGGCGTGACGCGGCCGGAGAGCAGCAGAAGGAGAACTTCGCCAGGCGAAGCCAGGCCGACACCCGCGCGGCCACGATCGAGGCGGACCTTGCCCGCGGCCTGTACGTCGACCCGGCGGCCGGCAAGGAGAGCTTCCGCGCGGTCGCAGAGCGCTGGCGGACCTCGGCGGTACACCGCAGCGGCACGGCCTCGCGCGTCGAGCGGGCCCTACGGCTGCACATATACCCGACTTTCGGCGACCGGCCGATCGTCTCTATTCGCCCGTCCGAGGTGCAGGCCTGGGTCAAGGACCGGTCACAGGCCCTCGCCCCGTCCACGCTGCGGATCACCTTCGCTTACCTCGTCACCGTGATGCACACCGCCGTGCGAGACCGGACCATCGCCATCAACCCGTGCGCCGGCATCAAGCTGCCCGAGGTCCGGCGCCCCGAGATCGTGCCTCTGCACAGGGACGCGGTGCGCGCCCTGATCGAGGCAGCCCCGCCCCGGTACCGGGCGATGATCCTCCTGGCCGTGGCCTCCGGGCTGCGGCAGGGCGAGGTCTTCGGCCTGGAGGTCGGCTGCATCGACTTCCTGCGGCGGGAGGTGACGGTGCGGCAGCAGCTGATCGTGCCGGACAGGGACGCGGACGCCAACGAGGGCGAGACGCCCGAGCCGTACCTCGGCGAGCCGAAGACCCACGAGAGCTACCGCACGGTGCCCCTGGTCGGTCTGGCGGTCGACGCCCTGGCGGCGCACCTCCAGCAGTACCCGGCCGCCGTGGTGGACATCGAGGACCGGACGGACCCGCGCAAGCCTCGGCGCCGGAAGGCGCACATGCTGTTCACGACCGACCGCGCCGACGTCATTAAGCGTGCCAGCTGGTCACACGTGTGGACGCGGATGGAGGAACGGGCGAACGAGGCCCTGAGCAAGGCCTACGCCGAGGCGTACGCGGTGTGGGTACAGCGCGGCCGGCCGGAGGGCCAGGAGCCCGCGCCCGTGCGGGTACCGGATGGGGCGAGCATGCACGACCTGCGGCACTTCTACGCCTCGGCGCTGATCAAGAACCGCGAGAGCGTGAAGACGGTGCAGCGGCGACTCGGCCATTCGAAGCCGTCGATCACGCTCGACATCTACACCCACCTTTGGCCGGACGACGAGGACACAACGCGGGCGGCCGTCGAGGCGGTCCTCGGCGATGTGCCCGCGTTGTGCCCTCCAGCTAGCTCGATTTCCGGATAGTGCAGGTCAGCGGCTCAGCTCACCGGTAGTTCACGAACTGGAGCGCGAAGTCGAAGTCCTTGCCCTTGAGCAGCGCGATGACGGTCTGAAGGTCGTCGCGGCTCTTGGAGCTGACGCGCAGCTCCTCGCCCTGGACCTGGGCCTTCACACCCTTCGGGCCCTCATCACGGATGATCTTCGCGACCTTCTTGGCGTTCTCCTGGGAGATGCCCTCCTCGATCGTGGCGAAGATCTTGTACTCCTTGCCGGAGAGCTGCGGCTCGCCCGCGTCCAGCGCCTTCAGCGAGATGCCACGCTTGATCAGCTTGGACTGGAAGACGTCGAGGACTGCCTTCACCCGGTCCTCGGAGTTCGCCTCCATGAGGATCTTGTCGCCGGACCACGAGATCGAGGCGCCCACGCCCTTGAAGTCGTAGCGCTGCGAGATCTCCTTGGCGGTCTGGTTGAGGGCGTTGTCGACCTCCTGCCGCTCGACCTTCGAGACGATGTCGAAACTGGAGTCGGCCATGTGCTGTGGCTCCTTGTATCGGGGTCCGTGTCGGTGCGTATCGGCGTACGTGGGGGCGACCGCCGAGCCCGGTGTGCAACCCGGGCCGCATCCGGATAAGCCTAGCCATCCCCGGTCCCCGGGGCGGAGATCAATCGGGTGGCGGACCACCCCTCGGCATCGGGTATTGTTTACGTCGTTGCCGGGGAACGCAGCCGAAAGGCAGTTCGAAGGACAACAACCCCGGCGGTGTGCCCGAGCGGCCAAAGGGAGCAGACTGTAAATCTGCCGGCTCAGCCTTCCCAGGTTCGAATCCTGGCGCCGCCACTTCGGGGAAGACCCCCTCAGCACTGTGGAAACACAGAGCTGAGGGGGTCTCTTCGTGTGCGGCCGTTCCCCGGGCAGACTGGCCCCATGACCACTCGACGCAGAAGGTGCCCCGAGTGCCGTCGGGAGATCGCCGTGGTTGCCGGGCGGTTCGCGCGGCACGATCCGCCCGGTGCGCGGAGCAGCGGGGAACTCGTCTCGTGCGCCGGTTCTCGGCGGCCCGCGGAACTCGGCGCCGCGCAACCGTCGTTGGACGGGTACGTCGTGCCCGAGTTCCCCGGTCAGCTGCCGCTGTTCTGAGGGCTCGGCGGTCTCAGTTGCCCGCCACCGACTTCACCGCCACCGACACCGGAGCCGAGCCGCTGACCAGCTCCAGGGTCAGCCCGGCCGTGGCCGGGGTGTCGATCAGCTCCGCCAGTACGGCGGCCACGTCGTCGCGCGGGATCGGGCCGCGGCCCGTGTGGGCCTCCAGGCGGACCAGGCCCGTGCCGGCGTCGTCCGTCAGCGCGCCGGGGCGCAGGATCGTCCAGTCCAGTGCGGTCAGGCCGCGCACGTACTCGTCCGCCTCGCCCTTCGCCCGCAGGTACACGTCGAAGATCTCGCTGCCCTCGTGCTGAGGGTCGGCACCCATGGACGACACGATCACGTACCGGCGCACACCCGCCCGCACCGCCGCGTCCGCGAACAGGATCGCCGCGTCCTTGTCCACTGTCTCCTTGCGGGCCGATCCGCTGCCCGGCCCTGCGCCCGCAGCGAAGACCGCCGCGTCCGCCCCCTGCAGATGTGCCGCGACCTCCTCCACCGTCGCCGACTCCAGGTCCAGCAGCACCGGTTCGGCACCCGCCTCCCGCAGATCGTCGCCCTGTTCGGCGCGGCGGATGATGCCCGCGACCTCGTCCCCGCGCGCGGAGAGCAGCCGCTCCAGCCGCAGCGCGATCTGACCATGACCTCCAGCGATGACTGTGCGCATGTCTTCGACCGTACGCCCGGGCGGCTGCATCCGCCGCATGAGTCCCCAGAGCGCGGCCCGACCGGCACCGCCCCGGAACCGCACCCGCCCCGACGTGGGCCCCACGCCTCACCCCGACGCCGCTCAGCGCCACTTACCCAGCGCGACAAGCCCTGCGCTCCGCGCACACAGGCCCCGACGATGCCACCCCGCCCACCCTCGAAACCCGGCCCCCACCGCCTCAGGAAACCTCCCCCCGCCCCTGCCGGGGCAACCCCAACTCCACCGCCGCCGCGGAGTTGCAGTACTCCCGCACCGCGCTCGTCCGCGCCACCACGCGCCCCCGATGCACCACGATCCGGCTGTACGCCAGCGACAACGCCCCCGCCAGCCGATCCCCCCGCACCGCCAATAGGTCCGCCGGAAAGCCCGCTTCGACCCGGACCTCGGGCAGACCCAGAACCGTCCGCGCCCCTGAACTCACCGTGTCGTAGGCGTCCTCGGGGCTCAGCCCGTAGCGGGACGCCAGCAGATACGCCGCCTCCAAAGGGTCACCGCGGCCCACCGGGTTGGACACGTCCCGCAGCGCCCCGCTCCCCGCGGCCACCCGCACCCCGGCCGCGCGCAGCAGCCGTACCGGCGCCGTCCCGCGCTGCTCCACGCCGCCGCAGCCGCCCTGCGGCAGGCACACCACCGTCACGCCGGCCGCGGCGAGTTGGTCCGCCGTCCGGGCCGCCGCGTCGGCCGGGAGGCGCCCCAGGCCGCCGCACGGGCCGAGCGTCACGCCGGGGCGCAGGCCGCCCGCCATGGCCGCCAGCCGGGACAGCCGCGCCGGGTCGTCGGCGTCCGTGTGCAGGTCGACCGGGCAGCCGTGCTCGGAGGCCAGTTCCAGGACCGCCTCCACGTACCCCGTCGGATCGGGATCCAGATCCGGACAGCCGCCCACCACCGACGCGCCCATCTTCAGCGCGTCCCGCAGCATCGCCAGCCCGTCCGCCCCGGCCACGCCGGTCAGCAGCCGCGGCATCGCCACCGCGGTCAGCTCGGTGAGCCCGCGCAGCGAGCGCCGGGCGCGCAGGACGGCGGACAGCGCGCCGAGCCCCGGGACGTCGCCCACCCGCACGTGGGCCCGCACCGCGGTCGCGCCGTGGCCGAGCTGCAGCAGAGCCGCCTCCGTGACCCGGCGCTGGACGTCCTGGGGGTCGTAGGAGACCGGGCCGTCCGCGTCGGCGGAGAGGGCGGTGTCGCCGTGGGCGTGCGGATCGGCGGGGGCCGGCAGGAGCAGGTAGCCGGTGAGGTCCACCCGCGAGCCGCACGCGCGCGTGCCGCTCGCCGCCAGGCTTCCCGCCGTGCCCACCGCCTCGATGCGACCACCGCCCAGCCGGACGTCCACGGTCCGGCCGTCGGCGAGCCGTGCCCCGCAGAGCAGCAGGGCGGCCGGATCGGACGGACCGGACGACCCCGGGGACGACGACGAGGACGACGAATGATGCGGCTGGGGCTGGCTGTCGGGCATCGCGCTCCAGGTGCTCGCTGCTCGGGCTGCGCGGCGGACTGCGCGGGGACGCAAGATCACGCAGAGTGCGTCGAGCCTAGGACGGTGATCCGCTCGCGGCCGGGAGGAGCGCAATAGTCGTACCGGTGTGGTCCGCCGTGCGGGAGCTGGGGCGATGGCCTACGGCGGGGGCGGCCGAGGCGCCTGGGAAGCGCGCCGGAACAGGGTGCCGAGGGCGCCGCGAAACGGATTTGGGTGAACGGCTGCCGAGCGTGTAATGTCTTCATCGCTCGCCCCAATAGCTCAGTCGGTAGAGCGTCTCCATGGTAAGGAGAAGGTCTACGGTTCGATTCCGTATTGGGGCTCTGGTGTGAGAGGTTCCCGTCGCAAGGCGGGAACTGATCGCATCACAGCGGTGTAGCTCAGTCGGTAGAGCAAGCGGCTCATAATCGCTGTGTCACCGGTTCAAGTCCGGTCACCGCTACTGACAGTAGCCGATTGCGGGGTCGGTCCTTCGATCGGCTACTCTTGCTTGCGTTAATGTCCTATCCGTTCGTCAAGGAGCACTCACGTGGCTGCCACCGACGTCCGCCCGAAGATCACGCTGGCCTGCGTGGAGTGCAAGGAGCGGAACTACATCACCAAGAAGAACCGGCGTAACAACCCGGACCGTCTTGAGATGAAGAAGCACTGCCCGCGTTGCAATGCGCACACCGCGCACCGCGAAACGCGATAAATCAGGCTCGTACACGAGGCCGTCCCCGCACTCCGGGGGCGGCCTCGTGTCGTTTCGTCGGCCGGTCGACGGCCGGTTCGCAGATCCCGGGAAACCACACGCTGACTCCAGGAGGTGCCGAGCCCATGGCGCTCGACCAGTCCTTCGTCGGGCGGACCTATCCGCCCACCGACCCCTACGAGGTCGGCCGCGAGAAGATCCGTGAGTTCGCGGAGGCGGTGGGGGACGCCAATCCGGCGTACACCGACCCGGAAGCCGCCAAGGCGCTCGGCCACCCCGATGTGATCGCCCCGCCCACCTTCGTGTTCGCCATCACCTTCAAGGCGGCCGGAGAGGTCATCGCCGACCCCCAGCTCGGCCTCGACTACAGCCGGGTGGTGCACGGCGACCAGAAGTTCGCCTACGCCCGCCCGGTCCGGGCCGGCGACCGGCTCACGGTCACCTCGACCATCGAGGCGATCAAGTCCCTCGCCGGCAACGACATCCTGGACGTCCGCGGTGAGGTCCACGACGAGGCGGGCGAGCACGTCGTGACCGCCTGGACGAAGCTGGTCGCCCGCGCGGCCGAGGAGGCGTGAGCAATCCCATGACGGCGAAGATTTCGTACGCCGACGTCGAGGTCGGCACCGAGCTGCCCGCGCAGACGTTCCCCGTGACCCGTGCCGCGCTCGTCCAGTACGCGGGCGCCTCGGGCGACTTCAACCCGATCCACTGGAACGAGAAGTTCGCCAAGGAGGTCGGGCTGCCGGACGTCATCGCGCACGGCATGTTCACCATGGCCGAGGCGATCCGCGTGGTGACGGACTGGACCGGTGACCCGGGCGCGGTCGTCGAGTACGGCGTCCGCTTCACCAAGCCCGTCGTGGTCCCCAACGACGACCAGGGCGCCACGATCGAGGTCAGCGGCAAGGTCGCGGCCAAGCTCGACGACAACACCGTCCGCGTGGACCTGACGGCGACCAGCGCGGGCCAGAAGGTGCTCGGCATGTCCAGAGCGGTCGTACGACTGGCCTGACGGCACGCGCGCTGGGGGTGAGGTAAGGGGCGTTCTCCATGGTGGGGCGCCCCTTACGGCGTTGCGGCCCCCTACCGGCCCCAACGGGTGGGGGGTTGGCCCGGTTCCCTCGCCCTTGACTCAGTTAGTGATTGAGTACTAACTTACCGGCATGGTCAGGATGAGCGCAGAAGAGAGGCGCGAGAGCGTCATCCGTGCCGCGATGGGCGAGTTCGCCCGCACCGGTTATCACGGGACGTCGACCGAGACGATCGCCAAGCGGGTCGGTGTCTCGCAGCCGTATCTCTTCCGGCTCTTCCCGGGCAAGAAGGCGATCTTCCTGGCGGCGGCGGAGCGGTGTCTGGATGACTCCATCCGCACCTTCTCGGAAGCGTCCGAGGGGCTGGAGGGCGAGGAGGCCCTGCATGCCATGGCGGACGCGTACACCAAGGTCATCGCGGAGCATCCTGAGCAGCTGCTCATGCAGATGCAGATGTACGTCGCCGTGGCGGCCGCCGAGCGGGAGGGCGAGCTGGAGCTCGGCGCCGCGGTGCGCGAGGGCTGGATGCGGCTGTGGGACACCGTCCATCTGCCGCTGGGCGCCGACGTCAAGGAGACGACGACCTTCATGGCGTACGGGATGCTCGTCAACTGCCTGGTCGCCATGGGATTCCCGCCCGAGCACCGGGTGTGGGAAGGGCTCTACCCGGCCGCCCGTACCAAGGGGCGGCTCGAACACTGACGCCAGGGAGAGGCGTTTCCGGCGCCTTTTCATGATCGTAAAAGTTAGTCATCAATAACTAACCATGCCGCGTGAGCACCCTCTGGGGGAGAGATGTCACAGCAGACCGCACCTCGCGGAGGGCCCGTCTGGGCTCTCGTCATCACCAGCGTCGCCGGATTCATGGCGGCCCTCGACAACCTCGTCGTCACCACCGCGCTGCCCTCCATCCGCGAAGACCTCGGCGGGGGGCTGCACGACCTGGAGTGGACGGTGAGCGCGTACACCCTCACCTTCGCCGTCCTGCTGATGTTCGGCGCGGCGCTCGGCGACCGGTTCGGCCGCCGCCGGCTCTTCCTCGTCGGCATCACGATCTTCACCGCCGCCTCCGCCGGCGCGGCCATGGCCCCCGGCATCGATTCCCTGATCGCCGCCCGCGCGGTGCAGGGCGTCGGCGCGGCGATCATGATGCCGCTGACGCTGACCCTGCTGACGGCCGCCGTGCCCGCCGCCAAGCGCGGGATGGCGTTCGGGATATGGGGAGCCGTCAACGGCCTCGCCGTGGCCTCCGGGCCGCTCATCGGCGGCAGCCTCACCGAACACATCTCCTGGCAGTGGATCTTCTGGCTGAACGTTCCGCTGGGCCTGATCCTGCTCCCGCTCGCCCGCCTCCGCCTCGCCGAGTCGCACGGCACCGGCGCCGCCCTCGACCTCCCCGGCACCCTCCTCGCCAGCGGTGGCCTCTTCGGCATCGTCTACGGCCTGGTCCGCGGCCCCGCCGACGGCTGGACCGCGCCCTCGGTCCTGACCGCCCTGTTCGCCGGAGGGGCGCTGCTCGCCGGGTTCGTCCTCTACAGCACCCGCGCCAAGAACCCCATGCTCCCGATGCGGCTGTTCCGCTCCCGCGCCTTCTCCGGGATCAACGCCGCCAGCATGCTGATGTTCCTCGGCATGTTCGGCTCGATCTTCCTGCTCAGCCAGTACATGCAGGGCGTGCTCGGCTACTCGCCCACCGAGGCCGGCCTGCGGATGCTGCCCTGGACCGGCATGCCGATGCTGGTCGCGCCGATCGCCGGCATCCTCTCCGACCGGATCGGCGGCCGCCCCGTCGTCGCCACCGGCCTCTTCCTCCAGGCCGCGGGCCTCGGCTACCTGGCCTGGGTCATCACCGCGGACGCCTCCTACGGCATCCAGCTGCCCGGTCTGATCATCAGCGGTATCGGCATGGCCCTGTTCTTCGCACCCGCCTCCGCCCTCGTCATGTCCAGCGTCCGGGCCGGCGAGCAGGGCATCGCCTCCGGCGCCAACAACGCCCTGCGCGAGGTCGGCGGCGCGCTCGGCATCGCCATCATGTCGTCGATCTTCGCGGCCCAAGGCGGCTACGAGACCGGACAGACCTTCGTCGACGGACTGAAGCCCGCCCTGGTAACCGGCGCCGCGCTGGTGGCCCTCGCCGGTGTCGCCGCCCTGATCATCCCCGGCCGGAGGCACACCGAGCCCGCCGGGACCCCGGACACCCCCGCCCCCGTGCTCGAGACCGCCGGACGCTGAGGAGAACGTCATGCCCACTCTTCCCTGGACCGCTCCGCACACCCCTGAGCACGGCGCCGAGGTGCACGTCTTCGCCTCCCGCTTCGAGACCCGCACCCTCGCGGGCGCGCTGAAGTTCTTCCTGCGCACCCCGGGCGTGTGGCGCCAGGTCAGCCGCGCCCCCGGCGCCTACGGGGCCACCCTCAGGGCGCAGCCCCTGCGGCGGACCTTCTGGACCCTGTCCGCCTGGGAGTCGCCCCAGGCCCTGAAGACCTTCGCCCGCTCCGGCCCGCACGCCCCGGCCTCCCGGGACCTGGCCCCCCTGATGCGGGACGCGAAGTTCGTCACCTGGACGGTGCGCGGCGACGAACTCCCGCTCGACTGGTCCGAGGCGATCCGCCGGCTGGGCTGAGTCCTGGACGACGTAACGGAGCGGCCCCGCCCGGACCGGTGGGGCCGTTCTCGTACCCTTGAGCGCGTGCAGGAACTCCACGACGCCCCCCTCGCCCCGCTGACCACCTTCCGCCTGGGCGGACCCGCCACCCGGCTGATCACCGCCACCACCGACGCCGAGGTGATCGCCGCCGTCCGCGAGGCCGACGCCGCGGGCACCCCCCTGCTGGTCATCGGCGGTGGTTCCAACCTGGTCATCGGCGACAAGGGCTTCGCGGGCACCGCCCTCGCCATCGCCACCCGGGGCGTCGAGCTCGACGGCACCCGCCTGGAACTGGCCGCAGGCGAGGTGTGGACCGACGCCGTCGCCCGCACCGTCGAGGCCGGACTCGCCGGCGTCGAATGCCTGGCCGGCATCCCCGGCTCGGCGGGTGCGACCCCGATCCAGAACGTCGGCGCGTACGGCCAGGAGGTCTCCGCCACGATCACCGAGGTCGCCGCCTACGACCGCCACCACGGCGAGACCGTCACGCTGACCAACGAGGAGTGCGCCTTCTCCTACCGCCACAGCCGCTTCAAGGCCGACCCCGAGCGGTACGTCGTCCTGCGCGTCCGCTTCGCCCTGGAGGACGCGGACGGACTGTCCGGGCCGATCAAGTACGCCGAGACCGCCCGCGCCCTCGGCGTCGAGCCCGGCGACCGGGTGCCGCTCGCCGACGCCCGCGAGACCGTCCTGAAGCTGCGGGCCGGAAAGGGCATGGTCCTCGACCCCGAGGATCACGACACCTGGTCCGCCGGATCCTTCTTCACCAACCCGATCCTCACCGACGAACAGTTCGCGGCCTTCCACGCACGCGTGCACGAGCGGCTCGGCGACACGGTGGAGCCCCCGGCCTACCCGGCGGGGGAGGGGCACACCAAGACCTCCGCCGCCTGGCTGATCGACAAGGCGGGCTTCACCAAGGGCTACGGAAGCGGGCCCGCCCGCATCTCCACCAAGCACACGCTCGCCCTCACCAACCGGGGCACGGCGACCACCGAGGACCTGCTCGCACTCGCCCGCGAGGTCGTCGCCGGAGTCCGCGAGGCCTTCGGAATCACCCTGGTCAACGAGCCGGTGACGGTCGGCGTCAGCCTGTAGAGCCTGTAAGCGCGGCTCTTTCGCGGCCCAATCTCCGTTGCGGGAGAGGGCGGGCAGCCCCGACCCTGGGGCCATGAGGCATCGCGCATGCGGCTGAGGCTGACCGAGTTCAGGCCGCGGACCGGACCCCACGCACACCGCGTGGTCCAGCCCCGGACCACCCTGCGGCACACCTCACTGACGGCGCCCGACCCCATCGGCCTGCTGCTCGGCGACCACGACGGACTCAGCCGGCTGGCGGGCCTGTTCTCCTTCGCCGCCTGCTCCCGGCACACCATCGTCCACATCCCGCTGCGCGACGGCGTCCCGCCCGACGAAGGCTGGGGCGAGCGGGTCGACCTCGTCCTGGCCCACCACACCCTCGGACTGCGCCCCAGCCAGTGGCCCGTACTCCGCCGCAAGCTGCGCGGGGGCACTCCCCTGACCGCCCGCACCGACGAGGCGCGCACCGCCCGGGACGCGCGGACCTGGCAGGCCCGGCGGGACCGCGACGAGCTGCGCCACACCACGCACGCCCGTACGTTCTTCCTGTTCGGCAGCCGGGACGTGTTCGCCGACACCGCCGTCGGCTTCGCCCACGCCGCAGGCTTCGGGCCGCACCACAAGCGGGTCGCTCAAGGGCACTCGGCGCTGATGACGGGACTGCCGCTGGCCCAGCCGCCCGGCGGCGGGCACCCCTACGAGGTCCTGATCTGCTTCAAGCCGTATCCGCCGTACGCCCACTTCAGGCGACCGGGCGAGTCAGCCACTCGTCCACCCCGGCCAGCAGCCGCGCCTTGACGTCCTCCGGCGCCGCCGACGCCCGTACCGACTGCCGGGCCAGCTCCGCCAGTTCCGCGTCCGTGAAGGCGTGGTGCCGGCGGGCGATCTCGTACTGCGCCGCCAGCCGCGAACCGAACAGCAGCGGGTCGTCCGCGCCCAGCGCCATCGGCACCCCGGCCTCGAACAACGTGCGCAGCGGCACGTCCGCCGGCTTCTCGTACACGCCCAGGGCCACGTTCGACGCCGGGCACACCTCGCACGTCACACCCCGGTCCGCCAGCCGCTTCAGCAGCCGCGGATCGTCCGCCGCACGCACCCCGTGGCCGATCCGGTGCGCGTCCAGGTCGTCCAGACAGTCACGCACCGACGCCGGGCCCGCCAGCTCACCGCCATGCGGAGCGGACAGCAGACCGCCCTCCCGCGCGATGGCGAACGCGCGGTCGAAGTCCCGCGCCATGCCCCGGCGCTCGTCGTTGGACAGCCCGAAGCCGACCACACCCCGGTCCGCGTACCGCACCGCCAGCCGCGCCAGCGTCCGCGCGTCCAGCGGATGCTTCATCCGGTTCGCCGCCACCACGACCCGCATCCCCAGGCCCGTCTCCCGCGACGTCGTCTCCACCGCGTCCAGGATGACCTCCAGAGCGGGGATCAGCCCGCCCAGACGAGGCGCGTACGAGGTCGGGTCCACCTGGATCTCCAGCCAGCCCGAGCCGTCCCGCACATCCTCCTCCGCGGCCTCCCGCACCAGCCGCTGGATGTCCTCCGGCTCCCGCAGACACGAACGCGCCGCGTCGTACAGCCGCTGGAAACGGAACCAGCCCCGCTCGTCCGTCGCCCGCAGGCTCGGCGGCTCCCCGCTCGTCAGGGCCTCCGTCAGCGCGTCGGGCAGCCGCACGCCGTGCTTGTCGGCCAGTTCCAGAACGGTGGCGGGGCGCATCGAACCGGTGAAGTGCAGGTGCAGATGGGCCTTCGGCAGCTGAGAGAGATCACGTACACGCTCCATCCCAGGATCCTGCCGCACGTCCGGGCCGCCCCGGTAGCGCTTTCCCCGTACGTGGTCTTGCTCGCACAAAGGAAGCACAAAGGAACAGGGCACCCGGGAAGCCCCAGGTGCCCTGCCCGCAGCGGTCTCGGCTACTTCGCCTCCGCCAGCAGCTTCTGGATCCGCGAGACACCCTCGACGAGATCCTCGTCGCCCAGCGCGTACGACAGCCGCAGATAGCCCGGCGTGCCGAAGGCCTCACCCGGGACGACCGCCACCTCGGCCTCCTCCAGGATCAGCTCGGCCAGCTCCACGCTGCTGCGCGGACGCTTGCCGCGGATCTCCTTGCCCAGCAGGCCCTTCACCGACGGGTACGCGTAGAAGGCGCCCTCGGGCTCCGGGCAGACCACGCCGTCGATCTCATTGAGCATCCGCACGATCGTCTTGCGGCGCCGGTCGAACGCCTCGCGCATCGTGGCGACGGCGTCCAGGTCACCGGCGACGGCGGCCAGCGCCGCGACCTGGGCGACGTTGGAGACGTTCGATGTGGCGTGCGACTGGAGGTTCGTCGCCGCCTTCACCACGTCCTTCGGGCCGATGATCCAGCCCACCCGCCAGCCCGTCATCGCGTACGTCTTGGCGACACCGTTGACCACGACGCACTTGTCCCGCAGCTCCGGCAGGATCCCGGGCAGCGAGGTGAAGGTCGCGTCGCCGTAGACCAGGTGCTCGTAGATCTCGTCCGTCATCACCCACAGGCCGTGCTCCACGGCCCAGCGGCCGATCGCCTCGGCGTCCGCGGCGCTGTAGACCGCGCCGGTGGGGTTGGAGGGGGAGACGAACAGGACGACCTTCGTCCGCTCCGTACGGGCCGCCTCCAGCTGCTCGACGGAGACGCGGTAGCCGGTCGTCTCGTCCGCGACGACCTCCACCGGGACACCGCCGGCCAGCCGGATCGACTCCGGGTACGTCGTCCAGTACGGCGCCGGGACGATCACCTCGTCGCCCGGGTCCAGGATCGCGGCGAAGGCCTCGTAGATGGCCTGCTTGCCGCCGTTGGTGACGAGGATCTGCGAGGCCTCGGGCTCGTAGCCGGAGTCCCGCAGCGTCTTCGCGGCGATCGCGGCCTTCAGCTCGGGCAGACCGCCGGCCGGGGTGTAGCGGTGGTACTTCGGGTTCTTGCACGCCTCGATGGCGGCCTCGACGATGTAGTCCGGGGTCGGGAAGTCGGGCTCACCGGCGCCGAAGCCGATCACCGGACGCCCGGCGGCCTTGAGAGCCTTGGCCTTGGCGTCCACGGCGAGGGTGGCGGACTCGGAGATCGCGCCGACTCGGGCGGAGACCCGGCGGTCGGTGGGAGGGGTTGCAGCGCTCATGGAGCCCATCGTTTCAGACCGGAAACTGCTCCGGCACGCGGGTTTCACGGACTGAACAACAGCTGAACAACCGTCCGGATCCGCCGCGCACGCTGGGCGATCTTCCATCTCCCCGGCTCCCACGGGGCACTTTCTGTTCGACGAGGCGCTTGAGAACACGTACACTCTCTCCTCGTTGGCCTCCAGCAGCCCGCACTCGTACGGTGCACACCGAGCACCCGTGTGGATGCGGTACGTTGGGGAACACACAAAGGGTCGTAGCTCAATTGGTAGAGCACTGGTCTCCAAAACCAGCGGTTGGGGGTTCAAGTCCCTCCGGCCCTGCTACACACACCTTCGCCAGGATGTGTGCGCAGGTACGTACAGCAATGCACCGCCGTGCGGCTCAGACCGGGCGCGGCACGGCCACGACCCGGAATCAGGTGAGGACGAGTGACGGACGCCGTGGGCTCCATCGACATGCCTGATGCCGAGGACGAGGCGCCGGATTCCCGGAAGACCCGCAAGGGCGGAAAGCGCGCCAAGAAGGGTCCGCTGAAGCGTCTTGCCCTCTTCTACCGCCAGATCGTCGCCGAGCTGCGCAAGGTCGTCTGGCCGTCGCGCAGCCAGCTGACGACCTACACGACCGTGGTGATTGTCTTCGTCGTCATCATGATCGGCCTGGTGACCGTGATTGACTATGGGCTCGACCACGCCGCCAAGTACATCTTCGGCTGAGCACAGAGCGAAGGGCGCCGCGGTTACCGGCGCCCCTTTTCGCATGTACCACCCCTATGTATCCAGGAAGAAGCAGCCACCGTGTCTGACCAGAACCTGAACGACGCCATCGAGCCCGACGAGACTGTCGAAGACGAGCTCGACATCGTCGAGGGCGCGGACGAGGACCTGGACGAGGTCGAGGCTGCCGACGCCGAGGCCGGCGAGCCCGCGGAGGAAGCGGCCCTCCACGTCGAGGACGAGGCCGAAGAGGCCGAGGACGAGACCGAGATCGAGGCCGCAGCCGAAGCCGAGGAAGAGCCGGCCGAGCCGGCCGACCCCGTCGCCGCCCTGCGCGAAGAGCTGCGGACCCTGCCCGGCGAGTGGTACGTCATCCACACCTACGCCGGTTACGAGAACCGCGTGAAGACCAACCTGGAGCAGCGCGCCGTCTCGCTGAACGTCGAGGACTACATCTTCCAGGCCGAAGTGCCGCAGGAAGAGGTCGTCCAGATCAAGAACGGCGACCGCAAGACGATCAAGCAGAACAAGCTCCCGGGTTACGTCCTGGTCCGCATGGACCTCACGAACGAGTCCTGGGGCGTCGTCCGCAACACGCCCGGCGTCACCGGCTTCGTGGGCAACGCCTACGACCCGTACCCGCTGACCCTGGACGAGATCGTCAAGATGCTCGCCCCCGAGGCCGAGGAGAAGGCAGCCCGCGAGGCCGCCGAGGCCGAGGGCAAGCCGGCGCCGCAGCGCAAGGTCGAGGTCCAGGTGCTGGACTTCGAGGTCGGCGACTCGGTCACCGTCACCGACGGCCCCTTCGCCACCCTCCAGGCCACGATCAACGAGATCAACGCCGACTCCAAGAAGGTCAAGGGTCTGGTGGAGATCTTCGGTCGCGAGACCCCGGTCGAGCTGTCGTTCGACCAGATCCAGAAGAACTAGATCTCACGCTTCCGAGCAGGTCAGGCGAACGCTCATGTGGGCGCCTGACCTGCTCGGTTTTTGGCCGCGCATCTATACCCGTTATCGTTGTGCGGTATGCCTTCATCCGGGACGCGACCCGGGTGGCGGCACACCCGATTCGAAAGGACCCGGAGAGCTATGCCTCCCAAGAAGAAGAAGGTCACGGGGCTCATCAAGCTCCAGATCCAGGCCGGTGCCGCCAACCCGGCTCCGCCGGTCGGCCCCGCGCTGGGTCAGCACGGCGTCAACATCATGGAGTTCTGCAAGGCCTACAACGCCGCGACCGAGTCGCAGCGTGGCTGGGTCATCCCGGTGGAGATCACGGTCTACGAGGACCGCTCCTTCACCTTCGTGACCAAGACGCCGCCGGCCGCCAAGATGATCCTCAAGGCCGCGGGCGTGGAGAAGGGCTCCGGCGAGCCGCACAAGACCAAGGTCGCCAAGATCACCCAGGCGCAGGTCCGCGAGATCGCCGAGACCAAGATGCCCGACCTCAACGCCAACGACCTGGACGCCGCGTCGAAGATCATCGCCGGCACCGCCCGTTCCATGGGCATCACGGTCGAGGGCTGAGCCCCAACCTCGTAGACCAGCAGTAGTGGCAGGGCCTGCTCGGCCCGGACCACGACTCCTAAGAAAACCCCAGGAGCAGTAGTGAGCAAGCGCAGCAAGTCTCTCCGCGCTGCGGACGCCAAGATCGACCGGGAGAAGCTCTACGCCCCGCTCGAGGCCGTCCGTCTCGCCAAGGAGACCTCCACGACCAAGTTCGACGGCACCGTCGAGGTCGCCTTCCGTCTGGGTGTCGACCCGCGCAAGGCCGACCAGATGGTCCGTGGCACCGTGAACCTCCCGCACGGCACCGGTAAGACCGCCCGGGTCCTGGTCTTCGCGACCGGTGACCGTGCCGAGGCCGCTCGTGCCGCGGGCGCCGACATCGTCGGCGCCGACGAGCTCATCGACGAGGTGTCGAAGGGCCGTCTGGACTTCGACGCCGTCGTCGCCACCCCGGACCTCATGGGCAAGGTCGGCCGCCTCGGCCGCGTGCTCGGTCCGCGTGGTCTGATGCCGAACCCGAAGACCGGCACCGTCACCCCCGATGTCACCAAGGCTGTCAACGACATCAAGGGTGGCAAGATCGAGTTCCGCGTCGACAAGCACTCGAACCTGCACTTCATCATCGGCAAGACGTCGTTCGACGACAGCAAGCTGGTGGAGAACTACGGCGCGGCCCTGGAGGAGATCCTCCGTCTGAAGCCGTCCGCCGCCAAGGGTCGCTACATCAAGAAGGCCGCCATCACCACCACGATCGGCCCCGGCATTCCGGTCGACCCCAACCGCACCCGCAACCTCCTCGTCGAGGAGGACCCGGCCGCGGTCTGAGCCATCGAGGCTCGCTGAAGTCGGCTACGGGCCCCGCACCTTCCCAGGTGCGGGGCCCGTTCCTGTTCCGGCGCAATTCAAGCGACCGCTCGCACCGCCATCGGTTAGGCTCACCGCTTCGCTGTGAATCGCTCATGTGTTCCTTGGGGGGAATCGATGACGGGGCCTTCTGTACGACGTTCCGCGCGCGCTCGGACGATCGGTGCCGGGCTCGCCGCCGTGGCCCTCGCCGCCGGCGCGGTGAGCTGCGGCAAGGGCGAGGAGTCGCCGAAGATGTCGCCCGCGGCGGCCGTGGCCAAGGCCGCCAAGAACTCCGACGACATCACCTCGCTGCGGTACCGCATGACGGGCGAGGTGCCGGAGCAGGGGCGGGTCAAGGCCGAGGCCTCCATGCGCATGAAGCCCACCCTGGCCATGAGCATGAAGATCACCGCCCTTGACGAGGGGGCGGACGGCTCCGCCGAGATCCGGCTCGTCGACAAGGCCATGTACATCGGCGGGAACGCCGAGATGGCCAAGGAGATGGACGGCAAGGCCTGGATGAAGCTGGACATGTCCGCGCTCGGCGAGGACGCGCTCGGCGGAGGGGGAAACCCCGCCGCCGGCCGGGCCGAGCAGAACCCCGCGGCCGACTCCACGTTCCTCACCGGCGCCAAGGACGTGCGGGAGATCGGCACCGAGAAGGTCGATGGCGTCGAGACGACCCACTACCGGGGCACCGTCACCCTCGACGCGCTCCGCGACTCGCTCAAGGACGAGGACAAGGCCACGCGCGAGAAGCGTGAGAAGAGCATCGAGCAGTACGCGGACATGGGCGTCGACAAGCTCACGATGGACATGTGGGTCGACGGCGAGGACCACACCAAGCAGTTCCGGATGAAGGGCGCCGCCAACAAGGGCCCGCTCGATCTGACCATCACCTTCCTCGACTACAACGAGCCGGTGACCGTGCAGGCCCCGCCCGCCGAGGACACCGTCGACCTGGCCGAGATGATGAAGGACCTCGGCGAGAGCTGAGCGCCGTATGACCGGATTTGCTTCACGGCGATCCGGTCACGTACTCTCTTCCAGAAGCCAAAGACCGCTGGTCGTTGCCGTGCGCTCGTTCGAGGGCGCGGTGGCCGAAGGATCCGCTGAACTGCGGACGACCCGCGCAGGTGATTGTGGAAGTTGCTCCCGCATGGATCTTCATGACGGTCGAGTCACGCCCCGAGCGCCTGCGCCGGGGCGTTTCGTTTTCCCCAGTCCTCCTTCGGGTCCGCGCGGTCCGAATCACCCGGAAGGAGGCCGAGGCTCTATGGCGAGGCCCGACAAGGCTGCCGCGGTTGCCGAGCTGACGGACAAGTTCCGCAGCTCCAACGCCGCCGTGCTGACCGAGTACCGCGGTCTCACCGTGGCGCAGCTCAAGACGCTGCGTCGTTCGCTCGGTGAGAACGCCCAGTACGCCGTGGTGAAGAACACGCTGACCAAGATTGCGGCCAACGAGGCCGGGATCACGCTGGACGACCAGCTCTTCGCTGGTCCGACTGCTGTCGCCTTCGTCACCGGTGACCCGGTGGAGTCGGCGAAGGGTCTTCGTGACTTCGCCAAGGACAACCCGAATCTCATCATCAAGGGCGGTGTCCTTGACGGCAAGGCGCTGTCCGCCGATGAGATCAAGAAGCTTGCGGACCTCGAGTCCCGCGAGGTTCTGCTCTCCAAGCTGGCGGGTGCCATGAAGGGCAAGCAGTCCCAGGCTGCCGCGCTCTTCCAGGCGCTCCCGTCGAAGCTCGTCCGCACCGTGGACGCGCTTCGCGCCAAGCAGGACGAGCAGGGCGGTGCCGAGTAATTCGGCTCGCATCATGATCGCCGCCTGAGGCCTCCGGCCACGGGCAACGGTCGTAGCGGGCCGAACGTACGCCCGCCAGTCATGTACATCCGGCACCTGCCGAATTAGTGGAAGGAAAGCCATCATGGCTCTCACCCAGGAAGAACTGCTCGCCGAGTTCGAGGGCATGACCCTGATCCAGCTCTCCGAGTTCGTGAAGGCGTTCGAGGAGAAGTTCGACGTCACCGCCGCGGCCCCGGTCGCCGTTGCCGCCGCCGGCGCCCCGGGTGCCCCGGCCGCCGCCGTCGAGGAGGAGAAGGACGAGTTCGACGTCATCCTCACCGGTGCGGGCGACAAGAAGATCCAGGTCATCAAGGTCGTGCGTGAGCTGACCTCGCTCGGCCTGAAGGAGGCCAAGGACCTCGTGGACGGCGCCCCGAAGCCCGTCCTCGAGAAGGTCGCCAAGGACGCCGCCGAGAAGGCCGCCGAGTCCCTCAAGGGCGCCGGCGCCTCCGTCGAGGTCAAGTAACACCTCACCGGATCCGTACGGATCCGAGCGAGCTGATTGCGGTCCGGCAGGGCTGTAACGCGAGCGCACCGAAGAGCGATCATCCATCCGGGTGGTCGCTCTTCTGCGTTCCCGGAGGGGCGGCCGCGGTTGCCTTGCGCCTCAGGTCACGAGGGGTATGGTGATCTTCGTCGTGTCTCCGGACGCCCCCGGTTCTGCCAAGGGGGGCCTTGACGAACCGCACGCAGCGCGCAATTCTCAGGACGCGTCGTCACAACGATCCGAATCCGAGGCATGGATCGACGGCGAAGAGGGCAGTATGAACGTGCATCGAGGGCGTGCATGCCGAGGGCGTTGAGAACGAGGGCGTTGAGGACAACGAGGGTCGCGAACAACCCGCACTGGACATCAGTGTGCCAACTGGCTACACTGACCCTTTGCGCTGCCTGTTAGCTGTCCCCTGCCCGTCACCAGGGGCATGCCCTCGCCCGAGCACAGACGACCGGACCATCCCTGACCTGGCCAAACAGCCAAAAAGGGGAATCTGTCTCTGCGCCCCGGAGTGAGGGGCCGGTACGCGCGTAGTGAGTCCGAGCCCTCGGAAGGACCCCCTCTTGGCCGCCTCGCGCACTGCCTCGACCGCGAATACGAACAACGGCGCCAGCACCGCCCCGCTGCGCATCTCCTTTGCAAAGATCAAGGAGCCCCTCGAGGTTCCCAACCTGCTCGCGCTGCAGACCGAGAGCTTTGACTGGCTGCTCGGGAACTCCGCCTGGCAGAGTCGGGTCGAGGCGGCTCTGGAGTCCGGTCAGGACGTCCCCACCAAGTCCGGTCTGGAGGAGATCTTCGAGGAGATCTCCCCGATCGAGGACTTCTCCGGGTCGATGTCGCTGACGTTCCGCGACCACCGCTTCGAACCGCCGAAGAACAGCATCGACGAGTGCAAGGAGCGCGACTTCACGTACGCTGCCCCGCTCTTCGTGACGGCTGAGTTCACCAACAACGAGACCGGCGAGATCAAGTCCCAGACGGTCTTCATGGGCGACTTCCCGCTCATGACCAACAAGGGCACCTTCGTCATCAACGGCACCGAGCGTGTCGTGGTGTCCCAGCTGGTCCGCTCGCCCGGCGTCTACTTCGACTCCTCCATCGACAAGACGTCCGACAAGGACATCTTCTCGGCCAAGATCATCCCGTCCCGGGGTGCCTGGCTGGAGATGGAGATCGACAAGCGCGACATGGTCGGTGTCCGCATCGACCGCAAGCGCAAGCAGTCCGTCACCGTCCTGCTCAAGGCTCTCGGGTGGACCACCGAGCAGATCCTGGAGGAGTTCGGCGAGTACGAGTCCATGCGCGCCACCCTGGAGAAGGACCACACCCAGGGCCAGGACGACGCGCTGCTCGACATCTACCGCAAGCTGCGTCCGGGCGAGCCCCCCACCCGTGAGGCCGCGCAGACGCTTCTGGAGAACCTCTACTTCAACCCGAAGCGCTACGACCTCGCCAAGGTCGGCCGGTACAAGGTCAACAAGAAGCTGGGTGCGGACGCTCCGCTGGACGCGGGCATCCTGACCGTCGAGGACATCATCTCGACGATCAAGTACCTGGTGAAGCTGCACGCCGGCGAGACCGAGACCACCGGTGACAGCGGCGGCACGATCGTCGTCGAGACCGACGACATCGACCACTTCGGCAACCGTCGTCTGCGCAGCGTCGGCGAGCTCATCCAGAACCAGGTCCGTACGGGTCTGGCGCGTATGGAGCGAGTCGTCCGTGAGCGGATGACGACTCAGGACGTCGAGGCGATCACGCCGCAGACCCTGATCAACATCCGGCCGGTCGTCGCCTCCATCAAGGAGTTCTTCGGCACCAGCCAGCTGTCGCAGTTCATGGACCAGAACAACCCGCTGTCGGGTCTCACCCACAAGCGCCGTCTGTCGGCTCTTGGCCCGGGTGGTCTCTCCCGTGAGCGGGCCGGCTTCGAGGTCCGTGACGTGCACCCGTCTCACTACGGCCGTATGTGCCCGATCGAGACGCCCGAAGGCCCGAACATCGGTCTGATCGGTTCGCTGGCCTCCTACGGCCGGGTCAACGCGTTCGGTTTCGTCGAGACCCCGTACCGCAAGGTCGTCGACGGCCAGGTCACCGACGAGGTGGACTACCTGACCGCCGACGAGGAGGACCGCTTCGTCATCGCGCAGGCCAACGCCACGCTCACCGATGACATGCGCTTCGCCGAGAACCGCGTCCTGGTCCGCCGCCGTGGCGGCGAGGTCGACTACGTCGCCGGTGACGACGTGGACTACATGGACGTCTCGCCGCGCCAGATGGTGTCGGTCGCGACCGCCATGATCCCCTTCCTGGAGCACGACGACGCCAACCGTGCCCTCATGGGCGCGAACATGATGCGTCAGGCCGTGCCGCTCATCAAGAGCGAGTCCCCGCTCGTCGGCACCGGCATGGAGTACCGCTCCGCGGTCGACGCCGGCGACGTGGTCAAGGCCGAGAAGGCCGGTGTGGTCCAGGAGGTCTCCGCGGACTACATCACCACCGCCAACGACGACGGCACGTACATCACGTACCGCCTGGCCAAGTTCGCCCGCTCCAACCAGGGCACCTCGGTCAACCAGAAGGTCATCGTCAACGAGGGCGACCGGATCATCGAGGGCCAGGTCCTGGCCGACGGCCCGGCCACCCAGAACGGCGAGATGGCGCTCGGCAAGAACCTGCTGGTCGCGTTCATGCCGTGGGAGGGTCACAACTACGAGGACGCGATCATCCTGTCGCAGCGCCTCGTGCAGGACGACGTCCTCTCCTCGATCCACATCGAGGAGCACGAGGTCGACGCCCGTGACACCAAGCTCGGCCCCGAGGAGATCACCCGGGACATCCCGAACGTCTCCGAGGAGGTCCTCGCCGACCTCGACGAGCGCGGCATCATCCGGATCGGTGCCGAGGTCGTCGCCGGCGACATCCTCGTCGGCAAGGTCACGCCCAAGGGCGAGACCGAGCTGACCCCCGAGGAGCGCCTGCTGCGCGCGATCTTCGGTGAGAAGGCCCGTGAGGTCCGTGACACCTCGCTGAAGGTCCCGCACGGCGAGATCGGCAAGGTCATCGGCGTCCGTGTCTTCGACCGCGAGGAGGGCGACGAGCTTCCCCCCGGTGTGAACCAGCTGGTGCGCGTCTACGTCGCGCAGAAGCGCAAGATCACCGACGGTGACAAGCTCGCCGGCCGCCACGGCAACAAGGGCGTCATCTCCAAGATCCTGCCCATCGAGGACATGCCGTTCCTCGAGGACGGGACCCCGGTCGACATCATCCTCAACCCGCTCGGTGTGCCGTCCCGAATGAACCCGGGACAGGTTCTGGAGATCCACCTCGGCTGGCTCGCCAGCCGCGGCTGGGACGTCTCCGGCCTCGCCGACGAGTGGGCCCAGCGTCTGCAGGCCATCGGCGCCGACAGTGTCGCCCCCGGCACCAACGTCGCCACCCCGGTCTTCGACGGTGCGCGTGAGGACGAACTCGCGGGTCTGCTGCAGCACACCGTCCCGAACCGCGACGGCGAGCGCATGGTGCTCCCGACCGGCAAGGCGCGGCTGTTCGACGGCCGCTCGGGTGAGCCCTTCCCGGAGCCGATCTCGGTCGGCTACATGTACATCCTCAAGCTCCACCACCTGGTCGACGACAAGCTGCACGCCCGGTCGACCGGCCCGTACTCGATGATCACCCAGCAGCCGCTGGGTGGTAAGGCTCAGTTCGGTGGCCAGCGGTTCGGCGAGATGGAGGTGTGGGCCCTCGAGGCCTACGGCGCCGCGTACGCCCTCCAGGAGCTGCTGACCATCAAGTCCGACGACGTCACCGGCCGCGTGAAGGTCTACGAGGCCATCGTCAAGGGCGAGAACATCCCCGAGCCCGGCATCCCCGAGTCCTTCAAGGTGCTCATCAAGGAGATGCAGTCTCTCTGCCTCAACGTGGAGGTGCTGTCCAGCGACGGTATGTCCATCGAAATGCGTGACACCGACGAGGACGTCTTCCGCGCGGCGGAGGAGCTCGGCATCGACCTGTCCCGGCGCGAGCCGAGCAGCGTCGAAGAGGTCTGACGGGAGTTCGGCGGCCTTCACCAGAAGGCCGCCGGCCCCAGGACCCCCGTATCAGACCCCTAAGACTTACAACCCTGAGAGGGATTGACGCATAGTGCTCGACGTCAACTTCTTCGATGAGCTCCGGATCGGTCTGGCCACCGCTGACGACATCCGTCAGTGGAGCCACGGCGAGGTCAAGAAGCCCGAGACCATCAACTACCGCACCCTCAAGCCCGAGAAGGACGGACTCTTCTGCGAGAAGATCTTCGGTCCGACCCGGGACTGGGAGTGCTACTGCGGCAAGTACAAGCGTGTCCGCTTCAAGGGCATCATCTGTGAGCGCTGCGGCGTCGAGGTGACCCGCGCCAAGGTGCGCCGGGAGCGGATGGGCCACATCGAGCTGGCCGCCCCGGTCACGCACATCTGGTACTTCAAGGGCGTCCCGTCGCGCCTCGGCTACCTGCTGGACCTGGCTCCGAAGGACCTCGAGAAGGTCATCTACTTCGCGGCGTACATGATCACGTACGTCGACGAGGAGCGCCGCACCCGCGACCTGCCCTCCCTGGAGGCGCACGTCTCCGTCGAGCGGCAGCAGGTCGAGAACCGGCGCGACGCCGACCTCGAGGCCCGCGCCAAGAAGCTCGAGTCGGACCTGGCCGAGCTGGAGGCCGAGGGCGCCAAGGCCGACGTGCGCCGCAAGGTGCGCGAAGGTGCCGAGCGGGAGATGAAGCAGCTGCGCGACCGTGCGCAGCGCGAGATCGACCGTCTCGACGAGGTGTGGACCCGGTTCAAGAACCTCAAGGTCCAGGACCTCGAGGGCGACGAGCTGCTCTACCGCGAGCTGCGGGACCGCTTCGGTACCTACTTCGACGGCTCGATGGGTGCCGCGGCGCTGCAGAAGCGCCTGGAGTCCTTCGACCTCGAGGAGGAGGCCGAGAGGCTCCGCGAGATCATCCGTACCGGCAAGGGCCAGAAGAAGACCCGTGCGCTGAAGCGGCTGAAGGTCGTGTCTGCCTTCCTGCAGACCTCCAACAGCCCCAAGGGCATGGTCCTCGACTGCGTCCCGGTCATCCCGCCGGACCTTCGCCCGATGGTGCAGCTGGACGGTGGCCGCTTCGCGACCTCCGACCTGAACGACCTGTACCGCCGGGTGATCAACCGCAACAACCGTCTGAAGCGCCTGCTCGACCTGGGCGCTCCGGAGATCATCGTCAACAACGAGAAGCGCATGCTTCAGGAGGCCGTTGACGCCCTCTTCGACAACGGTCGTCGTGGTCGCCCGGTCACCGGTCCCGGTAACCGCCCGCTGAAGTCCCTCAGCGACATGCTGAAGGGCAAGCAGGGTCGTTTCCGGCAGAACCTGCTCGGCAAGCGAGTCGACTACTCGGCGCGTTCCGTCATCGTCGTCGGCCCGCAGCTGAAGCTGCACCAGTGCGGTCTGCCCAAGGCCATGGCGCTGGAGCTCTTCAAGCCGTTCGTGATGAAGCGCCTGGTCGACCTGAACCACGCGCAGAACATCAAGAGCGCCAAGCGCATGGTGGAGCGCGGCCGCACCGTCGTGTACGACGTCCTCGAAGAGGTCATCGCCGAGCACCCGGTGCTGCTGAACCGTGCCCCCACCCTGCACCGCCTCGGCATCCAGGCCTTCGAGCCGCAGCTGGTCGAGGGCAAGGCCATCCAGATCCACCCGCTCGTCTGCACCGCGTTCAACGCGGACTTCGACGGTGACCAGATGGCCGTGCACCTGCCGCTGTCCGCGGAGGCGCAGGCCGAGGCCCGCATCCTGATGCTGTCCTCGAACAACATCCTCAAGCCCGCCGACGGCCGTCCGGTGACGATGCCGACCCAGGACATGGTCCTCGGTCTGTTCTTCCTCACCACCGACGGTGAGATGCGGAACGTCAAGGGTGAGGGCCGCTCCTTCGCGTCCGTCGCCGAGGCGATCATGGCGTTCGACGCGGGCGAGCTCTCGCTCCAGTCGCCGATCGACATCCGCTTCCCGGTGGGCACCATCCCGCCGCGTGGCTGGATGCCGCCGGTGCGGGAGGAGGGCGAGCCGGAGTGGCAGCAGGGCGACTCGTTCCGGCTGCGGACGACCCTGGGCCGCGCGCTCTTCAACGAGCTGCTGCCCGAGGACTACCCGTTCGTCGACTACGAGGTCGGCAAGAAGCAGCTCTCCGAGATCGTCAACGACCTCGCCGAGCGCTACCCCAAGGTCATCGTGGCGGCGACGCTGGACAACCTGAAGGCGTCCGGCTTCTACTGGGCGACCCGTTCCGGTGTCACCGTGGCCATCTCCGACGTCGTCGTTCCCGAGGCGAAGAAGGAGATCGTCAAGGGCTACGAGGCGCAGGACGAGAAGGTCCAGAAGCAGTACGAGCGCGGTCTGATCACCAAGGACGAGCGCACGCAGGAGCTCATCGCGATCTGGACCAAGGCGACCAACGAGGTCGCCGAGGCGATGAACGACAACTTCCCGAAGACCAACCCGATCTTCATGATGGTGAACTCGGGTGCACGAGGCAACATGATGCAGATGCGTCAGATTGCCGGTATGCGTGGTCTGGTGTCGAACGCGAAGAACGAGACCATCCCGCGTCCGATCAAGGCGTCCTTCCGTGAGGGCCTGTCCGTGCTGGAGTACTTCATCTCCACGCACGGTGCCCGTAAGGGTCTGGCGGACACCGCCCTGCGTACCGCCGACTCGGGTTACCTGACCCGTCGTCTGGTGGACGTCTCGCAGGACGTGATCATCCGCGAGGAGGACTGCGGCACCGAGCGCGGTCTGAAGCTGAAGATCGCCGTGCGCGGCGCGGACGGCGTCCTGCGCAAGACGGACGACGTCGAGACCAGCGTCTACGCCCGCATGCTCGCCGAGGACGTCGTCATCGACGGCAAGGTGATCGCGCCGGCCAACGTGGACCTGGGTGACGTGCTCATCGACCAGCTCGTGCACCACGGTGTCGAGGAGGTCAAGACCCGCTCGATCCTCACGTGCGAGTCCCAGGTGGGCACCTGCGCCATGTGCTACGGCCGCTCGCTGGCCACCGGCAAGCTGGTCGACATCGGTGAGGCGGTCGGCATCATCGCCGCCCAGTCCATCGGTGAGCCCGGTACCCAGCTGACGATGCGTACCTTCCACACCGGTGGTGTGGCCGGTGACGACATCACCCAGGGTCTGCCCCGTGTCGTCGAGCTCTTCGAGGCCCGTACGCCGAAGGGTGTCGCCCCGATCTCCGAGGCCTCCGGCCGCGTGCGGATCGAGGAGACCGAGAAGACCAAGAAGATCGTCGTCACCCCGGACGACGGCAGCGACGAGACGGCGTTCCCGATCTCCAAGCGTGCCAAGGTCCTGGTCCGCGAGGGCGACCACGTCGAGGTGGGCCAGCAGCTCACCGTGGGTGCCACCAACCCGCACGACGTGCTGCGCATTCTGGGTCAGCGTGCCGTCCAGGTCCACCTGGTCGGCGAGGTCCAGAAGGTCTACAACTCGCAGGGTGTGTCGATCCACGACAAGCACATCGAGATCATCATCCGGCAGATGCTGCGCCGGGTGACGATCATCGAGTCCGGCGACGCCGAGCTGCTGCCCGGCGAGCTGGTCGAGCGCTCGAAGTTCGAGACCGAGAACCGTCGTGTGGTCCAGGAGGGCGGTCACCCGGCCTCCGGTCGTCCGCAGCTCATGGGTATCACCAAGGCCTCGCTGGCCACGGAGTCCTGGCTGTCGGCGGCGTCCTTCCAGGAGACGACGCGAGTCCTCACGGATGCGGCGATCAACGCCAAGTCCGACTCGCTCATCGGCCTCAAGGAGAACGTCATCATCGGTAAGCTCATCCCGGCCGGTACGGGTCTGTCCCGCTACCGCAACATCCGGGTCGAGCCGACCGAGGAGGCCAAGGCCGCGATGTACTCGGCCGTCGGCTACGACGACATCGACTACTCGCCGTTCGGCACCGGCTCCGGCCAGGCCGTTCCGCTGGAGGACTACGACTACGGTCCGTACAACCAGTAAGCGAGTCGCTTGAGGCGAAGGGCGGCCACCCACACGGGTGGCCGCCCTTCGGCGTGTTCGAGCCCGGCGTGCGAGTGATCGTGCGGTGCCGCCCGGCGGGTCCGCACCGGTCGCCCTGCCGCTGTGCGAGGTTGGCCCGGACCCGGCCCGGTGGAAGCGGAGGCGACATGACGTCAGCGATGGTCAGGCTGTTCGCCGCAGCGGCGATGACGGCGGTGCTGGCGGCCTGCGGGGGCGGCGGCGAGGGCGCCGACCCGGGCCAGGAGCGGACGCGGCCCACGGGGGCCGAGGAGAACGGCACGGCGGCGACCGGGGACGCGGAGAAGGACCGGCCGGCCTCGATCTTCCCGGGCAGTGACTCGCGGGGCGGTTCCGGGACGGCGGTCAAGCTCCCGCGGACCGAGGTGGGGGAGTCCACCCGGGGGGAGGTGCACGTCGTGGGGTCGAGCGGGGAGAAGCCCAAGCCGCTGCAGGGGGTCACGGGGGAGATCGACGGCGCGGAGCTCGCGTTCATCCAGAAGTGCCTGGGCGAGGTGCCGCCGGAGGGCTGCGATGTGATCTTCCAGGTCACTCCGACCGAGGCGGGCCCCTACAGCGGGGAGCTGACCTTCACGATGGAGGACGGGTCCACCGTCACCGCCCCCGTCTCCGGGGAGGCGACGGGAGGGGGGACCACTACCTCCGAGGCGCCCGTCGGGCCGAGCACCACCGCGCCGACGCCGGGCACGCCCTCCGACGTGGTGCCCACGGCCGAGGGCGAGTTCGACCTTCCCTGAGCGCCGCCGGGCGCCATCACCTTCGCCCTGCTCTGCTGCTCGGGGGTGTCTCCGGGTTTTCTCCGGGGCCGCACCCTGTGCCGGGAATGCCGGTTCGGCGCATGATGGAGGAACTCCGGCCGGTACGGGGAGGTGCTCCATGACGCAACCGGTGTGGCCGTCCTGGCAGGGCGGCAGTTCTTCGATGCTCGCCTCGCACGCCGACCGTGAGCGTGCCGTGGATGTGCTGAGGGCGGGGTTCGGCGAGGGGCGGATGGAGCAGCCCGAGTTCGAGAAGCGGGTTGCGCGGGCGTATGCCGCCCGTACGGTGGGGGAGCTGGGTCTGCTGGTCGCCGACCTGCCCAACGGCCCTGTGCCGCAGCCGGTGCCCTTCCTGGCCGTACCGCACCCGGCGCCCTATTACGCCGTACCGCGGCCGCGGACCAACGGGAAGGCGGTCGGGGCGGGCGTGTGCGGGCTGCTGTGTCTGGTCAGCTTCGGGCTCACCGGCATACCGGCGGTCGTCCTGGGGCACTCGGCCCGCGCCGAGATCCGGCGGACCGGCGAGGGCGGTGACGCGCTGGCGCTGACCGGGCTGGTGCTCGGCTGGCTGTCCACGGCCGGCTGGGTGCTCGTGCTGACGCTGCTGATGGTGGCCGCGGCCGTGTCCGGAGCGTAGAGCCCGACGATCGATCTCGTGGATTCGAAGATCAATCGCGGCGGACGGTCTTGACATGACACGTGCCGAGATGTGAGCGGGCCTCATTTGTTTTGACCGCAGCGAATGAGGTAGGTACGCTCAGACCTTGTGCCTGGGGTGTGCCCTGGCTCTCGTGCGTGCCTTCAAACCGCATAGCGAGCTGTGAGTGGCCACCGTAATCTGTGCTCTTTTCGCCTTGCGGCGGGAGTCCGCCGGATTCGACACACCCGACCGCGTGGGTCGGAGACGTTCCAGGTTAGCTTCACCATTCGGCACACAGAAACCGGAGAAGTAGTGCCTACGATCCAGCAGCTGGTCCGGAAGGGCCGGCAGGACAAGGTCGAGAAGAACAAGACGCCCGCACTCGAGGGTTCTCCTCAGCGTCGCGGCGTCTGCACGCGTGTGTTCACGACCACCCCGAAGAAGCCGAACTCGGCCCTGCGTAAGGTCGCGCGTGTGCGTCTGACCAGCGGGATCGAGGTCACCGCTTACATTCCGGGTGAGGGACACAACCTGCAGGAGCACTCCATCGTGCTCGTGCGTGGTGGCCGTGTGAAGGACCTGCCGGGTGTTCGCTACAAGATCATCCGAGGTTCGCTTGACACCCAGGGTGTCAAGAACCGCAAGCAGGCCCGCAGCCGCTACGGCGCCAAGAAGGAGAAGTAAGAATGCCTCGTAAGGGCCCCGCCCCGAAGCGCCCGGTCATCATCGACCCGGTCTACGGTTCTCCTCTGGTGACCTCCCTCATCAACAAGGTGCTGCTGAACGGCAAGCGCTCCACCGCCGAGCGCATCGTCTACGGCGCCATGGAGGGCCTGCGCGAGAAGACCGGCAACGACCCGGTCATCACGCTGAAGCGCGCTCTGGAGAACATCAAGCCGACCCTCGAGGTCAAGTCCCGCCGCGTCGGTGGCGCCACCTACCAGGTGCCGGTCGAGGTCAAGCCCGGCCGCGCCAACACGCTGGCGCTGCGCTGGCTGGTCGGTTACTCCCGCGCCCGTCGCGAGAAGACCATGACCGAGCGTCTGCTCAACGAGCTCCTCGACGCCTCCAACGGCCTCGGTGCCGCTGTGAAGAAGCGCGAGGACACGCACAAGATGGCCGAGTCCAACAAGGCCTTCGCGCACTACCGCTGGTAGTCGCAGTCCACATCGAGACCGAGAGAAGACTGAAGCCTTATGGCTACCACTTCGCTTGACCTGGCCAAGGTGCGCAACATCGGCATCATGGCCCACATCGACGCGGGCAAGACGACCACCACCGAGCGGATCCTGTTCTACACCGGCGTTTCGTACAAGATCGGTGAAGTCCACGACGGCGCTGCCACCATGGACTGGATGGAGCAGGAGCAGGAGCGTGGCATCACGATCACGTCTGCTGCGACCACCTGCCACTGGCCGCTCGAGGACAACGACTACACCATCAACATCATCGACACCCCGGGGCACGTCGACTTCACCGTTGAGGTGGAGCGCTCCCTGCGTGTGCTCGACGGTGCCGTGACGGTGTTCGACGGTGTCGCCGGTGTCGAGCCGCAGTCCGAGACGGTGTGGCGTCAGGCCGACCGTTACGGCGTGCCGCGCATCTGCTTCGTCAACAAGCTGGACCGGACCGGCGCGGAGTTCCACCGCTGCGTCGACATGATCTCGGACCGCCTCGGTGCGCAGCCGCTGGTCATGCAGCTTCCGATCGGTGCCGAGGCCGACTTCAAGGGCGTCGTGGACCTGGTCCGCATGAAGGCGCTCGTGTGGTCCGCCGAGGCCGCCAAGGGCGAGATGTACGACGTCGTCGACATCCCGGCCACGCACACCGAGGCTGCCGAGGAGTACCGCGGCAAGCTGATCGAGGGCGTCGCCGAGAACGACGAAGAGATCATGGAGCTGTACCTGGAGGGCCAGGAGCCCACCGAGGAGCAGCTGTACGCCGCGATCCGTCGCATCACCATCGCGTCCGGCAAGTCCAGCGACACCACGGTCACCCCGGTGTTCTGCGGCACCGCGTTCAAGAACAAGGGCGTCCAGCCCCTGCTCGACGCGGTCGTGCGCTACCTGCCGACCCCGCTCGACGTCGAGGCCATCGAGGGCCACGACGTGAAGGACCCCGAGCTGGTCGTCAAGCGCAAGCCGTCCGAGGACGAGCCGCTGTCCGCCCTTGCGTTCAAGATCATGAGCGACCCGCACCTCGGCAAGCTCACCTTCGTCCGGGTCTACTCGGGCCGCCTGGAGTCCGGCACCTCGGTGCTGAACTCCGTCAAGGGCAAGAAGGAGCGCATCGGCAAGATCTACCGCATGCACGCGAACAAGCGTGAGGAGATCGACGCGGTGGGCGCCGGCGACATCATCGCCGTGATGGGTCTGAAGCAGACCACGACCGGTGAGACGCTGTGCGACGACAAGGCCCCGGTGATCCTGGAGTCCATGGACTTCCCGGCGCCGGTCATCCAGGTCGCCATCGAGCCCAAGTCCAAGGGTGACCAGGAGAAGCTGGGTGTCGCCATCCAGCGTCTCGCGGAGGAGGACCCCTCCTTCCAGGTTCACTCGGACGAGGAGACCGGCCAGACCATCATCGGCGGTATGGGCGAGCTGCACCTCGAGGTGCTGGTCGACCGTATGCGCCGTGAGTTCAAGGTCGAGGCCAACGTTGGTAAGCCGCAGGTCGCCTACCGTGAGACGATCCGCAAGGCCGTCGAGCGCGTGGACTACACCCACAAGAAGCAGACCGGTGGTACCGGTCAGTTCGCGAAGGTGCAGATCGCGATCGAGCCGATCGAGGGCGGCGACGCCTCGTACGAGTTCGTGAACAAGGTGACCGGTGGTCGTATCCCGAAGGAGTACATCCCTTCGGTCGACGCCGGTGCGCAGGAGGCCATGCAGTTCGGCATCCTCGCCGGGTACGAGATGACGGGCGTCCGCGTCACGCTTCTCGACGGTGCCTACCACGAGGTCGACTCCTCCGAGCTCGCGTTCAAGATCGCCGGATCGCAGGCCTTCAAGGAGGCCGCGCGCAAGGCCAGCCCTGTGCTCCTCGAGCCGATGATGGCCGTAGAGGTCACCACGCCCGAGGACTACATGGGTGAGGTCATCGGTGACATCAACTCCCGCCGTGGCCAGATCCAGGCCATGGAGGAGCGGGCCGGTGCCCGCGTCGTGAAGGGCCTCGTGCCCCTCTCGGAGATGTTCGGTTACGTCGGCGACCTGCGCAGCAAGACGTCCGGCCGGGCCAGCTACTCCATGCAGTTCGACTCCTACGCCGAGGTTCCGCGGAACGTCGCCGAGGAGATCATCGCGAAGGCCAAGGGCGAGTAACGCACCGCGTTCGCACGCTTTAGGCTTGACTCCGGAGCCTCAGGGGGCAAACACCCGTAAAAGCAGGTGTTTGTCCCAGGACCCCGGACTTTCCAGCAAAGATCACCTGGCGCCGATGAAGTAAGGCGTACCAGAACCACTCCCAGGAGGACCCCCGTGGCGAAGGCGAAGTTCGAGCGGACTAAGCCGCACGTCAACATCGGCACCATCGGTCACATCGACCACGGTAAGACGACCCTCACGGCCGCCATTACCAAGGTGCTGCACGACGCGTACCCGGACCTGAACGAGGCCTCGGCCTTCGACCAGATCGACAAGGCTCCTGAGGAGCGCCAGCGCGGTATCACCATCTCGATCGCGCACGTCGAGTACCAGACGGAGACGCGTCACTACGCCCACGTCGACTGCCCCGGTCACGCGGACTACATCAAGAACATGATCACGGGTGCTGCCCAGATGGACGGCGCCATCCTCGTGGTCGCCGCCACCGACGGCCCGATGCCGCAGACCAAGGAGCACGTGCTCCTGGCCCGCCAGGTCGGCGTTCCGTACATCGTCGTCGCCCTGAACAAGGCCGACATGGTGGACGACGAGGAGATCCTGGAGCTCGTCGAGCTCGAGGTCCGTGAGCTCCTCTCCGAGTACGAGTTCCCGGGCGACGACCTGCCGGTCGTCAAGGTCTCGGCGCTCAAGGCGCTCGAGGGCGACAAGGAGTGGGGCCAGTCGGTCCTGGACCTGATGGCCGCCGTCGACGAGGCGATCCCGACCCCCGAGCGTGACGTCGACAAGCCGTTCCTCATGCCCGTCGAGGACGTCTTCACGATCACCGGTCGCGGTACGGTCGTCACCGGCCGTATCGAGCGTGGTGTCCTGAAGGTCAACGAGACCGTTGACATCATCGGCATCAAGCAGGACAAGACCACCACCACGGTCACCGGTATCGAGATGTTCCGCAAGCTGCTCGACGAGGGCCAGGCCGGTGAGAACGTCGGTCTGCTCCTCCGTGGCATCAAGCGCGAGGACGTCGAGCGCGGCCAGGTCATCATCAAGCCGGGCTCGGTCACCCCGCACACCGAGTTCGAGGCGCAGGCCTACATCCTGTCCAAGGACGAGGGTGGCCGCCACACGCCGTTCTTCAACAACTACCGTCCGCAGTTCTACTTCCGTACGACGGACGTGACGGGCGTTGTGACCCTCCCCGAGGGCACGGAGATGGTCATGCCGGGCGACAACACTGAGATGAAGGTTGAGCTCATCCAGCCCGTCGCCATGGAGGAGGGCCTGAAGTTCGCCATCCGTGAGGGTGGCCGGACCGTGGGCGCCGGCCAGGTCACCAAGATCAACAAGTAAGCTTGTTGATTGACCTGGTAGCTCCAGCCGTATAGCTGAGCTCCTTGAAGGGGCCCGTACGACTTCGGTCGTACGGGCCCCTTTGCCGTATGTTCCCGTGTGCATACGGTTGTTGGTGGTGCGTACGTGACGGGGGTTGCGGTATGGCGGGGCATCGGCCCACGGATTGGCATGTCCTGGATCTGGAGGGTGATCCGGTGCCGGGGGATCCGCAGCAGGTGCGGCAGCTGGCGAAGAAGTTGCATGACTTCGCGGATGACGTGTCGGATGCGTTGCGTCTGGTGAAGGGGATGGCGGGGGAGGGCACGCTCGCGGAGTGGGCGGGTAAGTCGGCTGATGTCTTCAAGGAGGACTTCGCCGATGTGCCGAAGAATCTGAAGAAGCTGAAGTCGTCGTACGAGTTGTGCGGTGATGCGCTGGCGGATTACTGGCCGAAGCTGGAGCGGGCGCAGGCGTTGGCGGACCGGGCGCTGGCGCGGGGGCGGGAGGCTCGGTCGGATCTGGCGTCGGCCAAGTCGCGGCTGTCGACGGCTGATTCGTGGGTGACGCGGGCGGGGAAGGAAGCCGACAAGTACAAGGACGATCCCACGGGCAGTAGGGCGGCGGATAAGCCGGATGAGGCGAAGGTCCGTGCGGCGACGCGGGACGTCCAGCAGGCGGAGTCCGCGCAGGCGACCGCCCGTGGTGATGTGGCGGATGCGCAGGGTGCGTTGGATGCGGCGAAGAAGATGGCCGAGGACGCGCGCAAGATGCGTGAGGAGGCGGCCAGGACCGCGAAGACGAAGATTGATGAGGCGTCGGACGCGGGGATTCAGAACCGGTCGTGGTGGGAGGACATCGGGGACTGGTTCGTCGACAACTGGGACACGATCGTCGCGGTGTGCAAGGTCGTCGTGGCGGTGGTGGGTGTGATCGCGCTGATCATCGGGGGGCCGATCCTGGCTGCGATCGTGCTGGTGGCCGCGCTCGTGGTGCTTGCGGACACGCTCTACAAGTATTCGCAGGGCCGGGCGTCCCTATGGGATGTGGGGCTGGCCGCGCTGGACTGCATACCGGGTATGAAGGGGCTCACCACCCTCGGCGGGCTCGCCAAGGGCCTCAAAGCCGCCGGGAAGGTCGGGCTCAAGGGCATGGCGGCGGGCGTCAAGGGGCTCGGCAGGTCGCTCAGAGGCGGTGCGGGCAGCCTCGTGAAGCGAGCCAAGGCGCTCGCGGGGCGCTGCCCGGGCGGTGACCCCATCGACATGGTCACCGGCGAGATGCTGATGTACGACACGGACGTCGAACTGCCCGGGGTCCTGGCGCTGGCGCTGAAGCGCACCCATATCTCCACGTACCGGGAAGGACGCTGGTTCGGCAGGTCATGGGCGTCCACGCTCGACGAGCGCGTCGAACTCGACGACCAGGGTGTGCTGTTCGCCGCCGAGGACGGCATGATCCTCGCCTATCCCGTGCCCGCCCCCGGTGAGCCCACCATGCCGCTGGAGGGCCCCCGCTGGCCGCTGGAGTGGGAGGGGCCGCACCACGGCACCCTGCGCGTCCACGACCCCGCCCTCGGCGTCACACGTCACTTCGCGGTGGTCACCGAGCCGTTGCCGGACATGCCGTACACCCTGGCCCTGTCCGCCATCACGGACCGCAACGACAACCGCATCGACATTGACCGGGGCGCCGACGGCACCCCGGTCGCGGTACGGCACTCCGGCGGGTACCACATCGAGGTCGACACGGCGGACGGCCTGGTGACGGGGCTGCGGCTGCGCGACCGTGCCGCGGCTGACGGCACGACGACGGTGCGTCGGTACGCGTACTCGGCGGACCGGAACCTCACCGAGATCCACAACTCCTCAGGACTGCCGCTCCGGCTCACCTACGACGACCGGGCACGTGTCGTCTCCTGGACCGACCGCAACGGCAGCTGGTACCGGTTCACCTACGACGGCGCGGACCGCTGCGTGGCGGGGCAGGGCGCCGACGGCTACCTCGACTGCGTGATCGGCTACGACACCGCCCGGCGCCGCACGACCTACACGAACTCGCTCGGACATTCCCTCCGGTACGAGTACAACGAGCTGTTGCAACTCGTCCGGGTGACCGACCCCCTGGGCCGCCGGGAGTCGCTCGCGTGGGACCGGCACGGCCGGCTCCTCAAGCAGACCGACCCGGTGGGACGGGAGACGACGTACACCTACGACGACGCCGGCAACGTCACGTCGATCACCGGCCCCGACGGCCGCCGGGCCAGTGCCGAGTACAACCAGTGGCACCTGCCGGTCAGGACCGTCGGTGGCGACGGGGCCGTGCGCACCTACGCCTACGACGAGCGCGGGAACCGTACGTCCGTGGTGGAGCCGGGAGGCGCCGAGACCGCCTTCCGGTACGGCCCCGCGGGCGCCCTTGTCGCCATCACCGATCCCCTGGGGGCGACGGTGTCCCTGGTGCCGAACGCCGCCGGCCTGCCGGTGCGGGTCACGAGTGCCACCGGTGCGGCCGTCGAGTACACCCGGGACGCGTTCGGCCGCGTCGACACCGTGACGGATCCGCTGGGCGGCATCACCCGGATCTCCTGTACGCCGGAGGGCAGGCGGAGGGAGCGGGTCGCGGCCGACGGCAGCAGGGAGTCCTGGACCTGGGACGCGGAGGGCAACCTCCTCGCGTACACGGACGCCGCCGGGGCGACGACCGTGTCGACGTACTCCCACTTCGACCTCCTGGTGAGCAGGACCGACCCCGCGGGCGCCACCCTGCGCTTCGCGCACGACACCGAGCTGCGGCTCACCTGCGTCACCGACGCGCACGGGCTCACCTGGACCTACACCTACGACGCGGCGGGCCACCTGGTCGCGGAGCGGGACTTCGACGGGCGCCGGATCGGCTACGTGCGCGACGAGGTGGGCCGGCTGGTCCGGCAGGTCAACGGCGCCGGAGAGACGGTCGAGTACCTGCGTGACGTGGTCGGCAACGTCGTCGAGAAGCGAGCCGGGGACGCCACCACGGTGTTCCGGTACGACGAGGCCGGGCTGCTGGCGGAGGCCCGCTCGCCCGGCGTCCACCTCACCTTCGCGCACGACGAGTACGGGCGGGTCACGGAGGAGACCGTCAACGGACGGACCAGCAGCTTCCGCTACGACCTGGCCGGCCGCCGCACGGCCCGCGTCACCCCCTCCGGAGCGCTGAGCAACTGGTCCTACACCCCCGACGGACAGCCCCGGGAGCTCGCGGCCTTCGACCACGCCCTGCACTTCACCCACGACGCCGCGGGCCGGGAGACGGAGATCAGGCTCGGCGACCGGCCGGCGGTGCGGCAGACCTGGGACGGGCTGCACCGCATGCGTCGGCAGACCGTCGTCACGGAGGCGGCCTTCGTCGACCGTGAGTACGTCCACGGCCCCACCGGCCCCGTCGAGGAGATCGACGCCCTGGACGGCAGCACGCGCTACGCCCTGGACGCGGTGGGCCGGCCCGTCGCGGTCGGGGCACGGTCGGGGACCGAGCACTACGCCTACGACACCGGCGGCCGGCTGGTCGCCTCCGGCCGGGAGCGGCCGGACGGTGCCGGTGAGGAACCCGAGCAGCGGTTCGAGTACTCCGGCAACCGGCTGAGGCAGGCGGGACGGACCGGCTACGAGTACGACGCCCAGGGCCGGGTGGTCCGCCGTACCCGGAGAACGCTGTCGGGCCGGCGTAAGACCTGGACGTACAGCTGGAACGCGGAGGACCGGCTGACGGGTCTGGTCACCCCGGACGGGACGACCTGGCGCTACGCCTACGACCCCCTCGGGCGCCGGATATCGAAGGAACGCCTGGATTCCGCCGGGGAAGTCGCTGAGGCCGTCTTCTTCGTCTGGGACGGCAGCCGACTGGCGGAGGAGATACACGACCGCGGAGCCGGTGACCGTACCAGCGTCACCTGGGAGTACGCCCCCGACAGTCATCGCCCGGTGGCGCAGAGCACCCGTGAATGGCTCCGCGACGCTCCGCAGGACGAGGTGGACCGGAGATTCCGGCTCATCGTGAGCGATCTCGCGGGCAGTCCCCGTGAATTGCTTTCCCCGGAAGGCGCGGCGGTCTGGAAGAACAGATCGAGCCTGTGGGGAGAACCATGGGAATTCTCCGAATCGGAAGAATCCTGTCGGCTTCGGTTCCCCGGCCAGTACGTCGACACCGAGAGCGAACTCCACTACAACTGCTTCCGCTACTACGACCCGTACACCTCCCGGTACCTCTCGCCCGACCCCCTCGGGCTCGCCGCGGGCCCCGACCACTACGCGTACGTGGTCAATCCGCTGGTCTGGTCCGACCCGCTGGGTCTGCAGACCTGCCCCACCTTCAAGGGGCTCGCCTGGCTGACCGACAAGATGCTCAAGCGCCCCTCGTTCAGGTACCAGCGGGTCGTGTCCGGCGTGGACTACGAGCAGATCTGGAAGCTCTCCAACGGCCGGGAAGTCCATGTGGACGGCGGCCCCACGAACGGCTGGATCATGGAGGCGAAGTTCACCGGCGGACGGGAGAGCGAGTGGGCCAAGTCCGCCTACAACCCCGAAAGCTCCTTCTACAAGGAGCAGAAAATCACCGACCAGGCCGCCAAGCTGCTGAAGCTGAATGAAGAACTCGGCGGGAAAGGCGTGCGCTATGCCATATCGAATGAAGCGGGTGCGGCGCATTTCCGAGAAGTGCTCGGCACGCATTTCCCGGAGGCAATGGCAAATGGTACGCTGGCGGTCTTTCATGTGCCCGGCAATGGTATGAGCGGAATGAGTAAATGGTTGACGTAAGCGCGGAAGTGGGTCGACTGTCCGAACTCGACGAACTCACCGGCCCCGCGGCGGCCGCGGTGCTCGAGGCGGCGGGCTGGACGGGCGAGCGCAGGAATCCGGCGAAGGAATGGGCGACGACCTGGCGGCGCGAGGACGCGCACGCGTGGATCCAGGGCGACGGGCCGTCCGTGCAGGTTGAGTTCACGCTCTGGTACCGGGAGGTCGAGGAGGAGTGGCCGGACCCGGACACCTACCTCGACGACCTGTACGACACCGCCTCGGCCGAACTTCCGCGCATCGCCGCCCAGCTGGAATCCGGCGCCCTGGGGGCCCGGCTGGAAAGCTCCGACGAGGATCTGACCGACGGCGCGGACTACATCGACCACACCGCCTGGCTGCTCTCCGACAAGGTCCTGCTGGCCGGTGTCAAGCACGACGACACCGAAGCGCCGGTCCAGTTGGTCGTGGTGGTGCGCGACCGCGGCGAGGGCGTGGAGGGCGACGAGGGGGAGTGGCTCTGACGGCTCTGCCCGCGGGGCTCCGGGCCGCCGGTGTTTGACCTGCGTCACTCCCGGGGTATTGTCTCCGGCTCGATTGGCCAGGCGGCTGCCCCATATGGCAGACTGTCGGAGTTGCTCGGTCGAGTGTTGATGCTGCGCGCCTCCCGCCGGGAGGACTGGAAGCAAGTCCCACGGTACTCGTCGCCTTAACTGCCGCAAGGCAGCGCTGGGGCGGACGTACGGGAATCTTCCGGGAAGTGTGGTGCGGCACCGACCAGGCGCCCGGTGGGCTTCTCGCCCTCGGCCTGCGGTTCCGGAAGGACCGTGTGCATTCCCAGCAGGGATGTTCGAACAAGGGACATCTGTGTCAGCGGGAGCGCGACACGCCCGACCGCGTGGGGCGGAGAGTGAGGGACAGGAACACCGGGTTCCAGAGCGTTACGAGACAAAGGACTACTGAGTAGCCATGGCGGGACAGAAGATCCGCATCCGGCTCAAGGCCTACGACCACGAGGTCATCGACTCTTCGGCGAAGAAGATCGTCGAGACGGTGACTCGCACTGGTGCGTCGGTCGCGGGCCCGGTGCCGCTGCCCACTGAGAAGAACGTGTACTGCGTCATCAAGTCGCCGCACAAGTACAAGGACTCGCGCGAGCACTTCGAGATGCGTACGCACAAGCGCCTGATCGACATCCTCGACCCGACTCCCAAGACCGTTGACTCTCTGATGCGACTCGACCTCCCGGCCGGTGTCGACATCGAGATCAAGCTCTGAGGGTCGGTGATCTGAGAATGGCTAAGCAGATCAAGGGCATCCTGGGCGAGAAGCTCGGCATGACGCAGGTGTGGGACGAGAACAACCGTGTTGTTCCCGTCACCGTCGTCAAGGCCGGCCCCAACGTCGTGACCCAGGTGCGTACGAACGACGTCGACGGCTACGAGTCGGTCCAGATCGCCTTCGGCGAGATCGACCCGCGCAAGGTGAACAAGCCCCTCAAGGGTCACTTCGCCAAGGCCGACGTCACCCCCCGTCGTCACCTCGTCGAGATCCGCACCGCTGACGCCTCCGAGTACACGCTCGGCCAGGAAGTCACGGCCGAGGTCTTCGAGGCCGGCGTGAAGGTCGACGTCACCGGCAAGAGCAAGGGCAAGGGCTTCGCCGGTGTCATGAAGCGTCACAACTTCAAGGGCCTCGGCGCCGGTCACGGCACCCAGCGCAAGCACCGCTCTCCCGGTTCCATCGGTGGCTGCGCCACCCCGGGCCGTGTGTTCAAGGGCCTCCGCATGGCGGGTCGCATGGGCAACGAGCGGGTCACCACCCAGAACCTGACCGTCCACGCCGTTGACGCGGAGAAGGGCCTGCTGCTCATCAAGGGCGCGGTTCCCGGTCCGAACGGCGGCCTCGTCCTGGTCCGCACCGCGGCCAAGGGGGCCTGAGGTAACCGATGAGCACTGTTGACATCCTTTCGCCGGCGGGCGACAAGGCCGGTACCGTCGAGCTCCCTGCGGAGATTTTCGACGTAGAGAAGATCAGCGTCCCGCTGCTTCACCAGGTCGTCGTCGCACAGCTGGCCGCTGCCCGCCAGGGCACGCACAAGACCAAGACCCGCGGCGAAGTCCGTGGCGGTGGCAGGAAGCCTTACCGCCAGAAGGGCACCGGTCGCGCCCGTCAGGGCTCGACCCGCGCGCCGCAGTTCGCCGGTGGTGGCGTCGTGCACGGTCCCGTGCCGCGTGACTACTCGCAGCGGACCCCGAAGAAGATGAAGGCCGCGGCCCTGCGCCACGCCCTCACCGACCGGGCCCGCAACAACCGCATCCACGTCGTCTCCGGCGTCATCGAGGGTGAGACCCCCTCGACGAAGGCCGCGAAGTCGCTGTTCGGCAAGATCTCGGAGCGCAAGAACCTGCTCCTGGTCGTCGAGCGTGCCGACGAGGCCGCGTGGCTGTCCGCCCGCAACCTGCCCCAGGTCCACATCCTGGAGCCGGGCCAGCTGAACACGTACGACGTTCTCGTCTCGGACGACGTGGTCTTCACCCAGGCCGCCTTCGAGTCCTTCGTGTCCGGCCCGAAGGCCAATGACACCGAAGGGAGCGAGGCCTGATGGCTATCCGTCACCCCGCCATTGCCTCCAAGGCGGCCAAGGCCGCCAAGGCCGCCCGCGTCGCCAAGGCGCGTCGCCACGCCACGGAGGGCAAGAACACCGTCGAGACCCCGCTGAGCAAGTCGATCACGGACCCCCGTGACGTGCTGCTCAAGCCGGTCGTCTCCGAGAAGAGCTACGCGCTCCTCGACGAGGGCAAGTACACGTTCATCGTCGACCCGCGTGCCAACAAGACCCAGATCAAGGAAGCCGTCCAGGCGGTCTTCTCGGTCAAGGTCACCGGGGTCAACACGATCAACCGTCAGGGCAAGCGCAAGCGGACCAAGACGGGCTTCGGCAAGCGTGCGGACAGCAAGCGCGCGATCGTGACCCTCGCCGAGGGCGACCGTATCGACATCTTCGGCGGTCCGACCGCGTAAGCGGGTCGGATCGTCCGATATCGGACGAGGACTGAGAAATGGGAATCCGCAAGTACAAGCCGACTACGCCGGGCCGTCGTGGCTCCAGCGTCGCCGACTTCGTCGAGGTCACGCGGTCCACGCCGGAGAAGTCGCTGGTCCGCCCGCTGCACAGCAAGGGCGGCCGTAACAACGCCGGTCGTGTGACCGTTCGCCACCAGGGTGGCGGACACAAGCGCGCCTACCGCGTGATCGACTTCCGTCGTCACGACAAGGACGGCGTGCCGGCGAAGGTCGCGCACATCGAGTACGACCCCAACCGCACCGCGCGCATCGCGCTGCTGCACTACGCCGACGGCGAGAAGCGCTACATCCTCGCCCCGCGCAACCTGCAGCAGGGTGACCGCGTCGAGAACGGTCCCGGGGCCGACATCAAGCCGGGCAACAACCTGGCGCTCCGCAACATCCCGGTCGGTACCACGATCCACGCGATCGAGCTCCGTCCGGGTGGCGGCGCCAAGTTCGCCCGCTCCGCCGGTGCCTCCGTGCAGCTGCTCGCGAAGGAGGGCCAGATGGCCCACCTGCGCATGCCCTCCGGTGAGATCCGCCTGGTCGACGTGCGCTGCCGCGCCACCGTCGGCGAGGTCGGCAACGCCGAGCAGAGCAACATCAACTGGGGTAAGGCCGGCCGCAAGCGCTGGCTGGGCGTCCGCCCGACCGTTCGCGGTGTGGCGATGAACCCGGTTGACCACCCCCACGGTGGTGGTGAGGGCAAGACCTCCGGTGGTCGCCACCCGGTCAGCCCCTGGGGTCAGAAGGAGGGTCGTACTCGTTCGCCGAAGAAGGCTTCGAACAAGTACATCGTCCGCCGCCGCAAGACGAACAAGAAGCGCTAGGAGCGGGTTTAGATGCCGCGTAGTCTCAAGAAGGGGCCCTTCGTCGACGACCACCTGATCAAGAAGGTGGACGCCCAGAACGAAGCCGGCACCAAGAACGTCATCAAGACCTGGTCCCGTCGCTCCATGATCGTGCCGGCCATGCTCGGCCACACGCTCGCGGTGCACAACGGCAAGACCCACATCCCGGTGTTCGTCACCGAGTCGATGGTCGGCCACAAGCTCGGCGAGTTCTCGCCGACGCGCACCTTCCGGGGTCACGTCAAGGACGACCGGAAGTCGAAGCGCCGCTAGCAGCGGATCGCATTCAGACACGTAAGTAACTGAGAGGGACAACCATGGAAGCCAGGGCCCAGGCGCGGTACATCCGCGTCACGCCCATGAAGGCCCGCCGAGTGGTGGACCTGATCCGTGGCATGGACGCCACGGAGGCTCAGGCTGTTCTGCGATTCGCTCCGCAGGCAGCCTCAGTGCCCGTCGGCAAGGTGCTGGACAGCGCCATCGCCAACGCCGCGCACAACTACGACCACACCGACGCCGACAGCCTCTTCATCTCCGAGGCGTACGTCGACGAGGGTCCGACCCTGAAGCGGTTCCGGCCGCGCGCCCAGGGCCGTGCCTACCGGATCCGCAAGCGGACCAGCCACATCACCGTGGTCGTCAGCAGCAAGGAAGGAACCCGGTAATGGGCCAGAAGGTAAACCCGCATGGGTTCCGGCTCGGCATCACCACGGACTTCAAGTCCCGTTGGTACGCCGACAAGCTGTACAAGGACTACGTCAAGGAAGACGTCGCCATCCGTCGGATGATGACGTCCGGCATGGAGCGCGCCGGTATCTCCAAGGTGGAGATCGAGCGCACCCGTGACCGCGTCCGCGTGGACATCCACACCGCGCGTCCGGGCATCGTCATCGGCCGCCGTGGCGCCGAGGCCGACCGCATCCGCGGTGACCTCGAGAAGCTCACGGGCAAGCAGGTCCAGCTGAACATCCTCGAGGTCAAGAACCCCGAGACGGACGCTCAGCTGGTTGCTCAGGCCGTCGCCGAGCAGCTCTCCTCCCGCGTCTCCTTCCGCCGCGCCATGCGTAAGAGCATGCAGTCGGCGATGAAGGCCGGCGCCAAGGGCATCAAGATCCAGTGCGGCGGCCGCCTCGGTGGCGCCGAGATGTCCCGCTCGGAGTTCTACCGCGAGGGCCGCGTGCCCCTGCACACGCTCCGCGCGAACGTGGACTACGGCTTCTTCGAGGCCAAGACGACCTTCGGCCGCATCGGTGTGAAGGTCTGGATCTACAAGGGCGATGTCAAGAACATCGCCGAGGTCCGCGCCGAGAACGCTGCCGCCCGTGCGGGTAACCGCCCGGCTCGCGGTGGCGGCGGCTCCGACCGCCCGGCCCGTGGTGGCCGCGGTGGCGAGCGGCGCGGTCGCAAGCCGCAGCAGGCTGCCGGCGCCGAGGCCCCCAAGGCCGAGGCTCCCGCCGCCGCTCCGGCTGAGAGCACCGGAACGGAGGCCTGACCGTCATGCTGATCCCCCGTAGGGTCAAGCACCGCAAGCAGCACCACCCGAAGCGCCGTGGTCAGGCCAAGGGCGGTACGACGGTCGCGTTCGGCGAGTACGGCATTCAGGCCCTCACGCCGGCGTACGTGACCAACCGCCAGATCGAGGCGGCCCGTATCGCGATGACCCGCCACATCAAGCGTGGCGGCAAGGTCTGGATCAACATCTACCCGGACCGCCCGCTCACGAAGAAGCCTGCCGAGACCCGCATGGGTTCCGGTAAGGGTTCTCCCGAGTGGTGGATCGCGAACGTGCACCCGGGCCGGGTCATGTTCGAGCTGTCCTACCCCAACGAGAAGATCGCCCGTGAGGCCCTGACTCGCGCAGCCCACAAGCTGCCGATGAAGTGCCGGATCGTCAAGCGCGAGGCAGGTGAAGCGTGATGTCGGCCGGTACCAAGGCGTCCGAGCTGCGCGAACTGGGTGACGAGGAGCTTCTGGCGAAGCTCCGCGAAGCCAAGGAAGAGCTGTTCAACCTCCGCTTCCAGGCGGCGACTGGTCAGCTCGAGAACCACGGTCGGCTCAAGGCCGTCCGTAAGGACATCGCGCGGATCTACACCCTGATGCGCGAGCGTGAGCTGGGCATCGAAACGGTGGAGAACGCATGAGCGAGAACAACGTGACTGAGAACACAGAGGCCCGAGGCTTCCGCAAGACCCGTGAGGGTCTCGTCGTCAGCGACAAGATGGACAAGACCGTCGTCGTCGCCGTCGAGGACCGTGTGAAGCACGCGCTGTACGGCAAGGTCATCCGCCGTACGAACAAGCTCAAGGCCCACGACGAGCAGAACGCCGCGGGCGTCGGCGACCGCGTCCTCCTCATGGAGACGCGTCCGCTGTCCGCGACGAAGCGCTGGCGCGTCGTCGAGATCCTCGAGAAGGCCAAGTAATTCCCGTAAGGGAATTCCTTAAGCAAGGTATTCCTGCGGGGGTAATCCCGCAGGTCAGTTCCGCCAGGCTCGGGGCGGGGTCATGAGACCCCGCCCCGGGAACCGGCAGACAAACAGGAGATAGACGTGATCCAGCAGGAGTCGCGACTGCGCGTCGCCGACAACACTGGTGCGAAGGAAATCCTTTGCATCCGTGTGCTCGGTGGCTCCGGTCGCCGCTACGCGGGCATCGGTGACGTCATCGTCGCCACCGTCAAGGACGCGATCCCCGGTGGCAACGTGAAGAAGGGTGACGTCGTCAAGGCGGTCATCGTTCGCACCGTCAAGGAGCGCCGCCGTCCGGACGGCTCGTACATCCGCTTCGACGAGAACGCCGCCGTCATTCTGAAGAACGACGGCGACCCTCGCGGCACCCGTATCTTCGGCCCGGTCGGCCGTGAGCTGCGCGAGAAGAAGTTCATGAAGATCATCTCGCTCGCGCCGGAGGTGCTGTAAGCATGAAGATCAAGAAGGGCGACCTGGTCCAGGTCATCACCGGTAAGGACAAGGGCAAGCAGGGCAAGGTCATTGCCGCTTACCCGCGCGACGAGCGCGTCCTGGTCGAGGGTGTCAACCGGGTCAAGAAGCACACCAAGGCCGGTCCGACCGCTCGCGGTTCGCAGGCCGGCGGCATCGTCACGACCGAGGCGCCGATCCACGTCTCCAACGTCCAGCTGGTCGTTGAGAAGGACGGCAACAAGGTTGTCACGCGTGTCGGTTACCGCTTCGACGATGAGGGCAACAAGATCCGCGTTGCCAAGCGGACGGGTGAGGACATCTGATGGCTACCACCACCACTCCGCGTCTGAAGACGAAGTACCGCGAGGAAATCGCGGGCAAGCTGCGTGAAGAGTTCAAGTACGAGAACGTCATGCAGATTCCCGGCCTCGTCAAGATCGTGGTCAACATGGGTGTGGGCGACGCCGCCCGCGACTCCAAGCTGATCGAGGGCGCCATCCGCGACCTCACCACGATCACCGGTCAGAAGCCGGCCGTCACCAAGGCCCGCAAGTCCATCGCGCAGTTCAAGCTGCGTGAGGGTCAGCCGATCGGTGCCCACGTCACGCTCCGTGGCGACCGCATGTGGGAGTTCCTGGACCGCACCCTGTCGCTCGCGCTGCCGCGCATCCGCGACTTCCGTGGTCTGTCCCCCAAGCAGTTCGACGGTCGGGGCAACTACACCTTCGGTCTCACGGAGCAGGTCATGTTCCACGAGATCGACCAGGACAAGATCGACCGCGTCCGGGGTATGGACATCACCGTGGTCACCACGGCGACCAACGACGCTGAGGGCCGCGCGCTCCTTCGTCACCTCGGCTTCCCCTTCAAGGAGGCGTGAGCGAGATGGCGAAGAAGGCTCTGATCGCAAAGGCTGCTCGCAAGCCCAAGTTCGGCGTGCGTGGCTACACGCGCTGCCAGCGCTGCGGCCGTCCCCACTCCGTGTACCGCAAGTTCGGCCTGTGCCGCGTGTGCCTTCGTGAGATGGCTCACCGTGGCGAGCTGCCGGGCGTGACCAAGAGCTCCTGGTAGTCCCTGCTTTCAGGGATTCCGGAGTCTCTCGGTAAGCACTGGGCGTGTCAGGCGCCCTCCCCTTCATGGCTTAGGCTTGGAGGGTTGGGCGCCTGATGGTCGCCCGTACGACTTACTACGCCGTAGGTCCACCGCACCGCACCCGCCTCGTCTCGGATCGAGGAGAGGGATGGGCACCTGGAAACCCCGGCGAGAGAGGCCGAAGGCCAATTCATGACCATGACTGATCCGATCGCAGACATGCTTACGCGTCTGCGGAACGCGAACTCGGCGTACCACGACACCGTGGCGATGCCGCACTCGAAGATCAAGTCGCACATCGCGGAGATCCTCCAGCAGGAGGGCTTCATCACGGGCTGGAAGGTCGAGGACGCCGAGGTCGGCAAGAACCTCGTTCTCGAGCTGAAGTTCGGCCCGAACCGTGAGCGCTCCATCGCGGGCATCAAGCGGATCTCCAAGCCCGGTCTCCGGGTGTACGCGAAGTCCACCAACCTGCCCAAGGTGCTGGGTGGCCTCGGCGTGGCGATCATCTCCACGTCCCACGGGCTCCTCACCGACAAGCAGGCCGGCAAGAAGGGCGTAGGCGGAGAAGTTCTCGCCTACGTCTGGTAACGGAAGGGAACGGAGGAAACAGCTATGTCGCGCATCGGCAAGCTCCCCATCGCGGTTCCCGCCGGCGTGGACGTCACCATCGACGGCCGTACGGTGAAGGTCAAGGGCCCCAAGGGCGAACTGACCCACACCGTCTCGGCGCCGATCGAGATCGTCAAGGGTGAGGACGGCGTTCTGAACGTCACCCGCCCCAACGACGAGCGTCAGAACAAGGCCCTGCACGGCCTGTCCCGCACGCTGGTGGCGAACATGATCACCGGCGTGACCCAGGGTTACGTGAAGAAGCTCGAGATCAGTGGTGTCGGTTACCGCGTGACCGCCAAGGGCTCGAACCTCGAGTTCGCGCTCGGCTACAGCCACCCGATCACGGTCGAGGCCCCCGAGGGAATCGCCTTCAAGGTGGAGACCCCGACCCGTTTCCAGGTCGAGGGCATCGACAAGCAGAAGGTCGGCGAGGTTGCGGCCAACATCCGCAAGCTGCGCAAGCCCGACCCGTACAAGGCCAAGGGTGTCAAGTACGAGGGCGAAGTCATCCGCCGCAAGGTCGGAAAGGCGGGTAAGTAAGCCATGGCATACGGACAGAAGATCCTGAAGGGCGACGCCTACAAGCGCGCCGCGATCAAGCGCCGTCACATCCGGATCCGCAAGCGGATCGCCGGTACGGCGGAGCGTCCCCGTCTGGTCGTTACCCGCTCGAACCGCCACATCGTGGCCCAGGTGATCGACGACATCAAGGGTCACACCCTGGCGTCGGCGTCCACCCTGGACACCTCGGTCCGCGGTGGCGAGGGCGACAAGTCGGCCCAGGCCAAGCAGGTCGGAGCCCTGGTCGCCGAGCGTGCCAAGGCCGCCGGCGTCGAGGCTGTCGTATTCGACCGTGGTGGCAATCAGTACGCCGGGCGCATTGCTGCCCTGGCGGACGCCGCCCGCGAAGCCGGCTTGAAGTTCTGAGCCGTTCGTAGCTAGCGGAAAAGAGAGAGGTAAATCCAATGGCTGGACCCCAGCGCCGCGGTGGCGGTGCCGGTGGCGGCGAGCGGCGGGACCGGAAGGGCCGTGACGGCGGCGCAGCTGCCGCCGAGAAGACCGCGTACGTTGAGCGCGTTGTCGCGATCAACCGCGTCGCCAAGGTTGTGAAGGGTGGTCGTCGCTTCAGCTTCACTGCGCTCGTCGTAGTGGGCGACGGTGACGGCACCGTGGGTGTCGGTTACGGCAAGGCCAAGGAGGTGCCGGCCGCCATCGCCAAGGGTGTGGAGGAGGCCAAGAAGCACTTCTTCAAGGTCCCCCGTATCCAGGGCACCATCCCGCACCCGATCACGGGTGAGAAGGCTGCGGGCGTCGTCCTGCTCAAGCCTGCTTCCCCCGGTACCGGCGTTATCGCCGGTGGTCCGGTGCGTGCCGTGCTCGAGTGCGCCGGCGTGCACGACATCCTGTCGAAGTCGCTCGGCTCTTCGAACGCGATCAACATCGTGCACGCGACCGTGGAGGCCCTGAAGGGCCTGCAGCGTCCCGAGGAGATCGCGGCCCGCCGCGGTCTGCCGCTCGAGGACGTCGCTCCCGCGGCTCTGCTGCGTGCGCGTGCCGGGGCTGGTGCTGCGTAATGGCTCAGCTCAGGATCACGCAGACGAAGTCGTACATCGGCAGCAAGCAGAACCACCGTGACACCCTGCGTTCCCTTGGTCTCAAGGGCATCAACACGCAGGTCGTCAAGGAGGACCGCCCCGAGTTCCGCGGCATGGTGCACACCGTCCGCCACCTCGTGACGGTCGAGGAGGTCGACTGATCATGGCGGAGAACAACCCGCTCAAGATCCACAACCTCCGTCCGGCTCCCGGCGCCAAGACCGCCAAGACCCGTGTCGGTCGTGGTGAGGCGTCGAAGGGTAAGACGGCCGGTCGTGGCACCAAGGGCACCAAGGCCCGTTACCAGGTTCCGGAGCGCTTCGAGGGCGGGCAGATGCCCCTCCACATGCGCCTCCCGAAGCTCAAGGGCTTCAAGAACCCGTTCAAGACCGAGTACCAGGTCGTGAACCTCGACAAGCTGGCCTCGCTCTACCCCGAGGGTGGCGAGGTCACCGTCGAGGGTCTGGTGGCCAAGGGTGCCGTTCGCAAGAACAGCCTCGTCAAGGTCCTCGGCCAGGGCGAGATCTCCGTGGCGCTGCAGGTGACGGTCGACGCCGTCTCCGGCTCCGCCAAGGAGAAGATCACCGCCGCCGGCGGTACCGTCACCGAGCTCGTCTGAACACATCAGGCGTCTCGATGACTTGAGCGATCCCGACCGGGGATACCCCACAAATGGGGTATCCCCGGTTGGTCGTTCCTAGGGTGGCAGTCTCGCGGGTAAGGTGGCCTGCACTGCCAACTTTTACTGGGTGCTTCACATGCGGCACTCTGAGCGGCAGTTGACCGTTACCTAATCGTCGAACCTCAAGACCGTCACCCTTGACGCAGTAGCGCGGGGGTCGCAGGAGGCACCGTGCTCACCGCGTTCGCCCGGGCGTTCAAGACGCCCGACCTGCGCAAGAAGCTGCTCTTCACGCTCGGCATCATCGTGATCTACCGGATCGGTACGCATGTACCGATCCCCGGTGTCGATTACACGTCCGTCCAGCAGTGTGTGGACGAGGCGTCCGGCAACCAGGGCCTGTTCGGTCTGGTCAACATGTTCAGTGGCGGCGCGCTGCTGCAGATCACGGTCTTCGCGCTGGGCATCATGCCGTACATCACGGCGAGCATCATTCTGCAGCTGCTGACCGTGGTGATCCCGCGACTGGAGGCCCTGAAGAAGGAGGGCCAGGCCGGTACGGCGAAGATCACGCAGTACACCCGTTACCTGACAGTGGCGCTCGCCATCCTGCAGGGCACCGGCCTCGTCGCCACCGCCCGCAGCGGCGCCCTCTTCTCCGGCTGCACGGTCGCCGGCCAGATCGTCCCGGACCGCTCGATCTTCGTCACCGTCACCATGGTCATCACGATGACCGCCGGTACGGCCATGGTCATGTGGCTCGGTGAGCTGATCACCGACCGCGGCATCGGCAACGGCATGTCGATCCTGATGTTCATCTCGATCGCCGCCACCTTCCCGTCCGCGCTGTGGGCCATCAAGACGCAGGGCAGCCTGGCCGACGGCTGGATCGAGTTCGGCACCGTCATGCTCGTCGGGTTCGTCATGGTCGGCCTGGTCGTCTTCGTCGAGCAGGCCCAGCGCCGCGTTCCCGTGCAGTACGCGAAGCGCATGATCGGGCGCCGTTCCTACGGTGGTACGTCCACGTACATCCCGCTGAAGGTGAACCAGGCGGGTGTGATTCCCGTCATCTTCGCCTCGTCGCTGCTCTACATCCCGGCACTGATCGCGCAGTTCTCGAGCGGTACTTCGGGCTGGAAATCCTGGATCGAAGCGAATCTCGTCACAGGCGACCATCCGATTTACATCACTGTGTACTTCTTGCTCATCGTTTTCTTTGCGTTCTTCTATGTGGCGATCTCCTTCAACCCCGAGGAAGTCGCCGACAACATGAAGAAGTATGGTGGCTTCATCCCGGGCATCCGGGCTGGCCGACCGACCGCTGAGTACCTGAGCTACGTGCTCAACCGGATCACTTGGCCGGGTTCGCTGTATCTGGGTCTGATCGCTCTCGTCCCGACGATTGCGTTGGCCGGTTTCGGCGCCAACCAGAACTTCCCGTTCGGTGGCACCAGCATCCTGATCATCGTGGGTGTCGGTCTCGAGACCGTGAAGCAGATCGAGAGCCAGCTCCAGCAGCGCAATTACGAAGGGTTCCTCCGCTGATGCGAATCGTCCTCGTCGGGCCGCCGGGCGCCGGTAAGGGAACGCAAGCCACGCGCCTTGCCGAGAAGCTGAACATCCCGCACATCTCCACGGGCGACCTGTTCCGCGCCAACATCAGCCGGCAGACGGAGCTCGGGAAGCTCGCGAAGTCCTACATGGACGCGGGCAATCTCGTGCCGGACGAGGTCACCATCGCGATGGCCAAGGACCGCATGGAGCAGCCGGACGCCGAGGGCGGTTTCCTGCTGGACGGCTTTCCGCGGAATGTGTCCCAGGCCGAGGCGCTGGACGAGCTGCTGACCACCGAGGGCATCACCCTGGACGCGGTGCTGGACCTGGAGGCCCCGGAGGAGGAGGTCGTCAAGCGGATCGCCGGCCGGCGCATCTGCCGCAACGACTCCGCGCACGTCTTCCACGTCTCGTACAAGAAGCCGGCCAAGGAAGGCGTCTGTGACGTCTGCGGCGGCGAGCTGTACCAGCGGGACGACGACTCCGAGGCGACCGTCCGGACGCGGCTGGAGGTCTACCACACGCAGACCGAGCCGATCATCGACTACTACAAGGCGCAGGGTCTGGTCGTGACGATCGAGGCCATGGGTCAGGTGGACGAGGTCACGGGCCGGGCGCTGGCCGCGCTGAAGCGCGAGGGCGCCTCGCAGTAGGTCTTTGTACGGTGCGACAGCCGCGGTTCCCTTGTCAGGGGGCCGCGGCTGCTGCGTGGGCGGTCCCGCTCCGGCGGCACGGCCGCGCGTGGCCGCCCGTATGGTTGAGGTAGTCCCCTTCGCCGGTTCCAGAAAGGCCCCCGCCGCCATGGTGCAGATCAAGACCCCCGAGCAGATCGCCAAGATGCGTGAGGCGGGACTGGTCGTCGCGGCCATTCATGCGGCGACCCGGGAGGCCGCGGTGCCCGGGGCCAGCACCAAGGACCTGGACGAGGTCGCGCGCAAGGTGCTCGCCGAGCACGGGGCCAAGTCGAACTTCCTCGGCTACGGCGGGTTCCCGGCGACGATCTGCACCTCCGTGAACGAGGTCGTCGTCCACGGCATCCCGTCCGACGAGGTCGTCCTGAAGGACGGGGACGTCATCTCCATCGACTGCGGCGCGATCGTGGACGGCTGGCACGGAGACGCCGCCTACACGGCGTTCGTGGGGTCCGGTCACGCCCCGGAGCTGGTCGAGCTCTCGCGGGTGACCGAGGAGTCGATGTGGGCCGGGATCGCGGCGATGAAGCCGGGCAACCGGCTCGTCGACATCTCCCGGGCCATCGAGACCTACATCCGCCGCCAGCCCAAGGTCGGCGGCGGTCGCTACGGCATCATCGAGGACTACGGCGGCCACGGCATCGGCACCGAGATGCACATGGACCCGCACCTGCTGAACTACGTCGAGCGCCGGCGCGGCAAGGGCCCGAAGCTGGTGCCGGGCTTCTGCCTGGCCATCGAGCCGATGGTCTCCCTCGGCACCCCGAAGACCGAGGTCCTCGAGGACGACTGGACGGTCATCACCACGGACGGCACCTGGTCCTCGCACTGGGAGCATTCCGTCGCGCTGACGGAGCAGGGTCCGCTGGTCCTGACGGCCCCGGACGGCGGCAAGGCGAAGCTGGCGGAGTACGGAATCACTGCCGCGCCGGATCCGCTGGCCTGAGCGGCTCGGGGGCCTGGAGTGCGGTTTTCTGTGCCCCTGGGTTCGCGTGCTTAATGATCTGTGTGGCAGGGCAGACTTGGTCGATTCGTGTTTCCGGGTGCGCTGTCGTAGACTGACTCGTCGGCTCTTGTGTACCCGCATGTCTGCATGCGCTCGCACTGAGTCGATCAAGGTAGTCGATTCGAAGGGCGAAGCGTGGCCAAGAAGCAAGGTGCCATCGAGATCGAGGGCACTGTCGTCGAGTCTCTTCCGAACGCCATGTTCAAGGTCGAGCTCCAGAACGGCCACCAGGTCCTGGCACACATCAGCGGCAAGATGCGCATGCACTACATCCGCATCCTCCCTGACGACCGGGTCGTGGTGGAGCTGTCTCCGTACGACCTGACGCGTGGCCGGATCGTCTACCGCTACAAGTAGATCTTGCCCGCGCTCCGTTTCGGCGGGGTGATGGCACTGACCCGGAGAACCTCAATCCCATGAAGGTCAAGCCGAGCGTCAAGAAGATCTGCGACAAGTGCAGGGTGATCCGCCGTCACGGTCGGGTCATGGTCATCTGCGACAACCCGCGCCACAAGCAGCGCCAGGGCTGACGCACGACCTTTCCCTCTGCACTTCTTTCGCAGAGACTTCGCGCGACGCAAGCTGAATTTGTTCATACGCAGAACCCAGGCGAGCGATCGTCTGACACCCCCGGTTCGGAGGCCGGGGACCCAGTTCGTACCTGGTACGGCGGCTGGGAATCGGTTCTGCGGAAGACCTCCGAAGATCACCAGGAGCCATTGAATGGCACGCGTTTCCGGTGTTGACATCCCGCGCGACAAGCGCGTGGAGGTTGCCCTCACCTACGTGTTCGGCATCGGTCGGACCCTCTCCCAGGCGACGCTGGCTGCGACCGGCGTCGACCCGAACACCCGCGTTCGCGACCTCTCCGAGGAGCAGCTCGTCGCGATTCGTGAGTACGTCGACAGCAACATCAAGACCGAGGGTGACCTCCGCCGTGAGGTCCAGGCCGACATCCGCCGCAAGGTCGAGATCGGCTGCTACCAGGGTCTGCGGCACCGCCGTGGCCTGCCCGTCCGCGGTCAGCGCACCAGCACCAACGCCCGCACCCGCAAGGGCCCGCGTCGCGCCATCGCCGGCAAGAAGAAGCCGGGCAAGAAGTAGTCCTCAGCGGACTTCGCAGTCCAGCGGTCTTCGCTGTAGGACCGACCACCTCCCGTAGGAGTACAGATGCCCCCCAAGGGTCGTCAGGGCGCTGCCAAGAAGGTGCGCCGCAAGGAAAAGAAGAACGTCGCTCACGGCCACGCGCACATCAAGAGCACGTTCAACAACACCATCGTCTCGATCACGGACCCCTCGGGCAACGTGATCTCCTGGGCCTCCGCCGGCCACGTCGGCTTCAAGGGCTCCCGGAAGTCGACGCCGTTCGCCGCGCAGATGGCCGCCGAGTCGGCTGCCCGCCGCGCCCAGGAGCACGGCATGCGCAAGGTCGACGTGTTCGTTAAGGGCCCGGGTTCCGGTCGTGAGACCGCCATCCGTTCGCTCCAGGCGACCGGTCTCGAGGTCGGCTCCATCCAGGACGTCACCCCGACCCCGCACAACGGCTGCCGTCCGCCGAAGCGACGCCGCGTCTGACGCGTCGCGCCGCTTCGCGCGGGCTGGGTCTTCGGGCGGTACGGCTCCTTCGAGTCGTATCGCCCGTACCCTTGTCACATATCAGGGCGTCAAATAGCGGGCGCCCCTGACAGAAGGATCTGATCCACACATGCTGATCGCTCAGCGTCCGTCGTTGACCGAAGAGGTCGTCGACGAATTCCGCTCCCGGTTCGTGATCGAGCCGCTGGAGCCGGGCTTCGGTTACACCCTCGGCAACTCCCTGCGCCGTACCCTCCTGTCCTCCATCCCCGGCGCGGCTGTCACCAGCATCCGCATCGACGGCGTGCTGCACGAGTTCACCACCGTGCCGGGCGTCAAGGAGGACGTCACCGACCTGATCCTCAACATCAAGCAGCTGGTCGTCTCCTCGGAGCACGACGAGCCGGTCGTGATGTACCTGCGCAAGCAGGGCCCGGGTCTGGTCACCGCCGCCGACATCGCGCCCCCGGCCGGTGTCGAGGTGCACAACCCCGACCTGGTCCTCGCCACGCTCAACGGCAAGGGCAAGCTGGAGATGGAGCTGACGGTCGAGCGCGGCCGCGGTTACGTCTCCGCCGTGCAGAACAAGCAGGTGGGCCAGGAGATCGGCCGTATCCCGGTCGACTCCATCTACTCGCCGGTGCTCAAGGTCACGTACAAGGTCGAGGCGACCCGTGTCGAGCAGCGCACCGACTTCGACAAGCTGATCGTCGACGTCGAGACCAAGCAGGCGATGCGTCCGCGTGACGCGATGGCCTCCGCCGGTAAGACCCTGGTCGAGCTGTTCGGTCTCGCCCGCGAGCTGAACATCGACGCCGAGGGCATCGACATGGGCCCGTCCCCCACGGACGCCGCCCTCGCCGCCGATCTGGCGCTGCCGATCGAGGAGCTGGAGCTCACGGTCCGCTCCTACAACTGCCTCAAGCGTGAGGGCATCCACTCCGTGGGTGAGCTCGTGGCGCGTTCCGAGGCCGACCTGCTGGACATCCGCAACTTCGGTGCGAAGTCCATCGACGAGGTCAAGGCGAAGCTGGCCGGCATGGGCCTGGCCCTCAAGGACAGCCCGCCCGGATTCGACCCCACGGCCGCTGCCGACGCCTTCGGCGCCGACGACGACGCGGACGCGGGTTTCGTGGAGACCGAGCAGTACTGATCGGTCGTTGCCGGTGAGCATCCGCTCACCGGGTTCCTGACCCCGGTACCTGATACGGCCGGGGCAGACACACAGGAGAAAGAAATGCCGAAGCCCACCAAGGGTGCCCGTCTGGGCGGCAGTGCCGCGCACGAGAAGCTGCTCCTCGCGAACCTGGCGAAGAGCCTCTTCGAGCACGGCCGCATCACCACCACCGAGGCGAAGGCCCGCCGGCTGCGCCCGTACGCCGAGCGTCTGGTCACCAAGGCGAAGAAGGGCGACCTTCACAACCGCCGTCAGGTGCTCCAGGTGATCACGGACAAGAGCATCGTCCACACGCTCTTCACCGAGATCGGCCCGCGCTACGAGAACCGCCCGGGTGGCTACACCCGTATCACCAAGATCGGTAACCGCCGTGGCGACAACGCGCCCATGGCTGTCATCGAGCTGGTGGAGGCGCTGACCGTGGCGCAGGAGGCGACCGGCGAGGCGGAGGCCGCGACGAAGCGGGCCGCCAAGGACGCGGAGACGCCGGCTGCGGAGGAGAAGAAGGTCGACGTGGCCAAGGCCGATGAGGCCGAGGAGACGTCTGCCGAGGAGTCGAAGGACGCGTAAGCGTCTGCCGGGTCCTGTTGGTCGGCGGCCGCGGCCTTGTCGTGGTTGCTCGCGCAGTTCCCCGCGCCCCTTCGGGGCGCTCAGCGGGTCCGTTCCTTTCGAGGGGCGGGCCCGCTTTTGTGTGGTGTGGAGAGGATCTCTGGGTGAGTGACGACGTACAGCCCGGGTTCGTGCGGGTGCGGCTGGACCTGTCGTACGACGGGACCGAGTTTTCCGGGTGGGCCAAGCAGGCCGGGGGGCGGCGGACCGTGCAGGGGGAGGTCGAGGCCGCGTTGCGGACCGTGACGCGGTCGAAGGAGACGTACGACCTGACGGTGGCCGGCCGGACGGACGCCGGGGTGCATGCGCGGGGGCAGGTGGCGCATGTGGATCTGCCCGCCGCGTTGTGGGAGGAGCACCGGGAGAAGCTGGTCAAGCGGCTCGCGGGGCGGCTGCCCAAGGATGTGCGGGTGTGGGCGCTGAGCGAGGCTCCGGACGGGTTCAACGCGCGGTTCGCGGCGCTGTGGCGGCGGTACGTCTACCGGGTCGCCGACCGGCCGGGCGGGGTGGATCCGCTGCTGCGCAGTCATGTGCTGTGGCACGACTGGGACTTGGACGTCGCGGTGATGGACGCCGCCGCCAAGTCCCTCGTCGGGGAGCATGACTTCGCCGCCTACGCGAAGAAGCGTGAGGGGGCCTCGACCGTCCGGGAGATCTTCGACTTCGAGGTGCGGCGGACCGCCGACGGGGTCGTCGAGATCGAGGTCCGGGCCGACGCCTTCTGCCACAACCAAGTGCGGTCCATGGTGGGGGCGTTGCTGTTCGTCGGCGACGGGCACCGCGGGGTGGAGTGGCCGCGGAAGGTGCTCGACGCGCGGCTGCGGGACAGTGCCGTGCATGTCGTACGGCCGCACGGGCTGACCCTGGAAGAGGTCGCCTACCCGGCCGCCGATCAGCTCGCCGAGCGGCAGCGGCAGGCTCGGCGGGTGCGGGGGCAGGTGCACTGAAAGGGGGCCCCGCAATCCCGCGGGGCCCCCTTTCGGCGGGCGTCAGTCCTGCGTGCGGGGGCGCTTGCGCAGCCGCGTCGCGGCCCAGCCGAGACCGACCAGGGCCGCGGCCGCCCCGGCCAGGGTGCCGATGCCCGCGGCGCCGGTCAGGGCGAGGCTGCCCGAGTCGCCCTGGGTGTCGGTGCCTCCGGTGCCGCCGGTGCTGCCGGTGCCGCCGGTCGTGGTGTCGGACGTGCCGGACGGGCTCGGGGACGGGGAGGCGGTCGCGCCCTCCTCGGTCACCTCGACGGTGAAGCGGATTCCGGCGTCGCCGGCCGTCGCGAGGACGTTGTACGTGCCCGGCTCCTGGCCCGCGACCAGCTCGGTGGCGGTGGCCTCGCCCTCGGCGTCGGTGGTGACGCTCACGGACTGCTCGCCCTCGAACGTCGGGGCCTCATCGGTGTTGCTCTCGACGCTGAACTCCACCTCGGTGTCGGCCGCCGAAGTACCGTGCTTGGTCACCTTGACGGTCAGCGGCTCGGCGAAGGCCTCACCGGGGGCCGCCTGCTGGTCGTCGCCGCCCGTGATCTCGACGGCGTGGCTCAGTTCCGCGACGTGGGCGGTGAACGTCGTGGAGGCGTCACCGGAGGTCGCGCGGACCGTGAAGGCGCCCTCCTTCTCCTCGGTGATGACGCGGGGGGACTCGGCGCGTCCCTGGGCGTCCGTGTACACCTCGGCCGGGGTGGAGTCGTCCCACCGCACGCCGAGGCCGTTCGGGTCCTCCAGGGTGTAGGTCACCTTCTGGTCGGGCAGCGGCTCCCCGTCCTTGTTCCGGGCCACGACGACCATCGGGTCGGAGACGTCGAACGGATCAATGGTCTGATCGTCACCGGACTCCCGGGTCAGCCCGGACACCACGGGGATGCCCTTGGGGTCCTTCCACTGGAAGACCACACGGCCGTCGCCGCCGCGGGAGTTGGAGCCGCCCTGGCCGATGCCGGAGAGGTCGGGCGTGTTGTCGTCGAGCGGGTTGTGCACCCAGAACGGGTCGTCCTTCGCCGCCGGGTAGGACGTGTTGCTGCTCACCAGGCGTACGTCGGAGGTGTGCTCGGCGTCGACGTAGCTGGAGCCGCCACCGCCGCTGCCGGCGTCGCCCTTCGCCTCCCGGGCGCCGCCGCCACCGCCACCCGCGTACCCCGCGCCGCCACCGCCCGCCTTGGCGCCGCCGTCACCACCGGCACCGCCCTGCGTGTGATCGGCACCGGGCTTGCCGCCCTCGGCACCGGCCGCGCCGCCCTGGCCGCCCTTCGCGCCCTTGCCACCGAAGTCGCCGCCGCCGGCGTCGCCGCCATCGGGAGCGCCACCGTCTCCACCGCTGCCCAGGTCATGGCTGCCGGTCCCGCCGCCGCCACCGCCGGCGGCGATGAACAGCGCGGTGCCGTCCGCGGCGCGGACCGCGGTGCTCGCGCCGCCGCCCCCGCCCCAGCTGTCCGCGCCGCCCTTGCCGCCGAGCGCGTCGCCGTAGAGCTTGCCGCCGATGCGCACGCCGCCGACCTTGACGGTCAGGTGCTCACCGGGGGTGACGTCCAGCGTGCCCCCCACATACGCGGCATTGCCGCCGCCGGCGAAGGCATTGCCGTCGCCGCCCATGCCCCAGCCGCGGAAGTCCAGCTCCTCGACCCCGGCCGGGACCTGGAAGTCCACGGCCGCGCCCGAGTGGTCGAAGATCTTGCAGTGGGTGAAGCCCTCCGTCGGCTTGCACGGTGCGGTCCCGGCCGCGGCGGCCGGGAAGGCCCCGCCGGCTCCCAGACCCGCCACCAGCAGTGCGGCCGCGGCAGTGAAGCGCAGGCCGACTGAACCCCTGTTCATGAACCCTCCGGTGTCATACGTACACAGCCCCCCCGGGGGCCTGCGAAGTGTCGTGGTGAGGCGGCGAGATTCCCCTGTCTCGTCCAGGCCCTTGAAAAATGAAGGTAGGACCGAAAGCATCAACCTCACGTGTTCTACTGTGAGTTTACTGTCACACTGGTCTCATTGAACACATGAATAAGTGAACGCTTTTGACGAACGAGGGCATTTTGAGAAGAGGTAAAAGGGGCTCCGCTCCGATGGGGCGGCGTTCCGCGCTGCGGGCCATGGGGTTCGGGGGCCTGGTCACGGTGGGTGGCATAGGCGCGCTGGCCACCGCGGACGCGGCTCCGGCCGAGGGCCTCGGGGTGCCGCCGTACGCGCCGACCGGAGTGCGGCCGCGCTATCGCCGGGCGACCTGGAGCCAGCAGTTCCAGTCGGGGCACGGCTGGACGGCGGGGGGCACCGGGACCGCCTCGTCGAACCCGGCCGACACCGCCGTCTTCACCCGGGGGACGTCCTCGGTCCGGGTGACCACCGCGGGCACCGGGGTGCAGTCGTACGTCCGCAAGACCGGCATGACCGCCATGGACCTCAGCGGCAAGATGATCCGGCTGATCTTCCGGGTCTCGGACGCCGCCCACCTCAGCCGGATCGTCTTCTACCTGGGCAGCTCCGGGCTGAAGAACGCCTTCAGCTGGCGGGTGCACACCCACTCCGGCACCGGGGCCAACTACGTGCAGTCCGGGGAGTGGGTGACGGTTCACCTGCAGTGGGCGGACGTGGCCGCCGCGTCCGGCACGTACACGCTCTCCGCGGCGGGCGAGCCGTCGGTGCGGACGGGCTTCACCGACATGTCCTTCGCGGTCTACGACGACGCGGCGGCACCGGTGACGTACCACCTCCAGGCGGTCGAGCTGGTGCCCGACACCGAAGCCGTCTTCCCCAAGGGCGTGGTGTCCATCACCTTCGACGACTCGCACAAGTCGGTGCACGATCTGGCCCGTCCGGTCATGGACCCGTACGGCATGCCGGGCACGCTGTACAACATCGCCGATGTGATCGGCACCGGCTCCTTCGTGACCCTCGGCCAGATGCGCTCGCTCCAGGACTCCTCCGGCTGGGAGATGGCCGGGCACTCCTACGCCAACGCCACGCACACGGCGAGTTACCCCAAGCTCACCGCCCAGCAGGTCGACGCGGATTTCGCAAAGCTGCGGGAATGGCTCGTCGGCAACGGATTCACCAGCGAGCACTTCGCCTATCCGCACGGCGCATTTCAGAAGACCACCGACGGGGTGCCCGTCGATCTGCTCGCCGCCCGCCACTTCACCACCGCGCGCTCGATCATTTCCGAGACCATCGAGAGCTTTGCGCCGGCCATGCCCTACCGGCTCAAAGCGCTGACCGGAATCACCGACGGAACGGGAATCGGCGGCACCGCGCTGAGCAAGGTGGTCGGCACGGGCGGAGCGCTGGACCGCTGTGCCAACAGCGGCAGTTGGCTGATCCTGTGCCTGCACAAGATCGTGGCCGGTACGCCGGCGGCGAGCACCGAGATCAGCCAGGCCGGTCTGCGCACGCTGATGGCGGAGATCGACAAGCGCGAGATCGAGGTGCTCACCGTCCAGGAGGCGATGGCGTACTACGCCTGACGGCTAGCGGCGGTCGTTGAACCAGCCGTCGTCCTGGTGCTCCGGGGCGTACGGCTGGTTCTCCGGGGGCCACTGCTGTTGCTGTTGCTGCGGCGGCTGTTGCTGTTGTTGCTGGTACGGACCCTGCGGCTGCTGCGGGACGTAGGGCTGCTGGCCCTGGTGGCCCTGCCACTGGTCGTACCCCTGCTGCTGGTGCTGCGGCTGCTGCTGGTACGGACCCTGCGGTCGGCCGCCGTACGGCTGCGGCTGCTGCTGGTACTGCGGCTGTTGCTGCTGGTACTGCGGTGTGATGTAGCCCTGCTCGGGGATCGGCTGCGGCTCTGTCACGCCGTTCCACGCCACCTGCTGCTGGGGCGCGTTGCGGCCCATGTCGTGCAGCTCGCCCTGGGTGTGGCCGGTGTAGGCGTGGGCCATGCCGTTGGGGTTGCGCGGGGAGGCGTGCGGGGCCGTACGGGCGAGGGCGATGCCCTCCAGGCGCATCATCTCGATCGTGGAGGAGACCTGCTGGGACGAGTACTCGTCCTCTTCCTCGTAGACCGCGGAGACGTCCTGCTCGTGGTCGCCGGCGACCGAGACCTCGACGCCGCCCTGACGGGTGCCCCAGCTGCCCTTGTGCAGGGTGAGCAGGGCGTAGAAGCGCAGCGGGGTCAGCAGGAGCAGCTGGATGACGCCGTACAGCGGGGCCAGCAGGAACATGCCGAAGCGTTTGATGAAGCCCATGCCGCGGCGGGGGAAGTCCAGGTACCGGACGTTGCGCAGGTACCCCATGAGGACCATGAAGACCAGGTAGTCGCCGATGTGGTTGACGAACCGCTCCGGCTGCATGATCGGCAGGATGACCATGGAGTAGAACATCGCCGAGCCGAAGACCAGCCACAGCGCCAGTTCCATGCAGGTCAGCCAAAAGGCGGGCCGGAACTTCTTCTGGTTCCTGAAGGCCCACAGGGACTCGCGGAAGAAGGACTTGTTCCAGCGGACCTGCTGGCGCAGGAAGTGCGGCAGCTTCTCGGGGACGGCGGTGTAGCCGACGGCCGTCTCCTGGAAGACGACCTGGCCCTCCATCAGGCAGTAGTTCGTCATGCGCCGGTCGTCGCCGAAGACGGCCGGCTTGCCGAGGAACTGCTGGTTGAGGAAGTCCGGCAGGTACTTGCGCACCAGCGTGCCGCGGTACACCGAGAGCGCGCCGCAGCAGCAGAGCACCGACTTCAGCCGGGAGTACGCGGCCCGCTCGAACAGGAACGAGTTGCCGTACCGCAGGTCCTGCAGGCGCGTGAAGATGTTGCTGTCGTGGTTGAGCGCGAGGACCATGCCCGTGGAGGCCATGATCTTCGGGTCGGCCATGGGCAGCAGCAGCTCACGGACGGTGTCCCGGGACAGGATCGTGTCCGAGTCCACGCACAGGAACAGGTCGGTGTACGGCGCCGCCTCGAAGCCGAGGGCGAGGGCCTCGCGCTTGCCCTTGTTCTCGGGCTGCACGCTGACCGTGTACTTCACGCCCTGCGCCTCGAACTCGCGGCGCATCTTCTTCGCCGCCTTGATGCCGGAGTTGTCGGCGCTGGCGTCGTCGATGATGTGGATCTCGTTGGGGAGCCGGCTCTGCGCGAGAAGGCTGCGCATGCCCTGCTCGAACATCACCGGGTCCTCGTTGTAGATCGGGATGACCGCGGTGACCCAGGAGTTGTCCAGCAGCATCAGCTCCTCGCGGTCCGCCTTGGCGGGCCGGTAGAAGAGTGCACCGAACATCTTGAGGGCGAGCAGCCCGAGCGCGCCGAACGAGTAGTAGTGGAGCGAGTCCGGGTCGAGCTTGGTGACGATGACGGCGGCGATGGCGAGGAAGAAGAAGTACGAGACCTTCAGATGCCGTCGGCGCTTGTGACGGCGGCGGCCGTCGGTGTCGACGGCCCCCGGTATGTAGGCGTCGGTCACAGCTTGACCACCTGGGGATGGTCGGCCGACCTGCCGCGCGTGTCGAAGAGCAGGCGGCACCGGTCGGCCAGCGCGTCCAGGTCGAGCTCGCTGTGCTGCTGGAGAAGGATGGTCAGGTCGGCGTCGGCCGCACCGGCGAGGTAGTCCTCGACCCGGGGCACCGCGGTGCCCTCGACGGTCCAGCCCTCGACGCGGGGGTCGTAGTACGCGAGGTCGGCGCCGCGCTCGAGCAGCAGCTCGGCCACGTCCACCGCGGGGCTCTCCCGCTGGTCGGAGATGTCCGGCTTGTAGGTGACGCCGAGCAGGAGGACGCGCGAGCCGCGGATCGGCTTGCCCTGCTGGTTGAGCAGGTCGGCCGCGCGGGCGACGACATGGGCGGGCATCCGCTGGTTGATCTCCTGGGCCAGTTCCACGAATCGGAACGGTATACCGAGCGAACGCACCTTGTAAGAAAGGTAGTTCGGGTCGATCGGGATGCAGTGGCCGCCGACGCCGGGGCCCGGGTAGAAGGGCGCGAAGCCGAAGGGCTTGCTGGAGGCGCAGCGGATGGAGTCCCAGAGGTCGACACCGATCTCACGGCAGAACATCGCCATCTCGTTGACGAGCGCGATGTTCACGTGCCGGTAGGTGTTCTCCAGCAGCTTGGCCATCTCGGCTTCACGCGTGCCCTTGGCCTCCACCACGCTGCCCACGAAGCGCTCGTACAGCGCGCGGGCCGCCTTGGTGCAGTCCGGGGTGGTGCCGCCGACGACCTTGGGCGTGTTCTCCAGGCCGTAGGTCGGGTTCCCCGGGTCGATGCGCTCGGGGGAGAAGGCGAGGTAGAAGTCGACGCCCGCCGTCAGGCCGCCGGCCTCCAGGCGCGGGCGGACGACCTCGTCGGTGGTGCCCGGGTACGTCGTGGACTCCAGGACGACCAGGGTGCCCGGCTTGAGGTGGGCCGCGATGTCCGCGACGGCGGAGTCCACCGCGCCGAGGTTGGGCGCGCCGTGCTCGGTCAGCGGGGTCGGCACGCAGATGACGACGGCGGCCGCGTCCGCGATGACCTCGGGCGAGGAGACCGCGCGGAAGCCCTGGTCGAGCATGGCGCGTACATCGGCGTCGCTGATGTCGTCGACGTGCGAGGAACCGGAGTTCAGCCCCTGCACCACTGGCTGGCTGCGGTCCAGGCCCACGACCTTGAGGCCGGAAGCGCTTGCTGCCCGGGCAAGGGGCAGCCCGACGTAGCCGAGCCCGATGATCACGAGATCGACAGTGGTGTTTCGGTTCACGGCAATACTTCCCACCCCGGCGCCACCCAGGCCCCCCGGCCCGGGCGCACAGTCATCCATCGAATACAGGAGCGAGAAGGCTAACAGCGACCACACATGTGTTCACAGCTCGCACACCGTCTTTATTGTCACTAGAGGCGCGTACAACCCTTACGCATGGTCATGAGTCGGCTCGTTCGGCGCCGGATTCCGCTTCGAACCGACCCCTGGTGCCGGGCCCGGCGACGGGTACCCTCTTGCCGATTCCATCCGCCGGGCGCACGCCCCGCGCCCCCTGAAGGAGACCTACGTGGCGTCCCGTCGTCAACCCCGCCGGCGTAGTGGCATAGCCCGCGCTTTCAAGGTCCTGCTCGTGGTGGCCGTCCTGGCCGGCGGTGTGCTGGCCGCCAAGCCGCTGTGGAACCACTTCAACCCGGAGGACCCCGAGCTCACGGTCCGCTACCGCACCGAGACCTCCGCCGAGGCCGACGCGGTCCGCCCGTGGCTTGAGGTCTTCAACACCTCCGAGCAGCCGGTCCCGCTGAGCGAGGTCGCCCTGCGGTACTACTTCGCGGCCGACGACGACGCCTCCTACGGCTTCAACTGCGTGGAAGCGGCGGTCGGTTGCGCGAATCTGACCGGTGCCGTGGTCGCCATGGACACGCCGCACGAGGGCGCCGACCACTACCTGGAGCTGGGGTTCACCGAGAAGGCGGGGGTGCTGAAGCCCGGCGCCAACAGCAAGGGCCTGGAGATCCAGCTCTACCGGACCGACCACAAGCCGGTCGACCAGGACGGTGACTGGTCCTACGACGCCTCCAAGAAGACCTACAAGGAGTCCGACCGGATCCCCGCCTACAAGCGCGGCGCCCTGGTGTGGGGCGAGGAGCCCGGCGGCGGGGACGGGAAGACCTCGGCGCAGCCGGTGTCCCGGACCGAGCCGGAGCTGCCCGAGGGCGGCTTCTTCGACGACTTCAACTACCGGGGCCCGAAGGACACCGCGCTGTTCAAGCACGGCTGGCTGGTGCGCACCAGCGAGGGCGGTCCCGGCATCGAGAGCACCTGGACCGCGAAGGGCGTCTCGTTCCCGGGCGACGACGAGGCGCTCGGCGGGCAGGTCCTCAACCTGCGCGCCGCCACCGACGGCACCGAGGCCGGCACCGCGCAGGCGGCCCTCGGCACCAAGGAGGCCAAGTTCCGCACCGGCACCTACGCGGCCCGGATCCACTTCACCGACAAGCCGACGACCGGTGAGAACGGCGACCACATCAACCAGACGTTCTTCACCATCGGCGGCTCGGGCAGCAAGTACGCCGAACTCGACAACGAGTACATGCCGAACGGCGGTTGGGGCGCGCCCGGACCGAAGCTGGACACCACCACCTGGCGCAATGCCGACGAGGGCGACCGCGTCACCAACAAGACCGAGCGGAGCATCGCCGGCTGGCACACCATGGTGATCACGGTCGACAAGAAGTCGGTCACCTACAGCATCGACGGCGAGACCCTCTACCGCAGCGGCGCGGACTACGCCCCCCGCGCGGACATGGCGATCCACTTCAACACCTGGTTCGTGGACCTGCCGTTCGCCGGCGACCGCGCCTGGGACATGAAGGTGGACTGGGTCTACCACCAGGCCGGCGAGAAGCTCACCGCGAAGGAGGCCGAGCAGGCCGCCAAGGAGTTCCAGGGCAACGGCGTCGGCTGGTTCGACACCCTGCCCGCCTCCTGAACGGCTAGCCCGCCTGCGCCGCCGCCGATGCCTGCGCCTCGCCCCGGCGGCGGATCTGGTTGAAGGTGAACGTCTGGAGGTCGTCGTCGGCCGAGAACACCTCGGTGTCCTTGGTCGTGACGTCCTTGCCGCTGGTGAAGCCGGTGACCGTGAAGTAGGCGTAGCGGCCGCTGGCATTGCGCGTGGTGCGGCAGACGGCGCCGCTGCAGAAGGGCTTCACGCCCTTGCCGGCCAGCGCCTTCACGATGCTCTTGTCGTCCGTCTCGCTCTTGGCCTTCGTGGCCTGGGCCGCGGTGTCGAAGACGGCCACGCCGACCGTGACCGCGACGCCGTCGTGGACGTAGGTGACGCGCATCAGACGGGTGCAGTCGTTGGCGTCGAGGATCTTCGGCAGGGTCTTCAGGGCGGCCGAGGAGCAGTCCCCGGTGTCGGCCGTCGCGCCCTTCTGGTAGACGGTCTCGCCCACGGTCAGCCGGGTGCCCGGGAAGAGGGTCTCGGGGCTGAGCGGGGCGGTGTCCTTCTTCGCGCTGGCGATGAAGTCGTTCGGATCCAGCGGGGGCGGCGCGCTCGTCGGCTCGAAGGACGGCGCCGGGCCCGTGGACCCGCTCGGTATGTCCGCGGTCGCGGGAAGCTGCGCGCTCGGCTTGCCGGACGCCTCGTCGCCGCCGTTCGCCGACACCACGGCCACCGCGACCGCCGCGGCCACGCCGACCGTGGCCAGCGCGCCACCGCCGATCAGCAGCAGCCGGCGCCGCTTGTTACGGGACTCGGACGCCTCGGCGAGCGCGGCCCAGTCCGGGGTCTGGCTGTCGCCGCCGCTGTTCCACGGCTGCTGGGAATGCGGTTTCCAGGGGTCCCACTGGGACTGGGGTCCCCCCTGCTGCCCGAAGCTCATGCGCCGCATCTTAGACGGGGCCCGGGGTGTGCCGTTCCGCCTCAAGAGGCCCTGGGACGCCTAGCGTTGCGTCGATGAGCGAGCGCAAAAGCGACATCTCCGGGTGGTTGGTACGACCCGCGTCCTGGCATCTGTGGGCGCTCCTCGCGGCCGTGCTCGGCGCCACGACGGTCCGCACCACCCGGGTGACCAGGGACGGCGGCATGGACAACGCCATCGTGGTGCGGGCCGCGCGCACCTGGCTGGCGGGCGGCTCCCCCTACGACGATCCGCACTTCCTCTATCTCCCGGGCGCCGTCCTGGCCGCCGCCCCCCAGGCCCTGCTCTCCCCGGCCGCGCTGCGCCTGCTGGTCCCGCTCGCGGTCACCGCCTGCCTCGCCGCGGGCTGGGCCTGCGCCCTGCGGCTGCACCGCGTCCCGCTCCGCAGCCGCCTGGCCGCCCTGGGCCTGGCCGGCCTCGCCGCCGGTTTCGCCCCCTTCGCCCATCTGATCCTCCTGGCGAACTGGACGGCGACGGCGGCGCTCGCCCTGCCGCTGGGACTGCTCCTGGCGGACCGGAACCGCTGGACGGCGGCCGCCGTGGTGCTCGGCACGGCGATCGCGCTGAAGCCGGTCCTGGTCCCGGTGGCGCTGCTGTTCGTCTTCGCCGGCCGGTGGCGGGCCCTCGCCCTGCTGGTCGCGCTGCCCGCCACGGCGTCGGCGGTCGCGGCCCTCTTCCTCCCCGACCCCACCGGCTTCTTCACCCGCACCCTGCCCTTCCTGCTGCGCGGCGACGACGACTTCGTACGGCTCTACGAGGCGTCCCCGGCGGCCGTGCTGCCCCGGCTCGGGGTGCCGCAGGGGCCCGCCGCCCTGCTCGCCCTGCTCGCGGCGGCCGTCGGGGTGGGCTGCGCGTACCGGCGCTGGCGGCGCGCCGACGCCGGGCCGCTCAGGCTCACGGAGACGGCGGCGGCCCTGATGCTCTCGGCGTTCCTGGTGTCCAGGCCGTCGTATGACCACTACCTGGTGATCGTCGTGCCGCTGCTGCTCGCCTCTGTTCCGTGCGCGGGGTCGGTGGCCCGGTCGCCCTGGTTCTGGCTCGCGCTGGTGCCCCAGCTGCCGGGGCTGAGCTGGCCCTATCTGGAACCGGTGCAGCGGCGGGCCTTCAAGGACGCGCTCACGCTGTGTGTGCTGGCGGGCACGGTCGCCGGGCACGGCTGGGCGGGGCGGCGCGGGGACGGGGTAAAATCGGTTCCCGTTAAGGCAGCGACCTCGTTTTGACCCTTCCGGGGCAGCACAGGTATTCTGCCTGTTCGTTGTGTATTGGCTTGCTCATTCTCACGGGACGGGCCCTTACACCGGTCCACCGGGCCGATGACCAGCGACCTGCACGCGGTTTGCGTCAACCGCAGTGTGGTCAGGGCTGTCGTGATCGTTTCGGTGACCTGTTCAGGACCATTCACTCGAAGCGAAGGCTACGAACCGTGCGTACGTACAGCCCCAAGCCCGGCGATGTGACGCGCCAGTGGCACGTCATCGACGCCCAGGACGTTGTCCTCGGCCGTCTCGCCACCACCGCAGCGACCCTCCTCCGGGGCAAGCACAAGCCGATCTACGCCCCTCACGTCGACACCGGTGACTTCGTCATCATCATCAACGCCGACAAGGTGCACCTGTCCGGCAACAAGCGGACCCAGAAGATGGCCTACCGCCACTCCGGTTACCCGGGTGGTCTGCGCTCGGTCCGTTACGACGAGCTGCTCGACAAGAACCCCGAGAAGGCCGTCGAGAAGGCCGTCAAGGGCATGCTCCCCAAGAACACTCTGGGCCGTCAGATGCTCTCGAAGCTGAAGGTCTACAAGGGTGACCAGCACCCGCACGCTGCCCAGCAGCCGGTGCCGTTCGAGATCACCCAGGTCGCGCAGTAAGTCCGGCCACCCCCTAAGACTGAACAGAATCTGAGGAGAATCGTGGCCGAGACCACTGCCGAGCAGCCGCTCGAAGAGCTTGACATCGACAGCTACACCACCGAGTCCGAGGTCCCCGTCGAGGGTGAGTACACCTCGGAGTCCACGGCTTCCCGCTTCGGCGAGCCCCAGCCGGCCGCCGGCCTGGGCCGTCGCAAGAACGCCATCGCCCGCGTCCGGATCGTCCCGGGCACCGGCAAGTGGAAGATCAACGGTCGCACCCTCGAGGACTACTTCCCGAACAAGGTGCACCAGCAGGAAGTCAACGAGCCCTTCAAGGTGCTCGAGCTCGAGGGTCGTTACGACGTCATCGCCCGCATCGCGGGTGGCGGTGTCTCCGGTCAGGCCGGTGCGCTCCGTCTCGGTGTCGCCCGTGCGCTGAACGAGGCCGACGTCGACAACAACCGCGGCGCCCTGAAGAAGGCCGGCTTCCTCAAGCGCGACGACCGTGCGGTCGAGCGCAAGAAGGCCGGTCTGAAGAAGGCCCGTAAGGCTCCGCAGTACAGCAAGCGTTAAGCTTCGCTGCCTGCAGCGCGTACTCGCACTTCAGCAGTACGTTCGAACGCCCCGGCGGCACGCCACAGTGCCGCCGGGGCGTTCGTTTATCACGGTCTTGGGCGTATAACGGCACAAGACGTTCAAAGACTGATGTGATCGCATGATCGTGGGCGATCCCCGGAAGTGACGCTTCATCAGGAGGACAAGTGGGACGACTCTTCGGCACGGACGGCGTGCGCGGTGTCGCCAACGCGGATCTGACCGCCGAGATGGCGCTCGGTCTGTCGGTCGCGGCGGCCCACGTGCTGGCCGAGGCGGGCTCCTTCGCGGGCCACCGGCCCACCGCGGTGGTCGGCCGGGACCCGCGCGCGTCCGGGGAGTTCCTGGAGGCCGCCGTGGTCGCCGGTCTGGCGAGCGCGGGCGTCGACGTGCTGCGGGTCGGTGTGCTGCCGACGCCCGCCGTGGCGTATCTCACCGGCGCGCTCGGCGCCGACCTCGGCGTCATGCTCTCCGCCAGCCACAACGCCATGCCGGACAACGGCATCAAGTTCCTCGCGCGCGGCGGGCACAAGCTCGACGACGAGCTGGAGCAGCGGATCGAGGCCCTCTACGAGGAGCACCGGCGCGGTGAGCCCTGGGAGCGGCCCACCGGCGCGGGCGTGGGCCGGGTCCGGGAGTACGACGAGGGCTTCGACAAGTACATCGCCCACCTCGTCGCCGTCCTGCCCAACCGGCTCGACGGGCTGAAGATCGTCCTCGACGAGGCGCACGGTGCCGCGTCCCGGGTGTCGCCGGAGGCGTTCTCGCGGGCCGGTGCCGAGATCGTCACGATCGGGGCCTCGCCGGACGGGCTCAACATCAACGACGGCTGCGGCTCGACCCACCTCGATCTGCTGAAGGCCGCCGTCGTCGAGCACGGCGCGCACTTCGGCATCGCCCACGACGGCGACGCCGACCGCTGCCTCGCCGTGGACCACACCGGCGAGGAGGTGGACGGCGACCAGATCCTGGCCGTCCTCGCGCTGGCGATGCGGGAGCGCTCCGCGCTGCGCGCCGGGACCGTGGTGGCGACGGTGATGTCCAACCTCGGGTTCAAGCTGGCGCTGGAGCGGGAGGGACTGAAGATCGTCCAGACCGCGGTCGGCGACCGGTATGTGCTGGAGGAGATGAAGGAGCACGGGTACACCCTGGGCGGTGAGCAGTCCGGGCACGTGATCATCCTCGATCACGCGACCACCGGTGACGGCACGCTGACCGGGCTGATGCTCGCGGCGCGGGTCGCGGAGACCGGGCGGTCGCTGCGGGAGCTGGCCTCGGTGATGGAGCGGCTGCCGCAGGTGCTGATCAACGTGCCCGACGTCGACCGGACGCGGGTGAAGACGTCCGGGGAGCTGGCGGCGGCCGTCGCGGAGGCGGAGGCGGAGCTGGGGTCCACCGGGCGGGTGCTGTTGCGGCCCTCCGGGACCGAGCCGCTGGTCCGGGTGATGGTGGAGGCGGCGGACATCGATCAGGCTCGGGCTGTTGCCGGGCGGCTGGCCGATGTGGTGAAGTCGGCACTGGGCTGAGCGTCTGCGGGGGGCTGTTGTTGGCCGGCTGCGGCGCCGTCGTGGCTTGTCGCGCAGTTCCCCGCGCCCCTAGGTGGGTGTGCCTGCCCGGCGCCTTGAGTGTGCCCAGAACCACTTCTGGGCCAGCAGCGTCAAGGTGCCTGCCAGGACGATGCCCAAGAGGTTCAGCAGGAGCTGTTCCGTCGAGCCCACGGTCTGCTCGGTGTCGCCGAAGCTCAGGGCCACCGCCGCGTTGGCGGCCGCCGGAACCGTGGTGACCGAGATGGCGACGCCCACCAGGGCGCCCGACTTGGACGAGGTCAGCGAGAGGGTGCCGGCCATGCCGGCCAGGATCGCGACGATGAACGAGAACCAGTCGGGGGCGTAGACGAAGCCCGTCTGAGGGCGCTTGGCGTCCAACTGCTCCCTGCTGAACAGGTCGATCGCGTCCATGAAGTGGCTGAAGCCGACCGTCACCGCCATGGCCACGGCGAAGCCCACCAGCAGCGCGACCAGTGACCGCAGCGCCAACCGCGGGGCGCGCTGCACCAGCGCCGTGCTGAAGCCCGCCAGTGGTCCGAACTCCGGGCCGACGGCCATCGCGCCCACGATCAGGATGGCGTTGTCGAGCACCACACCGCAGGCCGCGATCATGGTGGCGAGGGTGAGGAACGCGAGGTAGGTGACGGAGAGCGTCGACTCCTCGTGGGTCGCGTCCGTCAGCTGCTCCCACAGGACCGCGTCCGCGGCCTCGCCGGGGGCGTCCTTCTCGGCCTTGTCCGCGCGCTTGGACAGGGAGAGGTCGATGCTCTCGACGGCGATGGACCCGCAGTCCTCGATCTCCAACCGCCTCAGCCCGTTGAGGAGTTCGTCCCCCGCCTCGCGCGCCACGTCGCACATGACGACATCACCGGCGGGGGTACGGGCGGCCCCCTTCAGCACCACGAGATGGGTGGTGCCGACGGTCGACTCGATCAGGCCGACCACCTCGTCCGTCTTGCCGGGAGGCGTGATCAGGCGCAGATGCAGCATGGGCGCCTTTCTACCAGCTCACAACTTCCGCAGGCTCAGCCGCTGCACTTTGTGGTCGGGGCCCTTGCGCACGACGAGGGCCGCCCGGCCGCGGGTGGGGGCGACGTTCTCCACCAGATTGGGCTTGTTGATGGTCCGCCAGGTCGTCCGGGCGTAGTCCAGTGCCTCCTCCTCGGAGACCTGGGTGTACTTGCGGAAGTACGAGGACGGGTTCTGGAAGGCGGTGGCGCGCAGTTTCTTGAAGCGGCTGAGGTACCAGCGCTCGATGTCCTCGGTGCGGGCGTCGACGTACACGCTGAAGTCGAAGTAGTCGGCGAGGCCGACCCGGGTGCGGCCGTCCTTGCCGGGCAGGGCGGGCTGCAGGACGTTCAGGCCCTCGACGATCAGGATGTCCGGGCGGCGGACGGTGAGCCGCTGGTCCGGGACGATGTCGTAGATGAGGTGGGAGTAGACGGGGGCGGTGACCTCCTCCTTGCCCGCCTTGATGTCGGCGACGAAGCGGGTGAGGGCGCGGCGGTCGTACGACTCCGGGAAGCCCTTCCTCGACATCAGGCCCCGGGCCTCCAGCTCCCTGGTCGGCAGCAGGAAGCCGTCCGTGGTCACCAGCTCCACGCGCGGGTGCTCCGGCCAGCGCGAGAGCAGCGCCTGGAGGAGGCGGGCGACCGTGGACTTGCCGACGGCGACCGAACCGGCGACCCCTATGACGAAGGGCGTGCCGGACTGCGAGCCCTGTTCGCCGAGGAAGGTGTTGAGCGCGCTTCTGAGGCCGTCCGTGGCGCCGACGTAGAGATTGAGCAGACGGGAGAGCGGGAGGTAGATGTCCCGCACCTCGTCGAGGTCGATGACGTCGCCGAGACCGCGCAGCTTCTCGACCTCCTCGGCGCTGAGCGGCAGCGGCGTCTTGTCGCGCAGCGCGCTCCACTCGGCTCGGGTGAGGTCGAGGTAGGGAGTCGCCTCCGGCCTGTGCCGGTGGGCGCTCCGGGGCATCGGTGGGACCGGAGAGATCACAGTCCATTGTTACGGGAGGACGAACGGACGGCGGGGTGGGATCCGTCACGCGCCGGGGATTTCCGGGCGAATCGGGACAAGGCGGGGAATGTCAGTGGTGTGCGTCACAGTTGTGGGAGAGGTGGGCCCAGGCCGGGGTCCACCGACCCCCGAGGGGTGAGCCATGACGTATGCGATCGAGGCGGAAGGGCTGGTCAAGCGGTTCCGGGAGACCGAGGCGCTGGCCGGGGTCGATCTGGCGGCCCGGCAGGGCTCGGTGCTCGGGCTGCTGGGGCCCAATGGGGCGGGGAAGACCACGGCCGTGCGGATCTTCGCGACGCTGCTCAGGCCGGACGGCGGCCGGGCCCGGGTCGCCGGGTACGACGTGGTGCGGCAGGCGGGGGCCGTGCGCGCGCTGGTCGGGCTGACCGGGCAGTACGCCGCCGTCGACGAGAACCTGACCGGCACGGAGAATCTGCTGCTCATCGGCCGCTTGCTGGGCCTGCCGCGGCGCGAGGCGAAGGCGCGGGCGCGGGAACTGCTGGAGCGCTTCCAGCTGACGGACGCGGCCGGGCGGGCGGTGAAGACGTACTCCGGAGGCATGCGACGGCGTCTCGACCTCGCCGCGAGCCTGGTGGGCCGGCCCAGCATCCTCTTCCTCGACGAGCCCACGACCGGTCTGGACCCACGCAGCCGAGGGGAGCTGTGGGACCTGCTGCGGGGCCTGGTCGCGGACGGCGCGACCGCCCTGCTGACCACGCAGTATCTGAACGAGGCCGATGTGCTCGCCGACGACATCGTGGTGATCGACAAGGGCCGGGTGATCGCCGAGGGCACCCCGGACCAGCTGAAGTCCCAGGTCGGCGGCCAGGTGCTGCAGGTGCGGCCGTTGGCCGCCCGGGAGCTGGGGCGGGTGCACGCGCTGGTGGCCGAGGCGGCCGGCGCTCAGACCCAGATCGAGGGCGAGACGGTCACGGCCCCGGTGAAGGACCCCGAGCTGATGCCGGCCGTGGTCCGCACGCTCGACCGGGAGGGAATAGCGGTGGGCGAGCTGGCGCTGCGCCGCTCCTCGCTGGACGAGGTGTTCCTGGCGCTGACCGGCCACCGCGCCGAGCCCGGGGGCGCACCGGAGGAGGACGGCGGCGGGTCGGTCCGCGAGGACACCGAGCCGGCGCGGGCGGTGAACTGATCATGGCCGCCACCACCGTCACGGCACCCCTCACGAAGTCGGGCCGGGTGCGGCCGCTCGCCGGCCTCCGGCAGACCTTCACCATGGCCTGGCGGAGCCTGGTCGCGGTCAAGCACAACCCGCTCGAACTGGTCGACTACAGCATCACGCCGATCATGTTCGTGTTCCTGTTCACCTATGTCCTGGGCGGGCAGATGGCCGGGTCGCCCGAGGCGTACCTGAAGTACGCGCTGCCCGGGATCATCGTGCAGAACACCCTGTTCATGACGATGTACACGGCGATGGCGCTCAACACCGATCTCACCAAGGGAGTCTTCGACCGGCTGCGCAGCCTGCCGATAGCCCGCTCGGCGCCGCTGATCGGCCGGATCACCGCCGACCTCGCCAAGCACCTGTGGGCGCTGCTGCTGATGATCGGGCTCGGGCTGCTGCTCGGCTTCCGGGTCACGGGCGGGTTCGACGGCTTCCTGCTCGGCACCCTGCTGGTGATCGTGTTCGCGGCGGCGGTGTCGTGGTGCGCGGTGCTGATCGGGATGCTGGCGGGGGACGCGGAGAAGGTGCAGGCGTTCGCGTTCACCCTGATCTTCCCGGTCACCTTCACCAGCAGCGCGTTCGTCCGGGTGGACACGATGCCGGGGTGGCTCCAGGCGTGGAGCGACGTCAACCCGGTGACCCATCTCTCGGACGCCTTCCGGGGGTTGCTGCTCGGCGGGCCGGTGGCGGAGCCGGTGCTGTGGTCGCTGCTGTGGGCGGCCGGGATAGCGCTGGTGTTCTATCCGCTGGCGATGCGGGCGTACCGGGCCAAGACATGAGGGAGCAGGGCACGGAAATTTCCGGAATCGGGCACGCGGTGACCGCTTTGGCGCTCGATTCGATCGTAGGCTGCCGTTCATGTGCGGAATCGTGGGATACGTGGGGTCGCAGTCGGCGCTCGATGTCGTGATGGCCGGGCTGAAGCGACTGGAGTACCGGGGCTACGACTCGGCGGGTGTGGCCGTGCTCGCGGACGGCGGGCTGGCCGCCGCGAAGAGGGCCGGCAAGCTCGTCAACCTGGAGAAGGAACTCGTCGACCGCCCGCTGCCGAGCGGTTCCACCGGCATCGGGCACACCCGCTGGGCGACCCACGGCGGACCCACGGACACGAACGCGCATCCGCACCTGGACAACGCCGGGCGCGTGGCCGTCGTCCACAACGGCATCATCGAGAACTTCGCGGCGCTGCGGGCCGAACTGGCGGAGCGGGGCCACGAGCTGGCCTCCGAGACGGACACCGAGGTCGTGGCGCATCTGCTCGCGGAGGAGTTCTCCTCCTGCGCCGACCTCGCGGAGGCGATGCGGCTGGTGTGCCGACGGCTGGAGGGGGCGTTCACGCTGGTCGCCGTGCACGCGGACGAGCCGGACCTGGTCATCGGCGCCCGCCGGAACTCGCCGCTGGTGGTGGGCGTGGGGGAGGGCGAGGCGTTCCTCGCCTCCGACGTGGCCGCCTTCATCGCCCACACCCGTTCCGCGATCGAACTGGGCCAGGACCAGGTCGTGGAACTGCGCCGCGACGGCGTCACGGTGACCGGCTTCGACGGCAGCCCGGCCGAGGTCCGCTCGTACCACGTCGACTGGGACGCCTCGGCCGCCGAGAAGGGCGGCTACGACTACTTCATGCTCAAGGAGATCGCCGAGCAGCCCAAGGCGGTCGCCGACACCCTGCTCGGCCGCATCGACGGCACCGGCTCGCTGACCCTGGACGAGCTGCGGATCCCGGCGAGCGAACTGCGGGAGATCGACAAGGTCGTCGTGGTGGCCTGCGGTACGGCCTTCCACGCGGGGCTGATCGCCAAGTACGCCATCGAGCACTGGACGCGGATCCCCTGCGAGGTGGAGCTGGCCAGCGAGTTCCGCTACCGGGACCCGATCCTGGACGCGCGGTCCCTGGTCATCGCGATCTCCCAGTCCGGGGAGACCATGGACACGCTGATGGCGCTGCGGCACGCCCGTGAGCAGGGCTCCCGGGTGCTGGCGATCTGCAACACCAACGGCTCGACGATCTCGCGCGAGTCGGACGCGGTGCTGTACACGCACGCGGGGCCGGAGGTGGCGGTCGCCTCGACGAAGGCCTTCCTGACCCAGCTGGTGGCCTGCTACCTGGTGGCCCTCTACCTGGGCCAGGTGCGCGGCACCAAGTGGGGCGACGAGATCCGGGCGGTGGTCCGGGACCTGGCGGAGATCTCCGGCGCGGTGGAGCAGGTCCTGGAGACCATGGAACCGGTGCGCGCGCTGGCCCGCTCCCTGGCCGCGAAGAACACGGTCCTGTTCCTGGGCCGGCACGTGGGCTACCCGGTGGCGCTGGAGGGCGCGCTGAAGCTGAAGGAGCTCGCCTACATGCACGCCGAGGGTTTCGCGGCGGGCGAGCTGAAGCACGGGCCGATCGCGCTGATCGAGGACGACCTGCCGGTCGTGGTGGTCGTCCCGTCCCCGCGGGGGCGGTCGGTCCTGCACGACAAGATCGTGTCCAACATCCAGGAGATCAGGGCCCGGGGCGCGCGGACGATCGTGATCGCGGAGGAGGGCGACGAGGCGGTGGTGCCGTACGCCGACCATCTGATCCGCATCCCGGTGACGCCGACGCTGCTTCAGCCGCTGGTGGCGACGGTGCCGCTGCAGGTGTTCGCCTGCGAGCTGGCGACGGCCCGGGGCAACGAGGTGGACCAGCCCCGGAACCTGGCCAAGTCGGTGACGGTGGAGTAGCCCGGCGCCGGGCGGTCAGGGGGCCGTCCGCACGTCCCGCCACGCGCGGGCGATCCCCTCCGCCACGTCGTGCGCCCCGACCGGCGCCCCGTCCGCCGCGTACCGTCCCGCCAGGCCGTGCAGGTACGCGGCCACGCTGCCCGCGTCCCGCGCCGGGAGCCCCGCGGCCAGCAGGGATCCGGACAGCCCCGACAGCACGTCCCCGCTGCCCGCCGTGGCCAGCCAGGGCGTGCCGGTCGCGTTCACCCGGACCGGCGTCGCCGCCTCCGGGTCCGCCACCAGCGTCGTGGAGCCCTTCAGCAGCACCGTCGCCCGGTACCGGGCCGCCAGCTCCCGTACCGCCGACAGCCGGGACCCCTCGACCTCCTCCCGGGCGACGCCCAGGAGCGCCGCCGCCTCCCCGGCATGCGGAGTCATCAGGGTCGGCGCCGTGCGGTCCCGTACCGCCTGACGGTCCGCCAGGCGCAGTCCGTCCGCGTCGATCAGCAGGGGTACGTCCGCCTCCAGCACCTCCGCCACCGTCGCCGCGTCGTCCCCGGCGCCCGGTCCCACCACCCAGGCCTGGACCCGGCCGGCCTTCCGCGGCCCCCGGTCCGAGACCAGCGTCTCGGGGAAGCGGGCGAGCACCGCGTCCCCGGCCGGGCCGACGTACCGCACGGCTCCGGCACCGCCGCGCAGCGCGCCCGCCACCGCCAGCACCGCCGCCCCCGGGTACCGCGCGGACCCGGCCGCGATGCCGACCACGCCCCGCCGGTACTTGTCGCTCTCCGCCCCCGGCACCGGCAGCAGCCGTGCCACGTCCGCGTGCTGCAACGCCTCCAGTGCGGCCCGTTCCGGCAGTTGCAGCCCGATGTCGACCAGCCGGACCGCACCGGCGTACTCCCGCGCCGGATCGATCAGCAGGCCCGGCTTGTGGGTGCCGAAGGTGACGGTCAGGTCGGCACGGACCGCCGGCCCCCGCACCTGGCCGGTGTCCGCGTCGACCCCGCTCGGCAGGTCCACGGCGACCACGGCGGCCCGGGACCGCGCGGCGGCCTCGGCCAGCGGTGCCGCGTCCGGGCGCAGGCCGCCCTTGCCGCCGATCCCGACGATGCCGTCCAGCACCAGGTCCGCCCGCTCGATCAGCGGCGCCGCGGCATCGGTGCCGGTCACCCTTCCGCCCGCCCCGCGCAGGGCCGCGAGCCCGGCCGCGTGGGCCCGTTCCGGTGCCGGCAGTACCGCGGTGACCCCCGCGCCGCGCCGGGCCAGGCGGGCACCGGCCCACAGCGCGTCGCCGCCGTTGTCGCCGCTGCCGACCAGCAGCACGACGCGGCTGCCGTAGACCCGGCCGAGGAGGTCCGCGCAGGCCGCGGCGAGGCCCGCCGCCGCGCGCTGCATCAGTGCCCCCTCCGGCAGCCGTGCCATGAGGTCCCGTTCCGCCGCCCTGACCGTCTCCACGCTGTACGCAGTACGCATGCGGTCGAGTCTCTCGCGCCCCTCAGCCTTCCGCGACCACCACCGCGGAGGCCACTCCCGCGTCATGACTGAGCGACACATGCCAGGACCGCACGCCGAGTTCCGCCGCCCGGGCCGCCACCGTCCCCGTCACCCGCAGCCGCGGCCGGCCGCTGTCCTCGACGAAGACCTCCGCGTCCGTCCAGAGCAGGCCCGCCGGGGCGCCCAGTGCCTTGGCCAGCGCCTCCTTCGCCGCGAACCGCGCCGCCAGCGAGGCCACTCCCCGCCGCTCCCCGCTCGGCAGCAGCAACTCGCTGTCCAGGAACAGCCGTCGGGCCATCCCGGGCGTGCGCTCCAGGGAAGCCGCGAAACGGTCGATCTCCGCCACGTCGATACCGACCCCGATGATGCTCATGCCGAGCACCCTACGGCCGGGGCCGCGGTGCGTACGTCCGGGTGACCCCGCCGCGCGGCACGCTCCGGACGGTCCGGGTGCGCGGTTCGCTGATCGCATGATCAGCTCGCGTATGACGTGTCGGGGTGTCGCTGTGGTGATGGCCGCGGCGTGTGTGCTGCCGGTGGGGAGCGCGGCCGCCGCGCCCGGCCCGGAGGGGGAGTTGGTGCCCGGCGTGGCGCCCAGGGTGTGGGTGACGGACACGCCCGACCAGATCCTGCCGCCGGTGGTGTACACGCCCAGCGCCCGCGAGGACGCCGTGGAGCCGCGGGAGGCCGCCGAGGGGGCCTACGATCCGGTCGAGTACGTGCCCCTCGGGGACGCCGTCGCCCGGGTCACGTGCAGCAAGCGGACCGGGCCCTATCAGCGGCAGGTCGAACGGTGGCTGAAGCGGAAGGCGGACGGGAAGCAGTCCGCCGCCGACTGCCGGGCCATCCGGGCCTTCCAGATCAAGCACCGGATCAAGCCCGCCATCGGCTTCGCGGGACCCGTCACCTGGGCCACCATGCAGCTCGTCGGCGCGCGCAAGAACCCCAACGCCGCCGGGAAGTGCCCGGTGCGGTCGTACCGCGTCGCCTGCGTCGATCTCGGCCGCCAGCTGACCTGGGTGCAGAAGGGGAAGAAGGTCGTGTACGGGCCGGTGCCCATGCGCAGCGGCCGGGCCGGGTACCGGACCCGTACCGGATGGCACAAGGTCTACTGGAAGCACAAGAACCACGTGTCCACGCTGTACCACCAGCCCATGCCCTACGCGCAGTTCTTCAGTGGCGGCCAGGCCTTCCACGCCGTCTACGGGTCGATCTTCACCACCGTCGGCTCCATGGGATGCGTCAATCTGCGCCTCGGGGACGCCCGGAAGCTGTGGAGCGTGCTGAAGAAGGGGGACCGGGTGTACGCCTGGGGCCGTCGCCCCGGCAGCTGACCCGGGGCTCGACCGGCCCGTCGGACCCCTCTGAGAGACTGAGGGCGCCATGACTGAAACTGCTGCCCTGCGGACCGCGCCCCTGCGGGCCCGCGCCGAGATCGATCTGGCCGCCGTGCGGGCCAATGTGCGGGCCCTGCGCGCCCTCGCGCCGGACGCGGCCCTGATGGCCGTCGTGAAGTCCGACGCCTACGGCCACGGCGCGCTGCCGTGCGCCCGCGCGGCCGTCGAGGCGGGGGCGACCTGGCTCGGCACCGCCACGCCCGAGGAGGCCCTCGTGCTGCGGGCCAAGGGGCGGCTGCCGGACGACGTCCGGATCATGTGCTGGCTGTGGACCCCGGGCGGGCCCTGGCGGGAGGCCGTCGAGGCCCGCCTCGACGTCTCGGTGAGCGACCTGTGGGCCCTGCGCGAGGTCACGGCCGCGGCCCGCGAGGCCGGGCGGCCGGCCCGGGTGCAGCTCAAGGCCGACACCGGCCTCGGGCGCGGCGGCTGCCAGCCGGGCGAGGACTGGGCCGGGCTGGTCCGGGAGGCGCTCGCCGCCGAAGGCGACGGGCTGCTGAAGGTGACCGGCCTGTGGTCGCACTTCGCCTGCGCCGACGAACCCGGACACCCCTCCATCGACGCCCAGCTCGCCCGCTTCCGCGAGATGACCGGGTACGCCGAGGAGCGGGGCGTGCGCCCCGAGGTACGGCACATCGCCAACTCGCCGGCCACGCTCACCCGCCCCGACAGCCACTTCGACCTGGTGCGGCCGGGCATCGCGGTCTACGGCGTCTCACCCAGCCCCGAGCTGGGCAGCCCCGCCGACTTCGGGCTGCGGCCCGCGATGACGCTGTCCGCGTCCGTGGCGCTCGTCAAGCAGGTGCCCGGCGGCCACGGCGTCAGCTACGGGCACACCTACACCACCGCCGGCGCGACCACCCTTGGGCTCATCCCCGTCGGGTATGCGGACGGTGTTCCGCGGCACGCCTCCTCAGCCGGCCCCGTGCTGGTCGGCGGCAAGTGGCGGACGATCGCGGGGCGGGTCGCGATGGACCAGTTCGTCGTGGACCTGGGCGGCGACGAACCCGAGCCGGGGGCGCGCGCGGTGCTCTTCGGGCCCGGTGACGGCGGTGAACCCACCGCCGAGGACTGGGCGCAGGCCGCCGGCACCATCGCGTACGAGATCGTCACCCGGATCGGCACCCGTGTTCCGCGCGTCTATGTGAACGAGAGCCAGACTGACGGGCAGCAGTAGTCCGGCGAAGAGGAGCGGTACGTGAGCGAGAGCAGTGCGGAGGGCGTCGCGGCCGCCGCGGCCGTCGCCTCCGCCGGCGCCTGGCGCCGCGCGACGGGATTCGCGGGCGCCGCGATAGGCGTGGTCGCCGCGGGCGCCGCCGCCGGGGTCGCCATAGAGCGGCTCACCGTCGGCCGGGGGATGCGGCAGAAGGCCCGTCTCGCGCTCGACTCGGCGGGCCCTTACGGCGCGCTGCGCGGCATGCCCGGCAAGGCCGTCTCCGACGACGGCACCGAGCTGTACTACGAGGTCGACGACGTCGAGCCCGAGGGCGGCTCCGCCCCCCGCCGGCGCCGCCTCTTCGGACGCAAGGCCCCGGCTCCCGTCACGGTCGTCTTCAGCCACGGCTACTGCCTCAGCCAGGACTCCTGGCACTTCCAGCGGGCGGCGCTGCGCGGCGTCGTCCGGACCGTGCACTGGGACCAGCGCAGCCACGGCCGCTCCGCGCGGGGCGCCGCGCAGGTGCGCGACGGGGTACCGGTCGACATCGAGCAGCTCGGCCGGGACCTGAAGGCCGTCATCGACGCGGCCGTGCCGGAGGGGCCGGTCGTGCTCGTCGGGCACTCCATGGGCGGGATGACCGTCATGGCGCTGGCCGACCAGTTCCCCGAGCTGATCCGGGACCGGGTGGTCGCCGTCGCTCTGGTCGGTACGTCGTCGGGGCGGCTCGGCGAGGTCAACTTCGGGCTGCCCGTCGCGGGCGTCAACGCCGTGCGGCGCGTGCTCCCCGGTGTGCTGAAGGCGCTGGGGCAGCGGGCCGAGCTGGTGGAGAAGGGGCGCCGGGCCACCGCCGATCTGTTCGCCGGGATCATCAAGCGGTACTCCTTCGCCTCCCGGGACGTCGACCCGGCGGTGGCGCGGTTCGCCGAGCGGCTGATCGAGGGCACGCCGATCGACGTGGTCGCCGAGTACTACCCGGCCTTCGCCGACCACGACAAGACCGAGGCGCTCGTCCACTTCGCGGACCTGCCGGTGCTGGTGCTGGCCGGGGTCAAGGACCTGGTCACGCCGAGCGAGCACAGCGAGGCCATCGCCGATCTGCTCCCCGACGCCGAGCTGGTGCTCGTGCCGGACGCCGGGCATCTGGTGATGCTGGAACACCCGGAAGTGGTCACCGACCGTCTCGCCGACCTGCTCACCCGCGCGGGGGCGGTGCCGGCGGGCGCTACCGTGGGTGGCTATGGAAGCAGTACCGCACAACCAGGCTGAGACCGAGCTGACGGTCACGTCTCCCGAGCAGATGCGGGAGCTCGGCCGCCGGCTCGCCAAGCTGCTGCGCGCCGGGGACCTCGTGATGCTCAGCGGGGAGCTCGGCGCGGGCAAGACGACACTGACCCGCGGGCTAGGGGAAGGGCTCGGGGTCCGGGGCGCCGTCACCTCGCCGACGTTCGTCATTGCGCGCGTCCATCCCTCGCTGGGTGAGGGTCCGCCGCTCGTCCACGTCGACGCGTACCGCCTCGGCGGCGGGCTCGACGAGATGGAGGACCTCGATCTCGACGTGTCGCTGCCGGACTCGGTGATCGTCGTGGAGTGGGGCGAGGGCAAGGTCGAGGGGCTGACCGACGACCGGCTCCAGATCGTCATCCACCGGGCCGTCGGCGACACGACCGACGAGGTACGGCAGGTGACGGTGACCGGGCTCGGAAAGCGCTGGGCCGAGGCGGGTCTGCCGGCGCTGTCCGCCTGAGTCCCGCCCGGGTCTCCGTGAACGGGGTCTCCGGTAACAAGGTCTCCATGAACATTCCGACAAGACGTCGGGAAGATATTGCGTTCGCCGTCCCGGGCGTGGTCACATGGTACCCAGCCCGTAGTTAGGTGTGCCTAACTACGTCTGCCCCCGGCTCCCAGGAGGCGTCCATGTCGGTCACGGAACGGGACGCGACGCAGCCGCGTCCGCTGCCCGGAGTGTCCATGCGCGACCTGCTGGCGGCATGCGCCGCGGCAACCGCCGTGTCCACCCCGCCCCGCGCCCCGGAACCGAAGGCTCCGCCACAGCGGGAGCGCAAGGCGGCCTGAGGGTCAGCGGATCACGACGACCTTCTGTCCGATCGTCGCGAAGTCCCACATCGCGTCGCCGTCCGCCCGGGTCTCGCGGATGCCGCCGGTGCGGGGCGCCGCGCCCGGGGCCCCGGCCGTGTCGTCGACCGCCGCGCTGAAGCCGATGACGACACCGCCCACGCTGGTGAAGCGGACCACGTGCTCGACCGGGACGCCGTCCGTTCCGGTGATCGCGTTCGAGCGGGAGGTGACCGCGTAGACGCCCGGCGCCGGGTCCACCGTGCCCGGGTCCACCTGGAAGGTCCGCTTGACCTTGTCGCCCGCGCCGACCAGCCACACCCGGTCGTCGTCCACCGAGTACACCACCCGTTCACCCTTGCCGGACCCGGCGGGCAGGGCGGCCGGGTTGCGCTGGTCGCGGGGCGCCTTGGAGGCGGCCGCCGCGGGGGTGCTGCCGGCGTCCGGCCGGCCCAGGTCGGCCGGGACGTTCGCCGAGGCCTGGTAGGCGAGGTAGCCGACGGTGACCAGGGCCGCCGTGGTGAGCCCGGCCACGAATCCGGAGCTGCTGCTTGCCACCGTCGCCCACCTCTTTGTCGTACGTCGTGCTTCCCGGCGACCGTAGCAGCCGGTGACCGCTCCGCCCGGGCGGCCGTGCGGCGGCGCGGGGAGCCGTAGGCTGTTTGCGTGCTCTTGCTCGCTCTGGATACCGCCACGCCCGCCGTCACCGTCGCGCTGCACGACGGCACGGACGTCATCGCCTCGTCGAGCCAGGTGGACGCCCGCCGGCACGGCGAACTGCTGCTGCCGGCCGTCGACCGTGTGCTCGCCGAGGCGGGGCTGAAGCTCGACGCCGTCACCGGCGTCGTCGTAGGGACCGGACCCGGCCCGTACACCGGGCTGCGGGTCGGTCTGATGACCGCCGACACCTTCGGGCTCGCGCTCGGCGTCCCCGTGCACGGGGTGTGCACCCTCGACGGCCTCGCCTACGCCGCCGACATCGCCGAGGGCCCCTTCGTGGTGGCCACCGACGCCCGGCGCAAGGAGGTCTACTGGGCCACGTACGCCGACTCCCGCACCCGCCTGACCGACCCGGCGGTCGACCGGCCCGCCGAGATCGCCGAGCGGGTCGCGGGCCTGCCCGCGGTCGGGGCCGGGGCGCTGCTGTACCCCGAGACCTTCCCGCGCGCCCACGAACCCGAGCACGTGTCGGCGGCGGCCCTCGCCGCGCTGGCCGCCGAGCGGCTGGCGGCGGGCGAGGAACTCCCCGCGCCCAGACCGCTCTACCTGCGCAGGCCCGACGCCCAGGTCCCCAAGAACTACAAGGTGGTCACCCCCAAGTGACAGCGGTGCTGCGCGAGATGCGCTGGTGGGACATCGATCCGGTGCTGGAGCTGGAGAAGGACCTCTTCCCCGAGGACGCCTGGTCCCGCGGGATGTTCTGGTCCGAGCTGGCCCACGCACGCGGTGCCGGGGCGACCCGGCGGTATCTCGTGGCCGTCGCGGGCGAGCGGATCGTCGGCTATGCCGGCCTCTCCGCCTCCGGCGACCTCGCCGACATCCAGACCATCGCCGTCGCCCGCGACCACTGGGGCACCGGCCTCGGCGGGCGGCTGCTGACCGAGCTGCTGCGGGCGGCCACCGCCTTCGACTGCGCCGAAGTGATGCTGGAGTGCCGGATCGACAACGTCCGCGCCCAGAAGCTCTACGAGCGCTACGGCTTCGAGGCCATCGGGTTCCGGCGCGGCTACTACCAGCCGGGCAATGTGGACGCCCTCGTGATGCGCCTGAACACCGACTCCACGGGCGGCTCCGCCACGGGTCCCGCCTCAGAACAAGGAACAGAGATCCATGGCTGACGAACCCCTGGTGCTGGGGATCGAGACCTCCTGCGACGAGACCGGCGTCGGCATCGTGCGCGGGACGACCCTGCTGGCCGACGCCATCGCGTCCAGCGTCGACGAGCACGCCCGCTTCGGCGGCGTGGTCCCCGAGGTCGCCTCCCGGGCCCATCTGGAAGCGATGGTGCCGACCATCGAACGCGCGCTGAAGGAAGCGGGCATCACCGCCCGCGACCTGGACGGGATCGCCGTGACCGCCGGTCCCGGCCTCGCCGGTGCCCTGCTCGTCGGGGTCTCGGCGGCGAAGGCGTACGCCTACGCGCTCGGCAAGCCGCTCTACGGCGTGAACCACCTCGCCTCGCACATCTGCGTGGACCAGCTGGAGCACGGCCCGCTGCCCGAGCCGACGATGGCGCTGCTGGTGTCCGGCGGGCACTCCTCCCTGCTGCTGTCGAGCGACATCACCTCCGACGTCCGGCCGATGGGCGCCACCATCGACGACGCGGCCGGCGAGGCCTTCGACAAGATCGCCCGGGTGCTGAACCTGGGCTTCCCCGGCGGCCCGGTCATCGACCGGTACGCGCGCGAGGGCGACCCCGGCTCCATCGCCTTCCCGCGCGGGCTCACCGGGCCCCGCGATCCGGCGTACGACTTCTCCTTCTCCGGTCTCAAGACGGCCGTGGCCCGCTGGATCGAGGCCAAGCGGGCCGCGGGGGAGGACGTGCCGGTGCGGGACGTGGCGGCCTCCTTCCAGGAGGCGGTCGTGGACGTGCTGACCCGCAAGGCCGTGCGGGCCTGCAAGGACGAGGGCGTCGACCACCTGATGATCGGCGGCGGGGTGGCAGCCAACTCCCGGCTCCGGGTGCTGGCCCAGGAGCGCTGCGAGGCGGCCGGGATCCGGCTGCGGGTGCCGCGTCCGAAGCTGTGCACGGACAACGGCGCCATGGTCGCCGCGCTCGGCGCGGAGATGGTCGCGCGGGGCCGGCCGGCCTCCGGCTGGGACCTGTCCGCCGACTCCTCGCTGCCGGTGACCGACCCGCACGTGCCGGCACACGACCATGTGCACGAGGTCAGCAAGGGGAACCTCTACCCGTGACGGTCGCGCTGATGTGGGAGGCGCGGGCGGCCGAGGGCCGGGGCGCGGAGCTGCTGGCCTGGGTCGCCCGGCAGCGGCTCGCCGAGCCTCCGCTGCGCCGGGAGACCTTCCGGGCCCCGGGGGACCGGGTGCTGGTCATCACCTGGTGGGACGGCGACTACGACGCCGTACTGCCGGAACTGCCCGAGCCGGACGGTGAGCTGGTCACTCGGGCGGTGCACCGGTGGCGGTTCGAGGCAGTGGACGAGGGCTGACCGCCAGACGCCAGGGCCGGTCGGGGTCGTGGCCCCGCCACAGCACCTTGCCGTGGCGGCGCTCCCAGCCGGCGGCCAGCCAGGCCTGGCCCAGCCAGGCCGCCCCCGGCCACAGCGGGAACAGGGCCGCGGCGGGCTCCCAGGCGAGCGCGGCGCCGAGCGTCCCGGCCGTCATCACGGTGAACAGCCACCAGTTGACCGGATGCCGGAGCGAGGACGCCGCGGCGGGCGGCGTTGCCAGGGGCTCCGCCGCCTCGAAGTCCAGCACCTCGCTCAGCCATCTGATCCGGGACGCCTGCGCGAGCGTGAACAGCACCGCGAACCCGAGGAGACCGGCCGCGAACAGCCCCAGCCCGCCCGCGTCGAGCGGCGCCCCGTGGACCCCGGCCGTCACCGGCACACAGACCGCGACGGCGGCCGACGCCGTGCCGACGGACCGCAGTTCGTGGTGGACGTAGCGGTCCATCCGGCCCCTCCCCAGGGGTCAGGACACCACCGTCTCGCAGACCAGCCGCCGGTCGGGGCCGAGCGTCCGCGGCGGGCCGGTCAGGGTCAGGCGTGCCGAGTGCAGTGTCTCCGCGCTGGACATGCCCAACCGTAGTTCCAGCACGCCGGGTTCGACCACCTTCGCGTGCGAGCGGTCCGTGAAGGCCGACAGGTCCGCGTGGAAGCGGAAGGTCACCTGCCGGGCCTCGCCGGGTGCCAGCTCCAGCCGCTGGTAGCCGATCAGCCGGACGTCCGGACGGGTCACCGAGGCCACCGGATCGTGCAGGTACAGCTGCACGACCTCCGCGCCCGCGCGGTCGCCGGTGTTGCGGACGGTCACGCTCATCTCGTACGAGCCGTCCGTGCCGATCTCCGTGTCCGCCGCGTCGGACTCCCAGGCGAAGCGGGTGTACGAGCGTCCGTGGCCGAACGCGTACAGCGGGGTCGGGTCCAGGTTGCTGACCTCGCCCGCGAGGCCCAGCGGCGGCTGGAGATACGTCCACGGCTGCCCGCCCGGTGCCCGCGGGACGCTCACCGGGAGGCGTCCGGAGGGGTTCACCCGGCCCGAGAGCACTCCGGCGACCGCCGGGCCGCCCTCCTCGCCGGGGAAGAAGGCCTGGACGACCGCGCCCAGGCGGCCGTGCCAGCGGCCGAGCGCGTAGGGGCGGCCGGTGAGCAGGACCAGCACGACCGGGACGCCCGTCGCCACCAGCGCGTCCAGCAACTCGCCCTGCACGCCCGGCAGTCGCAGGTCGCTCACGTCGCAGCCCTCGCCCGAGGTGCCGCGGCCGAACAGGCCCGCCCGGTCGCCCAGCACGGCGAGACAGACATCCGCCTCGGACGCCCGCGCGACCGCCTCCTCGAAGCCCGCGAGATCGGGGTCGGAGACCCCGCAGCCCTCGGCGAACGTCACCTTCGCGTCGGGGAGTTCGGTGCGCAGCGCCTCCAGGACGGTCGGGATGCCGATGCCCATCGGGACGTCGGGGTGGTGGGTGAGGACATGGGAGGGGAAGGAGTAGCAGCCCAGCATCGCCAGGGCGTCCGCGGCGCGGGGCCCCACGACCGCGATCCGGGTGTCCGGGGCCAGCGGCAGCAGCCCGTCCGGGTTGTCCAGCAGCACCACCGACTCCTCGGCCAGCCGCCGGGCCAGGGCGCGGTTGGCGGGGGAGTCGAGGTCGATGCGCTCGGCGGGTTCCGGGTCCCAGTCCTCGTCCAGCAGGCCCAGTTCGCACTTCTGGAGCAGGACGCGGCGGGCCGCCCGGTCGACCAGCTCCTCGGGGATCTCGCCCGCGCGGACGGCGTCCAGGAGCGGCTTGCCGTAGCACTTCAGGCTCGGCAGTTCCACGTCGATCCCGGCGGCGAGGGCCGCGTGCGCCGCCTCGGCGTCGGTGCCCGCCACGCGGTGCAGCGACCGCAGGAAGCCGATGCCGAAGTAGTCGGCCACGACCGTGCCGGTGAACGCCCACTGCTCGCGCAGGAGTTCGGTGAGCAGACCGGGGTCCGCCGAGGCGGGGACGCCGTCGGTCTCGGTGTACGCCGCCATCACACTGCGCGCCCCGCCCTCGCGCAGCGCCATCTCGAACGGCGGCAGCGTCACGTCGGCGAACTCGCGCACGCCCGCCCGCACCGGCGCGAGGTTGCGGGCGCCCGCCGAGGAGGCGTACCCGGCGAAGTGCTTGAGGGTGGCGATCACCCCGGCGGACTCCAGGCCCCGCACATAGGCGGTGCCGATGGTGCCGGTCAGATACGGGTCCTCGCCGATCGTCTCCTCGACCCGTCCCCAGCGCGGGTCGCGGACGACGTCCAGGACGGGTGCGAGGCCCTGGTGGACGCCGACCGAGCGCAGGTCCTCGCCGATCCGCCGGGCCATCTCCTCGACCAGCGGGGCGTCGAAGCTCGCTCCCCAGGCCAGCGGCACCGGGTAGGCGGTGGCCCGCCAGGTGGTGAACCCGGCCAGGCACTCCTCGTGGGCGACGGCGGGGATGCCGAAGCGTCCGGCGGCCGCGATCCGGCGCTGGGCGCGGGCCAGCGCCTGCGCGCCGAGCGCCGGGTCCACGGGGGCGGTGCCGAAGGAGCGGGTGAGCTGGCCGAGGCCGTGGGTGATCAGCTCGTCCCAGTCGTACTCGGCGGTCATCTCGCGTTGCAGCGGGGCGACCCCGTCGCCGTCCGTGGCGGCGCCCACCCACACGCCGTAGAGCTGGGCGGTCTTCTCCTGCAGAGTCATCCGGGAGAGCAGGTCGTCGACGCGGGCGGAGGCGGGCAGGGCGGGGTCGCGCCAGGGGGCGGTCGTCATGGAACTCCTGTCGGGGCGGATGCCTCTCGCGAATGTTTCGTTGTTCACCTCGAATGTTCCGGGAACCTAGGGGCGGCGGGAAGGGTTCGTCAAGAGGGGGCGCAGGGATACGATCGCCGCCATGACACCCTCCGAGCCCGCGGAAACGCGGACGACAGCCCGCGCGACAGGTCGGTCCGCGCAGAGCGCGACGCTCGCCGAGATCGCCCGGGAGGCCGGCGTCTCGGCGCCGACTGTTTCGAAGGTCCTCAACGGCAGAGCCGATGTCGCTCCCGCCACCCGCAGCCGGGTCGAGGAACTGCTGCGCGCCCACGGCTACCGGCGCCGGCGCGCCGAGGCGAGCCGCTCGCCGCTGATCGACCTGGTCTTCCACGAGCTGGAGAGCGCCTGGGCGATGGAGGTCATCCGCGGGGTGGAGAACGTCGCCCGGGACGCCGGGCTGAGCGTGGTGCTCAGCGAGAGCGCGGGACGGCTCACGCCCGGGCGGACCTGGGCCGACCAGGTCGCCGCCCGGCGTCCGCACGGGGTGATCCTGGTGCTGTCCGGCCTCGACGACTCCCAGCGCGCGCTGCTCATGAGCCGTTCCATCCCGTTCGTGGTGATGGACCCGGCCGGCGACCCCGGCGCCGACGTGCCCTCCATCGGCGCCACCAACTGGCAGGGCGGGCTCGCCGCCACCCGGCATCTGGTCGAGCTCGGGCACACCCGGATCGGCGCCATCACGGGCCCCTCGCGGATGATGTGCAGCCGCGCCCGGCTCGACGGCTACCGGGCCGCCCTGGAGACGGCCGGGCTGCCGGTCGACCCGGCGCTGATCCGGCCCGGCGACTTCCACCACGAGACCGGCTACCGCGAGGGCCTGAAGCTGCTGCGCGGACCTGACCGGCCGACCGCGGTCTTCGCCGGCAACGACCTCCAGGCGCTCGGCCTGTACGAGGCCGCGCGCGAACTGGGGCTGCGCATTCCGGAGGACCTGAGCGTGGTGGGCTTCGACGATCTGCCGGTGGCGCGCTGGGTCGGGCCGCCGCTGACGACCGTACGGCAGCCGCTGACCGAGATGGCGGAGGCGGCCGCCCGGCTGGTGCTGGACCTGGCCAAGCAGGACGGTGATCCGGCGGCGACCCGGGTGGAGCTGGCCACGAGCCTGGTGGTGCGCAGCAGTACGGGAGCGCCGCCCGCCGATTAGCGGGAACCCATTGACGGGGTCCCGTACCGCCTCCACACTGCCCGAAGCCAGTCGGTTGTACGGCCGAAACTTTCGGAGGCACCCGCAATGAGATCGCTGAGAACGGGCTCCACCCTGGCTTCACTCCTCACGGGCGTCGCGATGCTCGGCGGCCTGCTGCTCGCGGCACCCGTCGCGCAGGCCGCCGACGCACCGCTGCGCGACCTCGCCGCCGCCAAGGGCAAGGTCATCGGCACCGCCGTCACTGGTTCCAAACTCACCGGCACCTACGGCGAGATCGCGGCCCGTGAGTTCAACGCGCTCACCCCCGGCAACGCCATGAAGTGGGAGTCGGTCGAGCCCGCGCGCGGCAGCTTCAACTGGGCCGAGGCCGACCGGATCGTCGAGTTCGCCGAGGCCAACGGCCAGGAGGTGCGCGGCCACACCCTGGTCTGGCACAGCCAGAACCCGGGCTGGCTGACCAACGGCACCTGGACGGCGGCCCAGTTGCGGCAGCTCATGACCGACCACATCGCCACCGAGGTGGGCCGGTACAAGGGGCGGCTCGCCACCTGGGACGTGGTGAACGAGCCGTTCAACGAGGACGGCACCTACCGGCAGACGCTCTGGTACAACGGCCTCGGCGCCGACTACATCGCCCAGGCGCTGACCGCGGCCCGCGCCGCCGACCCGAGCGCCAAGCTGTACATCAACGACTACAACGTCGAGGGCGTCAACGCGAAGTCCACGGCCCTGTACAACCTGGTCAAGTCGCTGAAGGAGCGCGGCGTCCCGATCGACGGCGTCGGACTCCAGGCCCACCTCATCCTCGGCCAGGTGCCGTCCACGCTCCAGCAGAACATCCAGCGCTTCGCCGACCTCGGCGTCGACGTGGCCATCACCGAGCTGGACATCCGGATCAACCTGCCCGCGGACAGCGCCGAGCTCGCCCAGCAGGCCACCGAGTACAAGCAGGTGGTCAGCGCCTGTGTGGCCGTGGCCCGCTGTGTCGGCGTCACCGTCTGGGGCTTCACCGACTCCGACTCCTGGATCCCGGACACCTTCCCCGGGCAGGGCGCGGCGACCCCGTACGACGAGAACTTCGCGCCGAAACCGGCGTACCACGCCATCGCTGAGGCCCTCGGCGGTACGACGACACCGCCGACGGGCGCCTGCAAGGCCACGTACAGCGTCGTCAGCCAGTGGAACTCCGGGTTCACCGGCCAGGTGCGCATCGCCTGCGACGGGGCCTCGCTGTCGTCCTGGAAGGCGACCTGGGCCTATGGCGCCGGGCAGCGGATCAGCCAGTCCTGGAACGCGACCTGCACCCAGTCGGGCTCCGCGGTCAGTTGCTCCAACGCCTCCTACAACGGGACCGTGCCGAACGGGGGTTCGGTGACCTTCGGGTTCAACGCGTCCTGGAGCGGGAGCAATCCGGTGCCGGTGGTGACCCTGGGCTGAGAAGTCTGAGAATTTCCGAAGAAAATGGTCCCCGGCACGCTCGTTGTCATAATTCGGACTTACGTTCCTGTCCGTGACCGGAGACGAGGCGAGCGGGGACGAGGGCAGCACAGTGGGCCGGCGGTCGAGAGCGCTCAAGGCCGCCGGCCTCACCCTCGCGGGCGTCGTGGTGCTGGCCGCCGCCGCTGCGGGGTGGGCGTACTGGCAGCTCAACGGCAACATCCACAGCGTCGACATCAACAGCGCGCTCGGCGACAACCGGCCGGCGAAGGCCACCCCGTCGGCCACGGCCGCCGCGGAGGAGCTGCCGACCGAGTCGCTGAACATCCTGGTCCTCGGCTCCGACTCGCGCAGCGGCGCGGAGAACCAGGCGCTCGGCGGCGGCGACAGCACCGGCGCCCGCTCCGACACGGCGATGGTGGTCCACCTCGACGCGGGACGCTCCGGGGTGACGGTGGTGAGCATCCCCCGGGACACCCTCGTCCCCCGCCCCGCCTGCCCGCTGGAGGACGGCGGCTCCACCCCGGCCGTCTCCGCGGCGATGTTCAACAGCGCCTACGCGGTGGGCGGGCCGGTGTGCGCGGTCAAGACGGTCGAGTCGATGACGGACGTCCGCATGGACCACTACATCGAGATCGACTTCGCGGGGTTCGCGAAGCTGGTGGACGCGCTCGGCGGGGTCACGGTCACCACCGAGGAGGACATCGACGACGAGGACAGCCACCTCACCCTGGAGGCGGGCACCCACCATCTCGACGGCGAGCAGGCCCTGGCCCTGGCCCGCACCCGGCACGGCATAGGCGACGGCAGCGATCTGGGGCGGATAGTCCTGCAGCAGCAGCTGGTGAAGGCGCTGCTGGCGCGGATCTCCGCGACCGAGCTGCTCACCGACCCCGCGAAGCTCTACCGGGTCGCCGACGCGGTGACCGGCAGCCTCACCACCGACACCGGACTGGACTCGCTGACCGAGCTGACCCGCCTCGGCCGGAGCCTGGAGGCGCTCTCGGCGGACGCGGTGCGGACGGTGACCCTGCCCGTCGTACCGGCGCCCCAGGACTCCAACCGGGTGGTGGCGCGGGAGCCGGAGGCGGGCGAGCTGTGGGAATCGCTGCGCTGAGAAATTTCTTTCGGGGAGGTGTCGATCCGGGCGGTCGCCGTTCGACGCAGGGGTGAGAGGCCGGGAAGGACCCGGCCGTCCGATCCGAGGAGCCACCATGCCCCGCTACCTGTCGCTCGTGCAGATCGACGAGAAGACCGCCCCCGCCGAGGGCCCCAGCGCCGACCTGATGCAGCGCATGGGGGAGCTGATCGAGGAGATGACGAAGGCCGGGGTGCTGCTCGACACGGCCGGACTGACGCCGACGGCCCAGGGCGTGCGGGTCCACTACGAGGGCGGCCGGACGTCCGTCACGGACGGACCCTTCACCGAGGCCAGGGAGGTCATCGGCGGGTACGCCCTGATGCAGTGCAAGGACCGGGCCGAGGCGATCGAGTGGACGACCCGCTTCCTGAAGGTCCACGAGCCGCACTGGACGGTCACCTGCGAGGTCCGCGAGATCGCCGAGGGCTGATCCCCCTTGGTCCCGGCCGCGCGGGGGTGTTGCATGGTGGGCTGTGACTTCACAGCCCACCGCGGACCCCCGCGGCGCCGTCGAGACCGTCTTCCGGATCGAGTCCCCGAGGATCGTCGCCGCCGTCGCCCGCGTCGTCCGCGACATCGGAATCGCCGAGGAGCTCGCGCAGGACGCCCTGGTCGCCGCGCTGGAGCAGTGGCCCCGGGACGGGGTGCCCGACAACCCGGGCGCCTGGCTCATGACCACCGCCCGGCGCCGCGCGGTCGACCTGGTCCGGCGTGGCGAGAACTACGCCCGCAAACTGGCCGAGATCGGCCGCACGCTGGACAGCACGGTCCCGCCCGTCGAGCCCGCGGGGCCGGACGACATCGACGACGACCTGCTCCGGCTGGTCTTCACCACCTGCCACCCGGTGCTGTCCACCGAGGCCCGCATCGCCCTCACCCTGCGTCTGCTCGGCGGCCTGACCACCGCCGAGATCGCCCGCGCCTTCCTGGTCCCCGAACCGACGGTCGCCCAGCGCATCGTCCGCGCCAAACGCACCCTCGCCACCAGGAACGTCGCCTTCGAAGTCCCCTACGGCGCCGACCGCGAGGCCCGCCTCGGCTCCGTCCTGGACGTCATCTACCTGATCTTCAACGAGGGGTACGCCGCCACCGCGGGCGACGACCTGCTGCGCCCGTCCCTGTGCGAGGACGCCCTGCGCCTGGCCCGCGTGCTCTCCGCCCTGATGCCGAAGGAGCCCGAGGTCCACGGCCTCACCGCCCTGCTGGAGTTCCAGGCGTCCCGGCTCGCCGCCCGCACCGGACCGGACGGCGAGCCGGTCCTCCTCAAGGACCAGAACCGCCGCCGCTGGAACCGCATGCTGATCGCCCGCGGCATCGAGGCCCTGGCCCGCACGGACACCGCCGGCACCCCGGGCCCGTACACCCTCCAGGCCGCCATCGCCGCCTGCCACGCCCACGCCTACCGCTACGAGGAGACCGACTGGAAGAGCATCGCCACCCTCTACGCCCTGCTCGCCGCCCGGGCCCCCTCCCCGGTCGTCGAACTCAACAGGGCCGTGGCGGTGTCGATGGCCGTGGGCCCGGCCGAGGCCCTGGAGATCGTCGACGCCCTCGGCGCCGAACCCGCCCTGCGCGACTACCACTTGCTGCCGAGCGTCCGCGGCGACCTGCTGCACCGCCTCGGCCGTACGGCGGAGGCGAGCGCGGAGTTCGCCCGCGCGGCCTCCCTGACGCGCAACGAGCGAGAGCGGGAGCTGCTGCTGCGCAGGGCGGCTCAGAGCGGGTGACCGACCAGCATGGTGGGCGCGCCCCGCACCCGGGTCAGGAACACCGTCGCCGCGTTCGGCCCCTGCGGCTTGACCTTCCGGCGCAACTCCTCCGGCTCGACGGCGGACCCCCGCTTCTTGACGGTGAGGACGCCGACCTCGCGCTGCCGTAGCAGGGCCTTCAGCTTCTTGACGTTGAAGGGGAGTCGATCGGTGATCTCGTAGGGCGTCGCGAAGGGCGTCGGGCGCAGGTCGTCGCCGGTGATGTAGGCGATGGTCGCGTCGATGAGCCCGCCGCCCACCGCCTCGGCGACCTCGGCGACCAGATGGGACCGGATGACGGCGCCGTCGGGCTCGTACAGGTACCGCCCGACGGGCCGGACTGCGGGGTCGGGCAGGCCCCGGCCGAGGAGGGTGCGCGGGCCGGGGAGCAGGGTCGCGCGGACGGCGCCCGGCTCGGTGCCGAACCACAGGACCGCCTCCTTGACGTCCCCGCCGTCCGAGATCCACTCGGCCTCGGCGCCCTCCGGCACGGCCTCGTGCGGGATGCCGGGCGCGACCTTCAGGGCGGCGTGCGGGGCCTTGCGGGCCGCCTGGACGGCCCAGGACAGGGGAGGCGAGTACGCCTCGGGATCGAAGATGCGGCCCCGGCCGCCGCGCCGCGCCGGATCGACGAACACGGCGTCGTAACCGGCCGTGTCGACCTCCGTGACGTCCGCCTCGCGCACCTCCATGAGGCCGGCGAGCCCGAGCGCGTCGGCGTTGGCGCGGGCGACGGCCGCCGTCAGGGGGTCCCGGTCCACCGCCAGCACCCGGATCCCGGCCCGGGCCAGCGCGACCGCGTCCCCGCCGATCCCGCAGCACAGGTCCGCGACGGAGGTGACGCCGAGGTCCCGCAGGCGCCCGGCCCGGTACGCGGCCACACTCGCCCGCGTCGACTGCTCGACGCCGTTCGGCGTGAAGAACATCCGCCCCGCGTCCTCGGCGCCGAACTTGGCTTCCGCCCGCTGCCGCAGCCGCGCCTGGCCGAGCGCCGCCGACACCAGGCCGGCGGGGTGGTCCCGGCGCAGCCGGGTGGCGACCGCGAGTTCGTCGGCGGGGGCGGTGCCGCGCACCGCGTCGAGGAGGGCGCGGCCCTCGGGGGTGAGGAGGGGAGCGAGGTCGTTCACCGGGTCATTGTGGGCCAGTCGGTGGACGGTGCGCCCGCGGCGGCGGTGTCGGCCGGGTGTCGGAGGGGGTGCCTGGGAGGATCCGACCCCATGCGAGTAGTAGGACAAAATGATAAGAAACGGTCCGTTCGAGGGGCCCGGATCCGCGGCGGAATCGCCGTGCTCGCCGTCGCCGCCATCGCCTCCGGCTGCACCCAGGGCGCCGCGTCCCGCCCGGCCCCCGGCCAGCAGCCCCTCCTGGCGCCGCCCGCCCGCGCCCTGGACTCCTACGCCACCAAGCTGCGCGCCACCGCCGCGGCCCGGGCCGCCGCCGCGAAGCGCTGGGGCCTGGCCAAGGTCCCGCTGACAGCCCCCGCCCCGCCCGCGAAGAAGCCGAGGATCACCACCCGCAAGGGCTTCGAGGTCGACGGGCACACCGAACGCGACCTCCCGCCGGTCTTCACCACCGTCCCCACCGAGCAGAAGATCGTCTTCCTCACCATCGACGACGGCGCCGAAAAGGACCCGGCGTTCCTGCGGATGATGACCGAGCTGCGGATCCCGTACACCGCCTTCCTCAGCGACTACCTGGTCAAGGAGGACTACGCCTACTTCAAGCGGATGCGCGACCGAGGGGTCGGCCTGCACAACCACACCCTCCATCACCCCTTCATGCCCGGCCTGTCCTACGCCCGCCAGAAGCGCGAGATCTGCGGCATGCAGGACGTGATCGAGAAGCGCTACGGCACCCGGCCCGACCTCTTCCGGCCGCCCTTCGGCAACTACAACGCCGCCACCCTGCGCGCCGCCAAGGCGTGCGGCATCACGCACGTGCCCCTGTGGAACGAGGAGGTCTTCGTCGACCGCTGGGAGTACCGCGAGTGGGACCGGGACATCCACCCCGGCGACATCGTGCTCAGCCACTTCCGGGGCAAGGAGCACTGGAAGGGCACCATGCCCGACATGATCCGCCGGTTCCTCGACAGGATCACCGCCGAGGGGTACGCGGTGGCCCGTCTCGAGGACTACCTGTGAGGCCCCGGGGCCCGCTGGCCGGGGCGGTGGCGGCCGTCCTCCTGACGGGCTGCGCCCAGGCCGCGGGCCCCTCGGACCGGCCGCCCCCGGGGCCGCCCGGGGCCTTTCCGCCGCCGGTCGTGCGGCACGTCGCCACCGACGACCGGGTCGTCTTCCTCACCTACGACGACGGCGCCGAGCAGGACCCCCGCTTCGTCGACCTGGTCCGTGCGCGGCGGCTCCCGGTCGCCATGTTCCTCACGGACAGCGTGGTCGGCCCGGGCTACGGCCACTTCGCGCGGCTGCAGTCGGTGGGCGCGTCGATCCAGAACCACACCCTCGACCACCGGGCCCTGCGCGGCCTGCCGTACGCCGGACAGCGCGCCGAGATCTGCGGCCAGCAGGACAAGCTGCGCGCCCGCTTCGGCATCCGCCCCCGCCTCTTCCGCCCCCCGCACGGCACGTACGACACGACCACGCTCCGCGCGGCGGCCGGCTGCGGGATCTCGGCGGTGGTGCTGTGGCGGGCGGCGATGGGCGGCGACGGCCGGCTGACCTACACCGGGGGCCCCCACCGCCTGCGCCCCGGCGACATCGTCTCGCTGCCCTCGGACGACCCGACGGGGGTGCCGCTGGTGGAGCGGACACGGCGGCTGCTGGGGGAGATCCGGGAGCGGGGACTGAGGGTCGGCAGGCTCGAGAACTACCTGTGACGCGCCGCGCCGAGCCGTCGGCATTAGCAGTCCGCTTGACCGAGTGCTAATCACGGTCATAGTCTCAGGTCTGGCACTCCCCACTGGAGAGTGCCAACTACGCGACGGGCAGGTCCGGCACCCGCGACGACGGATCCACCTGGTCGCCACCTCAGACAGTTAACCCCGTGAGATCTCCGAAGGGGGAGGTCGGATCGTGACGACCACCAGCTCCAAGGTTGCCATCAAGCCGCTCGAGGACCGCATTGTGGTCCAGCCGCTCGACGCCGAGCAGACCACCGCCTCTGGCCTGGTCATCCCGGACACCGCCAAGGAGAAGCCCCAGGAGGGCGTCGTCCTTGCCGTGGGCCCGGGCCGCTTCGAGAACGGCGACCGTCTGCCGCTCGACGTCAAGACCGGCGACATCGTGCTGTACAGCAAGTACGGCGGCACCGAGGTGAAGTACAACGGCGAGGAGTACCTCGTCCTCTCGGCTCGCGACGTGCTCGCGATCATCGAGAAGTAACCACAACCTCAAAGTTTTTCGAGCTGCGCCCCTGGCCCCCGCGACCACATAAGAAGCCGGGCGCCCGGGGCGCAGTTTCTTTTTGAGAACCCACCGATCCGAGAGGGCTCCCGCTGTCATGGCGAAGATCCTGAAGTTCGACGAGGACGCCCGTCGCGCCCTCGAGCGCGGCGTCAACAAGCTGGCCGACACGGTCAAGGTGACGATCGGCCCCAAGGGCCGCAACGTCGTCATCGACAAGAAGTTCGGCGCCCCCACCATCACCAACGACGGCGTCACCATCGCCCGCGAGGTCGAGCTCGACGACCCGTACGAGAACCTCGGCGCCCAGCTGGTGAAGGAGGTGGCGACCAAGACCAACGACATCGCGGGTGACGGTACGACCACCGCCACCGTGCTGGCCCAGGCGCTCGTCCGCGAGGGCCTGAAGAACGTCGCCGCGGGTGCCTCCCCGGCGCTGCTGAAGAAGGGCATCGACGCGGCCGTCGCCGCCGTGTCCGAGGAGCTCCTCGCCACCGCGCGCCCGATCGACGAGAAGTCCGACATCGCCGCCGTCGCCGGTCTGTCCGCCCAGGACAGCCAGGTCGGCGAGCTCATCGCCGAGGCGATGGACAAGGTCGGCAAGGACGGTGTCATCACCGTCGAGGAGTCCAACACCTTCGGTCTGGAGCTGGACTTCACCGAGGGCATGGCCTTCGACAAGGGCTACCTGTCGCCGTACTTCGTGACGGACCAGGAGCGCATGGAGGCCGTCCTGGAGGACCCCTACATCCTCATCAACCAGGGCAAGATCTCCTCCATCCAGGACCTGCTGCCGCTGCTGGAGAAGGTCATCCAGTCGGGTGCCTCCAAGCCGCTGCTGATCATCGCCGAGGACGTCGAGGGCGAGGCCCTGTCGACCCTGGTCGTGAACAAGATCCGCGGCACCTTCAACGCGGTCGCGGTCAAGGCCCCCGGCTTCGGTGACCGCCGCAAGGCGATGCTGCAGGACCTCGCGGTCCTCACCGGCGCCACGGTCATCTCCGAGGAGGTCGGCCTCAAGCTCGACCAGGCCGACCTGGACGTGCTGGGCTCCGCCCGCCGTGTCACGGTCACCAAGGACGACACGACCGTCGTCGACGGCGCCGGCAACACCGAGGACGTCGCGGGCCGCGTCAACCAGATCAAGGCCGAGATCGAGAACACCGACTCCGACTGGGACCGCGAGAAGCTCCAGGAGCGCCTCGCGAAGCTGGCCGGCGGCGTGTGCGTGATCAAGGTCGGCGCCGCCACCGAGGTGGAGCTGAAGGAGAAGAAGCACCGTCTGGAGGACGCCATCTCCGCGACCCGCGCCGCGGTCGAGGAGGGCATCGTCTCCGGTGGTGGCTCCGCTCTGGTGCACGCCGCCAAGGTGCTCGAGGGCGGCCTCGGCAAGACCGGCGACGAGGCCACCGGTGTCGCCGTGGTCCGCCGCGCGGTCGTCGAGCCGCTGCGCTGGATCGCCGAGAACGCCGGCCTGGAGGGTTACGTCATCACCGCCAAGGTCGCCGAGCTCGACAAGGGCCAGGGCTTCAACGCCGCCACCGGCGAGTACGGCGACCTGGTCAAGGCCGGCGTCATCGACCCGGTGAAGGTCACCCGCTCCGCCCTGGAGAACGCCGCCTCCATCGCCTCCCTCCTCCTCACGACCGAGACCCTGGTCGTCGAGAAGAAGGAAGAGGAGGAGCCGGCCGCCGGTCACGGCCACAGCCACGGCCACTCCCACTGACGTACGTCAGCACTGAGGCCCGGCACCCCCAGGGGTGCCGGGCCTTCGCGTTGCCTACCGCTCCAGCCCCTCCAGCGCGCCCAGCTGCTCCATCAGCCCCAGCCGGTCGTACTGCCACCAGCCCTCGGCGATCTTCCCCTCCGGGGTGCACCGGTGGATGGTGCACCCGGTCATGGACACCTGCCGTCCGGTGGCCCCGATGCCCATGAAGTCGCCCGTGTGCCGGCCGTCGATGGCCCAGCGGGTGCACACCAGGTCGCCCTGGGCCAGCTGGTCCTCGATCGTGAACGTGAAGTCGAAGCCGTCGCGCCACATCCGCACCTCGCGCCGCATCGCGTCGATGCCGATGGTGTCCTGCGGGTTGGCGGGATCGTGGTCGTGATAGTCCTCGACGAGCACGTCATTCAGCGTCGGGGCATCGCCCTTCCCGGCTATCTCCTCGAAGAACCGCCGCACGGTCGCCTCGGCCAGCTGGTCGTCCCGCACGACGTCCAGATCGGTGAACGTCGGCGTCTCGTCGCAGAGGGCGACCATGTCCTCGAAGATCCGGCCGGTCTCCGGGAGACTCGAATTCCGCATCGCCTCCTCGTACGACGGGAACTCCACGATCTCGATGAAGTGCGACGCGTCGGACCGGTCCTTGCCGATCACGCTGTGCGTCGCGGTCCGCTTCCCCTTGGTCTGCTCGACCCACGTGTCCATCAGCCGGTTCATCTCGTCGAACCGGCTTGTTCTGCAGTCGATGAGCTGTACGAACGTCATGGCGTCGCCTCCGTCCCCCGAGGGTCCGGTCGAACACCTCCATTGTCCCCGCTCGGCCGGACTCGCGCCCCTACTGCGGCCCGTACTTGCGCCCAGTCCGGGAGCTGAGCCCGCCGAGCATCCCGCGCGGCACCACCTTCGTGACGCCCATCAGCACCTTGTACCGGGGGTCGGGGATCGACACCGTCTTGCCCCGCGCCAGATCGTCCAGGGCGGACGCGACCAGCTTGTCGGCGTCCAGCCACATCCAGCGGGGGATGTTGTCCGTGCCCATCCCGGCCCGCTCATGGAACTCGGTGCGCACGAAGCCCGGGCACAGCGCCATCAGCCGCACGCCGCTGCCGGCCAGGTCGCGCGCCGCGCCCTGGGTGAACTGCACGACCCACGCCTTGGAGGCACCGTAGGTCCCGCGCGGCACGAAGGCGGCGACCGAGGCGACGTTCACCACCCCGCCCCGGCCCCGCTCGCGCATCGCCTCGGCCGCCGCGGACGTCAGCCGCAGCACCGCCTCGCAGTGCACCTTGAGCATCTTCAGCTCGTCGGCCATGGAGACGTCGAGATAGCGGCCCTTGTTGCCGAAACCGGCGTTGTTGATCAGCAGGTCGACGGGGTTCCTGCGGTCGGCGAGCCGGGCGGCCACCGCCTCGATGCCCTCGTCCGTCGCCAGGTCCGCGGTCAGGACCTCCGCCTCGATGCCGTGCCGGTCGTGCAGCTCGGTCGCCTGCTCGCGCAGCCGCTTGGTGTCCCGTGCGACGAGGACGAGGTTGTGTCCGTCGGCGGCCAGCCGCCGTGCGAAGGCGGCGCCGATGCCCGCGGTCGATCCCGTGATGAGAGCCGTTGTCATGACGCAAGATTAGTGACCCGGACCGGGCGAATCCGCTCCCTGCCCGGCTCCTTTCCAGGACCTGCCCACCTCGCCGCCGGACGTCACGTCAGACGCCGTACCGCGACACGTACTTGCGCGCCGCCGCCAGCGACTCCGGGTGCAGCGCCTCGCCCGCCGGCAGCAGCCGCGGCAGCAGCTCCCGCTGTGTGGTGACCGCCCGGAACTGCAGCGCCACCGTCACCTCGTGGTCCGGCCGGTGCAGGATCTCGATCGCGTCGCCCGCCCGCACCTCACCCGGCTCGATCACCCGCAGATACGCCCCCGGCGCCCCCTTCGCCGTGAACCGCTTCACCCACCGCTGCTCACCCAGGTGGCCCTGGAAGGTACGGCAGGGGATGCGCCCGCACGTCACCTCCAGCACCAGCTCCGGGCCGACCCGCCAGCGCTCCCCGATCAGGGCGCCGGACACGTCCAGGCCGCTGGTCGTGAAGTTCTCGCCGAAGGCGCCGCTCGCCAGCGAACGCCCCAGTTCGCGCTCCCACTCGTCCAGATCCTCACGCGCCATCGCGTACACGGCCTGGTCGTCCCCGCCGTGATGCCGCGTGTCGCATATGTCGTCCCCGGCCAGCCCGCTCGCCCCGGTCCCCTTCGGCCCCGGCGCCGCCACCCGCACCGGCGCGTCGGTCGGCCGCTTGTCGATCGCGGTCACACCCTCGGGGTGGTCCGTGTAGGGCACCGCCGTCCGGCGGCCCAGATTCACAGAGAGAAGCTTCATGGCGGCACGGTAGGCGAAGCAGGGTCAAAGGTTCACCGCATTTAGGAGCGCCTGATCAAAGCCTCGCTTATCCTTGTGGGGTGATCGAGGCCCGACATCTGCGCGTACTGCGCGCCGTCGCCACCACCGGCTCCTTCTCCGCGGCGGGGCGCGAACTGGGCTGCACCCAGCCCGCCGTCAGCCAGCAGATGAAGGCGCTGGAGGCGTCCGTCGGCACCCCCCTGCTGATCCGCAGCGGCCGCGAGATGCGGCTGACCCAGGCGGGCGAGGCCCTCGTCCGGCACGCGGCCGGCATCCTCGCCGGACTCACCGCCGCCGAGGAGGAGGTCGCCGCCATCGCGGGCCTGCGCGCCGGCCGGGTCCGTCTGGTCTCCTTCCCCAGCGGCAGCTCCACCCTCGTCCCCACCGCCCTCGCCGCCCTGCGCGCCGCGCACCCCGGCACCCGGGTCTCCCTGGAGGAGGCCGAGCCGCCGAGGTCCGTGGAACTGCTCCGCGAGGGCGACTGCGACCTGGCCCTCGCCTTCCGCTACGAGGGCGCGGCCCAGGAGGGCGAATGGGACGACCTCGTGGTCCGGCCCCTGCTCACCGACCGCCTGGTCGCCCTGGTCCCGGAGCGGCACCGGCTCGCGCGGGCGCGGTCCGTGGCGATCGGCGACCTCGCCGCCGAGCCCTGGATCGCCGGATGCCCGCGCTGCCGCGGTCAGTTGGTCGAGGTGTGCGAGGGCGCCGGCTTCACCCCGCGCATCGACTTCGCCACCGACGACTATCCGGCGGTGGTCGGCCTGGTCGGCGCGGGCCTGGGTGTGGCGGTCCTGCCCCAGTTGGCGGTGGAGTCGGTACGCCCGCGCGGTGCACGCACGGTGACACTGGAACCGGCGGTGCGCCGGGAGATCGTCGCCCTCACCCTGCCCGACCTCGCCCAGGTGCCGGCGGTGACGGCGACGCTGGAGCAACTGGCGCGGGCGGCGGACCGTCAAGTGCGGGACGCGCACAGCGAGTCGGGGTGCACGAAGTAAGGGCACGCCTGCGCGTGCCCCAGCTGTGAAGAAACGTTCCTTCAGTTGTTCGAGGCGGTGTGCCCGCCGCCGGTCGACGCCGACACCAGCCGGTGGCGCGCCCGCCCCATGAGCTCCTCGCGCTCGTCCTCGGTCAAGCCGCCCCATACGCCGTACGGTTCGCGCACCGCCAGCGCGTGCGCCGCGCACTGGGCACGGACGGGGCATCTCATGCAGACCTCTTTGGCCGAGTTCTCACGAGCACTCCGGGCCGCACCGCGTTCGCCCTCCGGATGGAAGAAGAGCGAACTGTCGACCCCGCGGCAGGCAGCCAGGAGCTGCCAGTCCCACAGGTCCGCGTTCGGTCCGGGAAGGCGGGAGAAATCTGCCATTGCGTGACCCCTTGTAGCCGTTCTGGGCGGATACGGTGTCTACGACCGTACATCTATGATCTAAGTAGATGAAAATATGACTCATTGCGAATCTAGCCTCAGACACCAGGAAATGGGAAGAAAAAGGTCTGAATGGGGCATGGCTTGTGATGAAAGCTTGAGGGTCTGCCGTGCATGTCTGCACCGTGTCCGACCCCTCACGTAGAGTGCCGAAGACGGCGCACGGCCCCGTAACTCTTTCGAGTGACCGTCGTTGAGAGTGCGGATGCGGTTGAAACAACAAGCGCTCGGGCAGGCGTCCGAGACGGTCGACCGCACAGGTGACGATTTCGTACCAGCCTGGAGGCTCAAGGTGACGTGCATCAGCTGCGGAGGGCGGCCATGACATCCGTCCTCGTCTGCGACGACTCCCCGCTTGCCCGAGAGGCACTCCGCCGCGCGGTCGCGACCGTGCCCGGTGTGGAGCGTGTGACGACGGCGGCCAACGGCGAGGAAGTCCTCCGCCGCTGGGGCGCCGACCGCTCGGACCTGATTCTGATGGACGTACGCATGCCCGGTCTGGGCGGCGTCGAGACCGTGCGGCGGCTGCTGTCCGCCGACCCCGGGGCGCGCATCATCATGCTCACCGTCGCCGAGGACCTGGACGGCGTGGCCCTCGCGGTCGCCGCCGGCGCGCGGGGTTATCTGCACAAGGACGCCTCGCGCGCCGAGCTGCGCGCGACGGTGACCCAGGCGCTGGCCGACCCGACCTGGCGGCTCGCCCCGCGTCGGCTGCGCTCCGCGGAGATGGGCGCCGCGCCCACGCTCACCGCGCGGGAGATCCAGGTGCTGGAGGGCATGAGCCACGGCCGGTCCAATGCCGAGATCGGGCGTGAGCTGTTCCTCTCCGAGGACACCGTCAAGACGCACGCCCGGCGCTTGTTCAAGAAGCTCGGTGCCTCTGACCGGGCGCACGCTGTGGCGCTCGGGTTCCGATGGGGCCTGGTTCGCTGAGAACTCGGTCGTGCTCGCCCTCGCCTCGGTGCAGGTCGGCTGTGGCTGGTCGCGCAGTTCCCCGCGCCCCGTTTGGGGCGCGGGTGCTCGTTTCGTCGCGGATGCCGCATCCTTGAGTTGTGGAGTCTCTCGGGGACAAGTCGGTCGAGCGGAAGGGGAGGGCGCAGGAGATGAGTTCCGGCGCACCTGCTCATAACGCTTCGGTGCACAACATGGGACGCGGTGCCGCGGACCGCGGCGCCGCAGGGCACCATGGACCGATGCGCGACGACGAGGCGGCCACTGCCGCAGGGGCGATCGGTGCACTCGTCCATCGCGCTGTCGACGGGGACGAGCAGGCCACGCATGACCTGCTCGCCCATGTCCACCCCCTCGCCCTGCGCTACTGCCGCACCCGGCTGTCCCGGCTGCCCGGAGACGCCCGGCACTTCGTGGAGGACCTCGCGCAGGAGGTCTGCGTGGCCGTCCTGCTCGCGCTGCCGCGCTACCGGGACACCGGCCGCCCCTTCGAGGCGTTCGTCTTCGCCATCGCCGCGCACAAGGTCGCCGACCTGCAGCGGGCGGCCATGCGCCACCCCGGATCGACCGCGGTCCCCTCCGACGAGATGCCGGAGCGCCCCGACGACTCCCTCGGCCCCGAGGAGCGCGCCCTGCTCAGCAGCGACGCCGAATGGGCCAAGAAACTCATGGCCAACCTGCCCGAGAACCAGCGTGAGCTGCTGCTGCTGCGGATCGCGGTGGGGCTGACCGCGGAGGAGACGGGCCAGATGTTGGGAATGTCACCCGGAGCGGTGCGGGTGGCCCAGCACCGGGCCCTGAGCAGGCTGCGGGCGCTGGCGGAGCAGTAATCCGCCCTTTCTTGAACAGGCGTCCCCTCGATTCCGTACGAACATACGAAGCCCGAGGTCGGTCAGGACCGTGGAATTTGCTAGCCGTGCTTCCCGTTAGCATGGACATCCGCACCGATCAAGGCCATTTGGGGAAGGTGTCATGACTGCCAACGTCGACGGAGTGCCCGCCAAATTCGCGACACTCGGGCTGACCTACGACGATGTGCTGCTGCTGCCGGGCGCGTCCGACATGGCGCCCGACGACATCGACACCGCCTCGTACGTCTCCAAGAACGTCCGGGTCAACATCCCGCTGCTGTCCGCCGCCATGGACAAGGTCACCGAGTCGCGCATGGCGATCGCGATGGCCCGCCAGGGCGGCGTCGGCGTACTGCACCGCAATCTCTCCATCGAGGACCAGGCCAACCAGGTCGACCTGGTGAAGCGCTCCGAGTCCGGCATGGTGGCCGACCCCATCACCGTGCACCCGGACGCCACGCTCGCCGAGGCCGACGCGCTGTGCGCCAAGTTCCGCATCAGCGGTGTGCCGGTCACCGACGGGGAGAAGAAGCTCCTCGGCATCGTCACCAACCGTGACATGGCCTTCGAGACGGACCGCTCCCGCCGGGTCCGCGAGGTCATGACCCCGATGCCGCTGGTCACCGGCAAGGTCGGCATCTCCGGCGTGGAGGCCATGGAGCTGCTGCGCAAGCACAAGATCGAGAAGCTGCCGCTGGTCGACGACGCGGGCGTCCTCAAGGGCCTGATCACGGTCAAGGACTTCGTCAAGGCGGAGAAGTACCCGAACGCCGCCAAGGACGCCGAGGGCCGCCTGCTGGTCGGCGCCGCGGTCGGCGTGGCCGGGGACGCCTTCGAGCGCGCCCAGGCCCTCGTCGAGGCCGGTGTCGACTTCATCGTCGTGGACACCGCGCACGGCCACTCCCGGCTGGTCGGCGACATGGTCGCCAAGATCAAGTCGAACTCCGCCGGCGTCGACGTCATCGGCGGCAACATCGCCACCCGGGACGGCGCCCAGGCGCTGATCGACGCCGGTGTGGACGGCATCAAGGTCGGCGTCGGCCCCGGCTCGATCTGCACCACCCGGGTCGTCGCCGGCATCGGTGTCCCGCAGGTCACCGCCATCTACGAGGCGTCCCTCGCCGCCAAGGAGGCCGGGATCCCGGTCATCGGCGACGGCGGCCTGCAGTACTCGGGCGACATCGCCAAGGCCCTGGTCGCGGGCGCCGACACGGTGATGCTCGGCTCGCTGCTCGCGGGCTGCGAGGAGTCGCCGGGCGAGCTGATGTTCATCAACGGCAAGCAGTTCAAGTCGTACCGCGGCATGGGCTCGCTCGGGGCCATGCAGTCCCGCGGCGACCGCAAGTCGTTCTCCAAGGACCGGTACTTCCAGGAGGGCGTCGCCTCCGACGAGCAGCTCGTGCCCGAGGGCATCGAGGGCCAGGTGCCCTACCGCGGTCCGCTCTCCTCGGTCGTCCACCAGCTGGTCGGCGGCCTGCGCCAGTCGATGTTCTACGTCGGCGGCCGTACGGTCCCCGAGCTCCAGGCGGGCGGCCAGTTCGTCCGGATCACCTCGGCGGGGCTCAAGGAGAGCCACCCGCACGACATCCAGATGACGGTCGAGGCGCCGAACTACAGCCGTAACAAGTAGGCGCGAGCCTCTTCCAGGGCGGCCCCGGAGCACCGGGGCCGCCCTCGCCGTGCCCGTCGGCGATACTGGAAGACGCTGAAACGCATCAGGGAAAGGCCACAGACGTGACTGAGATCGAGATCGGGCGCGGCAAGCGCGGCCGCAGGGCGTACGCCTTCGACGACATCGCCGTCGTCCCGAGCCGTCGTACGCGGGACCCGAAGGAGGTCTCGATCGCCTGGCAGATCGACGCCTACCGCTTCGAGCTGCCGTTCCTGGCCGCCCCCATGGACTCGGTCGTCTCACCGGCCACCGCGATCCGCATCGGTGAGCTCGGCGGCCTCGGCGTGCTGAACCTCGAGGGCCTGTGGACGCGCCACGAGGACCCGCAGCCGCTGCTCGACGAGATCACCGAGCTGCCCGACGAGGCCGCCACCCGCCGCCTCCAGGAGATCTACGCGGCTCCCATCAAGGAGGAGCTGATCGGCGCGCGCATCAAGGAGGTGCGCGACTCGGGTGTGGTCACCGCGGCGGCGCTCTCCCCGCAGCGCACGGCGCAGTTCTCCAAGGCCGTGGTGGACGCGGGCGTGGATCTCTTCGTCATCCGCGGTACGACGGTCTCCGCGGAGCACGTATCGGGCTCGCACGAGCCGCTGAACCTGAAGCAGTTCATCTACGAGCTCGACGTCCCGGTGATCGTCGGCGGCTGCGCCACGTACACCGCGGCCCTGCACCTGATGCGCACCGGTGCGGCGGGCGTCCTGGTCGGCTTCGGCGGCGGCGCGGCGCACACCACGCGCAACGTCCTCGGCATCCAGGTCCCGATGGCCACCGCGGTCGCCGACGTGGCCGCGGCCCGCCGCGACTACATGGACGAGTCCGGCGGCCGGTACGTCCACGTCATCGCGGACGGCGGCGTGGGCTGGTCCGGCGACATCCCGAAGGCGATCGCCTGCGGCGCGGACGCGGTGATGATGGGCTCCCCGCTGGCCCGGGCCACGGACGCGCCGGGCCGCGGCCACCACTGGGGCATGGAGGCCGTGAACGAGGAGCTGCCGCGCGGCAAGAAGGTCGACCTCGGCACGGTCGGCACCATCGAGGAGGTCCTGACGGGCCCGTCGCACACCCCCGACGGCTCGATGAACCTCTTCGGCGCGCTGCGCCGGGCCATGGCCACGACCGGGTACAGCGAGCTGAAGGAATTCCAGCGGGTCGAGGTCACGGTGGCCGACTCGCAGCACAAGCGGTAGGTCGTACGGTGTCCGAAGGGCCGGTCATCCCGAGCGGTGACCGGCCCTTCCCATGACCTTCTTCACAGCCGGTGCGCCGCCCCCGTGGGCGTGGCCCCCCGGGTGTCGAGCAGCAGCTGTGCCTTCACCGACAGGCCCTGGAGGTCGTACGTCCGGTGCTGCTGGAGCAGGATGGTCAGGTCCGCGTCGGCCGCTGCCTCGTAGAGGGAGTCCGCGCGCGGGACCGGGCGGTCCAGGACGTTCCAGGAGGGGATGTGCGGGTCGTGGTAGCTGACGGAGGCGCCGAGGCTCATCAGGCGGACGGCGATCTCCTCGGCCGGGGTGGACTGCTGGTCGGCGAGGTCCGCCTTGTAGGTGACCCCGAGCAGCAGGACGCGGGCCCCGCGCGCCGATTTGCCGTGCTCGTTGAGGAGGGTGGCCGCGCGCTGGATGACGTAGCGCGGCATCTGGCTGTTGACCTGCTGGGCCAGTTCGACCATGCGCAGGGTGCGGCCGGTGTGGCCGGTCAGGTCCTGGGGGACGGCGTGGCCGCCGACGCCCGGGCCGGGGCGGAAGGAGTGGAAGCCGAAGGGCTTGGTCTCCGCGCAGCGGATGACGTCCCACAGGTCGACGCCCATGTCGTGGCAGAGGGCGGCCATCTCGTTGACGAGGGCGATGTTGACGTGCCGGAAGTTGGTCTCCAGCAGCTGCACCGTCTCCGCTTCTCGCGGGCCACGCGCGCGTACCACCTTGTCGGTGAGGCGTGCGTAGAAGGCCGCCGCCGACTCGGTGCACGCGGGAGTCAGGCCGCCGATCACCTTCGGTGTGTTGGCGGGGGTGAAGTCGCGGTTGCCGGGATCCACTCGGCTGGGGGAGTAGGCCAGGTGGAAGTCGCGGCCCGCGCGGAGCCCCGAGCCCTCCTCCAGCAGCGGGCGCAGGACGTCCTCGGTGGTGCCCGGGGGCACCGGTGACTCCAGGATCACCGTGGTGTGCGGGCGCATGCGCCCGGCCAGCGTGCGGGCGGCCGTCTCGACCTGGGTGAGGTCCAGGCCGCCGTCCGCCCCGCGCGGGGTGGGCGCGCAGATGACGGCGGTGCGCACCCGGCCCAGTTCGGCCGGGCTGGTGGCGTGCCGGAAGCCCGCCGCGAGCATGCGGCGCACCTCCGCGGGGCTGAGCGAGCCGGGTTCGGGCCCGGTGCGGTAACCGAGCGTGGAGATGCCGACGGCCACGGCGGCCTGGGCCAGGGGCAGGCCGTACGGGCCGAGTCCGATGACGGCGAGATCTGCGGGCATGGCGTGGGCCGTCCTTCCCAGTAACCGAAGCGGGACAGGTGCGCAAGCCCTGTGGACAGGACGGGCGAGCGCAATGTCAGACTAGGAGTAAATATGACCGAAATACGGGATTGATCCTGTGTGTCTTCCCGGCGGGCGGGCAACACCCGGCGGACAGATCCGTGAAGGTTGTCCACAGGCTGGGGGCGACTGGTGGCTGAAGTCGGGCAAGCCGGTCAGACTTTGGGCATGGGGGACAGGACCGGGCTTCGCCCACCGGTGCGGCCGGGACGACCTACAGCGGGAGGCAGCGGTGAGGACAGCGACACTGGGGCCGGCGCAACGCGCCGAGTCGCTCGCGGCAATGGCCGAGCGCGAACTGGATCTGCTGGTCGTGGGCGCCGGAGTGGTCGGCGCGGGCACCGCGCTCGACGCGGCGACCCGGGGCCTGTCCACCGGACTGGTCGAGGCGCGTGACTGGGCGTCGGGCACGTCGAGCAGGTCCAGCAAGCTGATCCACGGCGGCCTGCGCTATCTGGAGATGCTCGACTTCACGCTCGTGCGCGAGGCGCTCAAGGAGCGCGGCCTGCTGCTGGAGCGGCTCGCCCCGCACCTGGTGAAGCCGGTGCCGTTCCTGTACCCCCTTCAGCACCAGGGCTGGGAGCGGCTGTACGCCGGTTCCGGCGTCGCCCTCTACGACGCCATGTCGATGGCCCGCGGCCACGGCCGGGGCCTGCCCATGCACCGTCACCTGAGCCGCCGTCACGCCCTGCGGGTGGCGCCCGCCTTGAAGAAGGACGCGCTGGTCGGCGCCCTGCAGTACTACGACGCCCAGATGGACGACGCCCGGTACGTCGCCACCCTGGTCCGCACCGCCGCCGCGTACGGCGCCCAGGTGGCCAACCGCGCGCGGGTGACCGGATTCCTGCGCGAGGGCGAGCGGGTGGTCGGCGCCCGGGTGCAGGACGTCGAGGCCGACGGGGAGTACGAGGTCCGCGCCAAGCAGATCGTCAACGCCACCGGTGTGTGGACCGACGACACCCAGGCCATGGTGGGGGAGCGGGGGCAGTTCCATGTGCGCGCCTCCAAGGGCATCCACCTGGTCGTGCCCAAGGACCGCATCCACTCCGGGACCGGTCTCATCCTGCGGACCGAGAAGTCCGTGCTGTTCGTCATCCCCTGGGGGCGGCACTGGATCATCGGCACCACGGACACCGACTGGGACCTCGACAAGGCGCACCCGGCCGCGTCCAGCGCCGACATCGACTATCTGCTGGAGCATGTGAATTCCGTGCTCGCCGTGCCGCTCACCCGGGACGACGTGCAGGGCGTGTACGCGGGGCTGCGGCCGCTGCTGGCCGGTGAGTCGGACGCCACCAGCAAGCTGTCGCGCGAGCACACCGTGGCCCATCCGGTGCCGGGGCTCGTCGTCGTGGCGGGCGGGAAGTACACGACGTACCGGGTGATGGCCAAGGACGCCGTTGACGAGGCGGTGCACGGGCTGGACATGCGGGTCGCGGAGTGCGTCACCGAGGACGTCCCGCTGCTGGGCGCGGAGGGCTACCGGGCGCTGTGGAACGCGCGGGCGCGCATCGCCGCCCGGACGGGGCTTCATGTGGTGCGCGTGGAGCACCTGTTGAACCGCTACGGCGCGCTGGCGGAGGAGGTGCTCGACCTCATCGCCGCGGACCCCTCGCTGGGCGAGCCGCTGCGGGCGGCCGAGGACTATCTGCGCGCCGAGGTGGTGTACGCCGCCTCGCACGAGGGCGCACGGCACCTGGACGACGTGCTGACCCGGCGGACCCGTATCTCCATCGAGACCTTCGACCGCGGCACCCTCAGCGCCCGCGAGGCGGCCGAGCTGATGGCGCCGGTCCTCGGCTGGGCCAAGGACCACATCGAGCGGGAGATCCAGCACTACGAGAAGCGGGTGGAGGCGGAGCGGGAGTCGCAGCGGCAGCCGGACGATCTGACCGCGGACGCGGCGCGGCTGGGGGCGCCGGACATCGTGCCGCTGTAGCCCTTCGCTCGCCCTTGCGCCGGCCCTTGCTTGCGCCGGCCCTTGCGTTCGCCCTTTTTCGTGCACCTCTTTGTTCACTCGAACGAGTGGCGGGAGCGGGGATCTTCGCCCGGAACCCGGCCGTTCTACCGGGTGCGGGGGCAGAACTCGGCGGTGAGCAGCCGGGGTTCGAGACCGGGGTCCGTCACCGCCGTCGTGTTCACCCGGTAGGTCAGGACACGGCGTCCGTCGACGGTGGCCGCGGTGCGCACGAAGCTGCCGGAGATGATCCCGTTGTGGCCCCACACCGTGGTGCCGCAGGGCAGCCGCACGGGAAACAGGCCCATGCCGTACAGGCCGTGTGCGGCGCGGGTGTCGAGCATCTCGCGCATCCAGTGCGGGGGCAGCAGTTCACCGCCGAGCAGCGCCGCGTAGAAGCGGTTCAGATCGGCGAGCGTGGTCACCAGCTCACCCGCGGCCCCGGCCACCCGCGGGTCGAGCTCGGTGACATCGCGCCCGCCGGAGGTGTAGGCGCGGCCGTGCGGGGAGGGCAGCGAGGTGCGTGATCCGGGAAAGGAGGTGCCGGTCAGCCGCAGTGGAGCGATCAGCCGGCGTTGGGCCTCGGCCGCGTAGGAGCGGCCGGTGACCTGCCGGACGACCAGGCCGAGCAGGACGTAGTTGGTGTTGGAGTAGGCGAATCGGCCGCGGTCGGCCGGGGGGTGGGTGAGCGCGAGGCGGACGGCCTGACGAGGGGAGAGGGGGACCAGGCCCCCGGTGTCGGCGGTGAAGTCGTACAGGCCGCTGGTCTGGGTGAGCAGGGCACGCAGGGTCAGCGCGCGACCGTCGTGGCCCGCTCCGCGCACCAGGCCCGGCAGGTGCTTGTCCACCGGGTCGGACAGGGACAGCCGGTCTTCGGCGGCCAGTTGCAGGACCACCGTGGCGAGGAAGGTCTTGGTGATGCTGCCCGCCCGGAAGTGGTCGGCGGCGGCGATGCCGGGGCCGGCCTCGGCGTAACGGCTGCCGTCCTCCGCGCGGGAGAGCAGCGCCGCGGCCGGGGCGCCGCCCCGGGTGACCAGCAGCGGAAGCAGCGCGTCCGTGGTCGGTGCGGCGGGCACGGAGGAGGTGGACGGGGTGAGCGCCAGCAGGGCCAGGGCCACGGGAACGGCCAGTAGGGTCCGCAGTGGCGGCATGGCGGGACCTCCTTGTCGGGGCCCATGATGCAGGGTGCGGAACGGCCGGTTCCGCCGGGGGCACACCCGACTCCCGGTCCACTTGCGCACCAGCGGCACCCTGGGCGTCGGGCACTTGTCGGGTGAGAGACAATGGAGGCTCTGTCAGGGCGGGTTGCATGAGGGGACGCATGTCGGAGGCGGAGCGGGCGGGAGCATCCCGTCAGGACAACAGCGGTCGTCTCCTCGCCGGGCGGTACCGGCTGGGAGATGTGCTGGGCCGTGGCGGCATGGGTACGGTCTGGCGTGCGCAGGACGAGACGTTGGGCCGGACCGTCGCCGTGAAGGAGCTGCGGTTCCCCTCGAGCATCGAGGAGGAGGAGAAACGCCGGCTGATCACGCGGACGCTGCGGGAGGCCAAGGCCATCGCGCGGATCCGCAACAACAGCGCGGTGACGGTCTACGACGTGGTCGACGAGGACGACCGGCCCTGGATCGTGATGGAGCTCGTCGAGGGGAAGTCGCTCGCCGAGGTCATCCGGGAGGACGGCCTGCTGAAGCCGAGACGTGCGGCGGAGGTCGGGCTCGCGGTGCTCGACGTGCTGCGCTCGGCCCACCGTCAGGGCATCCTGCACCGGGACGTGAAGCCGTCGAACGTGCTGATCGCCGACGACGGCCGGGTCGTGCTCACCGACTTCGGCATCGCCCAGGTCGAGGGCGATCCGTCGATCACCTCCACCGGCATGCTCGTCGGCGCGCCCTCCTACATCTCCCCGGAGCGGGCGCGCGGGCACAAGCCGGGACCGGCGGCCGACCTGTGGTCGCTCGGCGGTCTGCTGTACGCGGCGGTCGAGGGGGTGCCGCCGTACGACAGGGGCTCCGCGATCGCCACGCTCACCGCGGTGATGACCGAGCCGTTGGAGGAGCCGAAGAACGCCGGGCCGCTGCGGGACGTCATCCACGGGCTGCTCACCAAGGACCCGGCGCAGCGGCTCGACGACGCCGGTGCGCGGTCGATGCTGAACGCGGTCATCCATGCCCCCGAGCCCAAGGCGGAGGCGGAGGTGCAGGACGCGACGAAGGCCGTGCCGCTGCCGGCCCAGCCGGAGGCGCCGGCGGACGCCGGGGAGCGGTTGCGGGGGGCGCTGCGTTCCGTGCGCAAGGCCGCCGTCTCGGCGGGGGCCGCGGACGCCTCGCGTGCCGACTCGGGTGGCGCGACGGCCGGTTCGGGCGCGGGCGGCGACGAGCAGCGCGGTGCTGCCGGGGGCAACGGGCAGGGCGGGGGGCGTAGTTCGGGGTGGCCCGTGATGACGCCGCCGGATCTGCCGGCCCGGCCGGCGCCCAGGGCACCGCTCACCGATGTGGTGCCGCGGCGGACGTTGCTGATCATCGCCGCGGTCGTGGTGCTGGCCGTCATCGGGGTGGTGCTGGCGGTCGCGTTCAGCGGGGACGACGACCCCAAGGGCACCGCGGGCGGTGGGGGCACCAAGTCCTCGGCCGAGGCGAGCGCGAGCGGCGACACCAGGGACGACGAGAGCGGTGCGGCGACGCCGGACGGGCAGGCGAGCCCGTCCGCGTCGACCGGATCGACGCCGAGCGCCAGTGCGAGCGGTTCCGCCGGGGGCGGGGCGGGCTCGGACGGTTCGTCCGGAAGTGGCGGCGGTGTGGCGGTTACGCATGAGGGCAGCCAGGGGTACTCCATCGGGCTGCCCAAGGGGTGGAAGTACCAGTCCACGAGCGCAGCGGGTGACCGGTTCACCGGGCCCGACGGGCAGAAGCTGCTCATCGGCTGGACCACTGAGCCCAAGGACGACCCCGTTGCCGACTGGGAGGCGCAGGAAGGCGCCATGCAGCGCTCCCAGTACCAGCGGATCCGCATAGAGGCGGTGGACTACCGCGACTGGAACACGGCCGATTGGGAGTTCACCTACGTCGACGGGGGTACCAAGTACCGGAGTATCGACCGTGGGTTCGTGGTGGACGACGATCTCGGGTATGGGCTGATGTACACGGCGAAAGCCGCCAATTGGGGTACTGAGCTGCGTAAGGACACATGGCGGACGCTGACGAAGTCCTTCGAACCGGAGTCGTGATCCACCGCGATGGTGCGTGGTCACGGTTTGGTGCGTGAGATCTGGCATCCCCTCTTTATGGGTTGCCTACGGCACGTATCGTGAGTGCTTGCGGACCGTACGCATCCAGGTATGCGGCCACAACGGGACGCAAGGCGAACGGATTTGACCAACCGGGCGGCCGGGGGAGGCGTCGTGGACGACTATGCGGGTCGGGTGCTCGCCGACCGCTACCGCCTGCCGCTGCCGCCGTCCGACGAGTACGAACTCACCGAGACGCGCGCCTTCGACACCTACAGCGGACAGGAAGTCCTGGTCCGGCAGGTGCCGTTGCCGGAGGTCGTCGAGGCCGAGGTGCTCGACGCGGAGGGGCTGCCCGACGGTTTCACCGCGCGTGAGCGGGGCGCGGCGCGGCGGCCCGCTCCACGCGGCAGTGCCCGGCGGCCCAGCGATCCGGCCGTGCGGCGGGCGGTGGAGGCCGCGCAGGCCGCGGCCCGCATTCCGGACCATCCCCGGCTGGACCAGGTCTTCGACGTGTTCGCCGAGGGCGGTTCGCTCTGGATCGTCAGCGAGCTGGTGCCGGCGCGACCGCTGGCCGCGCTGCTCGCGGAGAAGCCGCTGACGCCGTACCGGGCGGCCGAGGTCGCCTCCGACGTGCTGATGGCGCTGCGGGTGCTGCACGCGCACGGCTGGGTGCACCGGAACATCACCGCCCGGACCGTGCTCGTCTGCGACGACGGACGGGTGATGCTGACCGGTCTCGCGGTCGGGGCCGCGGAAGAGGCGCTGTGCGGGTACGACCCGGTGCCGGTGGACGATGACGAGGGCGGCGCGGGGGTCGGCGGATCCGGTGGTCCCCCCGGCGGTTCGGTCTCCGTGGAGATGGACCCCGAGGCCGCTCGGCGGGCCGCGATCGAGGCCCGGGAAGCCACTGGGCTGCCCCCGGTCGGCGGACCGGGCGGGCCCGCCGGTCCGATCGGCGCGGGAGCCGGAGCGGCGGGGCCCCGGGCGGTGGAGGCCGGTGGATCCGGCGGATCCGGTGGATCCGGTGCGTCCGGTGGGTCGGGCGGGCCCGGCGGGGACATCCGGGCGGCGCGGGCCGGGGCGATCGCCGCGTACCGAGCGGGGGCGCGGGCCGCGGCCCGGGTGCAGGAGGCGCAGAACGGCCGAGCCGCGTTGCCGGGCGCCCGCTCGGCCCCCGAGGGCAACGGGGCGCCGCAGTCGCCGTATTCCTCGGCGAACGGTGCCCAGGAGCCGCCGTATTCCTCTGCGAACGGGGCGTCGCAGTCGCCGTACTTCACGGGCGGTGGGGCGCAGCAGCAGCCGTATCCCTCGGCGAACGGGGCGCAGCAGCCGTATCCCTCGGGCAACAGCGCCCAGCAGCCGTATCCGACCGCGAACGGCGCCCAGCAGCCGCCGTATCCCTCGGCCGGTGGGGCCCAGCAGCCGCCGTACCCCTCCGCCGACGGCGCTCACCAGCCGCCCGCCGGGACGCCCGGTCAGATTGCCGATCCGTACGGTGTCCGTGCCGGTTCCTGGCACGGTGCCGCCCCCCGCCCGGGCGCCCCGGGTGTGGCCCCGGAGTCGGCCGGCCGGCCCGGAGTCGAGGCAGGCCCGGGCCGCACCGCGCTGCCCCCGGCCGGGAACGGCCCGCTGATCCCTTCCCCCGGAACCCAGGGCACGGGCGCCCGCCGTCCAGGCTCCGCCGGACGCCCCGCCGGTTCGCCGGGCTCCGCCGGGCACCGATCCGCCGGTGCGCCGGGCTCCGCTGGTCGCCCGTCCGCCGGTTCCCCGGGTCCCGCGGGGCTGCCGCCCGCCGGTGCGCCGGGCTCCGCTGGACGCCCGTCCGCCGGTTCCCCGGGTGCCGCGGGGCTGCCGCCCGCCGGTTCGCCGGGCTCCGCCGGGCACCTGTCCGCCGGTGCGCCGGGCTCCGCTGGACGTCCGTCCGCCGGTGCCGCCGGCCACACCGGGATCGCCCCCGTCGTCCCGTCGCCCAGTCGCTGGGACGAGTTGGCCGCTAGCGCCCCCGTGCGCCGGGGGCCCGCCACCGCGCTTGCCGCTGAGCGGGCCCGGCAGGCCCGTATGGCCGTCGTGGGGCCCGTCACCGAGCGGTGGGCGCCCGAGCAGGCCGGTCCGGTGCACGAGAACTGGCAGTTGGCGGCGCCCATCGGCCCGGCCACCGACCTGTGGGCGCTCGGCGCGCTGCTGTTCCGGGCCGTGCAGGGGCACGCCCCGTACCCCGAGGAGTCCACCGCCGAGCTGGTGCAGATGGTGTGCGCCGAGCCGCCCGCCTTCGCGGAGGAGTGCGGCCCGCTCCGACCGGTCGTGGAGTCGCTGCTGCGCCAGGACCCCACCGAGCGGATCGACTTCGAGGAACTGCGCGGCTGGCTGCGCTCCCTCGTGCGGTCCGCGCCCGAGCCGGAGGCCGGGGCGCATGTCGTCGCCGCGCCGCCCGCCGACGCCAGCCGGCTGCCGGTGGTGCGCCGCAGGGGCGAGCTGGTGCGCAGGCGGCGTGCGGGGCTGCCCGCGCACCAGGGACGGCACAAGCGGGCCCGTAAGGAGGAGAGTTCGCCGCGCAGCCTGGGCCGTACGCTGCTCGTGCTGATCCTGTTGCTGATGGCGGGAGCCGTCGCGTACGCCATGCTCTTCATGCCGAAGGCCGAGAGCGGCGGCGCCGAGGGCACCGGCCGGACCGGCGCCACGGGCGAGGTCGGCCAGGCGCCGGAGGCCAGCAGTGAGCCCCGGCCCGACCAGACCTCACCCGGCGAGGAGCCGGAGAAGCCCGGGAACAGCCCTTCGGAGTCGGCGCGTTCGACCGACTCACAGACCACCGGTCCCGATGTCGCCGACGGCTTCACCCTGCGCGCGGACGACGAGGGCTTCCGGGTCGCCGTCGCCAACGGCTGGGACCGGGAGGCGAAGAACGGCCGCGGACAAGTGGTCTACGCGCACGGCGACTTCGAGCTCATCGTCGTACCGGGCCGGGACACCGCGGACGAGTTCGGCGGCGACCCGATGGCGTACCAGCGGGAGGACGAGCCCGAGCTGCAGCCGTACCGGGACTCCAGCTGGGCCACCTCCACCGGTCTGAAGACCATCGAGGTGGGCGGACGGAGCATGGCCGAGGGCCAGTTCACCTGGACCGACGACGAAGGCCGCGAGCGGTTCGTCCGCAACCTCGCCATCCTGATCGACGACCGGTACCACGTCGTGCAGGTGCGCGGTCCGGAGGCGGAGCGGGACGAGGTGACCCGGCTGTTCGAGCAGGCGTCGGCGACGTATCAGGTCACCGGCTGATCGCGCTGCCCGACGCTGGGTGACGGCAGCCGTCACAGTGCTGTCTCCGTGTCACCCCGCCGGTTCCCCGGGCGCGGCCCGGTCCCTAATCTGAACCCGTCAAGAACATTGCGGGGCGACGTGAATCAGATGCAGGGCCAGCTCCTCGCGGGGCGCTACCGACTGGCCGAGACCATCGGCAGCGGCGGTATGGGCCGGGTGTGGCGTGCGCACGACGAGGTACTTCACCGGGCCGTCGCCATCAAGGAATTGACCGCCGCGCACTTCGTCTCCGACAGCGACCAGGAGCGGCTCCTCGCCCGCACCCGGGCGGAGGCCCGGGCCGCCGCGCGGATCAACCACTCCGCGGTCGTCACCGTGCACGACGTGCTCGACCACGACGCCCGGCCGTGGATCGTGATGGAGCTGGTCGAGGGCGTCTCGCTGGCCGACGCGGTCAAGGACCGTGGCCGGATCGAGCCGCGCGAGGCCGCCCGGATCGGCCTGTGGGTGCTGCGCGCCCTGCGCGCCGCGCACGCGGCCGGTGTCCTGCACCGCGACGTCAAGCCCGGCAACGTCCTGCTCGCCGACGACGGCCGCGTCCTGCTCACCGACTTCGGCATCGCCCAGATCGAGGGCGACACCACCATCACGCGCACCGGTGAGGTCGTCGGCTCCGTCGACTACCTCGCCCCGGAGCGCATCCGCGGCCACGACCCGGGCCCCGCGTCCGACCTGTGGGCCCTCGGCGCCACCCTGTACACGGCGGTGGAGGGCCGCTCGCCGTTCCGCCGTACCTCCCCGCTCACCACCATGCAGGCGGTGGTCGAGGAGGAGGCCCCGCGGCCCGCGTACGCCGGTCCGCTCGGCCCGGTCGTCGCCGCGCTGCTGCACAAGGACCCCGCGGTGCGCCCCGACGCGGTCGCGGCCGAGCTGATGCTCGCGGAGGCGGCGGAGGGCCGGCGGCCGAACGCGGCGCAGTTGTACGTGCCGACCCAGCACGCCCGCCCCGGGTCCGGGCCCGAGACGCCCACGACCCCGGAAGCGGCCGCGGCCACGCCGTATCCGCCGCCGAGCGGACCGCCGTACGGGCCTGTCACCGCCAACCAGGCTCCCGCCGCCCCTTCCCGGCGCCGCCGGATGCGTACGCTCGCCCTGGTCGTCGTGCTGGCCGCGCTGGTCGGCGGAGGCACCGTCGTGGCCCTCCAGAAGTGGGACGAGGGGCGCCGGACGAACCGGACGTCACCGTCGCCGAGCCCGACGCCCACGGCCGGGAACAGTGCGAGCGCGAATCCCGACAGCACCGTCCCGGCAGGCTGGGTGCCCGTCGACGACCCGCTCGGTTTCGGCCTCTCCCTGCCCGCGGGCTGGTCGCGGAGCAACTACGAGAAGTCGGGCGACTTCCAGCGGGTCGACTACTCGCCCGACGGCGGCAGGAACCTGCTGCGGATCACCATGGACAGCTCCCCGGACTTCAACGACCCGTATGCCCACCTCGCCGATCTGAGCCAGGTGCTGGGCGGGCGGCTGGTGGACTACACGCAGGTCGGCCTGGAACGCGGTGCCTACCGCGACCGCCCGGGCGCGCGGCTGGAGTACACCTGGACCCAGCTGGCGAAGGACTCGCCCTTCCCGGGTCCGTTCCGCGCCGTCGACCGGATGTATCTCGCCCGCAGCGGCGTCGAGTACGCGATCTACGCGTCCGCTCCCGTCGGCGAGTGGGCCGCCGCGGAGGAGCGGTTCGAGATCGTCCTGCAGAGCTGGCGCGAGGGCTGAGAACCCACCGGGGGCACAGTTTGGCCGGTCAGCGCCGCGGAGCGCGGGCGTCCGGCGCGGCATGATGGGACGTATGGCGACCCACGAGGATCAGGGGGAGGGCGACTTCCGGGTCATCGCGGGCCGTTACCGCCTGGAGGAGCGGATCGGGCGCGGCGGGATGGGCGTGGTCTGGCGGGCCACCGACCAACTGCTCAAACGGCGCGTGGCGGTCAAGGAGTTCCCCTTCGACGAGGGCGACTTCGGATCGCTCACCCCGGGGGCCCTCCGGCGGCGCCGTGAGCGCACACTCCGCGAGGCACGGACGGTCGCGCGGCTGCGGCATCCGCACATCATCGTCGTGCACGACGTCATCGAGCACGCCGAACGGACGTACATCGTCATGGAGTTGATCGACGGGGGCTCCCTCGACGACCGGATCTCCGGGTACGGGCCGGTCGACGCCGTCGAGGCCGCGCGGATCGGCGCCGACCTGCTGAGCGCGCTGCGCACCGCGCACGAGGCCGGGGTGCTGCACCGCGACATCAAGCCCGCGAACGTCCTCATCGACTCCGGTACCGGCCGGGTCGTGCTCACCGACTTCGGCGTCGCCCGGATCGCGGGGGCCAGCACCCTCACCGAGACCGGCACCTTCGTGGGCTCGCCCGAGTACACCGCGCCCGAGCGGATGTCCGGCGCCAGGACCGGGCCCGCCTCCGACCTGTGGTCGGTGGGGGCGCTGCTGTGCACGGCGGTCAGCGGTGAATCGCCGTTCCGGCGCGACTCGTTGGGCGGCATCCTGCACGCGGTCGTCTTCGACGAGATACGGCCGCCGCCGCAGGCCGCGCCGCTGTTGCCCGTCGTACGGGGCCTGCTGGAGCGCGATCCGCAGCGGCGCCTGGACGCGGCGCGGGCCGAGTGGATGCTGCGGGACTTCCTGGCCACCGGCCGCCCACCGGGACCGGCGCCGGCCCCGTCGGTCTGGCGCTCCCGACGGGGCGTGCTGGTGAGCGTGCTGCTGGTGGCCGCGGTGGCGGTGGCGGGGGTGTCGGCGGTGGCGCTGCTGGTGAAGGGGGAGGGGAACGGACCCGTACCGCCCCCGTCGAGCACCGGCCCGCGGCCCTCGGTGAGCACGTCCGTCTCGCCCTCGGTCACCCCTTCACCGACGCTGTCCCCCCGCGCGTACATAAATGGGAGATAAGCCCCGCCCCGGGTCACGGGTCTGCTACCGGACAGTGTTCGAGGTGGAACGCGGGGCCCCGGGCGCGATATGGATGGACGCATGAGCAGCAACGGGGGAGCCCCTTACGGATCCGACGAGCCAACCAGTTTTGGTCTGCAACCGCCGAGACCGGCCGCGGCCGTGCCGCACGCGGCCCATGGGCCGCACCTGGGCCACGGTCCGCACCCGGGCCAAGATCCGCAACCGGACCGTGTGCCGCATCCCGGCAACCCCTACGCGACGCCCACCCAGGTCGTCCCGGAGCAGCCTCGGCCCGCGCAGGATCCGGGCGCCGGGCGCCTGATCGGCGGCCGGTACCGGCTGCTGAGCAAACTGGGGCACGGCGGCATGGGCACCGTGTGGCGGGCCAAGGACGAGACCGTGGGCCGCGAGGTGGCCGTCAAGGAGCCCCGCATCCCGGACCACCTTCCCGAACGCGAACGCGCCAACGCCTTCGAGCGGATGCGCCGCGAGGCCCGCGCCGCGGCCGGGCTCGACCACCCGGCCGTCGTCAATGTGTACGACGTCGCCGTGGTGGACGGCCGGCCCTGGATCGTCATGGAGCTGGTGCAGGGCCGTTCGCTGGGCGACGTCCTCCAGGAGGGCACCCTCGGCGCCCGCGAGGCGGCCCGCATCGGCCTCGACGTGCTCGGCGCACTGGAGGCCGCGCACGCGGCGGGCATCCTGCACCGGGACGTGAAGCCCGACAACGTGCTGCTCGGGCGGCACGAGCGCGTCGTGCTCACCGACTTCGGCATCGCCCAGATCGAGGGCGAGACCAATCTGACCGACACCGGCGGCTTCGTCGGCTCGCCCGAGTACATCGCCCCCGAACGCGTGCTGGGCCAGCGGCCGGGCCCCGCGAGCGACCTGTGGTCCCTCGGTGTGGTGCTGTACGCGGCGACGGAGGGCGTCTCGCCGTTCCGCCGCAGCAACACCCCGGCCACGCTGCAGTCGGTCCTCAACGCCACCCCGGCCGCGCCCGCCTCCGCGCAGGGCCCGCTCGCCGAGGTCATCACCGGGCTGCTCCAGAAGGACCCGGCCCGCCGTCCCGACGCCGCGCAGACGCGGGCGCTGCTGGAACGGGCCGCCGACCCGCCGGTGCAGGCGCCGACGCAGGTCGTCCCGTTCGGGATGGCCGAGGGCGGGATGACCGGGGGTGCGATGGCCGGGGGCGGTGCGGCCGAGGGCGGGGTCCGCGTCGGCCGTAAGACCCTGATCGGCGTCGTCGCGGCGGTCGTGGCGATGGCGCTGGCGGCCGTGTTCGTCGTGATCGCCGACCCGTTCGCGGACGAACAGCCGCCGGACCCCTGGGCGCAGCGAGCGCACGCCGACCTGGGTGTGACGCTGAGCGTGCCCAAGGAGTACCGGGTGGGCAAGCCGGACGCCGACGACACCGACAAGAACTGGGTGACGTACACCGACTGGAGCGGCGGCATCTGGGTCGGCGTGAACGTGGCCAGGAAGTCCGAGGACACCTCGGGGACCATCAAGAACACCGCCGCCGCCGAGATGTACGACGACAACGAGAAGTTCAAGACCACCGGCGACTACAACCTCGGCATGCCCGAGGACCCCAGGACCGATCCCGCGGAGACCCGGTACAAGGGCGAGAAGGCGGCCGAGAACACGGTCCGGTACATCACGACCGACACCCAGAACCCGCGCCCGCGCGAACTGCGGATCTTCTACTACAAGACGTCCAAGGACGACATGTACAAGGTGACGATCAGCTACCCGGGCAAGGGCGACTTCACCGAGCGGGGCCGCGAGGTGGCGAGGAACGTGATCGAGAAGCTGGAGATCAATCCGCTGTGACGCGGCTGGTGGGCGGACGGTACCGGCTGGTCGAACGCATCGGCTCCGGCGGTATGGGCACGGTGTGGCGCGCGCACGACGAACTCGTCGACCGTGAAGTCGCCGTGAAACAACCGCGGTTGCCCGGCGAACCCGAGGACGAGGCGTACCAGCGGGCCGCCCACCGGCTCTACCGTGAGGCCCGGGCCGCCGCCCGCGTCGACCATCCGTCCGCCGTCGCCATCCATGACGTGGTCGTCGAGGAGGACGGACTGCCCTGGATCGTCATGGAGTTGGTGCGCGGTGAGTCCCTGCACGAGCGGCTCAGGGGCGGCCCGCTGGAGCCCGCCGAAGCCGCCCGGACCGGCCTCGCCGTCCTCGGCGCCCTGCGCGCCGCGCACTCCGTCGGCATCGTGCACCGGGACGTCAAACCGGCCAACGTCCTGCTCGGCCCGCACGACCGGGTCGTCCTCACCGACTTCGGCATCGCCCACATCCAGGGCGAGGAACCCCTCACCGCCACCGGGGAGTTCGTCGGCTCCCTGGAGTTCATCGCCCCCGAGCGGATGTCCGGCCGCACCGCGGGCCCCGCCTCCGACCTGTGGTCCCTCGGCGTCCTCCTCTACGCCGCCGTGGAAGGCTGGTCCCCCTTCCGCCGTACGACGATGGAGTCCACGCTCGCCGCGATCCTCGCCGTCGATCCGCCCGCGCCGAAACGAGCCGGCGCCCTCGGCCCGCTCCTCGTCCGGCTGCTGGCCAAGGACCCCGCCGAACGCCCGGACGCGCAGGAGACCGCGGAGGCGCTGGAGACGGTGGTCCCCGAGCAGGCCCGGGAGCCGGCACCCCAGGACGCCTCGGGGCTGGCGGAGTTCGGGGACGACATCAGGACGATGCGGCTGGCCGCGGACGAGGCCACCTCCGCCGAGCCGATACCCGCCGAGCCGATACCCGTAGGACCGCCCCAGCCCCCGCCCCAGCCCCCGCCGACCCGGCGCCGCCCGCTCCTGCGCCGCCCCCTCCCGCTGGCCGTCCTGGGCGTCCTCCTGGCCGGCTCCTGCTGGCTGGGCATCGCCCTGCTCGCCGGACCCGACAGCGGCGCGGCCCCCAGGAACACCGCCGCCCGCAAACCGGCGCCCAGTGCCGGCGCCACCGGCGACACCTGGGCCGCGCACACCGAGAAGGCCATGCACGCCACCCTCGCCCTCCCCGCCGGGTACGAGGAGTTCGCCCGCCAGGGCACCGACGCCGTCCAGCCCCGCATGGTCGAGTACGCGGACCCGGACGGCGCCGTACAGGTCCGCTTCACCCTCTGGGACAAGGCCCCCAGCGCCCCCCTGATCCAGGCGGAGCAGCACGCGGCGACCTGGGACTTCTACGGCGGTGCCAGTACGCGGTACACCCACACCAGCCTCAAGGGCTGGGAGGCCGTGCAGTCGGACAGCACCTTCGGAGACAAGGACGCCCGCCGCCGCGTCATGGAGATCTTCGTCCGCACCGACGACGGCCGGCTGTACGAGCTGCGGGTGGAGATGCCCAAGGGCACGGCCGAGGAGAAAGAGGGCACGGCGGTTTTCAAGAGCGCGCGCGACCGGCTCAAGATTTCCCCAACGCCCTGATCAGCGCGTTTGTTGCCAGTGGACGCTGGCGGGATGTGTGCACTCGGTGAATCCCCGTTACCGACGGGTACACAAAGGCTCCGCCGCGGCATACCCTGCGCGTCATGACGGACTCGCAGGCCCCGGCACAGACCGGCACGAATCCCCTCGCCCCCGCCCCGGAGGGCGTCCGCACCGCGGCCGACGTGGTGACCCCCGAGCTGGTCGCCCAGCTCACCAAGGGCGTGACCGGATCGGGCCGCACCGCCAACCACACGCCGTTCACCGGCGAGAAGCTGGCGGACCTGCCGGAGTCCACGCCCGAGGACGTGGAGAAGGCGTTCGCCGCGGCCCGCGCCGCCCAGGCGATCTGGGAGCAGACCCCGGTACGCGAGCGCGCCGCGGTCCTGCTGCGCTTCCACGACCTGGTGCTGGCCCGCCAGGCCGAGGTCCTCGACCTGATCCAGCTGGAGACCGGCAAGGCCCGGCTGCACGCCCACGAGGAGGTGCAGGCCGTCGCCGTCGCGGCCCGCCACTACGGCCGCCGAGCCGCCGCGTACCTCAGGCCCAAGCGGCACACCGGTGCCATCCCGGCCCTCACCAAGGTGACCGAACTGCGCCACCCGCGCGGGGTCGTGGGCCAGATCGCGCCCTGGAACTACCCGCTGGAGCTGTCCGTCGGCGACGCCCTGCCGGCCTTCGTCGCGGGCAACGCCGTCGTCATGAAGCCGGACACGGAGACCTGTCTGACCGCCCTGTGGGCCCGTGACCTGCTCGTCGAGGCCGGTCTGCCCGCCGAGGTGTTCCAGGTGGTGCTCGGCGACGGACCGGTCGTCGGACCCGAGGTCGTCAAGCGCGCCGACTACGTCTCCTTCACCGGCTCCACCCGCACCGGCCGCGAGGTCGCCCAGGGTGCCGCCGCCCGGCTGGTCGGCGTCTCCCTCGAACTCGGCGGCAAGAACGCGATGCTGGTCCTTGAGGACGCCGACATCGAGAAGGCGTCCGCCGGCGCCGTCCGCGCCTGCTTCTCCTCCGCCGGCCAACTGTGCATCTCCATCGAGCGGTTGTACGTCCACGAGTCGATCGCCGACGCCTTCCTGGAGCGCTTCGCCGCCCGCACCAAGGCCATGCGCCTCGGCCGCTCCCTCGCCTACGGCGCCGACATGGGCTCCCTGGTCGGCGAGCGGCAGCTGGAGACCGTCAAGCGGCACGTGGAGGAGGCCGTCGCCAAGGGCGCCACTCTCGTCGCCGGCGGTGTGGCCCGCCCGGACATCGGCCCGTACTTCTTCGAGCCGACCATCCTCGACGGCGTCGAGGCGCCCATGGCGGTGTGCACCGAGGAGACCTTCGGCCCGGTCGTCTCCGTCTACCGCTTCACCAGCGAGGACGAGGCGATCGAGCACGCCAACGCCACGCCGTACGGCCTCAATTCCTCGGTCTGGACGAAGGACGGCCGCCGGGGCCGCGCGGTCGCCGCCCGGCTGCGCACCGGCACGGTCAACGTCAACGAGGGCTACGCCCCCGCCTACGGCAGCGTCCAGTCGCCGATGGGCGGCATGAAGGACTCGGGCCTCGGCCGCCGCCACGGCTCCGAGGGCATCCTCAAGTACACCGAGGCCCAGACGGTGGCCCACCAGCGCCTGCTGCCGATGGCGCCGTCGCTGGGCATGGACGACGAGAAGTACGCCCGGTTCATGAGCAGGAGCCTGCGGCTGATGAAGGCCTTCCGGTTCCGGTAAAGGGGAGAACGCGTGAGCAAAGACGCTTACGACTACGACGTCATCGTCGTCGGATCCGGCTTCGGCGGTTCGGTGACCGCCCTGCGCCTGACGGAGAAGGGCTACACGGTAGGTGTCCTGGAAGCGGGCCGCCGCTTCACCCCCGACACCCTCCCGAAGAACTCCTGGGACCTGAAGAACTACCTCTGGGCGCCGAAGCTGAGGATGTTCGGCCTCCAGCGCATCCATCTGCTCGGCAACGTCATGGTGCTGGCCGGCGCGGGCGTCGGCGGCGGCTCGCTGAACTACGCCAACACCCTCTACGTACCGCCGAAGCCGTTCTTCGACGACCCGCAGTGGCGGCACATCACCGACTGGCAGGAGGAGTTGAAGCCGTACTACGACCAGGCCCAGCGGATGCTCGGCGTCCGGCTCAACCCGACCATGACGCCCTCCGACGTCCATCTGAAGGCCGCGGCCCAGCGCATGGGCGTCGGGGACACCTTCCACATGGCCCCGGTCGGCGTCTTCTTCGGTGACGGGAAGGACGCGGACGGCACGGTCAAGGCCAAGCCCGGCGAGGTCGTGGACGACCCCTACTTCGGCGGGGCGGGCCCGGCCCGCCAGGCCTGCACCGAGTGCGGCGGCTGCATGACGGGCTGCCGCCAGGGCGCGAAGAACACCCTGAACGAGAACTACCTCTACCTCGCCGAGAAGGCGGGCGCGGTCGTGCACCCCATGACGACGGTGGTGTCGGTCACCGACGACTCCCAGGGCGGGTACGCGGTCGCCACCCTGCCGACGGGCCGCAGGAAGAGCGGGGGCCGCACCTTCAAGGCCCGCCGGGTCGTCCTCGCCGCCGGCACCTACGGCACCCAGACCCTGCTGCACCGGATGAAGGCGAGCGGGCACCTGCCCTATCTCTCGCCGCGGCTGGGCGATCTGACCCGGACCAACTCCGAGGCGCTGGTGGGCGCGCAGACCACCGACCGGCGCTACCGCAAGGTCAGCGGCGAGAAGAAGGTCGACTTCACCCGCGGGGTGGCCATCACGTCCTCGATCCACCCCGACCCGAACACCCATATCGAGCCGGTCCGTTACGGCAAGGGCTCCAACTCCATGGGCAGCCTGACGATCCTCCAGGTCCCCTACACCGAGGGCTCCTCCCGGGTCGCGGCCTGGCTGGGTCACGCGGCCCGGCATCCGCTGCAGGTCCTGCGCTCCCTGTCCAACCGGCGCTGGTCGGAGCGGACCATCATCGGGCTGGTGATGCAGTCCCTGGACAACTCCCTGACGACGTACCTGAAACCGGACGGCGTCGGCAAGGGCATGCTGACCGCTCGCCAGGGCCACGGCTCCCCGAACCCCATGCAGATCAAGGCGGCCACGGAGGGCGCGTCGGCGATCGCGGCCGAGATCAACGGCTTCGCGGGCTCCAACATCGGCGAGCTGATGGGCACCCCGCTCACCGCCCACTTCCTCGGCGGCTGCCCGATCGGCGACTCGCCCGAGACCGGCGTCATCGACCCGTACCACCGGCTCTACGGCCACCCCGGCATCTCGGTGGTCGACGGCGCCGCGGTCTCGGCGAACCTGGGGGTGAACCCCTCGCTGACCATCACGGCGCAGGCCGAGCGGGCCATGTCGCTGTGGCCCAACAAGGGCGAGGAGGACCCGCGTCCGGCGCAGGACCGGCCGTACCAGCGGCTCCAGCCGGTCGAGCCGAAGGCGCCCGCGGTCCCGATGGAGGCGTTCGGCGCGCTGCGGCTGCCGTTCCTGGGGATGCCGGCGGTGCCGCCGAAGAACTGACGGGACACGAGAAGGACCTGCACCCCCCTCCGAGCGCAGGTCCTTCTCTGTTCTTGCGTCAGGCTCTGTTCTTGCTCAGGCTCTTTTCGTGCGTGAGCCTCCGGTGAGACTTACGCCTCGGCACCCGCCTTGCGGCGCTTCATCGCGAACACGACGCCGGCACCGGCGACGATCGCGATCCCGCCGATGGTGGCGAGGGCCGGCAGGCCGGAGTCCGAACCGGTCTCGGCGAGTTCACCGTCGACGTCGACCTCGCTGACGTCGGTGATCTCGTCCTTGCCGCCGGTCTGCGGCTTGGAGTCGTCCGGCTTGCCCGGCTTCGAGCCGGCCGGCAGCACCTCGAAGAAGTAGATGCCGTAGTTCTCGTCCTCGGAGGTCCAGCAGCCGTCCTCGGTCGAGTACTCGGCCAGACCGATGGCGATGCCGACCGCGCTCGGGACCTCGCGGGCGATGCTCACCCGCAGGTCGTAGCTGATCGACTGGCCGCCCTCCAGCGTGAAGGTGTTGAGCGCGCCGCCCTCACCGAACTGCGTGGCGAGGTCGACCCAGCCGCCGCCGCTCCTGACCTGCACGGTGACCAGGTCGGTGTAGTCGTCCTCCAGCTCCCAGTCCATCGCGGCGACGCCGACGACGGGCATGATGTCCTCGATCGTCTCGTCGCTGGAGTTGCTGACGTTGAACTGGAAGTCCGTCCAGCCGCTGCCCGCGACGACGGTCTCCGGCAGGCCGGACAGCGAGCTGTGCAGCGCCTCGCTGATGTCCCAGACCGGGTCGCCGTTCTCGTCGACCGGGCACTCCTCGACGACCTCGTCGCCGTCCTCGTCCTCGGACTCCTTGTCGGAGGGGGTGCTCTGGCTGGGCGACGGGGAGGTGCTCTGGTCGGCCGGCGGTGTGGTGCCCGACGGTGCCGGGCTGGTGCTGTCGTCCCCGGCCGGGGTCGAGGTCTCGGGTGCCGGGCTGGTGCTGTCGTCCCCGGCCGGAGTGGAGGTCTCGGGTGCCGGGCTGGTGCTGTCGTCGCCTGCCGGGGTGGACTGGTCGGCGGCGGGCGTGCTCTCCGACGTCGACGGCGCCGGCGACGTCTCGTCCGTCGCGAACGCGGCCGGTGCGGACAGCAGCGCGATCGGCGCTATGGCGGCCGTCGCGGCCGCGGCGGCCAGGGCACGGCGAAGCTTCATGAAGACCTCGGGAAGTCGATGCGGGAGGCCTCCGCCTGGGGGTGCGGGTGTGGCCCTCGGTTCGCATGGTTTGATCCGCGAACCCTGCGAATGGTTGCCCCGGCACTCACACCGTCTTTATGTGACCTGGATCACTCTCCTGCGGCGGGGTGCGGACACGGCGAAGGGCCCCGCGGTGACGGAGCCGCGGGGCCCTTCCTTCGTCAGCACCGACGTCAGGGCGTCGCCGGTGCCGGGAGCGGCGCCGGGGGTTGCGCCGCTGGTCCGGTGGTGGGCCGTGAGATCTCGGCCTGCGGCATTGCGGTGCGACAGCACAGTGCAATGCGAGGGTGTGTTCCGGCGGTCGGCCCCGGGCGTCCCCGGAGCCGGCCGTTTCTCTTGGGTGACCGGGCTGCTGTCCCCTGCCGTCCGGTCACTCGACTGGAGCGAGGTCCCACGACGCACGGCACGATCCGTACGTCTCATCGCTCCAGTGAGCCACGCGTGGTTCTCTCGGGCCCGCCCCTGGCTGGCACGGACACCTCCACCAACGAAGCGCCTCGCCCCCGGTCACGCGCCGTACGGGTGAGGGCGGGCCCGAACTCAGATGCGACCGCGGCACAGTTCGAGCAGCGTCATCGCGAGGGCGGTACCCGGCTTGCCGAGCGCCTGCCGGTAGTGGTCGAGGATCTCCATCTCGCGGGAGAGGTTCACCCGGCGCCCGCCCGAGGAGATCCGGGCCTCCTGAACGACCGCGGAGACGGCCATCCGTTCCTGGATCAGGCCGATGATCCGGTCGTCGAGGGAGTCGATGCGCTGCCGGGCGCCGGTGATCACTCCGGCGGCCTCGTCGGTACGGGCGCCGGTCTGCTCTGCTGCGGTGGCGGTCATGCCGGGGGTCTCCTGTACGGGGTGGGGTGCCCCGGGGCGACACGGTCCGGAAACGACAGGCGCCCCGGGCCTTGTCGGCCCGGGGCGCCTGGGAAGTCGCTTGTCAGTTGCTCAAGCAGCACGACCATGGCAGCCGGCGGGCCGGGTGCCATAGGTAAAGCGGAAGGTCGGGTGCGTGAGCATGCGGTCAGTATGCCGTTCCCCTCGGTGACCGCCAACCCGGTTCGCATCCTGAGACGCCATCCGCCGTTTGCCGCCCCGGTAGAATCGATGGCACAGCCCCTTTCAAGCCGCCGGAAGGCAACCCGTGTCACCAGCGACCCCCGCCGCCCCCGACACCGTCCTGGTCGTCGACTTCGGCGCGCAGTACGCCCAGCTCATCGCCCGACGCGTCCGTGAGGCCCGGGTCTACAGCGAGATCGTGCCGAGCACCACGCCGGTGGCGGAGATGCTCGCCAGGAACCCGGCGGCGATCATCCTCTCCGGCGGCCCCTCGTCCGTCTACGAGGAGGGCGCCCCCCAGCTCGACCGCGCGCTCTTCGAGGCCGGCGTCCCCGTCTTCGGCATGTGCTACGGCTTCCAGCTGATGGCCCAGAGCCTCGGCGGCACCGTCGACAACACCGGCGCCCGCGAGTACGGCCGTACCGACCTGCGTGTGTCCCGGACGTCCTCCACCCTCTTCGAGGGCACCCCGGCCGAGCAGCACGTCTGGATGTCGCACGGCGACGCCTGCTCCGCCGCCCCCGACGGCTTCACCGTCACGGCCTCCACGGACGTCGTCCCGGTCGCCGCCTTCGAGAACGACGAGAAGAAGCTCTACGGCGTCCAGTACCACCCCGAGGTCATGCACTCCACGCACGGCCAGCAGGTGCTGGAGCACTTCCTGTACCGGGGCGCGGGCCTGAAGCCGGACTGGACCACGGGCAATGTCATCGAGGAGCAGGTCGCGGCCATCCGCGAGCAGGTCGGCGACAGGCGCGCCATCTGCGGGCTGTCCGGCGGCGTCGACTCCGCCGTGGCGGCGGCCCTCGTCCAGAAGGCCATCGGCTCCCAGCTGACCTGCGTCTACGTCGACCACGGTCTGATGCGCAAGGGCGAGACCGAGCAGGTCGAGAAGGACTTCGTGGCCGCGACCGGCGTCCAGCTGAAGGTCGTGGACGCGGAGGAGCGGTTCCTCAAGGCGCTGGCCGGGGTCTCCGACCCCGAGGAGAAGCGGAAGATCATCGGCCGCGAGTTCATCCGGGTCTTCGAGCAGGCCCAGGCCGAGATCATCGCGGACGAGGGTCCGGCGGTGGAGTTCCTGGTCCAGGGCACGCTCTACCCCGACGTGGTCGAGTCCGGCGGCGGCACCGGCACGGCGAACATCAAGTCGCACCACAATGTCGGCGGCCTCCCCGAGGACCTGGAGTTCCAGCTCATCGAGCCGCTGCGCCAGCTGTTCAAGGACGAGGTCCGGATGGTCGGCCAGGAGCTGGGCCTGCCGGAGGAGATCGTCCAGCGCCAGCCCTTCCCCGGTCCGGGCCTCGGCATCCGGATCGTCGGCGAGGTGACCAAGGAGCGGCTCGACCTGCTGCGCGACGCCGACGCCATCGCCCGCGAGGAGCTCACCGCGGCCGGTCTGGACCGCGACATCTGGCAGTGCCCGGTGGTCCTGCTCGCGGACGTCCGCTCGGTCGGCGTCCAGGGCGACGGCCGCACCTACGGCCACCCGATCGTGCTGCGCCCGGTCTCCTCCGAGGACGCCATGACGGCCGACTGGTCGCGCCTGCCCTACGAGGTCCTGGCGAAGATCTCCACCCGCATCACCAACGAGGTGCGGGACGTCAACCGGGTCGTCCTCGACGTGACGTCGAAGCCGCCGGGCACCATCGAGTGGGAGTAGGCCCCACTAGGTCCGCTTGATCAGGCGCAGGGGCTCGCCGGGTCTCCAGACCTGGAGGACGAGGTACTTGTCGTCCTCGACGCAGGTCCGCACGACCTCCGTCAGCTCGGCACGGAAGAGGTGGAACGGCTCCGGCGGTTCCACCTCTTCGCCGTACCGGGCCTTCTCCGCGGGATCGTGGACCTCGACCGCCCGCCCGCTGATCCGCACGTCGCCGCCGCCCATGCCGGTGCCCTCACCCGGGTTCGCCTGGAGCGCGAAGCGCGGATCGCGGCGCAGGTCCAGCGCCTTGAGCGAGCCCGGCATCATGCCGAGCCACAGCTCCCCGTTCAGGAACCGTGTCTCCAGGCCGGTGGTGCGCGGGGAGCCGTCCTTGCGGAGGGTGGCGAGGATGTGGTGGGTGTAGGCGCCGAAGCGCTCCTCGACGAGCTTCGCGAGGTCGGGTTCGGCGGCGGTGAAGGCGGCCCAGCTGTTCGTCATACGACGAGTGTGGCGCCGAAACCCGACATCTGCTGTCCGGTATCAGGCGGTGTACGGCAGCGGGCGTACGTACGTGTCCCGGCCCCGCTCGTCCCGCGCCGGTGTGCAGCCCGCCGCCCTCAGGCGCTCGGCCAGCTTGGCGCGCCGGGCCTCGTTCACGCGCAGGGTGATCAGCAGGAACGCCGGGGTCAGGGCGGCGAGCGTGAGCAGGACAGCGAACTTCCCGGTCACGGCGGCCAGCAGCACGAACAGCAGCGGGAACGCCCAGGACATGGTGATCAGCTGCTTGCGGTTGGCGGCGGCGCCCAGGGCGTCGTACCGGATGAGCGTGGCGATCAGGTCGACGTCCGGCTGCGCCTCGGGGACGGGCGTCAGCGAGCCCTGGTACATGCCGGGCACCGGGCCGCCCGCGCCCGCCTGCGGGAACGCGGCCGCGTTGGCCACCGCGCGCTGCCGGGCCCGGGGGTCGGCGTCGCGGACCATGCGGACGTACAGGGTCTTCTGCCTGCCGACGTGGCGGACGTCCGCGTACCGGAAGCCGTAGCACTCGGCGATGTACGCCAGCGCGCCGAGGGTCTCCCACTCGGCGAGGGGATGCACGAGCTCGACCACGTCCTGGGACGCGAGCTGCCGCATGAGGGCGGTGACGTGGCGGTCGGCGATACTCACGAAGGCTCCTGGCTGAAAAGTGACGCTGAATCTCTTGTTCCGCATCACAGACCCATGAGTCCCTGAAAGGGTTGTGCGTCACCTTCACCACTCGGCCCTGCCCTTTTGCCCTGACCGACGGTAACTTCCGGGCCGTAACGGAACCAGTGCAGGAGGCTGCCACATGTCCGGGTCCACGCCGCCGTCTCCGCTGCCCACCGACCGGCTGCGCTTCGCCATGCCGCCGATGCACGAGTCGGTCGAGGACGAACGCCGGCACCGCAAGGAACGGCTCGCCGGCGCGCTGCGCATCTTCGGGCGCCTCGGCTTCGAGGACGGCGTCTCGGGGCACATCACCGCGCGCGATCCGGAGTTCAGCGACTGCTTCTGGGTGAACCCCTTCGGGATGCCCTTCCGGCACGTCACCGTCAGCGATCTGGTGCTGGCCAACTCCGACGGGCAGGTCGTCGACGGCCGCTACCACGTCAACCAGGCCGCCTTCACCGTCCACGCCCAGGTCCACGCCGCCCGCCCCGACGTCGTCGCCGTCGCCCACTGCCACTCCGTGCACGGCCGCGCGCTCGCCGCCCTGGGCGACCTCCCCGACCCGATCACCCAGGAGAGCTGCGCCTTCTACGAGGACATCGCCCTGTACGACGCCTACAGCGGGGTCGCCGTCGACGCCCGGGAGGGCCGCCGGATCGCCGGCACGCTCGGCTCGAACAAGGCGCTCGTCCTGCGCAACCACGGACTGCTGACCGTGGGGGACTCGGTGGACGCGGCGGCCTGGTGGTTCCTGTCGCTGGAGCGCTCCTGCCAGGTGCAGCTGACCGCGAAGGCGGCGGGCCGGCCGGTCCTGATCGACCACAAGGCGGCGGTGGCGACCCGCGAACAGCTCGGCGGGGACCTGGTCGCGTGGATCAACTACCAGCCGATGTGGCAGGACATCAGCCGCAGCGAGCCGGATCTGCTGAGCTAGCGGTGCTCCGTCCGGTTCTCGTTCTGGAAGCCGCGCAGCACGGCGGCCTTCGTCATCGCGAACTCCTCGTCCGTCAGCACGCCGTCCCGGTGCAGCTCACCCAGCTCCCGCAGCCTGCGCAGGAGGACGTCGTGATGGTCGGCCGGGGGCGGCACGGCCGCCGCGAGCGGATGGACGGGCTCCGCGTACCGCACGCCGGTGCGGGTGGAAGGGTGCGGCAGCCGGGCCGTCACCGCGGTGGCGACCAGCGCGGTGAGCAGATCGCGGCGCGCGCTGCCCCACAGATCCAGGGCGTACGGGTCCTTCTCCGGCGGCAGCTTGGAGAAGGACGTCTCACGGGTCACGAACCGCAGGAAGCCGTCCTCGTAGCCGGAGTTGGGCAGCCACTCCACCCCGGCGACATCGGCGATGTCGATGATGCGCGGCCCGGTGGCCCGCTTGACCCGGTCGGAGGTGTCGGCCCAGTCGATGCGCACCTGGACCCCGTCGAAGGAGACGGTGCCGTCCGAGGAACGGACCGAGACCGGCACCGGGGGACCGGGCAGCAGATAGGCCTTGGTGGGCTCGTTCGGGATCTGGTCCAGCAGCAGGCAGCGGCGGATCTCCTCGGCCACGTACTCGGCGACCCCGGCCCGGTCGACGTCCACCGTCAGCCGGTACGGGTCCGCCGGATCGGGCAGCCGTCCGCCGGTCGCGTGCAGCAGCGGATCGGCGCCCTCCCGCAGCCGCATCCGCAGCCGGCCCCGCCTGCGTTCGGGTTCGAAGACGACACCGGCGACAGCCTCCAGCGGTACGGAGATCTCCCCGTACGTCTGCCGGAACAACGCCACCGAGCGGTGCAGACCCGGCGTGATCCTGACCGTGGTGCCGTCGAAGGCCCAGGTCCCGTCGCGCTGGATGATCTCGGCCATGGGGAAATTCTCCCAGCCGGGTCAACACGGCGGACCGCACATCACTCCCGGCCGGCCTTCCACGGACCGGACCTGCCGGGCGCCGCCGGGGTGATGTAGGGCACAATTCGCTGTCATCGCACTGGAGTTGTGACGGTACTGAGCGCGAGGAAGGCGGCGTCGGACGTGGCGGTGCAGGAGGCGAGACAGGGCTCGGACGGGGGTGCCCACGCGGGTGGCTGCACCTGCGGGAACTGTCCGCACGGGGCGCGTGCGGGACACCGGCGGGCGGTGGCCGAATTCCTGCTGAAACGGGACGAGTTCGCGGCCGGGCAGGGGCTGCCCGCAGCGGTCGCCCACTCGGCCTCGGCGTCCCGGCAGTGGGTCTCCGAGGAGCTCACCCAGTCCGCCGAACTGGTCGCCGAACGCGGCCGCGCCGAGGGCGACGCCTGGCTCGCCCGCCTGTGGCGCCGCACCGCGTGCACGGTGTGGGCCCTGGTCGTCGCCCTGCTCCTGGTCCAGTCGCTCACCGCGATCGGCACCGGCTGGACCAGCGCCCGTACGGCCGGACTGCTGGCGGCGGTGGTGACGGCCGGCGCGCTGACCGCCGCGTCGTGGCTCCACCGCGCCCGGGGCGGCGCGCTGGCCCCCGTCATCGGCGAGGACAACCGGCTCTCCACCTCCCGCGCGGTGGCAGCGGCGTGGGTGCTCTTCGTGGCGTACGCGGTACTGGTCCTGGTGGGCCGCCTCGCCGTCGCCTCCGACCCCGACGAACGCGACGCCCTGATCTCCGGTCTCGAACTCGCCCGCGGGGCCGGTGCGGTGACCGTCCTCGCCGTGGTCTGCGCCCTCGCCGTACTGGTACGCCGGGTGGTGGGCCTGCGGGTGCTGGGCCAGCGCCTGCAGAAGGTCCCCGCGGACCGCCCACGCGCCGCCGACCTCCTGACCGACGACGCGGGCCGGGGAACCTTCGCCGACATCCAGTACGTGGTCATCAGCGCGGTGGCCCTGCTGTTCGCCGCGGTACGCCTGGCCCGCCGCCCCGACCAACTCCCGGACCTGCCCTGGGGCCTGGCGGTGGTCGTCCTGATCTCCGCGGCGACCTACCTGGCCGGCAAGTACGCCGAGGGCGGCCGCCCGGTGATCCTCTCCGTGGTCCGCTCCCGCGAGGCCGGCGATCTGGACGGCCCGATCCGGACCGGCGACGACATCGAGATCCGCGGCGCCGGCTTCGTCCCGCCCGGCGCGGGCACGGCCGAACGGCTCTCCCGCATGGTCGTCCGCATCGGCCCGGTCAACGTCCACGTCCCGCTGGTCCCGGTGGCCGGAGGCTTCAGCAACCCGACGGACACGGTCCTCACGGTCCCGGTCCCCGCGGATGTGGAGCCGGGGAGGGTGGAGGTACAGGTCGTGACGGCCGCCGGGGTGGAGACCGGGCGGTACGCGATCGACGTGACGGAGTGACCGCGCGGGGCGGACGGCCCGGGCGGGCTGCCGGGGCGGGTCCAGGGCGGGGCGGGTCCAGGACGGGGGCGAAAAACCGTCAACCCGGAGAAAATGGTCTGGTCAGGATTGAGTGGGCCCCGGTCGGTGAACGTATCGTCCCTTGAGGGGCACGTCCCGACGGGCGAGAGGCGGCACCGATGACGCACGGCTTCCGTACCGACACACACGACCCCTATCTGGACGGCGGCCACGACTGGCGGGACCTGGCGACCCGCTACGCCCTCCTCCCGCTCCGCATCTTCCTCGGCGTCACCTTCATCTACGCCTCCCTGGACAAGCTGACCGACAGCGCCTTCCTGCAGGACTCCGGCTCGGGCTCCATCGGCGACATGATGCGCGCCGTCCGCGACTCCTCCGCCGTCCCCTCCCTGGTCGACACCGCTCTGGAGAACCCCGTCGCCTTCGGCTACACCATCGCCTTCGGCGAACTCGCCGTCGGCATCGGCACCCTCCTCGGCCTCTTCGCCCGCCTCGCGGCTCTCGGCGGCGCCCTGATCTCGCTCAGCCTGTGGCTGACGGTGAGCTGGGCCGCGGAACCGTACTACTACGGCAACGACCTCGCCTACCTGATGGCCTGGCTGCCCCTGGTCCTCGCCGGCGCCCCCTACCTCTCGCTGGACGCCCTGCTCCACGCCCGCAGACGGCAGCGGGCCGGCTACCAGTAGGCGACGACGACCGGGACGGCTATCAGCAGACGGTGACCGGCACCAGTTACCGGCGGCGGGCGGCGACCGGCGGGCGGCGACCGGACCGGCTATCAGCGGGCGCGGGTCGGCACGGCTATCAGCAGGCGGCGGCTGGGACCGGTTACCGGCGGGCGGCGACCGGCGCCTGCTGTCACCAGGTGGCGACCGGCACCCGCTGTCGCCAGGCGCCGACCGGTACCGCTCCCCACGTCACCGCGCAGCCTCCCGCTCGGCCCGTGTCGGTGTCGTCCGGGAGCCGTCGCCCGCGCGGCCCGTCCGGCGGCGCCTGCGGACGCCCCGGGCCACGATCGCGGCCACACCCGCCAGGCACAGCCCGGCCAGCACCACCGGGATCACCGCGAACCACGGCGTCTCCCACGCCCCGCCCGCGTCCCCGGCGTAGATGACGCCCGCGAGGGTGAGGAAGGCGCCCGCGACCAGCCGCCCGGGCTGGAACTCATGACGCAGCACGCCGCACCTCCGCCTGTCCCACGCCCACATTCAGATCGAGCTCGATCGTGCCCGCCGCCTCGGTGCCCTTGGCCGGCTTCAGCGTGACCTCCTTGTGCTTGCCCGGTGCCACGTCCACGTCCTGCTGGTCGTCGCCGGGGAGCTGGATGTCTCCCACGCCCACGGCGATGCTCACCTTCACGGTCACCTCCGGAGGCACGATCACCTTCAGCTCTCCCACGCCGACCTCGGCGCTGGTGATCACCGTCCTTCCCTCGGCGACCTCCAGCCGGCTCAGGTCGAGGGTGCCGACACCGGTGCCCAGGTCGTACCGGCTCCCTACGGCCGCCGCACTGGCCGGCTTCCAGGTCGTACGTATCCACTCGGTGCCGATGTCCTTGGGCAGGGCGGCCGAGGCGGCCAGCAGTCCCGCGGTGACCACGGCCATGAAGACGGACCCGGCTCCCGTGCGCCCGAGGAACGCGCTGACCGCGATGCCCGCGCCGAACACCATCAGCGCGCAGGCCAGACCGGTCTGGAGGCTGGTGCCGAGCGGATGCTCGTGCCAGGTCAGGCCGGTGCCCAGACCGCCCGCGACCAGGGCCAGCAGCAGCACCCAGCCGCCGATCCAGCGGGGCCCGCGCGGCTTCGGCGGCTCCGGGCGGCGGGCGCGCAGCTCCTCACGGCCGTGGGGGTATTCGCCGAGGCTGATGTCGACCACCGCGGTGATGTCCCGGTCGCGGGAGTCGCGGGGGCCCCACAGATAGCCGGTGCCGCCGTCATGGGTGCCGTCCTTGACGATGGGGTCGCGCCACCAGGAGGGGTAGGCGGAGGGCGCCGGGGGCGCCTGGGCCTCCGGCGGGGCGTCGGCGACGGCCTGCGCGGCGAGCGGATCGGGATCGGCGCCGCCGCGCTGCCGCGACCAGTACCCGGCGCCCGCGAGGAGCAGGGAGAGGATGACGGCGAAGGACAGCACCCCGCCGTTCCGCAGCATGGTCAGGAACACTCCGCAGCCGACCAGCGCGAACAGCACCGCCGCCAGCGCCTGGCCGTCGACCCGGCCGGTGAGCAGCTTGCGCACCTCGTTCTCGTCCTCGTCGTCGGACGGGACGAAGAGCCAGGCGAAGCCGTAGAAGATCAGGCCGAGGCCGCCGGTCGCGGAGAGCACGGTGAGGGTGATCCGGAAGATCACCGGGTCCATGTCGCACTGCCGTCCGAGGCCGGCGCACACCCCCGCGAGCAACTTGTGCCGCCGGTCCCGGCGGAACCGGCCGGGCGGCTCGGCGCCCGCCCCCTCTTCCCGCGCACCCGCCCGCCCGTGTGCGCGCGAGCCCGCGCCGGGAGCGGAGTCCGCGGCGGGCGCGGCACCCCGCGGCCCGGCTCCCGCGGCGGGGCCCGGGCCGGAGCCGGGTCCCGGACCCGTCGCGGCGTGCTCGTGATCAGTCATGGGTCCATGGTGACGGGCGCGGCGCCCCGGCGGCAGTGGGAACGACCCTGGCCGGACCCTGATATCGCCCCTGAGCCGCCGCCCGGGACCCGTTCGAGCCGATGGCCGCCCGAAGATCGGGGGAGTCTCGGGGGTCAACCCTGATGCTCCGCTCTGCCGGTCGTGTGACCATCGGTGGCATGTCGGAAGCCGCAGCAGCGCCCCTCGCCGAACCGCGGCCGCCGCGCAAGCTCTACCGCAGCAGCGACGGACGCTGGCTCGGGGGTGTGGCGCGGGGGCTCGCCGGGCACCTCGGGCTGCCGGTGATCTGGGTGCGGCTCGTCTTCGTGGGCCTGTTCATGGCGGACGGCCTCGGCGCCCTGCTGTACGCCGCGTTCTGGTTCTTCGTGCCGCTCGGCGTCGGCGGCGTCGCGGGACAGCGCCCGCCCTCCCTCGTCGGCACCGAGACCTCGGCGGACGGCCGCCGCAGACTGGTCGCCCGCAAGCCGGACAAGGGCCAGATCGTCGCCCTGCTCCTCATGGTCGTCGTCGCCATGGTCTTCGTGGGCAGCGTCGACCTCGGCACCGGGGCGCAGGCCTATCTCTGGCCCGCCGTCCTCGTCAGCGCGGGCGTCGCCCTGGTCTGGCGGCAGGCGGACAACGCCCGTCGGGCCCGCTGGATGGAGGTCGGCCGCCGTCGGCGCACCCTGACCCTGCTGCGCGCGGCCGGCGGAGTGCTGCTGGTCACCGCCGGTGTCTCCGGCATCTTCGTGCTCCAGGGCTCCGCCGCCCATCTCGGCTCCGTGCTCCAGGCGGCCCTCGCGGTGCTCGTCGGCATAACGCTCCTCGCGGGCCCGTACCTCGTCCGCATGACCCAGGATCTCTCCGAGGAGCGGCTGATGCGCATCCGCGCCCAGGAGCGCGCCGAAGTGGCCGCCCACGTCCACGACTCGGTGCTGCACACGCTGACCCTGATCCAGCGCAACGCGGAGAACGCGGGCGAGGTGCGCCGCCTCGCCCGCGCCCAGGAGCGCGACCTGCGCACCTGGCTCTACAAGCCCGAGGGCACCGGGAAGGACGAGGCCGAGGAGCCCGACACCCTCGCCGACGCGGTCCGGCGCAACGCCGCCGAGGTGGAGGACAAGCACGGCGTCCCCATCGAGGTCGTCGTCGTCGGCGACTGCCCGCTCGACGAGAGGATCGGCGCACAGATGCAGGCGGCGCGCGAAGCGATGGTGAACGCCGCCAAGTACGGTGGCGAGGGCGGCGCCGTGCAGGTCTACGCGGAGGTCGAGGGGAAGACGGTCTTCGTGTCCGTCCGGGACCGCGGTCCCGGCTTCGATCTCGACTCGATACCCGCCGACCGCATGGGCGTCAGAGAATCGATCATCGGCCGCATGGAGCGCTACGGCGGTACGGCGCGGTTGCGCGCGGTACCCGACGGCGGCACGGAGGTCGAACTGGAGATGGAGAGGGCGGAGAAGACGTCATGAGCGACGAGGCAAGCGGTACGGCGGAGGCCACCGGCAGCGCGGGTGAGCGTCGGGTGCGTGTGGTCCTCGTCGACGACCACCGGATGTTCCGTACGGGGGTCCAGGCCGAGATCGGCCAGACCGAGCAGACCGGCGTCGAGGTCGTCGGCGAGGCGGCGGACGTCGACCAGGCGGTCACGGTCATCACCGCGACCCGCCCCGAGGTCGTCCTCCTCGATGTGCACCTGCCGGGCGGCGGCGGCGTCGAAGTGCTGCGCCGCTGCGCCCCGTTGATGGCCGACGCGGTGGAACCCGTCCGCTTCCTGGCGCTGTCCGTGTCGGACGCCGCGGAGGATGTCATCGGGGTGATCCGGGGCGGCGCGCGGGGCTACGTGACCAAGACGATCACCGGCACCGACCTGGTCGACTCGATCTTCCGGGTGCAGGAGGGCGACGCGGTCTTCTCGCCGCGGCTGGCCGGCTTCGTCCTCGACGCCTTCGCCTCCACGGACGCCCCTCCGGTCGACGAGGACCTGGACCGGCTCACCCAGCGCGAGCGCGAGGTGCTGCGGCTCATCGCCCGGGGTTACGCCTACAAGGAGATCGCCAAGCAGCTGTTCATCTCGGTGAAGACGGTCGAGTCCCATGTCTCGGCGGTGCTGCGCAAGCTCCAGCTCTCCAACCGGCACGAGCTGACCCGGTGGGCGACGGCCCGACGGCTGGTGTGAGCACGCGACCCGCCTGCGCACTCCGCCTGCACACCCCGCCTCACACGACCCGGGTCGCTCCGGCGAACGGCATCTCGGTGATCGGCGCCACCCGGACCGGAGCGGACGGGTTCGGGGCGTGGATCATCTGTCCGTTGCCGACGTAGATGCCGACATGGGTGATGCCGGAGTAGAAGAACACCAGGTCGCCCGGGAGGAGTTCGGAGCGGGAGACCCGGCGGCCGGCGTCGATCTGGGCGTAGGTGGTGCGGGGCAGGGAGACTCCCGCCGCGCGGTAGGCGGCCTGGGTCAGGCCCGAGCAGTCGAAGGCGTTCGGGCCGGTGGCGCCCCACACATAGGGGCTGCCGAGCTTCTGGTAGGCGTAGGCGACGGCGTCCGCCGCGCGGGAGTCGGGCGCCTGGCCGGTGGCCGCCCCGGGTGCCGCGAGGGGGGTGCGCGGGTCCGGCGCGGAACGGGCGGCGCGCTCGCCCGTGCCCTCGCCCGGCTCCGCGCGCTCCTCGGCCGACAGCCGGGACAGCAGCCGCTCGGCGGCGTCCAGCTTCCCGGTGATCGTCTTCTTGTGCCGCTTCAGCTCCGCCTGGCGTGAGGTGAGCGAGGCCAGCTCGACCCGCGCGGCCCCGCGCAACTGCTCGATGGCGCGCAGCTGTTCGCGTACGTCGGCGACGGAGGCGGCCTGTCGGGTGCCGACGCGCTCGACGAACTCGGCGCCCTCCAGATACCGCTCGGGGTCGTCGGTGAGGGCGAGCTGTACGGCGGGGTCGAGACCGCCGTCGCGGTACTGTGCCGCCGCCATCGAACCGAGCGCGTCCCGGGCCGTGTTGAGCTTCTCCGTCCTGCGGGCGGCCTCGTCCCGCAGCGTCTTCAGCCGCGCCTCGGCCGCGTCCGCCTTCTCCTTCGCGCCGTTGTACTTGTCGGTGGCGGCCTCCGCCTCCCGGTACAACCGGTCCACCTCCGCCTTGACCTGCGCCGGTGTCCGTACGGGCTCGGCGTGCCCGGTCCCGTCGAAGCCCGTCGCGGTCGCCGCGCCCGCGAGGGCGACGGTGGCGGCCGTACGGACGGTGGTGCCGCCGGCCGAGCGCTGCCGGGGCTTGCGGTGCGCTGCCATGGGGACTGCACGTCCTTTCGCACGACTCCTCTGACCCGCCCGGCCCGCACGCCGCCAGGGGGAGCGGAGTACGGCCTCACGCGTCCGGCGGTGCGGAGCACGGCCTTCGCGCGTCCGGCGGCGGCCCGCACAGGGGGAGCGGTCCGCCGCCGGACTTTCTCGGCGGTGGTGTCCGGCTGCCGCCCCTGGCCCGGGCGGCGGTGGGGAGCCGGTCACCTGGAGGAGGACGCTAAACCTGGGTGTGCCGGGTGGGTGACGCCTTGTGCGGAACTGCCATGAGCGGATCATCGGGTGACCGCATGTGACCGTGATCCGCGAGCGGGGCGGTCGCCTTCACGCTGAGCGATGACCGAAGTGGGGGTTTCCGAGGCGGGTGGGGGCGGCGGGGTGCTATGGCGCGCATATATGCATGATCCGCCGCGTGGGGAAGACGGGCCGGTGCCGAGCGCTCCGGAGGCCCGGTGTCAGGCGTCCCGGAGGCCCCGGATTAGGCTCCGGCCTCATGGACGTACTCATCCATCTCTTCGTCGGCCTGCACATCATCGGCATCGCCGCCCTGCTGGGCGGATTCCTCACCCAGCTGAAGGCGATGGGCCAGGGCACCGCCCGGTTCGTGCCGGCGATGCTGCACGGCGCGCTGACGATGCTGGTCACCGGGGTGATCATGGTCGGGCTCAACCAGGCGGACGACCAGGCCGTCGACAACATCAAGATCGGCGTGAAGCTGGCCCTGCTGATCGTGATCCTCGGGCTCGTCTATGTGAAGCGGGACGACGAGAAGGTGGACAAGGGCCTGTTCGGCATGGTGGGGCTGCTCACCACGGCGAACGTCTTCATCGCGGTGCTGTGGACGTGAGCCTGGCGTCCCGGGCGGCGAACGCGGCGTAGGCCCGCTCCTCCCGCACCGCCCCCGCGGCCACGGCGAGCCAGGCCGCGACCGCGATCCACAGCAGGACCTCCCCGGGGGTCTGCAGCCAGGGGACGTCCACCGCGGCGGCGACCGACAGGGTCGCCGCCGCGGTCATGCCCAGCGGGAACACGGTCGCCCAGCGGCGGACGTCGTAGCGCGGCCGCGGCCGGATCACCTCGGAGGCGAGGAGTACGGCATACCAGGCGAGGTCGAGCGCGAGCACGCCGGCGGTGACCGTGCGCAGGACGTCGTCGGCGTCGTCGTTCCACAGGTACAGGCGCGCGCTGTCGGCGCCGATCAGCTTGGACCCGGCGAGCGCGGAGATGGCCATCGCGCCGCCCGCGACCCACTGGTCCCCGGCGCCCTCGACCACCTGGCGCGGATCGAAGCAGGCCAGGGCGACGGCGTAGAGGACGAGACCGAGCCAGAACAGCACCAGCGCCGCGTGCGCGAGCCAGGCCGCCGACTCCGCCGCGGCGAGGGTGGCGCCGAGTACGGCGAGGCCTTGCGTGGCCACGCAGCCCAGGAACACCGCGCCGGGCATACCGCGGTGCCAGTGGCGCACGACGACACCGAGCAGGCCCGCCCACAGCAGGGCGGCCGCCGCCAGCAGGGCCCCGGCCAGGACCTGCCATCCCTCGGCGGAGAAACGGGTGCCGAGCACGGCCGTCGCCGCGACGGCGGTGAGCGCGGCGGGGGTGCCGGCCTCCTCCCGCCAGCGCCGCGGCTGCCGCAGCAGCCGTACGACGAAGTCCCCGGCCAGGCCCAGCCAGGCCGTGCAGCCCACCGCCAGGGCGATCAGGGAGAGGATCTCGTGCCCGGTGAGGTGCAGGCCGACCGACACGATGCCGGTCGCCATCACCGCCGCCCCGGCCGCCGGAGGACGCAGCGCCCACCAGGCGCGAAGTGAGCGGAGCGCGAGGGAGCCGGACATGCGCCGATGCTAAGGAGCGCGGCGCGGCCGGCGAGGGGGCACGCGCGCGTGGGCGGGGAAACGGGGCACCGAATCACCCCCGCGCGCGTGCCGCGTCGATCAGGCCGGCCGGACCACGCTGTGGATCGAGCCCTCGCCGTCGTAGTAGACCGACTCCTCGCGGACGTACGTGCCGGGCTTCGGGGCGTGGATCATCATGCCGTTGCCGATGTAGATGCCCACGTGGGTTACGTCGTCGTAGAAGAAGACGAGGTCACCGGGGAGGGCGTTGGCGAGGGAGACCGTCGTGCCGGCCTCGACCTGGTCGTACGTGGTGCGCGGCAGGGAGATGCCCGCCGCGTTCCAGGCGGCCTGGGTCAGCCCCGAGCAGTCGTAGGAGTCGGGGCCCGTGGCGCCCCAGACGTACGGCTTGCCGATCTGCGCGCGGGCGAAGGCGATCGCCTTCTCGGCCTTCGTGGCGTAGGAGGAGTCCGCGGTGGCCTCGGAACCGGTGCTGCCGGTGGAGGTCTCCGTCGCACCGGAGGAGGGGCCGCTCTGCTGCTGGGCCGCCGCCTTTGCGGCCTCCTCGCGGCGCTGTTCCTCCGCCGCCTGCTGATCGGCCAGCTCGGCGGCCTTGCGCGCGGCCTCCTCCTGGCGCTTGCGCTCGATCGCGGCGAGCCGCGCCTTCTCCTCCGCCGTCAGCTGCGACAGCAGCTCCCGCGCGTCGGCGAGCTTCTTCTGGACCGTGGACTTGGCGGTCTTCAGATCGGTCTGCGACTCGTTCAGCGTTTGGAGGCTCTCGGTGGCCTCCTTGCGCTTCTTCATCGTCGCCGACTGCTCGGTGATGTAGTCGTCGACCGCTTCCTTCTGGCGGCCGGTCATCCGGCTCATCAGCTGGGTCTGGTCGAAGTAGTCCTGCGGGGTATCGGCGAGCAGGAAGGTCGCGGTGTCGGGGGCGGCGGCGCCGGTGCGGTACTGGGCGGCGGCGAAGGACCCGAGTTCCTCCCGCGCGTCGTTGAGCTTCTGGGTGCGCTCGGCGACGTCGTCGAGAAGGGTGTCGACCTGCTTGCGCTGCTTGGTGGTCCGCTCCTTGGCGGCGTTGTACTTCTCGGTCGCCGTCTCCGCCTGCCGGTAGAGGTCGTCGACCTTCTTCTCGACCTCTTCGAGGCTCGGCTTGTCGTCCGTGGCCGGGTTGGCGTTGGCCGTCTGGGACAGCAGGGCCACGGAGGTGAGGGCGGCCGTGGCAAGGGCGGGGGTCCGTATGCCTGCTACGCGCGTACCCGCGGGACGCGACTTGCGGTGCGACGCCAAGGGAGGCGACTCCTTCCAATGGTCCGCCTACCGAGTTAGCTGTCGGGTTCGGGCGGGTGGTTAGGAAGGGTTGCCCTACGACCGTGTCCCGTGCGGGAGTCGGGTCGATTCACCCCAATGTCGGTGGGTCCCCGGCTCGGCTGCCTGGGCGGCAGCGGACTCGGCGGAGGCCGCGCGGCCCGGCGAGGTTCGCCGGTGGGGGTCGTACGGCCTGTGCGGCACGGTAGCCAACTCGTGTGGCGCCTGTGAAGGTTGATGGGTGATATGCCCGATACATTTTCGTGACCTTGGGTCAGGGCATCGGCCGTCGTGATCGATCTGGCCGGATCTGCGGCGACCTGTCCGTCGGCCGGCTCCCGTCCGACGCTGTGACCAAGGTCTCCGCCGCAGGTGTACGGGGGTGAAGGCCCCCTGCCCGGCGGGCGTGACGCGACGATCCCCGGCCGCCGATCCGGGGGATGTTCTCAGGGCGGCGGCGGGCTGTCAGTGGGGAGCCCTAGACTCGGAGAGCGATGAGCAGCCTCTTTGACGACAGCTTCCTGGCGGACCTCCAGGCCCCTCGGGCCCATGCGGAGGAACCCCCGCCGCCGCCCGAGGACGATCACGCTCCGGAGTCGGTTCCGGACGATCTGTTCGGCGGGAAGTTCGACGTGCCCCCGGACCGGGACGCCTACTACCGCGACGGCGCCCCGCGCCCGGCCCTCGACGCGGCCGCGCTCATCGAGGGGCTGAACGAGAACCAGCGCGCGGCCGTCGTGCACTCCGGCACCCCGCTGCTCATCGTGGCCGGCGCGGGCTCCGGCAAGACGCGCGTGCTCACCCACCGCATCGCCCATCTGCTCGCCGCGCGGAACGTGCACCCCGGGCAGATCCTCGCGATCACCTTCACCAACAAGGCCGCGGGCGAGATGAAGGAGCGCGTGGAGCAGCTCGTCGGCCCGCGGGCGAACGCGATGTGGGTGATGACCTTCCACAGCGCGTGCGTGCGGATCCTGCGGCGCGAGTCGAAGAAGCTCGGCTTCACCTCCTCCTTCTCGATCTACGACGCCGCCGACTCCAAGCGCCTGATGGCCCTGGTCTGCCGTGACCTGGACCTCGACCCCAAGCGCTTCCCGCCGAAGTCCTTCAGCGCCAAGATCTCGAACCTGAAGAACGAGCTGATCGACGAGGAGGACTTCGCCGCCCAGGCCTCCGACGGCTTCGAGAAGACCCTCGCCCAGGCCTACGCGCTCTATCAGTCCCGCCTGCGCGAGGCGAACGCGCTGGACTTCGACGACCTGATCATGACGACGGTCCATCTGCTGCGCGCCTTCCCGGACGTCGCCGAGCACTACCGCCGCCGCTTCCGGCACGTCCTCGTCGACGAGTACCAGGACACCAACCACGCCCAGTACGCGCTCGTGCGCGAGCTGGTGGGCACCGCCGAGCACCCCGTCGACGTACCGCCCGGCGAGGACGACCTGCAGCCCGCCGAACTCTGCGTCGTCGGTGACGCCGACCAGTCGATCTACGCCTTCCGCGGCGCGACCATCCGCAACATCCTCCAGTTCGAGGAGGACTACCCGGACGCGACGACGATCCTGCTGGAGCAGAACTACCGCTCCACCCAGACGATCCTCACCGCCGCCAACGCCGTCATCGAGCGCAACGAATCCCGCCGCCCCAAGAACCTGTGGACCAACGCGGGCGCGGGCGCGCGCATCACCGGCTATGTCGCCGACACCGAGCACGACGAGGCGCAGTTCGTCGCCGACGAGATAGACCGCCTCACCGACGCGGGCGACGCGAAGGCCGGCGACGTCGCCGTCTTCTACCGCACCAACGCCCAGTCGCGCGTCTTCGAAGAGGTCTTCATCCGCGTCGGCCTGCCCTACAAGGTCGTCGGCGGCGTCCGCTTCTACGAGCGCAAGGAGGTCCGGGACGTCCTGGCCTACCTGCGCGTGCTCGCCAACCCCGAGGACTCGGTCCCGCTGCGGCGCATCCTCAATGTCCCCAAGCGCGGCATCGGCGACCGCGCCGAGGCGATGATCGACGCCCTCTCCCAGCGCGAGAAGATCAGCTTCCCGCAGGCGCTCAAGCGCGTGGACGAGGCGTACGGCATGGCCGCGCGCTCCACCAACGCCGTCAAGCGGTTCAACACGCTGATGGAGGAGCTCCGTACGATCGTCGAGTCCGGCGCCGGACCCGCGACCGTCCTGGAGGCGGTGCTCGAACGCACCGGCTACCTCGCCGAGTTGCAGGCCTCCACCGACCCGCAGGACGAGACCCGGATCGAGAACCTCCAGGAACTCGCCGCGGTGGCGCTGGAGTTCGAGCAGGAGTCCGGCGAGGGCGAGGCGACCGGCTCGCTCGCCGACTTCCTGGAGCGGGTCGCGCTCGTCGCCGACTCCGACCAGATCCCCGACGAGGCCGAGGACGGCTCCGGCGTCATCACCCTGATGACCCTGCACACCGCCAAGGGCCTGGAGTTCCCGGTCGTCTTCCTCACCGGCATGGAGGACGGCGTCTTCCCGCACATGCGGGCCCTCGGCCAGACCAAGGAGCTGGAGGAGGAGCGGCGCCTCGCCTACGTCGGCATCACGCGCGCGCGGGAGAGGCTGTATCTGACCCGCTCGTCGATGCGCAGCGCGTGGGGGCAGCCCTCGTACAACCCGCCCTCCCGCTTCCTGGAGGAGATTCCGGCGCAGCACGTCGACTGGAAGCGCACCGGTGCCACCTCGCCGGTGTCCTCCGGGCCCGCGTCGGGTGTGGCGGCCTCGCTGTCGTCGTCCCGGTCGCGCTCCTCGGCCTCCGGCGCGTCCGGCTTCGCCACCCGGCGGACCTCCGAGCAGCCGGTCGTCTCGCTGGCGGTCGGGGACCGGGTCACGCACGACCAGTTCGGGCTCGGCACCGTGACGGCGGTCAAGGGCACGGGCGCCAACGCCGAGGCGACGATCGACTTCGGCGACAAGCCGAAGCGGCTGCTGCTGCGCTACGCGCCGGTGGAGAAGCTGTAGTCCCGCTCGTCCCCCGCTGCTGAACGGCGGCGGGGGACTGCCGGGGAGTTACGAGGGTTCGAGGCCGTGGCTGCGCAGCCAGGCCAGCGGGTCGATGGCCGACCCCCCGCCCGGGCGGACCTCGAAGTGCAGATGCGGACCGGTCGAGTTGCCGGAGTTGCCGGAGAACGCGATCTGGTCGCCGGCCTTCACGGCCGTACCGGAGGCGACCTGGTACGTGGACAGGTGGCAGTACCACGTCTCCGTGCCGTCCATCGCGGTCACGATCATCATGTTGCCGTAGGCGCTGTTCCACTGGGTGCGCACGGTGCCGTCGGTCGCGGCCAGCACCGGAGTGCCGTACGCCACCGGGAAGTCGATGCCGGTGTGCACGGACATCCAGTTGATGCCGGCCTGGCCGTAGTAGGCGCTGAGCCCGTGCTGGGCCACCGGCAGCGCGAACTTCGGGCGCAGCCGCTCCTTGCGGGCCGCTTCCTCGGCCGCCTTCTTCCGCTCGGCCTCCTGCTCGGCCTTGAGGTCGATGCGCTCCTGCGTCCGGCTGGCCCGGTCGGCGAAGTCGTCGGCGCCGGCCGAGAGGCTCTCCAGCTGGGTGTCCAGCATGTTGTTGGCCGTCGAGGGCTTGACCGCCTGCGCGTCCGACGCGGTGGCCGTGGTCTCCTGCTCGTCGGGCGTCAGCGTGCCGACGGAGGCGGCGGCGATCCCGGCCACGCCCATGACACACGCCGACGGCACGGCGATGGTCAGCAGCGCGGAGCGCTTGGCGGGGGGACGGCGGCGGGAACGGGACGCGGTGCGGGCGGCGGCGCGGGAACCCGGAGCGGGGGCACTCTCCTCCTCGTCGTCGAGGAGGGGGGTCACGTCGGGGATCTCGCCGGTGTCGCTCGACTCGCCCTCGCCCGGGGCGGGTTCCTCGTACGAGGTCTCGCGGTAGGACGTCCCGTCGTACGACGCTTCCTCGGCCGCGACCTGCTCGAAGGTCGCCGTCGGCTGCTGGTCGAACGACTCGGCCCGGTGCTCGTAGTCGTCGGACCCGGTGGCGGCGCCGTCGGAGTTCCACTGCGTGGCGTCGTAGGTGCCGGTGTCGAAGGTCTGCGTGCCCCAGTCCCAGTGCTGGGTCCGGTCGGCGGGGCCGCCGGACGGGTCGGGCTGGAGCCAGGCGTTGGCGTCCCACTGGCCACTGGCGTCGGGGCTGGTGGCCTGCGGCGGAACGCCGGGCAGCTGCTGGTGGCCGGCCGACCAGGCGGTCGTCTCGTAGACGCCGGTGTCATAGGCGGCGTGGTGCTGGGCCGCGTACGCGTCGTAGTGCGGGGTCTGATGGCCGACCGTGGCCCACTGGCCCGAGTCGTAGGCGCCGGTGCTCTCGCCCGGCATCGAGCCGAACAGCGGGTCCGTGTCGAACGTCCCGGTGGGCTGCGGAAATCCGGTGGCGTCGTAGTGACCCTGCGTGGTGAAGTCGTCGTACTGGGCTTCCTGGGTGCCGTACGACGCGTAGTGCGCCGAGGCGGCCTCGGAGGCCGGAGCCGGGGGGGTCATGATCCCCGACGGGTGACGGTCGTTCACCAACTTCTCTTTCGCCTCGACAACAGGGGCTGCCAGAGCAGTGCGGCGACTGTACCCGGCGGTATGCGGGCGCGACAATCTTCGGCAGGTTTCACCTTTCCCGGAAACGGGCATTCGGCCGTGTTTCGGGGGACAGAGGGCGCGACTTTGGCCTTGTGTTCGAAGATTGTTCGAGACTTCCGCCGGATCCGGGTCGGCTCAGGCCACCGTCAGACCGCCGGCGCGGGCGATTTCGGCTTCCGTCCAGTCGGTGTCGAGTGCCTGCCGTATCCCGACCGCCACGGCCGGGTGCACGGGCAGGGCGAGATGTCCGACCCCGCTCACCCGCACGTTCCGCGCCGACAGGTCGGGGTGGTCGATGCAGGCCGTCTCCAGCGGGTCCATCAGATGGTCGAGGTCGCTCCAGAAACTGACGAAGTGCGTTCGGCAGCCGGGCGCGGGCCCGGCCAGCTCCTCCAACACCACCGAGCCGGGGCGCATCTGGCGGACGATGGGATGCGCGTTCGCCAGCGGCGCCACGCGGGTGCCCGAGTGCGGGGTGCCGAGGGTGACGAGCGTCCGCACCCGGAGGTCACCGCCGAGCCGCTGCACGTAGTAACGGGCGATGAGGCCGCCGAGGCTGTGTCCGACGACGTCCACCCGGCTGGTGCCCGTGCGTGCGCAGATCTCCTCGATGTGCCGGCCGAGCAACTCGGCCGCCGTGCGGATGTCGCAGGTCAGCGGCGAGTAGTTGAGCGACTCGAGTTGCTGCCTGCCGTGCTGGGCGAGGCTGCGGCGCAGCAGCACGAAGACCGAGCGGTTGTCGATGAAACCGTGCAGCAGCACGACCGGGGGCTTCGCCTCCGCCGGCAGCCGGGGGGTGTCCGCGGAGCCCGGTGCGGGGAGGGGGGCCCTGCGCTCCGGGGAGATCCCGGACGGATAGAGCAGGAGGTGTCCGGCGAGGATCGCGATCTCGAGGGCGGTGGCCTTCAACAGCGCCATGGACAGTCCGGTCAGCCGGCTCGGGAGGAGCCGCTGACAGAGCGGGAGAAGGGGCAGCACTGCCTTGGTGACCGTCATGGCCGACCTCCTGTCGGCACGCCCGAGGACGTCTGTGTCCCCCGTGTGCCCTCATGGGAGGTCGCGCCGAGGCCGGCCGACGGTGCGCGAGCGGGCCGCGCGGGGCGGGGGCGGCGTGTGACGTCCATGACGCCGATGACGTGACGAGACTCCCTGCCGGTGTGGCGACGAGGCTCTCCGCTGTCGTGCCGTACCTGCCCTGCGTGCTCCTCGTGCCCTCGCCGACCCGCCGCACCCCCATGCCGCGCGGCCTGCGGCGCGGTGGTGCGGCGATCTCGTCGCGGCTCCCGTTGCGCGGGTTCCGGCCGTGGCCCGGCGGCCGCGTGTGTCCGCGGTCCGTGAGCCGCAGAGGGTCGGAACGGTGCGCGGCGAACGTGTCCCACCATGTGATTTCCCCCTCGGTCTCCACCGTGAAACTGCGGGGTGCGCGATGCTGGCGATAACGTTCGTTCACTTCCCCGGGCGCTGTGGCGCGGGGCGTCCGTGCCACGGCGTGTGCGGCGTGTACGGCGCGAGTGATGTGTGCGGTACTTGACGGTACGGATGGATGTAGTCGCTTCATGGAGGCAGTGATGGGTGTGGCAGCCGGTCCGATCCGCGTGGTGGTGGCCAAGCCGGGGCTCGACGGCCACGATCGCGGGGCGAAGGTGATCGCGCGGGCACTGCGCGACGCCGGTATGGAGGTCATCTACACGGGCCTGCACCAGACGCCCGAGCAGATCGTCGACACGGCGATCCAGGAGGACGCCGACGCGATCGGTCTGTCGATCCTCTCGGGCGCCCACAACACGCTGTTCGCCGCGGTGATCGCCCTGCTCAAGGAGCGGGACGCGGAGGACATCCTGGTCTTCGGCGGCGGGATCATCCCCGAGGCGGACATCGCGCCGCTGAAGGAGAAGGGCGTCGCGGAGATCTTCACCCCGGGGGCGACCACGCAGTCGATCGTGGACTGGGTCCGCGCGAACGTGCGTCAGCCGAGCGTCTCCGGAGGCTGAGCGGTTGTTCCGGCGCGGGCGGGCGGGTCGCCGGCCCGCGCGGTCCCGCTCAGCTCCTCCAGCATCGCCGCCCGCAGCCGCAGGGTCGTGACGAGCCGCTGGAACGCCTCCGCCCAGTATCCTCCGGCCCCCGGCGAGGCGTCCTCCGTCTCGTCGGGCACCGCCAGCAGGCCGTCGAGACGGCTCGCCTCGGCCGGGTCCAGACAGCGCTCGGCCAGCCCCATCACGCCGCTGAAACTCCACGGGTAACTCCCCGCGTCCCGCGCGATGTTGAGCGCGTCGACCACCGCCCGCCCGAGCGGCGCGGCCCACGGCACGGCGCACACGCCCAGCAGCTGGAAAGCCTCGGACAGCCCATGCCGCGCGATGAAGCCGGCCACCCACTCGGCCCGTTCGCCCGGATCCAGCGTGCCCAGCAGCTTCGCCCGCTCGGCCAGTGACACCGCTCCGGGCCCGCCCGCCTCCGGCGCCGACGGCGTCCCGAGCAGCGCCCGCGCCCACTCGGCGTCCCGCTGCCGTACGGCCGCCCGGCACCATGCCGCGTGCAGCTCGGCCTGCCAGTCGTCCGCGACCGGCAGCGCCACGATCTGCGCGGGCGTCCGGCCGCCCAGCCGCGCGGGCCAGCCGCCGAGCGGTGCCGCCTCCACCAACTGTCCGAGCCACCACGACCGTTCCCCGCGTCCCGCCGGAGCCTTCGACACCACACCGTCGCGCTCCATGCTCGGATCGCACTCGTGCGGTGCCTCGACCGTGATCGTCGCGGTGGCCCCGGTGTGGTCCACGGCCACACACGCCCCGGCCCGGACCGCCATCCGCCCGGCCAGCGCCGAGTCGGGCAGCGCCGACAGCAACTCGGCCGCCGTCGCCCGCACGTTGCGGCTGCGGTCGGCCAGCGCCTGCTCCAGGAACGGCTCGTCCGACGGGCCGAGGCCGGTGCGCAGCGAGTCCAGGAACATCAGCCGGTCCTCGGCCCGCTCCGTCGCCCAGGTCGTCGCCAGCAACTCCCGTGCGGCGGCGGGCTCCCGCGCCCGTATCGCGGCCAGCAGGGCGACGCGCTCGGCGAACAGGCCCTCCTGCCACAACCGCCGCACCCTCTCCCGCTCCTCGGGGCGGGGCAGCGCCGTCCCGCCGCCGGGCGTGGCGCGCAGGGCGAACCGCCAGTCCGGGTTCAGCCGCGCCAGCCACACCGCGCGGGTGCCCGCGAAGCGCAGTGCCGCCGGCCGCAGGTCCGTGCGGCCCCGGGCCGCGTCCAGCAGGGCCGGCAGCAGCTGCGGCGGCGCCGCGTAGCCGTGGGCGTTGGCCGCCGTCAGCCACTGGGGCAGCAGCTCCATGAGGTCCGGCGCCGTGCCTCTGCGTCCGCCGCCGGTACCTCCGCGGTCGGCCAGCAGCAGCGCCAGCCTGCGGGCCGCCGCCGGGGGCAGCGCGGGACGGGTGTCCTCGGGCGCCGGCTCGGGACGGGCCGCCGCGCGGGCCGGGAGCAGGCCCGCCCTCCGGCGCACGGTCTCCAGGGCCGCCGCGTCCAGCAACGCGACCGGCGCCTCCCGGGCCGGGTCCGCCCCCGGCGGGGTGCGGCGATCGGTCCCGAGGAGGGCAGTGGTGACGAGCTCTTCCCAGGCAGACGCGTCCGGGGTGTTCACGAGGGTCGTCCCTTCTGTGGGGTGCTGCCGGGTGGAGGGCTGGGGGTGCGGCGGGGGCGGATCAGCACAGCTGTATCGCCTTGCCTGGTCCTTGCCGTCCGGCTGCGGGCGGGGTGAGGCCGTAGACGTCCTGAGGTGTGCCGGGGGCGGATCAGCACAGCTGTATCGCCTCGCCCGGTCCTTGCGGCCATGCCGCGAGCGGGGTGAAGCCGTGGTGGCCGCATTCGCCGAAGACCTTCACCGGTTCGCCGCCCGAGAGGGCGACCAGCTTCCACAGGCCGGGGCGGGACCGGGCCGTGGGGGTGAGCGGCAGGGCCGCGTCGGTGTCGGCGTCGGCCAGCTGCCAGGACTCGCCGTCCGGAGTCGGTATCACCCGCTCCAGCGTCACCGGGACGGAGTCCAGCCAGGGGTCGTCCCGCAGCGCCTCCCCGTAGCGCGCGGCCGCCTGCGCCGTCGTCACCCCTGCCGGGCGCAGAGAGGTGGGTACGGGCGCGGCGAACCGCTCGCCCAGGGAGGCCCGCAGCTGACCGGCGCCCGGATAGGGGGACACCTCCGCCTCCAGGGCCAGCCCGACCGGGAGCGCCGGCTCAGGGGCGCGGCCCGCGGCGCCGTAGGACAGGAGGAGGGCGGTGCGGGCCGAGCCGGCGCCGTGGAGCCAGATCCGGCGGGTGGTCAGGCGGGCGTCCGCCGTGTCGTACTGGGCGAGGACCAGCCAGCGGTCGCGGATCGGCGGGCCCTCGGGCGAGGCGGGCAGACCGATGCGGGAGCGGACCGTCGCCGCCAGGGGCTCCGGCAGCCGCTCGCGGTGCAGCCAGCCCTGGTCCAGCAGGTGGAGCAGCGCACACTCCTCCAGCAGCCGCACCGGCCAGCCGGGTCCGGACGACGGGATCGCCCCCAGCTCCCTCACCCGTGCCGCGAGTCCCGACGCCTGGGCGTCGACCATGCGGGCGGCCGTCTCCTCCCACAGCCCGTACCCCGCCTGCTCCGCGCCGGCCAGTCCGCCGCGCAGCAGATCCGCCAGCCGCTGCTCCAGCTCCGTCGCCCCCGCGGTGACCTTCTCCGCCCGGCGCTCCGCCCGCCGCCGCGCCGCCTCCGGATCGGCCGAGCCGGACGAGGAACCGGAAGCGCCCTCCGCCCGCTGCTGCTCCGCGCGCTTCCTTCTCCCCTCGGTCCACTCCCGCGCCCAGTCCGGCGGCTGCCCCTGCGGCACGGCCCCGTCCCCGCCCGCCCACAGCAACAGCAGCCCGAGCGCGTGCTTGCACGGGAACTTCCGGCTGGGGCAACTGCACTTGTACGCGGGCCCTGACGCGTCCGCGATGTCGACGACCGTCTGATACGGCTTGCTGCCACTGCCCTTGCACAGCCCCCACACCGTCCCCTCGTCGGTACTGCCCGCCTCGGACCACGGCCCGGCCGCGCCGAGTTTGCTGCCCGCTTTGCGTGACGCGGTGTCAGGCGCGAGTGCCAGCACCTGCTCCGCGCTCCAGCGCACCCCCTGCTGAGTCATGCCATCGAAGGTAGATCCCCCCACTGACAATCGGTCCGGCGAGCGCGTTTGCGCAGGTCGGAACCGATTGTCAGTGGCGTGGTGCACGGTTGGTGACAGATCCGAACCGGCCGAGCTGGAGGGGGACTTCGCCATGACCGTGTCCGTGGACCCGACGACCGAGACAACACGCGAGAGCGCACCGACCGAGCCGTTGCGACCGCACGCCGAGGACGCCTTCGCGGCCGAACTGTCCGCGCTGGCCGCGCAGGACGACCGTCCGCGCCCGGCCCGCTGGAAGCTGTCGCCCTGGGCCGTGGCGACCTATCTGCTCGGTGGCACCCTGCCGGACGGCACCGTGATCACTCCGAAGTACGTGGGACCGCGCCGCATCGTCGAGGTCGCCGTCACCACCCTCGCCACCGACCGCGCCCTGCTCCTGCTCGGAGTGCCCGGCACCGCCAAGACCTGGGTGTCCGAGCATCTGGCCGCGGCCGTCAGCGGCGACTCGACCCTGCTGGTCCAGGGCACCGCCGGCACCCCGGAGGAGGCGATCCGGTACGGCTGGAACTACGCGCAGCTGCTCGCGCACGGCCCGAGCCGGGACGCGCTGGTGCCGAGCCCCGTCATGCGGGCCATGGCGGAGGGCATGACGGCCCGGGTCGAGGAGCTGACCCGGATCCCGGCCGACGTCCAGGACTCGCTCATCACGATCCTGTCCGAGAAGACCCTGCCCGTCCCGGAGCTGGGCCAGGAGGTGCAGGCCGTCCGCGGCTTCAACCTCATCGCCACCGCCAACGACCGCGACCGCGGGGTCAACGACCTCTCCAGCGCCCTGCGCCGCCGCTTCAACACGGTCGTGCTGCCGCTGCCGGAGAGCGTCGAGGTGGAGGTCGACATCGTCTCCCGGCGCGTCGACCAGATCGGCCGCTCCCTCGACCTGCCGGCCGTGCCCGACGGCGTCGACGAGATCCGCCGGGTGGTGACCGTCTTCCGCGAGCTGCGCGACGGGGTGACCTCCGACGGCCGGACCAAGGTGAAGTCGCCCAGCGGCACCCTCTCCACGGCCGAGGCGATCTCCGTCGTCACCGGCGGCCTGGCGCTGGCCGCCCACTTCGGGGACGGCGTCCTGCGGCCCGCGGACGTCGCCGCGGGCATCCTCGGCGCCGTGGTCCGCGATCCGGCCGCCGACCGGGTCGTCTGGCAGGAGTACCTGGAGGCGGTCGTCCGCGAGCGTGACGGCTGGACCGACTTCTACCGCGCCTGCCGGGAGGTGAGCGCGTGACCGCCTGCTGGAGGCTCCGCACGCAGGACGACGACACCAGGTGGCCGGCCAGGCGAGGGGGACGGTGTGACGACGGGAGCTGACCCCGGCACGGCCGCCGGGCCGCTGCTGCTCGGCGTACGGCATCACGGGCCCGGCTCTGCGCGGGCCGTGCGGGCGGCGCTGGACGCGGCCCGGCCGCGCGCGGTGCTGATCGAGGGGCCGCCCGAGGCGGACGCGCTGATCCCGCTGGCCGCCGAGGAGGACATGCGGCCGCCGGTCGCCCTCCTCGCCCATGCCGTGGACGAGCCGGGCCGCTCGGCGTTCTGGCCGCTGGCCGAGTTCTCCCCGGAGTGGGTCGCGATCCGCTGGGCGCTGGAGCACGAGGTACCGGCCCGCTTCATCGACCTTCCGGCCACCCACACACTGGCGTGGCAGAAGGAGGACAAGGAGGACACGGGGGAGAAGGAGGGGGGCACGCCGGCGCCCGAGTCCCCGGAGGAGCAGGACGAGAGGCACGCCGACGTGCGGGTCGACCCCCTCGCCGTGCTCGCCGACGCCGCCGGATACGACGACGCCGAGCGCTGGTGGGAGGACGTCGTCGAGCACCGCGGGGTCGGTGCGGCGGGGGATCCGCTCGCGCCGTTCGCGGTGCTGGCCGAGGCCATGACGGCGCTGCGGGAGGTGTACGGCAGCGGCGGACACGACCGGGACCTGGTGCGCGAGGCATACATGCGGCTCCAAGTGCGCGCCGCGCAGAAGGAGTTCGGGGACGCGGTGGCCGTGGTGTGCGGGGCCTGGCACGTGCCCGCGCTGGGCGGGCGGAGCACCGTCGCCGCGGACCGGGCCCTGCTCAAGGGGCTGCCCAAGGTCAAGGCGGACATGACCTGGGTGCCGTGGACGCATCGCAGGCTGGCGCGGGCCAGCGGCTACGGGGCGGGCATCGACTCGCCGGGGTGGTACGGGCATCTGTTCCGCGCCACCGACCGGCCCGTCGAGCGGTGGCTGACCAAGGTGGCCGGGCTGCTGCGGGCCGAGGACCGGATGGTGTCCTCCGCCCATGTCATCGAGGCGGTACGGCTGGCCGAGACGCTCGCGGCGATGCGCGGCCGCCCGCTGCCCGGCCTGGGCGAGACCACCGACGCCGTGCGGGCGGTGATGTGCGACGGCTCGGACGTGCCGCTGGCGCTGGTGCACGACCGGCTCGTTGTGGGCGACGTGCTGGGCGAGGTGCCGCGGGACGCGCCCGCGGTGCCCCTGCAGCGGGACCTCGACCGGATCCAGCGCAGGCTGCGGCTCAAGCCGGAGGCGCTGGAGCGGGAGTTGGAGCTCGACCTGCGCAAGGAGACCGACGCCGGGCGCAGCCGGCTGCTGCACCGGCTGCGGCTGCTGGGCGTGCCGTGGGGAGAGCCGGCCGCCTCGCGGGGGAGCACGGGCACCTTCCGGGAGACCTGGCGGCTGCGCTGGGAGCCGGAGCTGGCGGTGCGGATCGCCGAGGCCGGGGTGTGGGGGACGACCGTACTCGCCGCCGCGACCGCCAAGTCCGAGGCGGACGCCGTCTCGGCGCAGCACCTCTCCGACGTCACCGCGCTCGCCGAGCGGTGCCTGCTGGCCGAGCTGCCGGACGCGTTGCCGACGGTGATGCGGGTGCTGGCCGACCGGGCCGCGCTCGACTCGGACGTCGGCCACCTCGCCCAGGCCCTGCCCGCCCTGGTCCGCTCCCTGCGGTACGGCGACGTGCGCGGCACCGACACCGGGGCACTCGCGGAGGTCGCCGCGGGTCTCGCCGAGCGGATCTTCGTCGGACTTCCCCCGGCCTGCGCCGGACTCGACGCGGACGCCGCCGAGGAGCTACGGCGCCATGTGGACGCCGTGCACGGGGCGGTGGGGCTGCTCGGGGACGCGCCCGCGCCGGGCCACGGTGATCTGCGCGGGCGCTGGCGGGCGGTGCTCAAGGTGCTGTCCCTGCGGGACTCGGTTCCCGGCGTGATCCGCGGCCGGTCCGTGCGGCTCCTGCTGGACGAGGGGGAGTTGGCTCAGGACGAGGCGGCCCGGCTCATGGGGCTCGTGCTGTCGCCGGGAACACCTCCCGGGGACGCGGCGGCCTGGATCGAGGGCTTCGTCTGCGGCGGCTCGGGCGGCGGGATGCTGCTCGTACACGACGAGCGGCTGCTCGGCCTGGTCGACGCCTGGCTGACCGGGGTGCCGGCGGACGCGTTCACCGACGTACTGCCGCTGCTCAGGCGCACCTTCTCGGCGTACGAGCCGGGCGTGCGCAGAACGCTCGGGGAGCTGGTGCGGCGCGGGCCGGGACAGCGGGGCGGTGCGGCGGTCGCGGGTGGGGGCGTACCCGGGTTCGCGGCCGAACTGGACCAGGAGCGCGGGAACGCCGTGCTGCCGGTGGTGCGGCTGCTGTTGGGGCTGGACACGGACGACGACGACCTGGTGGGGGTGGCGTGATGGCGGCCGGAGGACGGGCGGAGCGGAGCGCGAGGGCCCGAGCGGTGCGGGCCGCGCGGCAGGCGCCGGGACAGGGCCAGGAGACGCGGGCGGGGGGCCGGCCGGCGACGATCGTGCCGGTGATCCCGCTGTGGGAACGGCACGGAGGGATGCGCGGATGACGACGGACGTGACGGACCCGGCGCAGGAGCGGCTGCGGCGCTGGCGGCTCGTGCTCGGCGGGGACGCGGCCGACGGCACCGGATGCACGCTCGCCGGGCAGGACGCCGCGATGGACGGGGCGCTCACCGCGCTCTACGGAAAGGGGGACAGGCCGCTGACGGGGAAGGACCGTTCGGCGGGGCTCGGGGCGTCGGCGCCGTCCGTGGCGCGCTGGCTCGGGGACATCCGCACCTACTTCCCCTCCTCCGTCGTGCAGGTCATGCAGCGCGACGCCATCGACCGGCTCGGACTCTCCACGCTGCTGCTGGAACCGGAGATGCTGGAGGCGGTGGAGGCCGACGTGCATCTCGTCGGGACCCTCCTCTCCCTTAACAAGGCCATGCCGGAGACGACCAAGGAGACCGCGCGGGCCGTCGTGCGCAAGGTCGTCGAGGACCTGGAGAAGCGGCTCGCCACCCGCACCCGGGCCACGCTCACCGGCGCCCTCGACCGCAGCGCGCGGATCAGCCGGCCGCGCCACCACGACATCGACTGGAACCGCACGATCGCCGCCAACCTCAAGCACTATCTGCCGGAGTACCGGACGATCGTGCCCGAGCGGCTCATCGGCTACGGGCGGGCCTCGCAGTCGGTGAAGAAGGACGTCGTGCTCTGCATCGACCAGTCCGGGTCGATGGCGGCGTCGGTGGTGTACGCGTCGGTGTTCGGGGCGGTGCTGGCGTCGATGCGGTCGATCGACACCCGGCTGGTCGTCTTCGACACCGCGGTCGTCGACCTCACCGACCAGCTCGACGACCCGGTGGACGTCCTGTTCGGCACCCAGCTCGGCGGCGGTACGGACATCAACCGGGCGCTGGCGTACTGCCAGTCGCAGATCACCCGGCCCGCCGAGACGGTGGTCGTGCTGATCAGCGACCTCTACGAAGGGGGCATTCGCGACGAGATGCTGAAGCGGGTGGCGGCGATGAAGGCGTCGGGCGTGCAGTTCGTGGCGCTGCTCGCGCTCTCCGACGAGGGGGCACCGGCGTACGACAGGGAACACGCGGCGGCGCTCGCCGCGCTGGGGGCACCGGCGTTCGCGTGTACGCCGGATCTGTTCCCCGAGGTGATGGCGGCGGCGATCGAGAAGCGGCCGATCCCCGTACCGGATCCGGCGGCAGCAAAACGGACATGAGTACCCATCGGTCACGGGGGGCTTGCGCGGCCTCAGGAGTCCCGTGCAAGGATCGATGCCTTCACCGACTTCGACTCCGTGCCGCCGTACGGGAGGATCCGCCCCCTTGACCTGGTCAGCAGCCCTGCCCGGTGCCGCTGTGCGCATCCCGCGCACGGCGGCCGGACGGCGTGTGCTGTATCTGGCGCTGCTGGTGGGCGGGTTGTTCGCGCTAGGGCTCCTCGGCGGACAGCGGGCTCAGGCGGCGGAGGACGCGCCCACGGCTCTGTCGGTCGACGTGCGCACGGCGGTCGAGGGGGTGACCGGGTCGGTGGCTCGGGAGCCCGGGGCCGGGGAGCCGCAGGGGCGAGAGCTTCGGTCCGTCACCGAGGACACCGTTCCGGCCGTCACCGAGCCTGTCGTGCGGCCCGTCGGCGAGCTCGTCGGCGCGGTGACCGAGGGGCTGGACGAAGCACGGGGCACGGTGCCGCCGCGGGAGTCGCTGCCCGCCCTGCCCGCCCTGCCCGCCTTGCCCGACCAGCCCGCTCTGCCCGACCAGCCCGCTCTGCCCGACCAGCCCGCTCTGCCCGACCAGCCCGCTCTGCCCGAGCAGCCCACTCTGCCCGACCAGCCCGCTCTGCCCGAGCAGCCCACTCTGCCGGAGCTGCCCCAGGCCCCGGATGCGGAACTTCCCGTGCTCCCCGGCCTCCCGGAACTCCCCGGCCTCCCGGAACTCCCCGGCCTCCCGGAACTCCCCGCGCTGCCGGAACAGACGCTGCCGGCACCGGCACCCGTGCCGGTGACCTCCACTCCGGCTGGCGAAGCGGACTCCGCCGGGCCGGCGACCGGGGAGGCCGCCACGGCTACCCCGCACGGCGTCACGCCGTACGACACCACCGCGCCTGCGCACCGCACCTCCGCGCACCGCACCTCCGCTCACCCCCACCCCCACCGTGCCGACTCCACCGCGCCCGTGCCCGCGCGGCACGCGCCCGCAGGTGTTCCGGGCGGTGCCCTGGACCACCGTGCGACGGTCGACAACGGCACGCCCAGGCATGGCGACGCGCATGCGGTCGCCGCACATCACCCGGCCCCGCCGCGGCTGGTGCCCGGCGCCGCCGCGCACGTCGGTGCCGACGAGATCAGGGACGCGTACCGGGACATTCCCGTATCCCCCGCCTAGAGCAGGCCTTTTCCCGCGCAGTGGACCTGCCGCGCGGGGGCGGAACAGGTCTGCCCGTGTCCCCAATCTCCTTTAAGGATCCGACGTACGCATGAACAAGAACATCCGCCGTTCCCTCGTCATAGCCGCCGGTGTCACCGGCGCGTGGGCGCTCGGCTCCACCGCCGCGAGCGCGGACGAGCTGCCCTCCGCCACGCTGTCCGTGCCGGACGCCACGGAAGACGTCACCGAGGGCGTGGCCGAGACGGTCACCGCCACCTCGAAGCAGACGGCATCCGTCGAAACGAGCACCACGACCACCCCCAAGGCCACCAAGGCCGCTAAGACCCCCAAGGCCCCCAAGGCCCCCAATCTCAAGGGCGGCGCCGCGCAGCTCACCGAGGGCGTCAAGGCGGCCCGCGCCGCGCAGACCGCGCAGCAGACCCCCGAAATCCCGAACACCCCCCAAATCCCCACCACCCCCGAAATCCCCACCACTCCCGACACCGTCGACTACCTCTTCGGCCCCCTCGCCGCCTTCGCCCCGGAGGTGGAGCGGACCCTGAGCGCCCCGACCGGCACCGCCACCGCCGTCCTCGACGAAACGAGCACCGCGGCCGTCCCGCCCCTCGTCACCGCCGCCGTGGACGGAGCCTTCCCCCCGGTCACCCGGGCGGTCGACGCCGCCACCGCCGCGGCATACGGCCTGGTGACCGACGTCCAGCCGGTCGCCACCGGCGCCGCCACCAATGTGCACGCCGTCGCCACCGAAACCGTGGCGGACGTCCACGCCGTCGCCACCGGAACCGTGGCGGACGTCCACCCCCTCGCCACCCGCACCGTCTCCGGCGCCCAGCCGGTCGCCCACGGTGCCCTCGCCGACGTACCCCCGTACGCCACCGGACTCGTCGGTCAGGTCGCCGCGGACGCGCAGGGGGCCGTGCTGCCGCCCGTCGCGCACACGGCCGTGCGCGGGGTCACTCCGGTCGCCGGGCAGGCCGTGACCGACGCGGGTGCGCTGGCGTACGGCGTGGCGGCCGACGCGCAGCCGCTCGCCCACGGCCTCGCCGGGGATGTCGGCCCCTTCGCGCACCGTGCCGTCGGCCATGTCGCCCACCCCGTGGCGGACCTCGTCCAGCCGGTCGCGTACGCCGCCGGGACCGCGGCCCAGGGCGTCGTGGGTGACGTCCAGCCCTTCGCCCACGGCGTCGCCGGCCATGTCTCCCCGGTCGCCGAGAACCTGACCGGCACCCCGCTGGCGGGCAACGCCGTCACCGGCGTCCAGGGCGTCGCCGACTCGGTCACCCCGGGGTACCTCCGCTCCCTCTGAATCCCGGCTCCGTGAGGCGTAAGGACCCGGACGGCCGAAAGCCGTCGGACCGTCCGGCCGGGACCTCACGGACGGCCGGGCGGTCCCCATTGGGGTGGGGACCGCCCGGCCGGAGCCCTCGGGGGCGCAGTCGATTCCTGCCCCTTCGGGCTGTTCCAGGGGCCTCACCGGGCCAACCCCAGCCCGGTGAGGCCCTTCACATCAGGCACTCCGTGCCAGTGAGCACGGCATCATGTGACAGGTATCACCGCTCAGGTGTGACCCCTGATTTAGAAGCCCCCGTCGAGCGGCGATAACCTGCGAGACGGACATGCCGCGCGCTCGGACACCGTGTGCGCCTCCCTAGTGACAGCGGACGTCACGTTGCCCTTCGCGGCACGCCCACGCATCCAACGAACCGCGAGATCACTGATAGGGACGGAAGCGCGTGGACCTGTTCGAGTACCAGGCGAGGGACCTCTTCGCCAAGCACGATGTACCGGTGCTGGCCGGTGAAGTCATCGACACGCCTGAGGCGGCCCGCGCAGCCACTGAGCGCCTCGGTGGCAAGTCCGTCGTCAAGGCCCAGGTGAAGGTCGGCGGGCGTGGCAAGGCCGGTGGCGTGAAGCTCGCCGCCACCGCGGACGAGGCCGTCGCCCGCGCGACGGACATCCTCGGCATGGACATCAAGGGCCACACGGTCCACAAGGTGATGATCGCCGAGACGGCTCCGGAGATCCTGGAGGAGTACTACGTCTCCTTCCTGCTGGACCGTGCCAACCGCACCTTCCTCTCCATCGCCTCCGTCGAGGGCGGCATGGACATCGAGGAGGTGGCGGCCAACCGTCCGGAGGCCGTCGCCAAGACGCCGATCGACGCGATCGACGGCGTGACCGAGGAGAAGGCCCGCGAGATCGTCGAGGCCGCGAAGTTCCCGGCCGAGGTCGCCGACAAGGTCGTCAACGTCCTCGTCAAGCTGTGGGACACCTTCATCAAGGAGGACGCCCTCCTGGTCGAGGTGAACCCGCTGGCGAAGGTGGCCTCCGGCGAGGTCATCGCCCTGGACGGCAAGGTGTCGCTCGACGACAACGCCGAGTTCCGTCACCCCGACTTCGAGGAGCTCCACGACAAGGCCGCGGCCGACCCGCTCGAGGCCGCCGCCAAGGAGAAGAACCTCAACTACGTCAAGCTCGACGGCGAGGTCGGCATCATCGGCAACGGCGCGGGTCTGGTCATGTCGACCCTGGACGTCGTCGCGTACGCCGGTGAGGCGCACGGCAACGTCAAGCCGGCGAACTTCCTGGACATCGGCGGTGGCGCCTCCGCCCAGGTCATGGCCAACGGCCTGGAGATCATCCTCGGCGACCCGGACGTGAAGTCCGTGTTCGTCAACGTCTTCGGTGGCATCACCGCCTGTGACGAGGTCGCCAACGGCATCGTCCAGGCGCTGAAGCTCCTGGAGGACCGCGGCGAGGAGGTCACCAAGCCGCTCGTCGTCCGTCTCGACGGCAACAACGCCGAGCTCGGCCGGCAGATCCTCACCGACGCCAACCACCCGCTGGTCCAGCGCGTCGACACCATGGACGGCGCGGCCGACAAGGCCGCCGAGCTGGCCCACGCCGCCAAGTAAGCACTCAGGACGAGGACAGAACACACCATGGCTATCTGGCTCAACAAGGACAGCAAGGTCATCGTCCAGGGCATGACCGGCGCCACGGGCATGAAGCACACCAAGCTCATGCTCGGCGACGGCACCACGGTCGTGGGCGGCGTGAACCCGCGCAAGGCGGGCACCTCCGTCGACTTCGACGGCACCGAGGTACCGGTCTTCGGTACCGTCAAGGAGGCCATCGAGGCCACCGGCGCCAACGTCTCCGTCATCTTCGTGCCGGAGAAGTTCACCAAGGACGCGGTCGTCGAGGCCATCGACGCCGAGATCCCGCTGGCCGTCGTGATCACCGAGGGCATCGCCGTGCACGACTCGGCGTCGTTCTGGGCGTACGCCGGCAAGAAGGGCAACAAGACCCGGATCATCGGCCCGAACTGCCCCGGCATCATCACCCCGGGTCAGTCGAACGTCGGCATCATCCCGGGCGACATCACCAAGCCGGGCCGTATCGGTCTGGTCTCGAAGTCCGGCACGCTGACGTACCAGATGATGTACGAGCTGCGTGACATCGGCTTCTCGACCGCCGTCGGCATCGGTGGCGACCCGATCATCGGCACCACGCACATCGACGCGCTCGCCGCGTTCGAGGCCGACCCCGAGACCGACCTGATCGTCATGATCGGCGAGATCGGTGGCGACGCCGAGGAGCGGGCCGCGGACTTCATCGCGAAGAACGTGACCAAGCCGGTCGTCGGTTACGTCGCGGGCTTCACCGCGCCCGAGGGCAAGACCATGGGCCACGCCGGCGCCATCGTCTCCGGTTCGTCCGGCACCGCCCAGGCGAAGAAGGAGGCCCTGGAGGCCGCCGGCGTCAAGGTCGGCAAGACGCCGACCGAGACGGCGAAGCTGGCGCGCGAGATCCTCAGCGCCTGAGCTTCCGGCTGATCCGTCGGATGGGCCCGTTCCCCGGTGGGGAGCGGGCCCATCGGCGTCATCCCGGCAGCGGTACCAGCCGCTGCGGACCGCTCGCCGTCTCCTGGCGCAGCTTGGCCCGCAGCTCCTGTTCCGTCTCGGACAGCGGGCCCGGGGCGACCTTCGGGGGGACGCCCTGGACGGTCCGGCCCGGTGAGACGGGCGCCTCGTACTGCCGGGGTGCGGTGCGCAGCGTCAGGGCCGTGGTGCCGATGAGGGCGACCGTGAAGGCGATGGCGGCGCGGGTCCAGAAGCTGGCCCGGCGCTCGCTGCCGGTGCGTACCGTCGGCGGCTTCGCGGCGCGCAGGCGCTCCGCCGACGCCACCTCGGCCAGCCGCCGGTGGAGTTCGGCGGGGTCGGCCAGCTCCGGCAGCCGCGCGGCCACCGCCTCGCGCGCGTGCAGCAGCCGGTTCGCCGCCGCGGGCGTGCTCGCCTCCGTCTCCGCCGCGGTGTCCGGGAGATCGAGGCCCACTCCGTCGTAGAGCAGCAGGGTGCGGCGGTACGGCGGCGGCAGGGTGAGGAGTACGTCCATCAGCGCGCGGTCGGAGGGGTTGGCGGGCGGTGGTTCGGGGTGCCGGTAGCGGGGGCGGAAGCGGTGCCAGGGGGAGAGGGCGTACTCGTACGCCGTCGCCCGCACCCAGCCCGCCGGATCCCGGTCGACGGCCACCTCCGGCCAGCGCTGCCAGGCGCGGTCGAAGGCCCGCTCGACCGACTCCCGGGCCAGCTCGCGTCGCCCCGTGAGCAGATAGGCCTGCCGTACGAGGGCGGGCGCGCAGAACGCGTAAAGCGCGTCGAAGGCCTGAGCGGGCGTCAGCGGCCGGGACGACTCGACCTCCGCGGGTGCCGGTTCGGGCGGCGGGGTCCGTACGGGCAGCTCGGCGGTGTCGGCGCTCTGCTGAGGTGCGGTCACCTCGGGCTCGTCCGGGGCCTCCTGGGCGGCCGGCGTCGTGGTCAGCTCGTTCAGCAGTCGCGCGTACGCCTCCCGCTTCCGGCCGCGCGGCGTCATGCGACCGGTCTCCCACGCGCGCACGGTCTCCCGGGTCACGCCCACCTGCGCCGCGACCTGAGCCTGCGTCAACGACTGGGCCTCGCGCAGGCGTCGGCGTTCCTTGGGCGGGGGCAGCGGGGTTGCAGGGCTCTGCGTCACGAGGTGCCCCTTCGGACGAAAATGTACATAAACGTATATTGAGCGACACAACGGGGGTTCGCCTGTTACGACGGGAAAGCGCGTGTCGTTGGGAGCATGGCGGGCGTGATCCAGCTGACCGTTCGTCGATCGCCGTTGTCGTCCCTGCTCAACCGGGCGCGCGACCGCTCCCCCGGACTGGCCGCGAGCCTCCTGGGTGGCGCCGTGGCCGCGGGCCTCGGTCTCGGCTCGCTCGCCGTGCTGGTGATGGTGCTGTGGATCAGCTCGCCCTACCCCGACAGCGGTCCCTCGGGCGCGCTGCACGTCGCCGCGGCGCTGTGGCTGCTGGCGCACGGCGCCGAACTGGTCCGCGTCGACACGCTGTCCGGCGTGCCCGCGCCGGTGGGCGTCACGCCGTTGCTGCTGCTCGCGCTCCCGGTGTGGCTGGTGCACCGCGCCGCGCGGGACGCGGTGGAGGGGGAGGAGTCGGAGGAGCCCACCGTCTCGGGGCGTACGGCCTGGGCGGGTGTCGTGCTCGGCTATCTCGCCGTGGGCGCCGCCGCCGCGGGGTACGCGGCGGGCGGGGTGCTCCGGCCGGACTGGGTGTGGACCGGGGTGTGGGTGCCGCTGGTCGTCATCGCAGCGGCCGGGGCGGGGGTGTGGACGGCGTACGGGCGGCCCCGGGACGCCGTGGACGAGGTGCTGATCCTGCTGCCGGCGGGGATGCGGCGGCCGGTCGTCGGGGGAGAGGCGCGGGCCCGTCTCGATGCCGCGGCACGGGCGGCCGGGGCGGGTACGGCGGTGCTGCTCGGGGGCGGGGCGCTGCTGCTGGCGGTGTCACTGGTGTGGCACGGCGGGGCGGCGCGGACGTCGTTCTTCCAGCTCACCGAGGGGTGGTCGGGGCAGTTCGCGGTGCTGCTGCTGTGTCTGGCGCTGATGCCGAACGCGGCGGTGTGGGGCACGGCGTACTCCCTGGGCCCCGGCTTCTCCCTCGGTGCGGGGCACGTCGTGGGGCCGCTGTTCTCCTCGCCCGCCGCGCTGCTGCCGCCGTTCCCCTTGCTGGCGGCGGTCCCGGAGGCGGGGCCGGGGACGCCGGTGAACTGGGCGGCGGGGGCGGTGCCGGTGCTGGCCGGGGTGACCGTGGGGTGGTTCGTGGGACGGGCCGGGAGCGCGGAGACGGACGGCTCGGCGTGGTCCCGGGGGCGGACCGCCGGAGCGGCGGTGCTGGCGGCGGTCCTGGGTGCGGCGGCCATGGCGGGGCTGGGCGCGATGGCGGGCGGTGCGCTCGGAGTGGCGGCGCTGGCCGGGTTCGGACCGGTGTGGTGGCAGGTGGGGGCCGCCGCGCTGGCGTGGGGCGTGCTGGTCGCGGTGCCGGTGGCGGTGGCGGTGCGGTGGTGGCGGTGCCGGTGGAGGGCGGACGGGCCCGCACCTCGGGTGGGGACGCCTCGGGCGGAGGAGCGGGGCGGGAAGGACGCGCCCGGAGGGAAGGACGCGCCCAGCGGGGAGGACGCGCTCGGAGGGAAGACTCCGTCGGCGGGTCGGACTCGGCGCGGCGTGAGGGCTCTGTTCGCCGGAAAGGCTCAGCGCGGGGAGAAGACTCAGGGCGGTGAGAAGGCCCCGCCCGGAGACAAGGCCTTTCACGAAGGAAAGATCCCGTCCGCCGCACAGGCTTCGTACGACGACGGCGACGACGACAGCTTCGAGCCGTACGACTTCCTGCCGACCGAGCCGGAGTCGGTCTGGCCGCCGGTCTGGCCGGCGGACGACGCGGCACGGGAGGCGCGCTGGGCCGCACTGCGGGAGGCGTCGGGGCAGGAGGACGCCCCCGAGTCCTCGTGACGCCCGCCCCTTCCGGGCCCGGACCCGGGGCGCGGCTCCGACCCCGGTCAGTGCCTCAGCCGGTGTCCCCCAGAACCCCGCGCAGCTCCTCCGGCAGCAGGTCCTCGCAGGCCTGCTTCGCCTGGTAGGTCAGGGCGTCGGTGGTGCAGGTGTAGTAGTCGTTGTACACCAGCTTCGCCGTGAAGCCCGCCGCCACCAGGGCGATCGCCAGGGACGCCGTGACCACACCGCTCACCGCGGCCGTCGTCTGGGGGCGGCCGGTGTTCGCCGGGGCCGGGGTGTCGGGGTCGGGGGTGCGGGGCTTGGCCCGCAGGGCGGTGATGCCCCAGTACAGGGCGAGCGCGCCGAGCATCAGGGCGACGTACGGCCAGCTGAACAGGGCGAAGAAGAAGGCCCACATGCCACAGAGCAGGGCGTAGCGCGCGCGGCGCTGCGAAGGGTCGGTCGGATCCCAGCGCATGTTCGTGCCGGGGCCGTCGTTGCCGCTCGGGGTCTCGGGGTTCGGGCCGGGGCGCTCGCCGAAGCCGCCGGAGGACCGGCCGGGCTGGCGGTCGCTCCACTGGCTGCCCCAGGGTGAGCCCTGGTCGCCGTCACCGGAGTCGCCGCCTCCGGATGCCGGGCGGCGCGGCTGCCACGGGCGGTCCGGGGTGCCCTCCGGCGGCGGCGCGAAGGGGTTGTCGTCCTTCGGCCTGGCGTCCCGCTCGTCGCCGCTGTTCCCGCCCGACGGCGCGTCCGGCGGCGAGGAGGGCCGCTCGCGCAGCAGCACGCCACGGCGCTCCCCTCCCTGCACCGGCTGCGGGGGGAGCGTGAGGAGTCGCAGGCTGCGGTCCGGCATCAAGTGAGCGTCTTCCCCTAGGTGATTACGGCTGACTACTGCTGGCGGCACCAGGTCCGTCACCCTGTGAACGCACCGTCCACGAACGGCGTTCCCGACCGGGCCCTTCTCAGACGCTACCTTCCGGCCACGCCCCCGTCCCGAGGGGGCTGCCCGGTGTGCCGGTATCGTTGCTGACGGTCGGCCGCTTCGTAGGCTTCCCCGTATCCGGGGGCCCGAAGCATTCGTACGAACGTACATACCGCCGTGCGGGCCCGGCCACCGTACCGACGCACCCCCGAGAAAGGCCCCCGCTGTGGCTGACAAGCGCCTCGTCGTGCTGGTCTCCGGATCCGGCACCAATCTCCAGGCGCTGCTCGACGCCATCGCCGCCGACGGCACCGAGGCCTACGGCGCCGAGATCGTGGCCGTCGGAGCCGACCGCGAGGGCATCGAAGGGCTGGCCCGCGCCGAGCGCGCCGGCATCCCGACCTTCGTACGGAAGGTCAAGGATTTCGGCAGCCGCGAGGAGTGGGACGCGGCGCTCGCCGAGGCCGTCGCCGGATACGAGCCCGATCTCGTGGTCTCCGCGGGGTTCATGAAGATCGTCGGCAAGGAATTCCTCGCGCGCTTCGGCGGCCGGTTCGTGAACACGCACCCCGCCCTGCTGCCCAGTTTTCCCGGCGCCCACGGCGTCCGTGACGCGCTCGCGTACGGCGCCAGGGTCACCGGCTGCACCGTCCACTTCGTCGACGACGGCGTCGACACCGGACCGATCATCGCGCAAGGCGTGGTCGAGGTCCGGGACGAGGACGACGAGAGCGCTCTGCACGAGCGCATCAAGGAAGTCGAGCGCAGGCTGCTCGTCGATGTCGTGGGGCGGCTCGCCCGCAACGGCTATCGCATTGAGGGACGAAAGGTAGTTATCCAGTGACCGCCGAGAGCAACAAGCGGGCCCTTCGACGGGCGCTCGTCAGCGTCTACGACAAGACGGGTCTCGAGGACCTCGCCCGCGGGCTGCACGAGGCCGGCGTCGAGCTGGTGTCGACCGGCTCCACGGCCTCCCGTATCGCCGCGGCCGGCGTCCCCGTCACCAAGGTGGAGGAGCTCACCGGCTTCCCCGAGTGCCTGGACGGCCGCGTCAAGACGCTGCACCCGAAGGTCCACGCGGGCATCCTCGCCGACCTGCGCCTGGAGGACCACCAGCGGCAGCTGGCGGAGCTCGGCGTGGCGCCGTTCGACCTGGTCGTCGTCAACCTCTACCCCTTCCGCGAGACCGTCGCCTCCGGCGCCTCCCCCGACGAGTGCGTCGAGCAGATCGACATCGGCGGCCCCTCGATGGTCCGCGCCGCCGCCAAGAACCACCCCTCGGTGGCCGTGGTGACCAGCCCCTCGCGGTACGCCGACGTCCTGGCGGCCGTGCGGGACGGCGGCTTCGACCTCGCCACGCGCAAGCGGCTCGCGGCGGAGGCCTTCCGGCACACCGCGGCCTACGACGTGGCGGTGGCGAGCTGGTTCGCGTCCGAGTACGCGCCCCTCGACGACTCCTCGTTCCCCGACTTCCTCGGCGCCACCTGGGAGCGGAAGAACACCCTGCGCTACGGCGAGAACCCGCACCAGCCGGCCGCGCTGTACACCTCCGAGTGCGGCGGTCTCGCCGAGGCCGAGCAGCTGCACGGCAAGGAGATGTCGTACAACAACTACACGGACACCGACGCCGCCCGCCGTGCCGCGTACGACCACGCCGAGCCGGCCGTCGCGATCATCAAGCACGCCAACCCGTGCGGGATCGCGGTCGGCGCGGATGTCGCCGAGGCGCACCGCAAGGCGCACGCCTGCGACCCGCTGTCGGCGTTCGGCGGGGTGATCGCCGTCAACCGCCCGGTGTCCAAGGAGATGGCCGAGCAGGTCGCGGAGATCTTCACCGAGGTCATCGTCGCGCCGGACTACGAGGAGGGGGCCCTGGAGGCCCTCGCCAAGAAGAAGAACATCCGCGTGCTGCGCTGCCCCGAGGCCCCGGCCGCCCCGGTCGAGGTCAAGGCCATCGACGGCGGCGCGCTGCTCCAGGTCACGGACCGCCTCCAGGCCGACGGCGACGACCCGGCCAACTGGACCCTGGCGACCGGCGAGGCGCTCTCCCCCGAGGAGCTCGCCGAGCTGTCCTTCGCCTGGCGGGCCTGCCGGGCGGTCAAGTCCAACGCCATCCTCCTCGCCAAGGACGGCGCCTCGGTCGGCGTCGGCATGGGGCAGGTGAACCGGGTCGACTCCGCGAAGCTGGCGGTGGAGCGGGCGGGCGCCGAGCGCGCGCAGGGCTCCTACGCCGCCTCCGACGCGTTCTTCCCCTTCCCCGACGGCCTGGAGATCCTGACCGAGGCCGGCGTCAAGGCGGTCGTCCAGCCCGGCGGTTCGGTCCGCGACGAGCAGGTGATCGAGGCGGCGAAGAAGGCGGGCGTGACGATGTACTTCACGGGGACGCGGCACTTCTTCCACTGAGTCCACGAGTAAAGGGCCGTGTCCCCCTGATCCGGGTGGGACACGGCCCTTGATGCGCAAGGGCGCGCACTGTTCAGTGCCGCGGGCGCTTGAACCACTCCGCGCTCGACCGCTTCGCCGCGAAGACGATCACCAGGATCGCGAGGATCATGATGAGCAGGCCCAGGAGGTAGATGCCGAGTGCGAAGATGCCGCTGACGATCGCGAACGACGCGTAGACGATCGAGCAGACGCGGACGCCGTTGCGGCCCTTGGCGAACTGCAGCAGCAGCACCAGCCCGAGGATCGCGAAGACGGCGGCCAGGCCCAGGAAGAAGACCACGACGCCCTTGCCCAGATCCGCGTAGCGCTCGGCCTCGGCGTCACCGGTGACGCCCGCCTCGAGCATCGTCTGGTCCCAGTCGGCCAACGCCACGCCGTACACGGCGGCGATGACGATGTGGCACAGGGCGATCACGCCGAGCATGATCTGCGCGGCACGGGTGATGCCGGGCATCCGGGCCGGACCGGCCGGCGGGTAGCCGTAACCGCCGGGGTGCACCGGAGGACCCGCGGGGTAGGCGCCGTAGCCCTGCGGCGGGACGCCGGGCGGCTGGCCCTGCTGCGGATAGCCGTAACCGGGGTTCGGCTGCTGGGGCGGGGGCCCGTACGGGCTGTTCGGTTCGCCGAAACTCATGGCGGTGTTCCTCCGTGTGACTGCGGGGACGACGAGCGGCACGGTTCGGAGGAAGGTTCAACAGATGCGGTTCGTCCCCCCGGTACTGCCCGCGGCACTGTGGCCACAATCGTTCTTCAGTGGCCGGTTCGTTGTCCAGCCGTACTCCCTATGTGTTGTGCAAGTGCAACACACCTGATCATGGGCGGACAGCCGGCCGGGGGCCCGGATTGGAAGAGGGACCCCGTCATCCGCGAGGATGGGGCCATGACCGCCCAGATTCTCGATGGCAAGGCCACCGCAGCCGCGATCAAGTCCGATCTGACCGCCCGTGTGGCGGCGCTGAAGGAGAAGGGCGTCACGCCCGGCCTCGGCACGATCCTGGTCGGGGACGACCCCGGCAGCCAGAAGTACGTCGCCGGCAAGCACCGCGACTGCGCCGAGGTCGGCATCGCCTCCATCCAGCGCCAACTGCCCGCCACCGCCACCCAGGACGAGATCGAGGCGGTCGTACGGGAGCTGAACGAGGACCCCGCCTGCACCGGCTACATCGTCCAGCTGCCGCTGCCCAAGGGCATCGACGAGAACCGCATCCTGGAGCTGATGGACCCGGACAAGGACGCGGACGGCCTGCACCCGATGAACCTCGGCCGCCTCGTCCTGAACGAGCCGGCCCCCCTGCCCTGCACCCCCAACGGCGTCCTCACCCTCCTGCGCCGCTACGGCGTGGAGATCAAGGGCGCCGAGGTCGTGGTCGTCGGCCGTGGTGTGACCATCGGCCGGCCGATGCCGCTGCTGCTCACCCGGCGCAGCGAGAACGCCACCGTGACCCAGTGCCACACCGGCACCCGCGATCTGTCGGCGCACCTCAAGCGCGCGGACATCATCGTCGCGGCCGCCGGTTCCGCCCACCTCATCCGTCCCGAGGACGTGAAGCCCGGCGCGGCCGTGCTCGACGTCGGTGTCTCGCGCAGCGCCGAGGGCAGGATCGTCGGCGACGTCCACCCGGACGTGGCGGAGGTGGCCGGCTGGATCTCCCCCAACCCCGGCGGCGTCGGCCCGATGACCCGGGCCCAGCTGCTGGTCAACGTGGTCGAGGCGGCGGAGCGCAGTGTCGGCTGAGCGGCCCTTCGAGCCGGACGACGAGATCGAGGTCCGGGACGCGGTCAGCGCGCCGGACGCCGAGGGCCGGCCGCGCCGTACGACCCGCCGCTTCCCGCTGTTCACCCGGGACACCGCGCGCCCCGAGGGCGGCGGCCGGGCCGCTCCCGGTGACGCCCCGGCACCGGCTCGCCAGTGGCCGGTCCTGCTGGTGCTCGTGCTCGTCGGCACCGGCCTGCTCGTGACCGCTCTGGACGCCTTCCGCGCCGGGACCCTGCTGATCGGGGTGGCCCTGATCGGTGGCGGGCTGCTGCGCTGGCTGGTCCCGGACGTCGGCATGCTCGCGGTCCGCTCCCGCTTCACCGACATCCTCACCTACGGCGTGCTCGGCACCGCGATTCTCCTGCTGGCGCTGATGGTGCAGCCGGACCCCTTGCTGGAGATCCCGTTCCTCAAGGACACCCTGCACTTCACGGTCAGCAACTAGCACATCCGTACGACGGCGGCCCGTCCTCTCCCCCGAGCAAGGACGGGCCGCCGCCGTGCGTCCACCTTCCCGCGCCGGGAAGTGCCTGTTCAACGGCTGTCAGGGCGCTGTGGCACAGCGGTGACCGTTCCGCCACGGTGTGCGCGGCCTGCCACAGCGCGCGGAGCTCCGGAACCGCTGGGGCCGGATGGGCGTCGTGTGCATGCGGTGACGGGATATGTGCGGTCTGTGTGTTGATGTGTTGACAAGTTTGCGGATTTGGATCGAAGTCGGTCGACAGTCGGGCTAGCGTGGCCAATCGGGACGGTCCGGGACGTCCCGCACGGCTGTCAGCGGCGTCACCGGGGGGAGACGGGCCGAGAGGAAACGGGCGGTGGGAGACTGGACCACGGCCCGCCAGGCGTGCGACGGTGCATGCCCACGGCCCCCTACGCTCCCGTGCGCCCCCACCCCGGGAACTGAGATCCTGACTCGGCGCATCCCACTGGGTAGCCAGAACGGGACTCGGCAGAGGGTGACACGCGCGGGGAACGTACAGCACGAACCGGGGGGAAGAGGGGGGAAGCAATGCCTCGTTGGAAGGACTTGCCGGATGAACTGGATCCGCAGGTCAGAGAGTTCGCCAGCCAGTTGCGCCGGCTCGTGGACCGCAGTGGCCTGAGCATCGCAGCGGTGGCCGACCGGACGGGTTACAGCAAGACGTCCTGGGAGCGGTATCTGAACGGGCGGCTGCTCGCGCCGAAGGGCGCGATCGTGGCGCTGGCCGAGGTGACCGGGACCAATCCGGTCCACCTCACGACGATGTGGGAGCTCGCCGAGCGCGCCTGGAGCCGTTCGGAGATGCGGCACGACATGACGATGGAGGCGATCCGGATCTCGCAGGCGCGCGCCGCGCTGGGCGAGTTCGGTGCGCCTCCGGCGAACGCGAAGGGTGCCCGGACGGCCCGCAGGAACGGCAGCGCGACGGCGACGCCGGGCATCGCGGGTCCGGCGGGGGTGGCGCCGACGGTGCCGCCGCGGTCCGCGGACGCCGATGACGTACGGGACTCGGTGGAGGAAGCGGCGGCGTCGGGCCCCAACTCCTGGGGCATGGCGGGGTACCGGGGCCCGTCGCGGACCGGGAGCAACGGCGGCGGTACGGCACCGTCCGCGAGCCCGGCACCGGCTCCGCAGCCGACTCCGTCGTACAGCGAACCGCCGCGTGGGCCGCGGGCCGGGCATGCCGCCGCTCCCTCGGGCGAGAGCCGGGGCAAGCGTCGGCTGACGATGTTCCTGGCGGGCGTCGTGGGCGTGCTGGTGGTGGTCGCCGCCGCGTTCTTCCTGACGGACGGCGGCGGCGCGAAGAACGAGAGCGGTACGAAGTCCCCCTCGCCGACGGTGACCAAGGACGCGGAGCTGCCTCCGGGCGTGGAGTGCAGCGGGGCGTCCTGCACCGGCAAGGACGCGGAGAGCATGGGGTGCAGCGGTGACCTGGTGACGACCGCGAAGACGGCGACCGTGGGCACGACGGTGGTGGAGGTCCGGTACAGCGAGACCTGCAGTGCCGCGTGGGGCCGGATCACCCAGGGGGCCGAGGGCGACCAGGTCCGGGTGAGCGTGGGCAAGTCGGAGCAGACCGGCGCGATCACGGTCACCGGTGACACGATCGCGTACACCCCGATGGTCGCGGTCAAGGACGCGGGCGACGCGACGGCCTGCGTGACCCTCGCGGCGGGTCAGGAGGGCTGCACGAAGTAGCGCGGCGGGCGAGCCGAGCGGGAGGGTGCGTCCCCGCGCGGGGCGGGCGAGCGGGAAGGTGCGTCCCCGCGCGGGGGCCGAGCTGGGGGTGCGTCCGCGCGCGGCGGCCGAGCGGGGGGCGTCCCCCGGTCAGGGGACGTCAGGGGGCGAGATGTGGCCGCCGGGCCCGGCGGCACCGGGACGGTCGCTGAGGCGGGTAAAGAAATTCGGCGGCGCAGGATTAGCCGCCGTCATCCCGGGCACGCGCACGGTACCCCCACGGGAGTCCGGCAACCCGGCACCCCCACTCGGCGGCCGCCTCGTTCCACCTCTCCCGGACGGGCGGCCGCCCCCTTTGGGGGGTCTGTGGGGGGTCTGTGGGGTGGGCCACACCGACCCGGACGCCCGGGATCCCGGAGGCGCGATAGCCTGACCGCTGGATCTCTCTTGACGCCAAGAGATCGATCAAACATCCGGGGCAGCGACGCCCCACCGCCAGCTGTCATACGGAGAACGCCATGACCCGCACTCCCGTGAACGTCACCGTCACCGGCGCGGCCGGCCAGATCGGTTACGCCCTGCTCTTCCGCATCGCCTCCGGCCAGCTGCTCGGCGCGGACGTGCCGGTCAAGCTGCGCCTCCTGGAGATCACCCCGGCGCTGAAGGCCGCCGAAGGCACGGCCATGGAGCTGGACGACTGCGCGTTCCCGCTTCTCCAGGGCATCGAGATCAGCGACGACCCGAACGTCGCCTTCGACGGCGCCAACGTCGCCCTCCTCGTCGGCGCCCGCCCCCGCACCAAGGGCATGGAGCGCGGCGACCTGCTGGAGGCCAACGGCGGCATCTTCAAGCCGCAGGGCAAGGCCATCAACGACCACGCCGCGGACGACATCAAGGTCCTCGTCGTCGGCAACCCGGCCAACACCAACGCCCTGATCGCCCAGGCCGCCGCCCCGGACGTACCGGCCGAGCGCTTCACCGCGATGACCCGCCTCGACCACAACCGCGCGCTGACCCAGCTCGCGAAGAAGACCGGTTCCACGGTCGCCGACATCCAGCGGCTCACCATCTGGGGCAACCACTCCGCCACCCAGTACCCGGACATCTTCCACGCCACCATCGCCGGCAAGAATGCCGCCGAGGTCGTGAACGACGAGCAGTGGCTGGCCGACGACTTCATCCCGACCGTCGCCAAGCGCGGCGCCGCCATCATCGAGGCCCGCGGCGCCTCCTCGGCCGCCTCGGCCGCCAACGCCGCCATCGACCACGTTCACACCTGGGTCAACGGCACCGCCGACGGCGACTGGGTCTCCATGGGCATCCCGTCGGACGGCTCCTACGGCGTCCCGGAGGGTCTGATCTCCTCCTTCCCCGTCACCTGCAAGGACGGCAAGTACGAGATCGTCCAGGGCCTGGAGATCAACGAGTTCTCCCGCGCCCGTATCGACGCCTCCGTGGCCGAGCTCGCGGAGGAGCGCGAGGCGGTCCGCGCCCTCGGCCTCATCTGAGCCCCGGCTCGGTCAGTACCCCGCACAGGCCCCGCTCCGGTCTCCGCCGGAACGGGGCCTGTGGTCCGTTCGGTCCACTTCCCCGGGCGGACCGTCACAGCCGCTTCTCGAACCAGTGCCCGGCGTACACGTTGTCGTCGTACCGCGGGATCTCCCGGTACCCGCACGCCCGGTACATCGCCTGCGCCTCCGCGAGCACGACGTGCGTGTCCAGCCGTACGACCGTCACGTCCCGTGCCGACGCCTCGCGTTCGAGCGCGCTGAGCAGCCGGCGGGCCAGTCCCAGGCGCCGGGCGTCCGGGTGCACCCACACATGGCGGATCTCGCCGACGCCCGGCTCCAGCCGCCGCAGCGCCCCGCAGCCCACCGGCAGGCCCTCCTCGTACGCCACGAAGAACGCCCCGGCGTCCCCGGAGACCTCCTCCGGCCGGACGAGAGCGCCGGGGTCGAAGCCTTCCGGGAAGCGGGCGTCGAGGTCGGTGGCGTAGGCGTCGAGGCACGCGCGTGCGTCCCCGCTCGCGCCGTCGACGTGCCGCACGGTGATGGCGGCGAGGCGCAGCAGGCGGCGGGTGGTGGCCATCGCCTCGGTCAGTTCGGTGCGCTGGCCCTCGGTGAGGCCGCCGAGGAGGTCCGCCACCAGGGCGTTGGCGCGCCGCTGCTGCTCCTTGAGCTCGACGCGTCCGGCGGGCGTCAGCTCCACCATCCGTGACCGGCTGTCCTCGGGATGCACCCTGACCCGGACCACGCCCTGCGCCTCCAGCGCCCGGGTCATCCGGCTCAAGTACCCGGCGTCCAGGCCGAGTCGGCTCCTGAGCTCCCGCAGGGACACCCCGTCACCGATCTCGAACAGCAGCCGGGCCTCGCCGAGAGGGCGGTCCTGGCCGAGGTAGTGGTCGTCGAGGGCGCCGATCCGGCGCGTGAAGTAGCGGTTGAAGCGGCGGAAAGCCGTCACATGCTCCGTCGACACGGGCTCCATATTTCTTTGACTTTAGTCAAAGTTCTCGAGGGAGTCCAGGTTCCAGGAGGACGCGCCGTGCAATTCGCCCTCTTTGCCCGCATCTTCCGTGACGCCGCCCACTTTCGGCCATGGATCGCGCATGCAATCGAGGAGGCCAGGGCAGGTGCTGCCGGTCCCAGAAGGTGACACCCAGGTGACTCAGGGGCACCGAACAGGAACGGAAGGCAATACCGATCATGGCAAGGCAGTACGAACGACGGACGATCCATGTCGGCGGCGAGTGGCGCGAAGCGATCTCCGGCGCCACCCGCGACATCGTCGACCCAGCGGTCGCCCGGCCCTTCGCCGTGGTCGCGGAGGGCGACGAGCAGGACACCGACCTGGCGGTCGCGGCCGCTCGCCGTGCCTTCGACGAGGGCGACTGGCCGCGCACCCCGGCCGCCGAACGCGCCGCCCTGCTGCGCCGCGTCGCCGACCTGCTGGTGCGCGACCGCGAGGAACTCGGCGCGCTGGAGAGCCGGGACGCGGGCAAGACCCTGGAAGAGGGCCGCGTCGACATCGACTGTGTCGCCGATGCCTTCCGCTACTTCGCCGCCCTCGTCGCCGCCGAGGCCCCGGGCCGGGTGGTGGACGCGGGCTCACCCGACATCCACAGCGTCGTCGTGCACGAGCCGGTCGGCGTCTGCGCCCTGATCACCCCCTGGAACTACCCGCTCCTCCAGGCCAGTTGGAAGATCGCTCCGGCACTCGCCGCGGGCAACACCTTCGTCGTCAAGCCGAGCGAGATCACCCCGCTGACGACCGTCGCGCTGATCGGCCTGCTGACCGAGGCAGGACTGCCGAGCGGTGTCGCCAACATCGTGACCGGGCCGGGCCATTCGGTCGGCGCCCGGCTCGCCGAGCACCCCGACATCGACCTCATCTCCTTCACCGGCGGCCTGGTCAGCGGCACCAAGGTGGCGCAGGCCGCCGCACCGGGCGTGAAGAAGGTCGCCCTCGAACTCGGCGGCAAGAACCCCAACGTCGTCTTCGCCGACGCCTGCGCCACCGACGAGAGCTTCGACACCGCCGTCGACCAGGCCCTCAACGCCGCCTTCATCCACAGCGGCCAGGTCTGCTCGGCCGGTGCCCGCCTCATCGTCGAGGAGTCGGTGCGGGACCGCTTCGTCACCGAACTCGCCCGCCGGGCAGGCCACATCAGGCTCGGCCGCGGCACCGACGAGGGCGTCGAGTGCGGCCCCCTCGTCTCCGAGCAGCAGCGCGCGAAGGTCGAGGCGTACGTCGCCTCCGCGCTGGAGGAGGGTGCCGTCCTGCGCACCGGCGGCAAGCGCCCGGAAGGGCTCGGCGCCGGCTACTTCTACGAGCCGACCGTCCTCGACGCCTGCCACCGCGAGATGAAGGTCGTCCGCGAAGAGGTCTTCGGCCCGGTCCTCACCGTCGAGACCTTCCGCACCGAGGACGAGGCCGTCGCCCTCGCCAACGACACCGAGTACGGCCTCGCGGGCGCCGTCTGGACCGCCGACGCCGGCCGCGCCCGCCGGGTCGCCGGGCGGCTGCGCCACGGCACCGTCTGGATCAACGACTTCCACCCCTACCTCCCGCAGGCGGAGTGGGGCGGCTTCGGCAAGAGCGGCGTCGGCCGCGAGCTGGGCCCCGCCGGCCTCGCCGAGTACCGCGAGAGCAAGCACGTCTACCAGAACCTCGCCCCGAAGCCCGTCCGCTGGTTCGCCGGCTGACCCCCTCCGCCCCGCACCTCCTGGAGCACCCCCATGCCCCCTCTGTCCGCGAACACCCATGTCTACGACTACGTCGTCATCGGCGGCGGCACCGCAGGCTCCGTCATCGCCTCCCGGCTGACCGAGAACCCCGATGTCACCGTCGCCGTCATCGAGGGCGGCCCCAGCGACGTCGGCCGGGACGACGTGCTGACCCTGCGCCGCTGGATGGGCCTGCTCGGCGGCGACCTCGACTACGACTACCCCACCACCGAGCAGCCACGCGGCAACTCCCACATCCGGCACAGCCGCGCCCGCGTGCTCGGCGGATGTTCGTCGCACAACACCCTGATCGCCTTCAAGCCCCTGCCCTCCGACTGGGACGAGTGGGAGGCGGCCGGCGCCGAGGGCTGGGGCGCGGTGCCGATGGAGGCGTACTGGGCGCGGCTGCTGAACAACATCGTCCCGGTCGACGAGAAGGACCGGAACGCCATCGCCCGCGACTTCGTCGACGCGGCGCAGAAGGCGCTCGGCGTCCCGCGCGTGGAGGGCTTCAACGACAAGCCGTTCACCGAGGGCGCCGGCTTCTTCGACCTCGCCTACCACCCGGAGAACAACAAGCGGTCGTCCGCCTCGGTGGCGTATCTGCACCCGGTGATGGACGAGCGCCCCAACCTGACGATCCTGCTGGAGACCTGGGCCTACCGGCTGGAGCTGGACGGCACCCGCGCACAAGGCGTGCACGTACGCGCCAAGGACGGCGAGGAGTTCCTCGTCCGCGCCCGCAACGAGGTGCTGCTGTGCGCCGGTGCCGTCGACTCGCCGCGGCTACTGCTGCACTCGGGCATCGGGCGCCGCGCGGACCTGGAGGCGCTCGGCATACCCGTGGCGCTCGACCTGCCCGGCGTCGGCGAGAACCTGCTCGACCACCCCGAGTCGGTGATCGTCTGGGAGACCGACGGCCCCATCCCGGAGAACTCCGCGATGGACTCCGACGCGGGCCTGTTCGTGCGCCGCGACCCCGAACACGCGGGCCCCGACCTGATGTTCCACTTCTACCAGATCCCCTTCACGGACAACCCCGAGCGCCTGGGCTACCAACGTCCGGAGTTCGGCGTCTCGATGACCCCCAACATCCCCAAGCCGAAGAGCCGTGGCCGGCTGTACCTGACCAGCCCGGACCCCTCGGTCAAGCCCGCGCTGGACTTCCGCTACTTCACCGACGAGGACGACTACGACGCGCGGACCCTGGTCGACGGCATCCGCATCGCCCGCGAGATCGCCAGGACCGAGCCGCTGGCCGGCTGGCTCAAGCGCGAGGTCTGCCCGGGCCCGGAGATCGTCGGTGACGCGGAGCTCAGCGAGTACGCCCGCAAGGCCGCGCACACCGTCTACCACCCGGCCGGCACCTGCCGGATGGGCGCGGCCGACGACGAACTCGCCGTGGTGGACCCCGAGCTGCGCATCCGCGGCCTGGAGAACATCCGCATCGCCGACGCCTCCGTCTTCCCGACCATGCCCGCCGTGAACCCGATGATCGGCGTACTGATGGTCGGGGAACGCGCGGTGGACCTGATCGGCGGCGATGCCCGATGAGCGGCACTCCGGTCTTCTCCGTGCAGGGCCTGTGGAAGGTCTTCGGCCGCAAGGCCGACCGCGTCCCCGCCGACCCCGGACTCGCCGCGCTCGCCCCCGCCGAGCTGCGCGCCCGCACCGGCTGCACGGCGGCGGTGCGGGACGTCTCCTTCGACGTCCGCAAGGGCGAGGTCTTCGTGGTGATGGGCCTGTCCGGCTCGGGCAAGTCCACGCTCGTGCGCTGTCTGACCCGCTTGATCGAGCCGACCTCCGGCACGATCGCCATCGACGGCGAGGACGTCCGCGCCATGGACACCGCCCGGCTGCGCCGGCTGCGCCGCCACCGCGCGGCGATGGTCTTCCAGCACTTCGGCCTGCTGCCCCACCGCACGGTCCTCGACAACGTCGCCTACGGCCTGCAGATCCAGGGCGTCGGCAGGTCCGAACGCCGCGCACGCGCCGCCGAGGTCGTGGCCAAGGTCGGCCTGGCCGGTCTGGAACAGCGCAGACCCAGCCAGCTCTCGGGCGGCCAGCGCCAGCGCGTGGGCCTGGCCCGCGCCCTCGCGGTGGACCCCGAAGTGCTGCTGTTCGACGAGCCCTTCAGCGCCCTCGACCCCCTGATCCGCCGGGACATGCAGGAGGAGGTCGTCCGGCTGCACCGCGAAGAGGGCCGCACCATGGTCTTCATCACGCACGACCTGAACGAGGCCCTCAAACTGGGCGACCGCATCGCCCTGATGCGCGACGGCAAGGTGGTCCAACTGGGCACCCCGGAACAGATCGTGGGCTCCCCGGCCGACGACTACGTCCGGGAGTTCGTCCGGGACGTACCGCGCGAGCAGGTCATGACGGTGCGTACGGCGATGCGGCCCGCGTCCGCGGAGGAGGCCGGCAACGGCCCGGCGCTCGCCCCGGACGCCACGGTGTCCGAGGCCATCGAGGCGGTCGCCCGTACGGGCAGCCCCGCCCGGATCGTGGACCGCGGCCGCTGCCTCGGCGTGGTGGACGCCGCCGCCCTGCTGGGCGTCGTGGCCGGCGGATCCGCCGTCGGCACGGGTGGCCGTGCCGCCGGGCCGACGCCCGTCGATCCCACCCCGGAGCCGGTCTGATGGCGACGATCACCGCACCGGCGCCCCGCACCCTGCCGCGCGTCCTGAGAAACCGAGCCGCGGCCAAGCTCACCCTGCTCGCCCTGGCCGCCGCGATCCTCGTCCCGCTGGCCCACGCCCGCTGGGCGAGCGGCAGCTGGCCGGACGCCCTCACCGTCGACCTCACCGGCCCGCTGACCAGGACCAGCGACTGGATCATCGACAACCGGGACAGCCACCCCCTGTTCCTCCACTTCCTGGGCCACGTCAGCAACGCCGTCGTCCTCGGCGTACGCGCCGTGTACCTGGTGCTGCTCGCCGCGGGCTGGGCCGGCGTCACCGCGGTCGGCGCGCTTGTCGCCTGGCGCGTCGCAGGCGCCGGGCTCGCCCTGGGCACCGCCGCCGCCTTTCTGGCCTGCGGCGCCCTCGGCATGTGGGTGCCGACCATGCAGACCCTCGCCCTGATGACGGTCGCCGTGCTGGCGTCCGTCGCCGTCGGCGCCCTCCTCGGGCTCGCCGCGGGCCTCTCGGACCGGATGGACCGCGTCCTGCGCCCGGTCCTGGACACCATGCAGGTCCTCCCCGCCTTCGCCTACCTCCTCCCGGTCGTCCTGGTCTTCGGCATCGGTGTCCCCGCGGCCGTCCTCGCCACCGTCGTCTACGCCGCCCCGCCCATGGCCCGCCTCACCGCGCTCGGCCTGCGCTGCGCCGACCAGGAGGTGCTGGAGGCCGTCGACTCCCTCGGCGCCACCGCCCGCCAGCGGCTGCTGACCGCCCGAATCCCGCTGGCCCGCAAGGAACTCCTCCTCGGCGTCAACCAGTCGATCATGATGGCGCTGTCCATGGCCGTCATCGCGTCGGTCATCGGCGCCGGCGGCCTCGGTGACCGCGTCTACCAGGCGCTGGCCTCGGTCGACGTGGGCGCCGCCCTGGCGGCCGGCATCCCGATCGTGCTGCTGGCGGTCGTCCTGGACCGCGTCACCGCCGCGGCCGCCGACGGCACCGAACGGACGGGCCGCGCGGCATGGGCGTACGCCCTCGGCGCCGCCCTGGCCGCCGCCGTCGCCGGACGTCTCGTGGGCCGCCTCGACTGGCCCGACGCCTGGGTGCTGAACATCGCCGCCCCGGTCAACCGGGCCGTCGACTGGATGACCGCCCACCTCTACTCGGGCGTCCCGGTCGTCGGCGGCACCGCGGAGTGGGCGGGCCACTTCACGACCTGGGTCCTGGACCCCGTACGCGACGGCCTGCAGTGGCTGCCCTGGTGGGCCGTCCTGCTCGTCGTCGCCGCCCTCGCCTGGCTGATCGGCACCTGGCGCACCGCGCTCACCGCGACCCTCGCCATGGCCGCGATCGGCGTGCTCGGAGCCTGGGAACCGTCCCTGGACACCCTGTCCCAGGTGCTCGCCGCCGTCGCCGTCACCCTCGTCCTGGGCGTCGCGACCGGCATCGCCGCGGCCCGCAACGACCGGGTGGACCGCGCTCTGCGCCCCGTCCTGGACGTCTTCCAGACGATGCCGCAGTTCGTGTACCTGATCCCGGTCGTCGCCCTGTTCGGCGTCGGCCGCGCCCCCGCGGTGGCGGCGGCCGTCGTCTACGCCCTGCCCGCCGTCGTCCGGATCACCGCCCAGGGCCTGCGCCGGATCGACCCTGCCGCCCTGGAGTCGGCCCGCTCGCTCGGCGCGACCCCGGCCCAGCAGCTGTGGCAGGTGCAGCTCCCGCTCGCCCGCCGCTCCTTGCTGCTCGCCGTCAACCAGGGCGTGGTCCTGGTCCTCGCCGTCGTCATCATCGGCGGCCTGGTCGGCGGCGGCGCGCTCGGCTACGACGTCGTCTTCGGCCTCGCCCAGGGCGACCTCGCCACCGGCCTGGTGGCCGGCGCCGCGATCGTCTGCCTCGGTCTGATGCTCGACCGGGTGACCCAGCCGACGGAACGCCGCACGAAGAAGGGAGCGTGACATGCGCGTCCGTGTCACCACGACCGCGGCGGTGGGTGCGCTGCTGCTGCTCACCGGCTGCGGCGCCGCCGACATGACCCGGCAGGCCTCGCCGTTCGCCAACGCCCAGGGTGCGAAGACGGTCACCCTGTCCGTCCAGTCCTGGGTCGGCGCCCAGGCCAACGTGGCCGTCGCCCAGTACCTGCTGGAACACGAACTCGGCTACCGCGTCGACACCGTCCAGGTCGACGAGGTCCCCGCCTGGGACGCGCTCAGCCAGGGCCGGGTCGACGCGATCATGGAGGACTGGGGCCACCCCGACCAGGAACAGCGGTACGTCGAGGACAAGAAGACGATCGTGAACGGCGGCGGCCTCGGCGTCACCGGCCACATCGGCTGGTACGTCCCCACGTACTTCGCGAAGCAGCACCCCGACGTCACCGACTGGAAGAACCTCAACCGGTACGCCGACCGGCTCCGCACCCCGGAGAGCGGCGGCAAGGGCCAGCTGCTGGACGGCTCGCCCTCCTACGTCACCCACGACAAGGCACTGGTGAAGAACCTCGACCTGGACTACCAGGTGGTCTTCGCCGGTTCCGAGGCCGCCCAGATCACCCAGATCAAGCAGTTCGCCAAGGAGAGGAAGCCCTTCCTGACCTACTGGTACGCCCCCCAGTGGCTGTTCGAGAAGGTCCCCATGACCGAGGTGAAGCTGCCGGCGTACCAGGAGGGCTGCGACGCGGATCCGGAGAAGGTCGCCTGCGCCTATCCGCACACCCCGCTGCAGAAGTACCTCAACGCCGACTTCGCGCAGGACGGCGGGAAGGCCGCGGCCTTCCTGAAGAAGTTCCGCTGGACGACCGAGGACCAGAACGAGGTCTCCCTGATGATCGCCGAACAGAAGCTCACCCCCGAGGAGGCGGCGAGGAAGTGGGCGGACAGCCACGAGTCCACCTGGCGTCCGTGGCTGTCCTGACGGTCACGGCCCGGACGTGATCCGGGCGCGGCACACCCCGGCGGTCAGTGCCGGCCCGGCTGGTAGTGCCCCGGCGTCACCCGGCAGGTCACGCCGAACCGGTTCCAGGCGTTGATCACCGCGATCGAGGCGATCAACTGGGCCAGTTCCGGCTCCTCGAAGTGGGCGGCGGCCTTCGCGTACACCTCGTCGGGCACGAAACCCTCGGTGAGCACGGTGACCGCCTCGGTCAGCGCGAGCGCCGCGAGCTCCTTCTCGGTGTAGAAGTGCGCCGACTCCTCCCAGGCGGAGAGCTGGATGATCCGCTCCACGCTCTCCCCGGCCGCCAGGGCGTCCTTGGAGTGCATGTCCACGCACATGGCGCAGTGGTTGAGCTGCGAGGCGCGGACCTTCACCAGCTCCAGCAGCTTCGGGTCCAGACCCCGCCGGGCCGCCGCGTCGAGCCGGACCATCGCCTTGTAGACCTCGGGCGCGTGGTCGGCCCAGCGCAGCCGAGGGGGGTGCTCGGGCGCGTACTCGACGGTGGCTTCGGCAGGGGCGGTGTGATCACTGGTCATCGTCATGCCTCGACCCTACGAAGCGAAAGGCCCAGGAGTATGGTCCATTTCCATGGCAGACGCATGGGCCACTTCTCGGGCCCTGGGGATCGACCTCCACCTGGACCCGGCCACCGGACCCGGTCTGCGCCGGGGCCTCACCGACGCCCTGCGCGAGGCCGTCCGCACGGGCCGGCTGGCGCCCGGCACCCGGCTGCCCTCCTCCCGCTCCCTCTCCGCCGACCTCGGCATCGCCCGCAACACGGTCGCCGACGCCTACACCGACCTCGTCGCCGAGGGCTGGCTCACCGCCCGCCAGGGCTCGGGCACCCGGGTCGCCGAGGGCCGCTCCACACCCCCCACGGCCACCGCTCCGACCCGCCGCGCCCGCCCCCGCCCCACCCACGACCTGACCGCCGGCACCCCCGACCTCGCCGCCTTCCCCCGCGCCGAATGGCTCAAGGCGGCCCGCCGAGCCCTCAACACCGCCCCCTACGACGTCCTCGGCTACGGCGACCCCCGCGGCCGCATCGAACTGCGCACCGCCCTCGCGGCCTACCTCTCCCGCGCCCGCGGCGTCCGCGCCCACCCCGAACGCATCGTCATCTGCTCCGGCTTCCCCCAGGGCCTGCACCTGCTCGGCTCGGTCCTGCGGGCCCGCGGAGCCCGGACGATCGCCGTCGAGTCGTACGGACTCCCCGAACACCGCGCCGTCCTGGCCGGCACCGGCCTCGCCACCACCCCCTTGCCCTTCGACGAACTCGGCACCGACCCAGCCGATTTGACCGACGAGGGTGCCGTACTGCTCACCCCCGCCCACCAGTTCCCGATGGGCGCCGACCTGCACCGCTCCCGGCGGGCGGCCGTCGTGGACTGGGCCCGCCGCACCGGCGGCCTGATCCTGGAGGACGACTACGACGGCGAGTTCCGCTACGACCGCCAGCCCGTCGGCGCACTCCAGGGCCTGGACCCCGACCACGTCGTCTACCTGGGAACCGCCAGCAAGTCCCTCGCCCCCGGCCTGCGCCTGGCCTGGCTGGTCCTGCCGCCCGCCCTGGTGGAACCGGTGACCCGGGCCAAGGGCGACGTGGACAGCTGCGGGGTGCTCGACCAGCTGACCCTGGCCGAGTTCATCGGCCACGGTGCCCATGACCGCCATGTCCGCGCCTCCCGGCTGCGCTACCGCCGACGCCGGGACGCCCTGGTCACCGCCCTCACCGAGCGCGCCCCGACGGTCCGGGCCACCGGGATCGCGGCCGGCCTGCACGCCGTGCTGTGCCTGCCGCCCGGCACCGAGGCATCGGTCCTCCAGGCGGCCCGCTGGCAGGGCCTGTCCCTGTTCGGCCTGGCCCACTTCCGCCATGACAAGGCCATCGCCGAACCCCTCGACGCCCTGGTCGTCGGCTACGGAACCCCGCCCGACCATGCCTGGGCGGGGGCCCTCGAAGCCCTTTGCCGGGTGCTGCCGTAGGGTAATCGTCCAGCCGAAGGACACGGGGAGAGACGGGATATGGCTCGCACGAAGCGCCGACTGCGCTCCAGCACGGTGGTGTTGGGCGGTATGGGAGTCGTCGCGGCGGCACTGACCTCCTGCGGCTCCGAGCCCGACCGCCGCTGCGTCGACCGGGACAGCTACACCTGGGACGGCTACAAGGTCATCGCCGACAAGAACTGCACGTCGGGCGCCTCGGGTTCCTCCGGCTCCTCGTACGGCAAGGGCGGCAAGAGCGGCAAGAGTGGCAAGAAGAAGGGCGGCGGCGCCGACGCCGCCTGGTACTACGACGCCGAAGTCGACGGCGGCTACGCCGACTACGGCACCTTCAGCCGCAGCGACGCCGTCGACCGCGGCGGCTTCGGGTGCTCGGGCTCCGGCAGCGGCGGCGGCTGACCCGGACCGTCCGGACGTCCACCATGGAACGCCGCACCATAGAACCCCGCCCCGGCTGGCAGCGGACCGTCGAGGAACAGGGCCTGATCTACCCGCTCACCCGCTACCCCGACAACTCCCTGCGCCCGTACTGGGACGAGAGCGCCTACTACGTCTTCTCCCTGGAGGAGGTCGAGGCGCTGGAGGAGGTCGTCGAGGAACTCCACCGCATGTGCCTGCGGGCGGCGGAGCACATCGTCACCTCCGGGCGCCTCGCCGACCTCGGCATCACCGACCCGCGCGTGGCGGAAGCGGTCACCGAGGCCTGGCACCGCCGCACCGAACTCCCGTCCCTCTACGGCCGCTTCGACCTGCGCTACGACGGCCGCGGCCCGGCGAAGCTCCTGGAGTACAACGCCGACACCCCCACCTCCCTGGTCGAGGCCGCCTCCCCGCAGTGGTTCTGGATGGAGGAGCGCTTCCCGGGCGCCGACCAGTGGAACTCGCTGCACGAACGCCTGGTCGCCGCCTGGAGGAAACAGGCCCCCCTCCTCCCGCCCGGCAGCCCGCTGTACTTCGCGCACTCCGCCGCCGACGAGCTCGGCGAGGACCTGATGACGGTCGCCTACCTCAAGGAGACCGCCGAGCAGGCCGGCCTCGACACCGACTGGATCTCCATGGAGGAGATCGGCTGGGACCGTCTCTCCGGCCGCTTCGTCGACAACCGGCTCCGCTTCATCCGCAGCTGCTTCAAGCTCTACCCCTGGGAGTGGCTCACCACCGACCGCTTCGCCGGCCACGTCCTGGACACCCTCGACAACGGCGGCGGCACCGGATCCACCCTCTGGATCGAACCCGCCTGGAAGATGCTCCTGTCCAACAAGGCCCTGCTGGCGATCCTCTGGGAGCTCCACCCCGGCCACCCCAACCTGCTCCCCGCCCACCTCGACGGCCCCCGCGACCTCGCCCGCACCACCGGCTACGTCGCCAAGCCCCTGCTGGGCCGCGAAGGCGCGGGCGTCACCGTCCACCAACCGGGCACCGACCCCGTCCCGCGCGACGAGCCCTGCTGCTATCAGGAGCTGGCACCCCTGCCCGACTTCGACGGCAACCGGGTCGTCCTCGGCGCCTGGGTCGTCGAGGACGAAGCGGCAGGCCTGGGCATCCGCGAATCGGCGGGACTGATCACCGACGAGTACGCCCGCTTCCTGCCCCATGTGATCCTCTAGACCCCCAGCACCGCCCGCAGCTGGGCGAGCCCCCAGTCCAGATCCTCCTTGCCGATCACCAGCGGCGGGGCGATCCTCAGCGTCGCGCCATGGGTGTCCTTCACCAGCACACCCCGCTCCATCAGCTTCTCCGACACCTCCCGGCCCGTCCCGTACGCCGGGGCGATGTCCACCCCCGCCCACAGCCCGCGCCCCCGCACCTGTGTCACCCGCCCCATGTCCACCAGGGCGGCCAGCTCCCGGTGCAGATGCGCGCCGAGCTCCGCCGACCGCGCCTGGTACTCGCCCGACCGCACCATCGCGATCACCTCCAGCGCCACCGCACAGGCCAGCGGATTCCCCCCGAACGTCGACCCGTGCTCCCCGGGCCGGAACACCCCCAGCACCTCGGCCGACGACACCACCGCCGACACCGGCACCACGCCGCCGCCGAGCGCCTTGCCCAGCACATACATGTCCGGCACCACCCCCTCGTGCTCACACGCGAAGGTCCGCCCCGTCCGCCCGAGCCCCGACTGGATCTCATCGGCCACGAACAGCACGTTCCGCTCCCGGGCCAGCTCCCGCACCGCCGGCAGATAACCGGACGGCGGCACGATCACCCCCGACTCGCCCTGGATCGGCTCCAGCAGCACCGCGACCGTGTTCTCCGTCATCGCCGCCCGCATCGCCGTCAGATCCCCGTACGGCACGATCTCGAACCCGGGCGTGTACGGCCCGAAGTCGGCGCGCGCCTCCCGGTCGGTGGAGAAGCTGATGACCGTCGTCGTACGGCCGTGGAAGTTGCCGCCCGCGACCACGATCTTCGCCATCTCCGCGGGCACGCCCTTGACCCGGTACCCCCACTTCCGGGCCGTCTTCACCGCGGTCTCCACCGCCTCCGCCCCGGTGTTCATCGGCAGCACCATCTCCATGCCGCACAGCCGCGCGAGCTCCTCGCAGAACGCGGCGTACCGGTCGTGATGGAACGCCCGCGACGTCAGCGTCACCCGCTCCAGCTGCGCCTTGGCCGCCTCGATGATCCGCCGGTTGCGATGACCGAAGTTGAGCGCCGAGTAACCGGCCAGCAGATCCAGATACCGCCGCCCCTCCACATCCGTCATCCACGCCCCGTCGGCCGAGGCGACGACGACCGGCAGCGGCGCGTAGTTGTGCGCGCCGTGCGCCTCGGCCGCGGCGATGAGGGTTTCCGTAGTGGTCACGGGACCTCCAGAAGACTCCGGGAGACGAGCGGAGTCCCCTTCCTATCCTCGCTCGGATGGTGGACGCGGGACCTTCACCCGACGGCGCGCCCGGTAGGCTGACGGCGGGCCGTGACTGGCGCGCTGGGATGGGACCGACCATCGGGGAGCGGCCCGGTCGTGACTGTGTGCCGTGCGCCTGGGCCGAACCGTGAACGCTGAAACCACGCCGTCCGGAGGCCGACTTGCCCGAGCAGCCCCTTTCCCACGAATCCACCGCCTTCCGCGCCGCCCTCGACGTCATCCGCGCCGTGGAACCGCGGGTCGCCGACGCCATCGGCCAGGAGGTCCACGACCAGCGCGAGATGCTCAAGCTGATCGCCTCCGAGAACTACGCCTCCCCGGCCACCCTGCTGGCGATGGGCAACTGGTTCAGCGACAAGTACGCCGAGGGCACCGTCGGCCGCCGCTTCTACGCCGGCTGCCGCAACGTCGACACCGTCGAGTCGCTCGCCGCCGAACACGCCAGGGAACTCTTCGGCGCCCGCCACGCCTACGTCCAGCCGCACTCCGGCATCGACGCCAACCTCGTCGCCTTCTGGTCGGTCCTCGCCGCCCGTGTCGAGGCCCCCGCCCTGGAGAAGGCCGGCGTCCGCCAGGTCAACGAGCTCTCCGATGCCGACTGGGCCGAACTGCGCCAGGCCTTCGGCAACCAGCGGATGCTCGGCATGTCCCTGGACGCCGGCGGCCATCTCACCCACGGCTTCCGCCCGAACATCTCCGGCAAGATGTTCGACCAGCGCTCCTACGGCACCGACCCCGCCACCGGCCTCATCGACTACGAGGCCCTGCGCACCTCCGCCCGCGACTTCAAGCCGCTGATCATCGTCGCCGGCTACTCCGCCTACCCCCGTCTGGTGAACTTCCGGATCATGCGTGAGATCGCCGACGAGGTCGGCGCGACCCTGATGGTCGACATGGCCCACTTCGCGGGACTGGTCGCCGGCAAGGTCCTCACCGGCGACTTCGACCCGGTCCCGCACGCCCAGATCGTCACCACGACCACCCACAAGTCGCTGCGCGGCCCGCGCGGCGGCATGGTCCTGTGCGACGACTCCCTCAAGGACCAGGTCGACCGCGGCTGCCCGATGGTCCTCGGCGGCCCGCTCCCGCACGTCATGGCCGCCAAGGCCGTCGCCCTCGCCGAGGCCCGGCAGCCCTCCTTCCAGGACTACGCCCAGCGCATCGTCGACAACTCCCGCGCCCTCGCCGAGGGCCTGATGCGCCGGGGCGCGACCCTGGTCACGGGCGGCACGGACAACCACCTGAACCTGATCGACGTGGCCACCTCCTACGGCCTCACCGGCCGCCAGGCCGAGGCCGCGCTGCTGGAGTCCGGCATCGTCACCAACCGCAACGCCATCCCGGCCGACCCCAACGGCGCCTGGTACACCTCCGGCGTCCGCATCGGCACCCCCGCCCTGACCACCCGTGGTCTGGGCACCGCCGAGATGGACGAGGTCGCCGGTCTCATCGACCGCGTCCTGACCACCGCGGAGCCCGGCACCACCAAGTCGGGCGCCCCCTCCAAGGCCGCCCACGTCCTCGACCCAAAGATCGCGGACGAGATCTCCCGCCGGGCGACCGACCTGGTGGCCGGTTTCCCGCTGTACCCGGAGATCGACCTCGGCTGACCGGCACTCCCTGTTGAGTTGTCAAGGAACGGTGACGCGCACGGGTCGGTGACACTCACGGATCGGTGACACTCACGGATCGGTGACGCGCACGGATCGGTGACCCGCTCACGGATCGGTGACGCTCACAGATCGATGAGCTGCTGTCGTGGCTCCTCCCGCGGCGGCCCCCCTCCAGGGCGGGCCGCCGCGCGGCGTATCGCCAGCGTGCCGCCCGCCCCGGCCGCGAAGCCCACGGCCAGCCCCGGTATCGCCCACCACACGGCGTCCACCGCCGGGACCGGGCCGTCGGCCTCGGCCGAGGCCGTCCGCACCGGGCCGCCGAGCAGCCCCGACCGGTCCAGCCGCTCGAAGACCGAGCGCGGCGCCCGATGCCAGCGGATGTCGTCGTCCTCCACATCCGGCGCCGGATCCGAGCGCACCCACGGTGTGCCGTCCTCGGCGACGAACAGCTGATCCTGCCGCTGCATCGCCACGTCCCCGCCCGGCGGACTGTCGGTCATGGGCCGGCCGCCCACCCCCGTCAGCCCCCACACCACCATGAGCCGCACCGGCGGATGCCGGCCCTCGGTCCACGCCTCGGGCACCCGCTCGGTCCCGGTGTACGTCGGCTCCAGCAGCTGCCACAGCCGGGCGAACCGCGGTTCCCCGGACCGCACCGCGGTCGGCTGCCCCGCGCCGCCCGCGACCACCATCGCCAGATCGGGAGCCCGTCCCGCACCCCCTACCGCACCGCCCACAGCACCGCCCATCGCCCCGCCCACCGCCCCGGCCGCCGGTGCTCCGCCGCACAGCGCCAGCACCGCCGACACCGGCCCCAGCAGCACCAGTCGCGCAGCCATCCGCCCCCTGGGCACCCTCATCCGCCCTCGACCTCCCCGTGTCGATTCCGTCCGCCCGGGCCCCTCACGCGTCCCGCAGCTCCTGCCGGGGTCCCGGGTCGCCCCTCCGGCCGCCCAGCGGCCCCCGCGTGACGAAGGGCCGCAGCGTCAGCGCCAGCACCGCCCCGGCCGCACCGCCGGGCAGGGCCCACCACCAGTCGGTGTCCTCGCCCGTCCCCGAAGCCGCCACGGGCCGGGACGCCGCGGCACCCGTCACCGGCGTCTCCGTCTCCGTCTCCGGGACGCTCCCGTGCTCCCCGCCGGCCGTGTACACCTCCCGCAGCGCGAAGGACGACAGGTCCGCACCACCGTCCCCCTGACTCAGCACGCCCACGTCCGCCAGCAGGGCCCGCAGCCGCTCGGGATTCGGGGCACGGTGCCAGCTGCCGTCCGTCCGTTCGGTGACGTCCATCGCCCGGTGCACCCAGACGTCCTCGCCCCCGGTGACGGGGAAGATCTGGTCGACCCGCCACGGAGAGGTGTCGTGTACCAGCCAGGTAACGGTGACGCGCCGGTCCGCCATCGCGTCCTTGGGCGGGGTACCCGGGGTGCCCGCCTGGATGAGGGAATCCAGCTGGGCGTACCTGCGGTCCGAGGCGTACAGCCCTCCCGCCTTCCCGGTCTCCGGGGAGGCCAGGAACGCGCTCGTCGGCCCCCCGGCCGAGACCGGTGCCGCCCCCCACACCAGCATCCCCAGCGCCACCGTCAACGCCCCTGCCGACGCCGTCAGCCGACGCCGTCCGCCTCTCGAACCGAGCACTCGCCCGCGCATCCGAACCCCCAAGCAGTCGATCACCGAGCGGCCCGTCCGCGAGCCGCGTGTCACTTCTGGTACACCGCCCGGCCCGCCGGGGTTCCCACCCCCGACCGACTATTCGGAGGCCCCTTCCGGCGACTGCGCGGCCTCCAGCGACGTCGCGATCTCCGCCGCACGCTCCTTCGACGCGACGCCCTCAAGACGCAGCGTGAGGATGTCGTCGTCCGCCGTGCCCGTCCCGTGCATCCACAGCAGGGTCGGCCCCGCCGTCCGCTCCTCGCGGGTGTACGGAGAACCGTCCGCGCCCACCAGCCAGAAGCTCAGCAGATGCGGTCGCGCGAACCACAGCGCGGGCTCCGGCGCCGAGGAGCGGCCCAGCGTGAGCCACTCCGGCTGCTCCCGCACGGTCTTGATGAAACCGGTGTCCAGCCGGGCCGAGAACTCGTCCAGCCGGATCGTCCGGCCGCCCTCCTGCCAGCACAGGCTCACCAGGAACCGCCCCCGCGGCTCCCCGGTCACCGTCACCGCGTCCGGCGCGCCCAGCGCCCCCGGCACGGCCGGCTCGAACCCGGCCCGGCGCCCGGCCTGCGCGAGCGACACCGAACCCGAGCCCTCGCAGCGAGGCACCTCGGCGCTCGCCGACGGCCGGGCGGACGGGTCGTAGCGCACCTCGACCCCGCCGAAGCCGAACCAGTCGAAGACCGCCGCCCGCACCGGGGGAGTGAGCACGAGCACTGTGAGCAGACCGCACAGCGCCGCCGTCAGCGAACGCCGGCGCGCCCGCACCCACCGCCGCGCCGCCCGCATCCGCTCCCGGGCCCCCGCCGGCTCGGCCACCGGCGTCGGGATCCGCTCGGCGAGTATCTGCCCCAGCACCCGCTCGGCCATCGTCTCGGCACCGGCCGGCTCAGGCCGGTCCAGGGACCGACCGAGCGAGCGCAGCTCCTCCGGCAGCCCGCGGCTGCCGTCACCGTCGTACGCCTCGCGCTCCTCACTCATGCTTCTCACCTCCTTCCCCGGGCTCGAAATCCGGCAGCAGCTTGCCGAGCTTGCGCAGTGCGCGGTTGAGCCGGGACTTCACCGTCCCGCGGGGCCAGCCCAGCGCCTGGGCCGTCTCCGGCTCGTCCATCTCCAGCAGATAGCGGTAGGTGACGACCAGGCGGTGCTCCTCGCTCAGTTTCTCCAAGGCGGCCAGCAGGGCCGCGCGGCGCTCCTGGCGCAGCGTCGCCGCCGCCGGGTCCGCCGATTCCGGTATCAGCGGCTCGGCCTCCACGAAGGCGGCCTCCCGGCCGGCGAGCGTGCGCTGCCGGGCCGCCGTGCGGACTGTGTTCCTCGTCTCATTGGCGACGATCGACAACAGCCACGGCCGGAACGCCGAACCGTCCCGGAACCGCCCCAGCGCGCAGTACGCCTTGACGAAGGCCTGCTGCACCACGTCCTCCGCGTCCGCACCGGCTCCGAGCGCGGCGGCCGCCCGCAGCGCGATGCCCGTATGGGCACGCACCAACTGGGCGTACGCCTCCGGATCCCCGGCGCGTACGCGAGCGATCACCGCGGCCTCATCGACGATGCGGCCCCTCTCCCGCGTTCTCACACCCTTGTTACACCGCAGCAGACGGATCGGTTCCCACCTGTTGCGGACCAGTTCGCGATCGGTTCCGGATCGGGCGCCGAGACCTGAGAGAATGGTGAGCATGGCTTCTGACCGACCCCGTGTGCTCTCCGGAATCCAGCCCACCGCAGGCTCGTTCCACCTCGGCAACTACCTGGGCGCCGTCCGCCAGTGGGTGGCCCTCCAGGAGACCCACGACGCGTTCTACATGGTCGTCGACCTGCACGCGATCACGGTCCCGCAGGACCCGGCGGAGCTGCGCGGGAACACCCGGCTGGCCGTCGCCCAGCTCCTCGCCGCCGGTCTCGACCCCGAGCGCTGCACGCTCTTCGTCCAGAGCCATGTCCCCGAGCACGCCCAGCTCGGCTGGGTCATGAACTGCCTCACCGGTTTCGGCGAGGCCTCCCGCATGACCCAGTTCAAGGACAAGTCCGCCAAGCAGGGCACGGAGCGGGCCTCGGTCGGCCTGTTCACGTACCCGGTCCTCCAGGTCGCCGACATCCTGCTCTACCAGGCCCACGAGGTCCCGGTCGGCGAGGACCAGCGCCAGCACATCGAGCTGACCCGCGACCTCGCCGAGCGCTTCAACGGCCGGTTCGGCGCGACCTTCACGATCCCCAAGCCGTACATCCTCAAAGAGACGGCGAAGATCTACGACCTTCAGGACCCGTCGATCAAGATGAGCAAGTCGGCGTCCACGCCGAAGGGTCTGATCAACCTCCTCGACGAGCCCAAGGCCACCGCGAAGAAGGTCAAGAGCGCGGTCACCGACACCGACACCGTCATCCGCTACGACGCCGCGAACAAGCCGGGCGTCAGCAACCTGCTCACGATCTACTCGACCCTCACGGGGGCCGGAATCGCGGAACTGGAGCAGAAGTACGACGGCAAGGGCTACGGTGCGCTCAAGACGGACCTCGCCGAGGTCATGGTCGAGTTCGTGACGCCGTTCCGGGAGCGGACCCAGCAGTATCTGGACGACCCGGAGACGCTCGACTCGATCCTGGCCAAGGGTGCCGAGAAGGCGCGTGCCGTCGCCGCGGAGACGCTGGCGCAGGCCTACGACAGGGTCGGCTTCCTGCCCGCCAAGCACTGAGGCGCACCACCGCACACACGTACTACTGGCAGAGCGCTGCACATCACTTCCCTTGCGCCTGCCCGCAGCACAGCCGTGGCCGTACAGTCGATAGCCGACGGCTGAGAGAACCGACCGTCACGACGACAGGAGACGACGTGGGGACCGTAACGATCGGCGTGTCGATCGCGGTCCCGGAGCCTCACGGCAGCCTGCTCCAGGAGCGGCGCGCGGGCTTCGGCGACGCCGCGGCTCACGGCATCCCCACGCATGTCACCCTGCTGCCGCCCACCGAGGTGGACGCCTCGCTGCTGCCGGCGATCGAGGCGCACCTGATGGAGGTGGCGGCGGCCGGGCGGCCCTTCCCGATGCGGCTGTCCGGCACGGGGACCTTCCGGCCCCTGTCACCGGTCGTCTTCGTCCAGGTCGTCCAGGGGGCGGACGCCTGTACGTGGCTGCAGAAGCAGGTGCGGGACGCGTCCGGTCCGGTGGCGCGTGAGCTTCAGTTCCCGTACCACCCGCATGTGACGGTCGCGCACGGCATCGACGAGGCGGCGATGGACCGCGCGTTCGAGGAACTCGCCGACTACGAGGCCGAGTGGCCCTGCACCGGGTTCGCGCTCTACGAGCAGGGCGCGGACGGCGTGTGGCGCAAGCTCCGGGAGTACGCCTTCGGCGGGGCGGTGGTGCCGCCGCAGGCGAGCCACGTCAAGCGCGGGTCGATCCCGGCGAGTTGACTCGCCGGGAGGGCGGACAAAGGTCGTGGGTGATCTGCGGGCCGGTGGGGGCTGGTCCCGCCCCTGACACCGGCGACGCCGATCTCCCGCCTAGGGCGTGCTGTGAAAGTGCTAGATCGGTAGCCGCCGGAACACGCCACGCGGCAGGTGCCGCAGCGCCGACATCACCATGCGCAGGGCCCCGGGTACCCACACCGTCTCCGACCGGCGCCTGAGCCCCAGCTCGATCGCCGTCGCCACGGCTTCCGGGGTCGTCGACAGGGGGGATTCCTCCAGCCCGGCGGTCATCTTCGAGCGTACGAAGCCGGGGCGTACGACCATCACGTGGGCGCCCGTGCCGTGCAGAGCGTCACCGAGGCCCTGGGCGAAGGTGTCGAGTCCCGCCTTGCTGGAGCCGTAGATGAAGTTGGCGCGGCGGGCGCGTTCGCCGGCCACCGAGGACAGCACGACTAGGGAGCCGTGGCCCTGGTTCTGGAGGGCGCCGGCGCAGATCAGGCCCGCCGAGACCGCGCCGGTGTAGTTCGTCTGGGCCACGCGCACCGCGGCCACCGGGTCGCGCTCGTCGTGGGCCTGGTCGCCGAGGACGCCGAACGCCAGCAGCACGAGGTCGATGTCCCCCTCGGCGAAGATCTTGCCGAGCACCCACTCGTGGGACTCGGTGTCCAGCGCGTCGAAGGCGACGGTGTGCACGCGGGCGCCCAGCGCGCGCAGTTGCTCGGCCGACTCCTCCAGGGCGGGCGTCGGACGTCCCGCCAGCCACACCGTGCGGGTGCGCCGGGCGATGAGCCGGCGGGCGGTCGCCATCGCGATCTCGGACGTGCCGCCGAGGACGAGCAGGGACTGGGGGAGGCCGAAGGCGTCCTTCATGACGGCTCCTTGGGGGAGGGGGCGGTGAGGGGTGGAGTGGCGGGCGACAGGCCGACGGGCGTGGGCTACAGGCCGAGGCGGCGGGAGAGGTCCGATGTGAAGACCCCGCGCGGGTCCGTCTCGGCGCGCAGGGCGCGGAAGTCGGCCACGCGCGGGTACATCGCGGCGAGCAGCTCCGGGCGCAGGCGGGAGTCCTTGGCGAGGTAGACGCGGCCGCCCGCCGAGGCCACCTCCTCGTCCAGTTCGTCGAGGAGGGGGCTGAGGCCGGGCAGGTTCGCCGGGATGTCCAGGGCCAGCGTCCAGCCGGGGACCGGGAAGGACAGCCACCCGGGATCGGCGTCCCCGAAGCGCTTGAGGACCGCCAGGAAGGACGGGCACCGGTGGTCCGAGATGCGCCGCACGATCCGGCGCAGGGCGTCTTCCCGCCCGTGTCCGACGACGAACTGGTACTGCACGAAGCCGCCGCGGCCGTAGACGCGGTTCCAGTGCGGGACCCCGTCCAGGGGGTGGAAGAACGTGGAGATCCGCTGGAGTTCGCCGGTACGCGCGCGGGGCGCCCTGCGGTACCAGATCTCGTTGAACAGGCCGACCGTGCGGCGGCTGAGCAGGCCCTCGGGGAACAGGGCGGGCGGGGACGGAAGCTGGGAGGGGCGGAAGGCCAGCGGGTCCCTCCGCGCGCGTGTGCCGTCGCCCAGCGCCTCCAGGGGGGCGTGGTCGCCGCGGGTGAGGACCGCGCGGCCGGTCGCGGCCCCGCGGGCCAGGAGGTCGATCCAGGCCACCGAGTAGCGGTAGCGGTGGTCGGTGGCGGTGAGGCGGGCCATCAGGTCGTCGAGGTCCGTCGCGCGCTCGGTGTCGACCGACATCAGCGAGGTCTCCACCGGCAGCAACTGGAGCGTGGCTGTCAGGATCACGCCCGTCAGGCCCATGCCGCCCGCGGTCGCGTCGAACAACGGCGTCCCCCGGCCGACGGTGCGGATCTCGCCGTCCGCGGTGAGCAGTTCGAGGGAGAGGACGTGCCGGGAGAAGGACCCGGAGACATGGTGGTTCTTGCCGTGGATGTCCGCGCCGATCGCCCCGCCGACGGTCACCTGGCGGGTGCCGGGCGTCACCGGCACGAACCAGCCGAGCGGCAGCAGCACCTGCATCAGCCGGTGCAGGGAGATGCCCGCGTCGCACAGGACGGTGCCGCCGTCGGCGTCGATGGCGTGCACCCGGTCCAGGCCCGTCATGTCGAGCACGGCGCCACCGGCGTTCTGCGCCGCGTCCCCGTACGCCCGCCCCAGGCCTCTCGGGATGCCGCCCCGGGGCCCGCACGCGCGGACGGCGGCCGCGGCCTCCTCGTACGTCCGGGGGCGGATCAGACGGGCGGCGGTGGGAGCGGTGCGGCCCCATCCCGTGACGGAAACGGTGTCGGCAGGCATGTCGGCGACCGTATCGCCGGTTAACGAGCGATTCGTTGTGAAACATCCCTACTCTCCCCGAAATGGGTGATTAATGGGATGTCGCTCAATATTGCCGGAGTTACGGCGGGGTCGGCGTGAACAGTGAGTCCTCATGGACCATCTGGACCACCGAATCCTTTCGGCGCTGCGTGTGTACGGCGGTGATCCGCGCGTCGCCGGCGCCGCGCGGGCCCTGTCCTGGGCCGGTGAGCACGGTGCCCTGTGGCTGGCGGCGGGCCTCGCGGGAGCCGCCGCCGACGGAGCGCGGCGCGGCGCCTGGTTGCGCGGGACCGCGCTCACCGCGGGGGCGCACCTCGCCAGCATGGGAGTGAAGAGGGTGGTGCGCCGCCCGCGCCCCGCGCACGTCGCCCCCCTCGTACGCACCGCGGGCCGCCACTCCTTCCCCAGCTCCCACGCGGCCTCCGCAGCGGCCGCCGCGGTCGCCTTCGGCATGCTGACAGCGCGCGGCAGCACAGCGCCATCCCTGGCCGCCACGGCAGCCGCGCCCGCACGCCGGGCAGCCGCGCCCGCACGCCGGGCAGCCGCGCCCGCCCGCCAGGCAGCCGCGCCCGCCCGCCAGGCAGCCGCGCCCGCCCTCCGGGCAACCGACACCGCCCTCCGGGCAACCGACACCGCCAGCACGGCACCCCACCCTGCCCTCACGGCACCCCACCCTGCCCTCACGGCCACCAGCCCTGCCCTTACGCCCGCCAGCCCCGTCGGCACGGCCGCCCGCTCCGCCGACACGGCGCCTCACCTCGCCCTCACGGCCAAGCGCCTGCCGCCCACGGAACCCCACCCCGCCCTTACGACCGCCCGCCCTGCCGACACGGCCCACCCCGTAGGCACGGCCACCCGCCCCGCCGACACCACACCCCGGCCCGCCGACACCACACCCCGGCCCGCCGACACCACCCCCCACCCCACCCTCACAGCCGCCCGCGTCGTCCTCCCGCCCCTCGCTGCCGCCATGTGTCTCTCCCGTCTGGTCGTCGGCGTCCACTACCCCTCCGACGTGGTGGCGGGCGCCGCCCTGGGAGTTCTCACGGCGTGTGCGGGCGCGCGGTGGATGAAGGGCGGCGCGCATGACTGAGATCACGCCCCTGGCCGGTGCCACGCCCGGCACCAGAGAACCCGCGCTCCTGGAACAGCGCACGCCCCCGCGCGCCACCGGCACCACGACCCCCGGCCTCCTGCGCGGCCTCCTCCGGACCGCCCGCCCCAAACAGTGGGTCAAGAACGTCCTGGTGGTAGCCGCCCCCGCCGCCGCGGGCCAGCTCTTCACGACCCACGCCCTCACCCAACTCGCCCTCGTCTTCACCCTCTTCACCGCCTGCGCCGCGGCTGTCTACCTGATCAACGACGCCCGCGACGCGGAGGCCGACCGCGCCCACCCCACCAAACGGCACCGCCCGGTCGCGGCCGGCCAGGTACCCGTACTGGTCGCCTACGCCGTCGGCGGCGCCCTCGCCGTCCTCGCCCCGGCCGCCGCCGCCTGGCTGAGCCACCCCCTGGTCGCCGCCCTGCTCGCCGCCTACCTGGGCATGCAACTGGCGTACTGCGTCAGCCTCAAGCACGTCCTGGTCGTCGACCTGGTGGTCGTGACCACGGGCTTCCTGATGCGGGCCATGGTCGGCGGGCTCGCGCTCGGCATCCCGCTCTCGCGCTGGTTCCTGATCACGACCGGCTTCGGCGCGCTGTTCATGGTGTCGGCCAAGCGCTACTCCGAAGCCGTGCAGATGGCCGGAAAGGCGGGCGCCACGCGCGCGTTGCTCACCGAGTACACCACCGGCTACCTGCGCTTCGTGTGGCAGCTCGCGGCCGGGGTCGCCGTCCTCGGGTACTGCCTGTGGGCGCTGGAGGAGGGCGGGGTCCCGCACACCAGCGTGCTGCCCTGGCGGCAGCTGTCCATGGTCGCGTTCATCCTCGCGATCCTCCGGTACGCCGTCTTCGCCGACCGCGGCACGGCGGGCGAACCCGAGGACGTCGTACTGCGCGACCGCGCCCTCGCCCTGATCGCGCTCGTCTGGCTCGCCATGTACGGCCTGGCGGTGGCCAATTGGTGAGGACGCGCGCGTGGGCGGACCGGCGGGAACTGCTGGGCTTCGCCGCCGCGGGCCTGCTCGCCTACGCCGTCGACACGGGCCTGTTCGTCGCCCTGCGCGGACCGGCCGGTCTCGACCCGCTCACCGCCAAGGCGCTGTCCTTCGTGGCCGGTTGCACGGTGGCCTACGCGGGCAACGCGCTCGGCACCTACCGGCACACCCGCCCCAGGGGCCTGCGCCCGTACGCCGCCTTCTTCGCGGTGAACGTCGCCGGGGCCGCCGTACAACTGCTCTGCCTCGCCGTCAGCCACTACGGCCTGGGGTTCACCTCCCCGCGCGCGGACGTCGTGTCCGGCGCCGGAGTGGGCATGGCGCTGGCGACTGTCCTGCGGTTCTGGGGAACCCGTACATGGGTCTTTCGCAACGAGGGGAGAGTCGGATCATGGACTGGCTGAAAAAGCTCCCCGTCATCGGGCCGCTCATGGCCCGGTTGATGACCACGCACGCGTGGCGGTCGTACGAGCGCATGGACCGGGTGAAATGGACGCGGCTGGCCGCGGCGATGACGTTCACCAGTTTCGTCGCGCTGTTCCCCATGCTCGCCGTGGCGGCCGCGATCGCCGCCGCCACGCTCAGCAGCGACCAGCAGAACACGCTCGAGGACAAGATCGCCGAGCAGGTGCCCGGCATCTCCGACCAGCTGAACGTCGACGGCCTGGTGGACAACGCCGGCACCATCGGCCTCATCGCCGGCGCCCTGCTGCTGTTCACCGGCATCAGCTGGGTCGGCTCCATGCGCGAGTGCCTGCGCGCGGTGTGGGAGCTGGACGACGAGGAGGACAACCCCGTCCTGCACAAGGCGAAGGACGCGGGCATCCCGCTGGGTCTCGGCGGCGCCGTGCTGGTCACGATCGCCGCCTCCGCCGTGGCGTCCGCGCTGGTCGGCCGGCTGATCAAGGAACTGGGGATCGCCGAGGGCGGCTTCGGCAGCGTCCTGCTGCACATCGTCGCCTTCGCGGTCGCCGTCCTCGCCGACTTCCTGGTCCTGCTCTACGTCCTCACGCTGCTGCCCGGGGTCGAGCCGCCGCGCCGCCGCCTGATGGTGGCCGCGCTGATCGGCGCGATCGGCTTCGAACTGCTGAAGCTGCTGCTCAGCGGCTATATGCAGGGCGTGGCCTCGAAGAGCATGTACGGCGCCTTCGGGGTGCCGGTCGCCCTGCTGCTGTGGATCAACTTCACCTCGAAGCTCGTGGTGTTCTGCGCGGCGTGGACGGCGACCGGCACCAAGGCGGAAGAGGTCACCGACGTCGGCGTACCAGATCCGGCAGCGGCCACCGGCGGTTGACCAGGAGCGCGCCCGCCGCGAGCAGCACCAGCAGCCCACCGGTCACCCCGAGCGCGATCCCGACGCCGCTCGAACCGCCCTCGGCCGTGGCACCCACCACCGGCTTCGCGACCGGCTCGCCGTCCCCGGAGCCGCCGGCCTCGCCGGAGCCGGCGCCGGAGTCGCTGGCGCCCGGCTGGGCGCTCGCCTCGACGGCGCTCCTCGGCGGCACCAGCTCGCCCACCGGCTGGACCTTGCCGGCCGCCTTGAAGCCCCAGTCGAAGAGCTGCGCGGTCTCCTTGTAGACCTCGTTGTGCTCGTCCTTCTCCGGGTTCATGACGGTGACCAGCAGCACCTTGCCGTCGCGCTCGGCGACCCCGGTGAAGGTGGCGCCCGCGTTGGTGGTGTTGCCGTTCTTCACGCCCGCGATGCCCTGGTAGACGGAGATGCCGGCGTCCCCGCTGAGCAGCCGGTTGGTGTTCTGGATCTCGAAGGACTCGCGGACCTTCTTGCCCTTCTTGGTCTTCTTCGTCTCGCCCGGGAACTTCGCGGAGACCGTCGAGCAGTACTTCCGGAAGTCCTCCTTCTGCAGTCCGGAGCGGGCGATCAGGGTCAGGTCGTAGGCGGAGGAGACCTGCCCGGGGGCGTCGTAGCCGTCGGGGGAGACCGCGTGGGTGTCGAGCGCCTGGAGCTCCTCGGCGTGCGCGTTCATCTCCGCCACGGTCTTGTCGATGCCGCCGTTCATCTTCGACAGCACATGCACGGCGTCGTTGCCGGAGCGCAGGAAGACACCCAGCCACAGATCGTGGACGGTGTAGCTCTCGCCCTCCTTTATCCCGACCAGGCTGGACCCGGATCCCACGTCCACCAAGTCGGAGGGGACCACCTTGTGCTTGGTGGAGGAGGGGAACTTCGGCAGCAGGGTGTCCGCGAACAGCATCTTCAGCGTGCTCGCGGGGGCGAGCCGCCAGTGCGCGTTGTGCGCGGCGAGCACCTCGCCGGACTCGGCGTCGGCGACGATCCACGAGCGCGCGGACAGTTTCTTGGGCAGTACGGGCACCCCGCTCGCCAGCTCGACCTGTGTCCCCGGCTGCCCGAGCCGCTCGCCGCCCACCGTCGACATGGTCGCCGGGGGAGTCGCGGACGGAGTCGGTGAGGGACTCGGGGCCGCGTGAGAGACGGGCACGCTCAGCGCGAGGGAGGCGGCAACGGCGGAAGTGACCAGCAGCGATCGCCTGGTGGTCTTCTGGGGTGCGGGCACGGACGAGAACGTACAGGGCACCGCGGGTGATGTCCCGCCCCGACCCCCACCCCGGCCGTGGAACCGGACACGCGGCGGTGATACTGAACGTATGAAGCTCAGCCGCCCCGTCTCCTGGTTCCTGCTCGCCTTCGGGGTGTGGAGCTGGTTCATCTGGATCACTTTCGTCAAGAACCTCGTCAAGGACGGCAGCGGGCTCGCGTTCGACGACGCGGGCGACCCGACGGGCTACTTCTGGGTGCACCTGCTGCTCGCGGTCGTCTCCTTCGTATTGGGGACGGTTGTCGGGGCCATCGGGTTGCGCGGGGTGCGTGCATTGCGCCGGACGTCATAGGCAGAGGGATACGACTTCGTGGTCATCGTCTTCGTGGTGCTCGTCCTGGCGGTCATGGTGACCGCCAACTGGTACGTGTGGCGCCGCCTTTTCCGCGACACCTCCAGCGGCCCCGGCTGGGTCCGCCGCGCGGGCGCCGCGCTGATCGCCGGCGGCTGGCTGCTGGCGTTCGCCGCCCTGGTGGCCGAGCGCACCGGCGCGCCCTTCTGGCTGCAGCAGGTGCTGGCGTGGCCGGGCTTCCTGTGGCTGGCGCTCTCGATGTACCTGCTGCTGGCCCTGCTGGCGGGCGAGGCCCTACGACCGCTGCTGCGCCGCCTGCTGGAGCGCCGCAAGCCCGCCGAGGCGCCCGTGCGGCAGGCCGAGCCGGTGCCGGTGGGCGCGCCCTCCTCGCCCGAGCCCGAGGGCCCGCTGCTGGTGGCCGCCCCCTCCCGCCGCCTGTTCGGCTCCCGTGTCATCGGCGGCGCCGCCGCGGCGGCGGCCGTGGGGACCGTCGGGATCGGCACGTACGGCGTGCTGAACGGGCCGAGCGTGAAGCGGGTCACCGTCCCGCTCGCCAAGCTCCCGCGCGCGGCCCACGGTTACCGCATCGCCGTCGTCAGCGACGTCCACCTGGGCCCGGTCCTCGGCAGGGGCTTCGCGCAACGGGTCGTCGACACCATCAACTCCACCCGGCCGGACCTCGTCGCCGTCGTCGGTGACCTCGTCGACGGCAGCGTGCGGGACCTCGCCCCGGCCGTGGCCCCGCTGCGCGGCCTCGACGCCCCCGCCTACTTCGTCACCGGCAACCACGAGTACTTCTCGGGCGCCGAGCAGTGGGTCGAGGAGGTGCGGCGCCTCGGTCTGCTCCCGCTGGAGAACGCCCGGACCGAACTGCCCTGGTTCGACCTCGCAGGAGTCAACGACATCGCGGGCGAGGAGGAGGGCCAGGGCCCCGACTTCGCCAAGGCGCTCGGCGACCGCGACCCGGCACGCGCGTGCGTGCTCCTCGCCCACCAGCCCGTGCAGATCCACGACGCCGTCGAGCACGGCGTCGACCTCCAGCTCTCCGGCCACACCCACGGCGGCCAGCTCTGGCCCGGCAACCTCGTCGCGGCCGGCGCCAACCCGACCTTGGCGGGCCTGGAGCGGTACGGCGACACTCAGCTCTACGTCAGCCGCGGCGCCGGCGCGTGGGGCCCGCCCACGCGAGTCGGGGCCGAGTCGGACATCACGGTCATCCAACTGGCCTCCAGGCAGGCCTGATCCGGGGTCTGTCGACGGCACCCCGCCCCCTCACATCGGCAGGGTCACCGTCACCGTCAGCCCCTCGCCCGGCGCCGTGTCCACCGCCACCTCGCCCCCGTGCGCCTTCACCACCCCCTGCACGATCGCCATGCCCAGGCCGCTGCCCGCGCCTCCTCCGGCCCGGAAGAAGCGGTCGAAGATGCGGGCCGCGTCCTCCTGGGCCAGCCCCGGGCCCCGGTCCGCCACGCGCATCCGCACGACACCGTCCGCCCGCTCCACCGCGAGGTGGACCGGGGCGTCGACGGGCGTGTGCGTGCGGACGTTCCCGGTCAGGTTGCCCACCACCTGCCGCAGCCCCGACTCGTCGGCCCGGACCAGGAGGGCGCCCTCCGCCGACACCGTCACCGGACGCTCCGGCTGCTGGACGCGCAGGTCCTCCGCCGCGTCCCGGACCAGCCGGCTGATGTCCACGTTGCGGAACCGGAGTTCGGGCTGCTGGTCCAAGCGGGCCAGGCACAGCAGCTCGTCCACCAGGCGGCCCATCCGGTCGGCCTCCGCCAGCACCCGCTCCCAGGCCCGTTTGCGCTGGTCGGGGTCGCTGAGCATGCCCTTGTCGTAGAGCTGCAGATAGCCGCGTATCGCCGCCAGCGGGGTGCGCAGTTCGTGCGAGGCGTCCGCCACGAAGCGGCGGAGCTGGGCCGCGCTGCGTTCACGGGTGCGGTAGGCCAACTCGACCTGGTGGAGCATGGAGTTGAGGGCCAGCCGCAGCTGCTCCACCTCCAGGGTGGCGTCCCGGCTGGAGGGGACTCTGCGGGTCAGGTCGCCCTCCGCGATGGCCGAGGAGGTCTCCACCATGTCCTCCAGCGGACGCATCCTGCGGCTGACGCTGAACAGGGTCAGACAGGCCAGCAGGGCCAGCAGCAGGGTGCCGAAGGCGAGGTCCAGCTTGAGCGCCTTGGCCATGCCCTCGTGCAGGGCGTCGGTGGAGATCGCGATCAGGACCACCGGACCGTCGGACAGGCGGGCGGCGACCACCCGGTACGGGGTGCCCTCCACCTCGATGTCCCGGGGTTCCGCCGCGGCGGCCAGGACCGTGGGATCACCGACCTCGGCGGCCACCGAACGCTGCCGTGCCGTCGGTGCCAGCGGGCCCAGGGAGACGGGCCGGCCCACGCGGTCGACGGCCACGAAGACCGACCCGGTCGAACTCGGCAGGGATTCGGCGCCGCTGCCCGCGAACTGGTCCATGGCGATGCCCAGTTCACCGAGCGACTCGATCTGGCGCATGCTGAACCCGGCGTTCTGCAGGGTGGTGCGGGTCGCGAGCAGCTCGGAGTCGATCTTGTCGAGGAGATAGTGGCGGGCGGCCATCAGGCTGATCGCGGTCGCCGCGACGATGCCCAGGGCCAGCAGGGCCACGTTCGCCAGGGTCAGCTTGGCGCGCAGCGAGTGGATGCCGCGATGCCCCCGGCCCAGGCACCGGAACCTCATGCCAGTCCGTAGCCGACGCCCCGGCGGGTGGTGATGACGGGCGGTCCGAGGGTGTCGAGCTTGCGGCGCAGATAGCTGATGTAGGTCTCCACGACGGTCGACTCGGGCGGGGTGTGCTCGTACTGCCAGACGTGCCGCAGCAGTTGCTCCTTGGGCACGATCCGGCCGCCGTTGCGGACGAGGAAGCGCAGCAGGGCGTACTCGGTGGGGGTGAGCTCGACGGTGCGGCCCGCGCGGTGCACGGAGTACGTCGACTCGTCCAGCTCCAGATCGCCGTAGCGCAGCGGCGGGCGCTGGGGGAGGACGTCGGCGGCGCGGGTGCGGCGCAGGACGGCGGTGACGCGGGCGATCACCACGTCGATGTCGAAGGGCTTGGTGATGTAGTCGTCGCCGAAGCCCAGGGCGCCGACGATCTCGGCGGGCGAGTCGCGGGCGGTGAGGAAGACCAGCGCCAGCTCCGGCTGATGGACGCGCAGCTGACGGCCGAGGGCGCGGCCGTCGCCGTCCGGCAGCATCACGTCCAGCAGCGCCACATCGGGCCGGGTGCGCCCGGCGAGCGCCAGGGCCTCACGGACGGTGCCCGCGGTCATCACCTCGAACCGGTGGTAGCGCAGGGCGATGGCGAGGACGTCCGCGATGCTCTCCTCGTCCTCCACGACCAGCACGGTGCCCACAGCCGTAGTCATGTGCCCAGTATCGGCGCGACCACTGACAACCGGGCCGGTTCCCGGTTTGGAGTTCCTTGAGAGTCGAGCCCGTCGGCTGTCCGCGCGCGAGCGGCGGCCCCGATGGTGGTGTGCAGGACCTGGGGGACCGACCGACGACCGATGAAGGAGCGTTGAGCGTGGCGACATTGGCACGGTGGTGCTATCGGCACCGGCTGGTGGTCCTGTTGCTGTGGGTGGGGGCACTGTTCGGCCTGGGCTTCGGCGGTTCCGCCGCGGGCACGGACTACGCGAACGTCTTCTCCCTGCCGGACACGGACTCCAAGCGCGCGTACGACCTGATGGAGAAGGCCTTCCCGGAGCGCGCCGGAGACACCGACACGGTGGTGTGGAAGGTGGACGAGGGCTCCGTGCGGGACGCGGCCGTGGAGAGCCGCGTACGGCCCGCGCTGGAGGAGATCGCGGGGATGGACGGGGTCGGTGAGGTCACCGACCCGCAGGTCAGCGAGAATGGGCGGATCGCGTACGCCCAGATCACCTTCAAGGAGCAGGCCAACGCCATCCCGAAGGAGGTGATCGAGGACATCGTCGACACCGCGCAGGCCGCCGAGCGGGACGGACTCCAGGTGGAGCTGGGCGGACAGGCGATCGCCCGTACGCAGGAGCCGCCGGCCGGCACCGCCGAGGCGGTCGGCATCCTCGCCGCGGCGGTCGTGCTGTTCCTCGCCTTCGGCTCGCTGTTCGCGATGCTGGTGCCGATCGTGGTGGCGATCGCGGGCGTGGGCACCGGCATGCTCTCCACGATGCTGCTCAGCCATGTCACGGACGTGCCCGAGGTCGCGCCGCTGCTCGGCTCGCTGATCGGCCTCGGCGTCGGCATCGACTACGCGCTGTTCATCGTGACCCGGCACCGGCGCGGCATCCTGCGCGGGATGAAGCCGGAGGAGGCCGCGGTGACGGCCCTGAACACCTCCGGGCGTGCGGTGCTGTTCGCGGGCGGCACGGTGTGCATCGCGCTCGCCGGCATGCTGGTGATGAACATGCGGTTCCTGGACGGCGTGGTCATCGCGACCTCGCTGACGGTGGTGCTCAGCGTGCTCGCCGCGATCACCCTGCTGCCCGCGCTGCTGGGCCTGCTCGGCCCGCGGGTGCTCAGCCGCAGGCAGCGCCGTCGGCTGGCCGCGACGGGACCGGAGCCGGACGAGGCGAGCGGGCTCGCGGCGCGCTGGTCGGTGTACGTCCAGAAGCGGCCGCGGACGGTCGCCGCGGGCGCCCTCGCCGTCATGGCGGTGCTGGCGCTGCCGGTGCTGTCGATCCGGCTCGGCGCCACCGACCAGGGCAACCACCAGGAGTCCACGACCACCCGGCAGGCCTACGACCTGCTCGCCGAGGGCTTCGGACCCGGTGTCAACGGCCCGCTCCAGGTCGTCGTGGACGGCCCCGCCCCCGACTCGCTCGTCACCGCCATCGAGTCCACCGAGGGAGTGGCCCAGGTGGCCGCCGTACCGCCCGCCAACGGCGTCTCGGTGATCAACGTGGTGCCGACGACCTCACCGCAGTCGGAGCAGACCGACCAGCTGATCGACCGGCTGCGCGACGACGTGATCGCCCAGGCGGGCGTCGAGGCCCATGTGGGCGGTGTGACGGCCGTGTTCAAGGACTTCGCGTCGGTGACCTCGGACCGGCTGCCCTACTTCATCGCGGCGATCATCGCGCTGGGCTTCCTGCTCCTGCTGGTGGCGTTCCGCTCGCTGGTCGTGCCGCTGACGGCCGCGCTGATGAACCTGATCGCGGCCGCCGCGTCCTTCGGTGTACTGGTGGCGATCTTCCAGTGGGGCTGGGGCACCGAGCTGATCGGCGTCGGCAAGGAGGGCCCGATCACGTCGTTCCTGCCGGTCATCATGCTCTCGCTGCTCTTCGGCCTCTCCATGGACTACCAGGTCTTCCTGGTCAGCCGGATGCACGAGGAATGGGTGCACACCAAGGACAACGCGCGCGCCGTGCGGGTGGGCCTGGCGGAGACCAGCCGGGTCATCAACTGCGCGGCCCTGATCATGATCTGCGTGTTCTCCGCGTTCGTCCTCAGCGGTGACATGGAGGGCGCGATGGCGGGCGTCGGTCTCGCGGCGGCGGTGGCTCTGGACGCGTTCATCCTGCGTACGGCGCTGGTGCCGGCCGCGATGTTCCTGCTCGGCAAGTCCAACTGGTGGCTGCCGGCCGGTCTGGAGAAGCGGCTGCCGCATCTGGCGGTCGAGCCGAAGGAGGAGGCGCTGGAGCAGCGGCCGGCGGTCGAGGGCGGTGCCTCGGTGGTGCACGGCTTCATCCGTACCGCGGACGGCGACCCGGTGCCGGGAGCGGCCGTCACCCTGCTGTCCAAGGGCGGCCGCCAACTGGACCGGGTGACCTCCCTGGCGGACGGCTCGTACATCGTCTCGGTCCCGGCGCCGGGCACCTATCTGCTGGCGGCGACGGCCTCGGCGCACGGCTCGCGCGCGGGGCACGTGGTGGTGGACGGTGAGCCGCTGGTCTACGACGTGGAGCTCGCCGAGGGCGAGGTCGACGCGGTCAACTGAACGGATACGGCTTCCTGCCGGGGGCGGCGTCACCCGCGTCATCCCCGGCAGGAAGTCCGTGCACCGACCGGTGCGGATCAGGACGACTGTGCCGCCTGGTACAGGTTCTGCGCGTCGGCGCCGAAGTAGGGGCCGTACATCCGGTTCGGGAGGAAGTTGTACTTGAAGCTGTTCACCGAGGACAGCAGTCCGGTGCCGGTGGACTCGTTGAACTGGGTGAACCAGGGGCCGCCGCTGGAGCCGCCGGTCATGTTGCAGGTCATGCCGTGGTCGTTGGAGAGCAGGAAGTCCCGGCTGGTGCTGCCGGAGCAGTAGATGAACTTCTCCCCGTCGTAAGGGCTCGCGGCCGGGAAGCCGAAGGCGTACATGCGCAGGTTGTAGCCCGTGTTGAAGGCGAGGCCCTGTCCGCCGACGACGTCCGTCAGAGACCGCCCGTTCAGCGGGGCGACGACGGCGGCGCCGATGTCGTAGTTGATGTCCTCGCTCGCCGTCCACTGCGGGGTGGCGAGGGTCCTGGTGGCGGTCCAGCGGCCGTGGGGGGACTGGCCGTCGTGGTAACCGGGCACGAAGACCCAGTTGGTGTGCCAGGCGCCGCCCATCCGCACGCAGTGGCCCGCGGTGATGACGGTGCTCTTGTTGGCGCTGGTGACGGCGTTGCCGGAACAGGACGCCGTACGGCCCTGGTAGGTGAAGAAGACCCGGCCCGCCGTGGAGACCACGGCCCCGCCGCCGGTCCAGGCGCCGCCGCCGTGCGGGAAGGCCTGGATGCCGGTGCCGGCGTCGGTGGCCGGGACGGTGGCCGGGACGGTGGTCCGGGCGCCCTTGGCCGGCGCCGTGCCGCGGTGGCCGCTCACCGGGAGCAGGTCCAGCGGCTCGGCCGCCCGCATCCGCGCGGGGGTCCAGAACGCGGCGGCTCTCTCCTGCGCGGCTTGGGTGACCGGACGGACGCCGGTGTCGGACCGGGGCCCGGCGCTCGCCGGTACGGCCAGTGCCCCGGCGGCGGTGAGCAGGGCGGTGACGCCGACGAGGAGGGAGCGGGATATCCGAGGTATGCCTCGCACGCGTACTCCTTTGTGAGGGGTGCGGAGTGGATCGAAGCTGTCAGGAGCGTCCCACCTGAGCGCCATTTTGGAAGGGTGCATGCCAAGTCGGTGGTCGAAAACCGGCCGCCTCAGCAGGTGCGGGTCCGCCTCTGGGGCGTCGGCCGAGCGCCGGGCGCTTGGTGTAGTCGGTGAGGCCGAGGACGTTCCCCCAGGGGTCGGCGACCTCGACGGTCCATCCGGTGGCCCCCGGGAACGGCTCGTCCAGCGGCACGATCCCGGCGTCGGCGAGCCGGCGGGCGGCCGCGCGGGCGTCCGGCACCTCCAGCCACAGACGGGGGGCGTGCCAGGGCGGCGGGCGGTGATTCAGCCCCTCCTCCTGCCGCAGCAGGATGCCGGGGGTCTCCCCGCCCACCTTCAGCAGCGCGATCCCCGCCTCGTCGAACCGGAACGCCGTCGTGAACCCGGCGCGTTCGTAGAACCCGACGGCCTCACCGAGGTCACCGACGGGCAGCAGCACGTTGTCGAACCCGAGCAGTTCGTAGGACTCGTCATCTGACACACAGTCAGAGTAGGTGGATGATCGGCCGGATCCCGGGATTGTCAGCGGCGGCTCGTACGGTTGGCGCATGGGACAGGCCACGGTGCAGAGGGCCCCGGAAAGCCCGGAGGCCCCGCTCCCGATGCGACGGAAGCAGGGCCCTCGGCCAACGCGGCGGAGCTCAGAAGCGGCGCGTGATCAGCGCCTTCTTGACCTCGGCGATCGCCTTGGTGACCTCGATGCCACGCGGACAGGCGTCCGTGCAGTTGAAGGTCGTGCGGCAACGCCACACGCCGTCCTTGTCGTTGAGGATCTCCAGGCGCTGCTCGCCGGCCTCGTCACGCGAGTCGAAGATGAAGCGGTGCGCGTTGACGATGGCCGCCGGGCCGAAGTACTGGCCGTCGTTCCAGAAGACCGGGCAGGACGACGTGCACGCGGCGCACAGGATGCACTTGGTGGTGTCGTCGAACCGCTCGCGGTCCTCGGCGCTCTGCAGTCGCTCACGCGTCGGCTCGTTGGTGTCCTTCGTGATGAGGAAGGGCATCACGTCGCGGTACGCCTGGAAGAACGGCTCCATGTCGACCACGAGGTCCTTCAGGACCGTGAGGCCCTTGATGGGCTCGACCGTGATCGGCTTCTCGGGGTTGATGTCCTTGATCAGCGTCTTGCAGGCGAGACGGTTCTTGCCGTTGATCCGCATGGCGTCGGAACCGCAGATGCCGTGCGCGCAGGAGCGACGGAAGGTCAGCGTGCCGTCGACCTCCCACTTGATCTTGTGCAGACCGTCGAGGACGCGCTCCTTGGGGTCGATCTCCAGCTGGAAGTCTTCCCAGGTCGCCTCGGCCGAGACCTCCGGGTTGAACCGGCGGACGCGGAAGGTGACGGTGATGTAGGGAGAGGCGGCGGAGTCCGCCTCCACCTTGTCCAGAACGGGGGTTGCCATCAGTACTTACGCTCCATCGGCTGGTAGCGGGTCTGGACGACCGGCTTGTAGTCGAGACGTACGGACTCCGTGCCGTCGTCGCCCACCTCGCGGTACGCCATGGTGTGGCGCATGAAGTTGACGTCGTCGCGGTTGGGGTAGTCCTCGCGGTAGTGACCGCCGCGGGACTCCTTGCGGGCGAGCGCGGAGACGGCCATGACCTCGGCGAGGTCGAGCAGGTTGCCCAGCTCGATGGCCTCCAGCAGGTCGGTGTTGAACCGCTTGCCCTTGTCCTGGATCGACACGTTCCGGTAGCGCTCGCGCAGTTCGGCGATCTTCTCGACCGCCGTCTTGATCGTCTGCTCGGTGCGGAACACCATGACGTTGGCGTCCATGGTCTCCTGCAGCTCCTTGCGCAGCGTCGCCACCCGCTCGGTGCCGGTGGACGTGCGCAGGCTCTCCACCTGGGCCAGCACCAGCTCCGCCGGGTTCTCCGGCAGCTCGACGAAGTCGGCCTTCTGGGAGTACTCGGCGGCGGCGATGCCCGCGCGCTTGCCGAAGACGTTGATGTCCAGCAGCGAGTTGGTGCCCAGCCGGTTGGCGCCGTGCACCGACACACACGCGACCTCGCCGGCGGCGTACAGGCCCGGGACCACGGTCGTGTTGTCGGCGAGCACCTCACCCTGGACGTTGGTCGGGATGCCGCCCATCGCGTAGTGCGCGGTCGGCTGGATCGGGATCGGGTCCGTGTAGGGCTCGATGCCGAGGTAGGTGCGCGCGAACTCGGTGATGTCCGGGAGCTTGGCGTCCAGCTGCTCCGGCGGGAGGTGGGTGAGGTCCAGGTAGACGTGGTCGCCCTCGGGACCGCAGCCGCGGCCCTCGCGGATCTCCGTGTAGATGGAGCGCGAGACGACGTCCCGGGAGGCGAGGTCCTTCATGACCGGCGCGTACTTCTCCATGAAGCGCTCGCCGTCCTTGTTGCGGAGGATGCCGCCCTCACCGCGGGCGCCCTCCGTCAGCAGGATGCCCATGCGCCAGATGCCGGTCGGGTGGAACTGGAAGAACTCCATGTCCTCCAGCGGCAGCCCGCGCCGGTAGACGGCGGCCTGGCCGTCACCGGTCAGGGTGTGCGCGTTCGACGTCACCTTGAAGAACTTGCCGCAGCCGCCGGAGGCGTAGATGACGGCCTTCGCCTGGAAGACGTGGATCTCACCGGTGGCCAGCTCGTACGCCACCACACCGGCGGAGCGCTTGACGCCGTCCACCTCGGTGATCAGCTGGTCCAGGACGTAGAACTCGTTGAAGAACTCCACGCCCTGCTTGACGCAGTTCTGGTACAGCGTCTGGAGGATCATGTGGCCGGTGCGGTCCGCGGCGTAGCAGGACCGGCGGACCGGGGCCTCACCGTGGTTGCGGCTGTGACCGCCGAAGCGGCGCTGGTCGATGGTGCCGTTCGGGGTGCGGTTGAACGGCAGGCCCATCTTCTCCAGGTCGAGGACCGAGTCGATGGCCTCCTTCGCCAGGATCTCGGCGGCGTCCTGGTCGACCAGGTAGTCACCGCCCTTGACCGTGTCGAAGGTGTGCCACTCCCAGTTGTCCTCCTCCACGTTGGCCAGCGCGGCGGCCATGCCGCCCTGCGCGGCGCCCGTGTGGGAGCGGGTGGGGTAGAGCTTGGTGAGCACGGCGGTGCGGCTGCGCTTGGTGGACTCGATGGCCGCGCGCATGCCCGCGCCACCGGCGCCGACGATGACGGTGTCGTACTTGTGGATCTTCATGATTCTCGCAGCCCCGTGCCTAGCGGATGTTCGGGTCGAAGGTGAAGATCACCAGCGTGCCCAGCAGGATGGTGAACACCGTGGCGGTGTAGAGCAGGCCCTTCAGCCACAGCCGGGTGTTCGCGCGCTCCGCGTAGTCGTTGATGACCGTGCGCAGGCCGTTGGCGCCGTGCAGCGTCGCGAGCCAGAGCATCAGCAGATCCCAGACCTGCCAGAACGGGGATGCCCAGCGGCCCGCCACGAAGGCGAAACCGATCTTGGAGACGCCGCCGTCGAGCACCAGCTGGATCAGCAGGTGGCCGATGACCAGGACGACCAGGACGATGCCGGACAGCCGCATGAAGAGCCAGGCGGCCATCTCGAAGTTGCCCCGGGTCGACTTCGGGGTGTTCTTGGTGCGCTTGCGCGGGGCCTCGATGTAGGGCGCCGGGTTGTCGACGTCGTAACCGGAGGGGCCCTCGACGGGGCCGATTCCGGACGCGGTCTTCTCAGTCGTGGACATGGGCGTCAGCTCCCGAACAGTTCACGAGCGGCGTGGCCGAGGAGGGGGTAGATCGCCCCCAGCATCAGCACCAGCCACAGACCGACGGCGGCCCAGAGCATCTGCTTCTGGTAGCGCGGGCCCTTGGACCAGAAGTCGACGGCGATGATCCGCAGACCGTTGAGCGCGTGGAAGAGGACGGCGGCGGACAGCCCGTACTCCATCAGCGCGATGATCGGCGTCTTGTACGTCGCGACGACCTCGTCGTAGGTCTCGGGGGAGACACGCACGAGAGAGGTGTCCAGTACGTGAACGAACAGGAAGAAGAAGATGAGGACGCCGGTGACTCGGTGAGCCACCCAGGACCACATTCCTTCCCGGCCGCGGTACAGCGTTCCAGCCGGCACGGAAGTCCCTCCGGGAGCGGGGATTGGGGCCGCGCCGGCTTGTGCTGTCGGTCGGGCCCGGCCGGGTACGGTCCTCCGGCCCCCAGCATCGTAGCGACGCGCTGTCGGGATGCTTACGCCGGGCCTGTCGGTGTGATCAAAGTGGCACGCATATGGGTGAGCGCGGGCGGCTACGTGGGCGGTGTGTCCTGTTGTGTGCCGAGTGCGGGTGCGTTGTGGCTGGTCGCGCAGTTCCCCGCGCCCCTCAGGGAGTCCAGCAAGCGTCCTCTCGCCAGGCGGCGGAGTTCCTCCCAGGCCACCACCCGCTCCTCCTCCGGATCGTTTGTCAATCGTGACCGGATGGCCGTCAGGACGTGGTCCAGGCACTCGTTCGGCGGCACCCCGTCGAGGCAAATGACGAACACATGGCCGAATTTCGCCTCGTAGGCGGCATTCGCGGCATCCAGTGCCGTGTGGGCGGCCGAGTACGCGTCCTCCGGCAGCACCGGCAGCGTCTCGCCGGCCAGCGCCTCCGTCAGGTCCGCCGGGGTCAGGTCGTACGCCGCTTCGTCCGACGCGGCCAGCAGGGCTTCCGGGGTCGGGTAGGGCCGGTGGGCCGTGATGCGGTGGGCCCAGCGGAGGCTGCGCAGGCAGGTCAGGAGGGTGTGCCGGAGCTCGTCGGCGCATGCCGTGTTGAAGCGCTCCAGAGTGGTGCCGCGCTGCTGGTGGGGTATGGCCACTTGGCCAGGGAGGTGTGTGGGCGTCACGTGTGTTTCGGCAGGGGATGCTGTGAGAGATGTGTCGCCACGGTATCGACAGGGCACCTGAGTCGTCCGACCGAGGACCGAATTTCAGCCGAACGGGAGAGTTTCGGAACGTGTGGTGGACGCGTACCGCGCTCGCCGGTCGTAGGTTGGCCGGGTGAGCCAGCACAGGCGCCGGGCGCCGGAGAAGAAGGTCGGACAGCGAGCCCTCCTGGTCGGGGCCCTGGTCGCCGCGTTCGGCGTAGGCCTCGGAGTGTGGGCCTCCGGCGACGGCGGCGGCTCCGCCGGGCCCACGGGGGCCGCGGTGCGGCAGCCGTCCGGCGAGGCCACGTCCCGGTCGGCCGGGGCGTCCCGCTCCGCGGCGGCGCCGGTGCCGAGCCCCAGCCCGTCGTACGCGCTGTCCCGCACCCCCCGGACCATTCCGGCGGTCCGCTCGCACACGCCCGCACGTGGGCCGGGGTGGCGGCCCGAGCGGGGCGGGCGGGTGGTCGTCGGGGACGCGGACCTGGCGGACGAGGGGCGGCTGGTCGCCGAGGAGCTGGGGCTGACCTACGCGGGCGAGAAGGACGACGTGCGGGCCGGTGACGTAAGGCTGTCGCTCAACGACGACGAGGGCGCCGATCCGGAGTCGTACGCGCTGACCGTGCGCGGCGGGCGGGTGAACATCAGCGGGCCCGCCGACGCGGGCGTGTTCTACGGCACCCGGACGCTGAAGCAGGCGGTGCACGGCGGGGGGACGGCGCCGGAGGGGGTCGTACGGGACGAACCGGCGAAGAAGGTGCGCGGGTTCATGCTGGACATCGCGCGCAAGAACTTCACCGCCGAGTGGATCGAGGACCGGGTCCGGGAGCTGGGGGACCTGAAGTTCAACCAGCTGGGGCTGCACTTCTCCGACGACCAGGCGTTCCGGATCGAGTCCTCCTCGCACCCCGAGGTCGTCTCCGATCCGCATCTGACCAAGGCCCAGGTCCGGCGGATCGTCCGGATCGCGGCGGAGCGGCACATCACCGTCGTGCCCGAGATCGACTCCCCGGGGCATCTGGGGGCGGTGCTCGCGGCCCACCCCGGCCTCCAGCTGCGCAACGCCTCGGGCGCGGCCACGCGCGGGGCGATCGACATCTCCCAGGACGAGTCCGCCGAGATCGTCGACGACCTGCTGAACGAGTACGCCGAGCTGTTCCCGGGCGGCCCATGGCATCTCGGCGGTGACGAGTACCGGGCGCTGACCGTCGCCGACCCCGAGGCGTCCTACCCGCAGCTCGCGACCGCGGCGCGGGAGGCCTACGGCTCCGGGGCGACCGTCGAGGACCTGACCACCGGCTGGCTCAACGACCGCGCCGACACGGTCCGCGTCCACGACAAGAACCCCCGGGCGTGGAACGACGGCTTCTTCCGCGGCACCTCCGTCAAGGCCGACGAGGACATCGTGGTCGCCTACTGGACCGGCAAGGAGATCGGCGCCCGGCCCCCGGCGGAGTACCTGGCGGAGGGGCGGCAGGTCATCAACTACAACGACGAGTTCCTGTACTACGTCCTCGGGGAGCCGCAGACCTTCGTCTACCCGACCGGGCGGCGGATCTACGAGCAGTGGACGCCGCGCGTGCTGCGCGGCACCCAGGCGGTGGCGGCGCAGTACGACGAGCAGATCCTCGGCGGGTCCTTCGCCGTCTGGTGCGACCTCGCGAACTCCCAGACCCAGGACCAGGTGGCGGCCGGCATCCGGATGCCGCTGCGGGCGACCGTTGAGAAGCTCTGGAACCCGGGCACGCCCCGGCAGTCCTGGGCGGACTTCAAGGCGCTGGGCGACCGCCTGGGCTGAGGCCCCGATGCCCGCCCAGGAGCCGGATCGTCCGATCCGGCTGCGAACGGGCGTACGGCTGTGGTGTATTCGGCCCGAGTCGAAGCAACAAAGCCTGGGGGAACGAAGATGGGCTATTGGGGGTATTTCGTCGTGGGGCGTGCCGAGCGGCCGCTCGCGGAGCTGGCGGCGCTGGCCGGCGCGCCGGGGCTGACCCTGCGCCAGGAGGCGCCGGGCGGCTGGCAGGTCTGGGAGTACCCGGGCGGTGAGGGCGACGTCGGGAACATGCACGAGCTCGCCCATCAGACCGGGGAGCCCGCGCTGTTCGGGTACGTCATGGACAGCGACTGCGCGGTGGTGGAGGCCGCGGGCCCGGAGAGCGGGGCGTGGACGGCCTGCCTCGGGCGGGCGGCGATGGCCGAGCGGCTCGGCGCGGGCGAGGGGCTCGTCCTGGAGGACTACTTCCTGGAGCCCCGTGGCGCCGCCGAGCGGGCCGTCGCCTGGGCGGCCGAGGCCGGGCACACCGTGGCGGCCGGACCGCTGCTCGACGTGTTCGGCGCCGACCCCGATCCGTTGGCCGAAAACCTCTTCTTCCGGATGCTCGACCGGCTCGGAGTGGTGCCCCTGTGACACTCCTGGGGCGTCGCACGCAGTAAGGGGAAGTGCGGGCTCCGTGAGGAAGGTGCCCCGGTGGAGCCCCACAAAGGCCCGCAAGAGGGAGGCGTGGATGAGCCTGGTGGAGTTGATCGCTCAGGCCGACGAACGCGGACTGGCCGCAAGCGGGTTGGCTTGTTTGGATCGGTGTGTCCCCCTGCTGGGCGGTGACGACGACCTGCTGCGGCCCCTGTGGACGAGCCTCGCGGACCCCTCCGGCGACGACTGGACCGACCGCCTCGCCCAGGTGCGCGACACGCTCGGCGGCGGGGCGGACGCGCCGACCCAGGCCGCGGACGAGGCCGTACGGCTGGCCCGCCGGATGCTGGAGGCGGTCCCGGCCCGCCACGCGGCCGCCGAGGTGCGGGTGTGGGCGGACGCCTGCTCGGTCGCCTCGCTGCAGATCCACCGGATGCTCGACCTGGTCACCGACGAGGCGTCCTCGGTCGACGCCCGCCGCCAAGGCCGCACGCAGGGCATGTCGCCGCTCGTCGCCGCCGAACTGCGGCGCCAGATCACCGTCCTGGAGCTGCTCGCCGGGCACGGCGCGGGCGGGCTGCGGCCGGCGCTGGAGGTGTCCACCGAGGGGCGGCGGGTGCTGCGCGCGGTGGTGTCACGGCGGGCGCGGGGCCGTGTCTGAGGGGCTCGCGACCATCGCTCCCGCACAGCTGCGGGGTGACGAAACCCCGCGCCGCCGCGCTCTTGTCGGTGTGACGACGACAGAGCAGCAGACCAGGCCCTCCGCTGCGGCGAAGCCGGTGCGGTGGGCGGCGGACGTGGTTTCGACGATGCGTGAAGGGGCGCGGCTGCGTCTCGACTACTCGGCGCAGAGCCTGTGGCGGCTGGACCGGGTGATCGACGATCTGCGCCGGGAGGGCACCCCGCCGGCGGCCGTGGAGTGCGTGCTGCGCGGATTCGGCGCGTACGCCGGTGAGGTGATCGTCCGTCAGTGCGGCGCCGAGTGGTGGTCGTCCGGCGGCGACCACTGGATACGTACGCCCGACGGCAAGCTGTGGGACCCCCTGGAGGAGGCCCGCCGGTGTTTCACCGGGGACGGGTCGCTGCGCCTGCTGTGCCGGGACGCGGTGCGCGGAGGTTGTACCGCGGAACGCGTGTGACATGGCCGCCGGCCTGAGCGTCCTCGCCCTGCGGCTGCGCACCCGCCTGCGGAACCGGGCTGACGGAACGACGAAAGCGGCCGGGGCCCACGCAGTGGTGTGGGCCCGGCCGCTTCGCTGTGCCGCCGTTACGGCGCCAGCACCTGCCCGAGCCCGCCGTCGGTCGGCGTGCCCAGGGTGGTCTTGCTGTAGATCAGCGAGTCGCCGTAGCCGATGCCCGTGCTGTTGCTCGGGATGTGCAGCAGGACGCCGTCCGTGCCGTCCTCGCCGTTCGCGCCCACGGTGAGGTCGGCGCGGCCGTAGCCGGACAGGTCGGTCAGCGTCACCGACGTACCGAACAGGTCGCCCGCCTCCGCGGCGCCGGGGACGCCCGTGGTGTCCTGCGAGATCGCCGCCGAGCCCGAGCCGGTCAGGCCCGTCGAGCTGCCCTTGACGAGGACCACGGAGCCCGCGTTGGCGTGGCTGACGCCGCTGCGGGTGAGGTCCTCGCCGCGGGCGCCGGCCAGGGCGTCGGCGTAGCCGTCGGCGTCGAGGTCGCCCGCCGAGACCGAGATGCCGAAGGAGTCGCCGGACTCGTTGCCGCCCGGGACGCCCGAGGTGTCCTGGTGGATGACCTTCATGCCGGTGGTGGTGAAGCCGGTCGAGGTGCCGAACAGCATGGTGATCTGGCCGCCCGAGACGGCACCCGACTCCGAGGCGACCGGCTGGCCGATGACGATGTCGTCGTAGCCGTTGCCGTTGAAGTCACCGGCGGCTATGGAGCGGCCGCCCTTGACCGAGAGGACCCCGGCCTTGGTCAGACCGGTCGCCGAGCCCGCGAAGCGGACGATCCGGCCGATGCCGCCGGTGTCGCGGTAGTTGAGGGCGACGTCCGCGTAACCGTCCCGGTTGAAGTCGCCGGTCGTGGCGTCGAGGTGGGCGACGGCGCCGGTGGCGGAGGTGAGCGTGCCGTACGTGGTGCCGGCGCCGGTCAGCCGGACGTGGTAGTTGCCGCCCTTGCCGGTGCCGGCGGAGAAGACGTCGGCCTGGCCGTCGCCGTTGAAGTCGCCGACGGTGACGGCCGAACCGAGCTTGGCGCCGGCCGCGGTGACGCCGGTCGTGGTGTACGAGAAACCGGTGGTGAGGGCAGGGCCGTACATCACCGTGACCTGGCCGCGGTCGGCGTTGCCGCTGGTGTCGTCCTCACCCGGCGCGCCGATCGCGAGGTCGGCGTGGCCGTCGCCGTTGACGTCGCCCCAGGCGGTCGCGGCACCGAAGGAGTCACCGGACTCCGAGGTGCCGGGGACCCCGGCGCTGTTCTGGGTGAAGCCGGTCCGGGACGCGGTGACGGGGCCGTCGGTGCCGCCCGGGACCACGGTGACGCGGTTGGCCTTCGGGGTGCCGGCGACCAGGTCGCTGACGCCGTCGCGGTTGTAGTCGGTGGTGGCCAGGGCGTGCGAGATGCCCGGCGTCCTGGCCAGCGAGGCGATCTGCCCGAGCTTGGGGTACAGGTTGAGGCCGGGGCAGGCCGTGGCGTTGGTGTCCTTGTGCCCGAAGACGCGCGGCAGCGTGATCTGCGTGCCCTCGGCGACCCTGTTGCCGCTGTAGTTGAGCGGGGCCCGCGAGGTCAGCGTGACCTTGCCGGCCGGGTCGATGCCGTACATCCCGAACTTCCAGGCCACGACCCGGGCGATGGCGTCGAGGGCGGCCTTGGTCGGCTTGGCCGACTCGAAGTTGCCGATGTAGGAGATGCCGAGCGTGTCGGTGTTGAACCCGGCGTCGTGCGCGCCGGTCACCGGCAGGTCCATGCCGCCGCTGCGGCCCTCGAAGATCTGACCGCACTTGTCGACGACGAAGTTGTAGCCGATGTCGAAGTAGTCCTGCCCGAAGTGCGCCTGCTGGATGGTGCGCATCCGGGCCCGGGACTCGGCGCAGGACAGCGTGTTGTCGCTGTCGACGCCGGTGTGGTGAACGACGGCGGCCTTGATGTCGGTGCCATAGCTCGGCGTGCCGTTGTAGTCCGTCGACGCGCCCCACTCGGCCTGCGTGATGATCGGGGGCTTCACCACCGTGGAGGGACGGGGCGCCGGGACCGTGGGCGTCGGGGTCGGGGAAGTCGATGAACCGGGCGTCGCCGACGCGGAAGTCGACGAACCGGGCGTCGCCGACGGGGAGGTCGAGGCGCTGGGGGTGACCGACGCCGAGGCCGAGGCGCTGTCCGACGGTGTCACCGCGGGCGTGGCCGACTCCTCCATCGCGAAGGCCGCGGGCTCCACCCCGCCCTCCGGGTCCGTGCCCGGGTCCAGCAGCTTGACGTCCATGCCGGCCGGCTGCCCGCCGACCTCGGTGCCGGCGGAGTCGACCACCCGCACCTCGACGCCGTCGGACGCGCCGGTCCACACCGACTCCGTACCGCCCCGCAGCGCGGCCCGTTCGGCCTCGGCGCCGTCCGCCTGGCTCGGCTCCGGGACCAGCTCGCGCCACGGCGACCAGGCGCCGGTCTCGATGTCCCGGGTGCGCACCTCGGGCGTGCCCTTGGCTTCGGCCTCGGGGTCGTCCCAGGTCACCACCACCGCGCTGAACTGCTCGGTCTCCCGCTTGTCCAGGCCCTTGCGGCCCGAGCCCTCGTTCTCGAGCTTCAGCGTGTGCACGGCGGGCTCGCGCTCGCCCGCCTTGTCGTCGGACGACACGGGCTGGTCCGCCATCGCATACGTGACGACACCCGCTCCGCTCAGCACCACCGCCCCGACGGTCAGCCAGGCCCGCCGCCGGAGACCGATCGGCTTGTACGCATGGGTCCTACGAGGACTCAACTACCCCACCCCTAGAGATTGGACACGATCGCCACACCTGTAACAGGCGCGCTCTCCTGTCAGCGTTGAGTCCGGTTCAAACATCACCCGGGCAAAGGGTTGTACGACCTCATGACTTTTCTGTGTGTGCATGAGCACAGCCGTGACGTGTGATGCCGATGTGCCGGAATCCGCTGGATGCTGTGGGGGATTCGCAGACGTTCCCCCGTGGATCGACGGGAGGGGTCGGCCGATGGACCAGGGGGACGAGCGAAGAGGGCACGCGAACGCGATGCGCGGGCTCACGGCGGCTTTCGTCGCCGGTGTCACCGCCCGGAACCGGCTGCCGCTCGACTACTCGGTGGCCAGCCTGCGCGTCGTGGACTTCCTGATCGACGGCCTGCGCAAGGGCGGCGCCGACCAGGAACGCGCCCGCGAGACGCTCTTCGGACTCGGTGCGTACGTCGGTGAGGTGCTGGTGCGCCGGGCGGGCGCCGTCTGGGTCGACTTCGACGCCCACCAGCGCGCCTACTTCGGCCAGCCGGTCGGCGTACGGATGCCGGACGGCCGCGTCTGGAACCCGCTCGGCAAGGTCCACAACCGCTTCGACGCGGGCGGCCCCGAGGAGTCCCTGCACACCTTCTACCTCACCCTGCCCGGCCGGGTCCGGCGGGCCGCCGCATGAGCCGCACGAGATTACGGCGGCCGCTGTGACACTTCCGTGCGGCCCGGCGCTGTTGACCATGAGGGGCGTGGGCAGAGGACGGAGCCGTGCCGGGGGGTGCGGTCCGGCCATGAACTCGGCGGGACGAGGACAGTAGTTGGGCCAGGGAGCGGAACCCCGTCGCGGGCACGCGCACGACGGGGAGCTGGGCGCGGCCGTCGCGCGGGCGCAGGAGGGTGACGAGGCGGCCTTCGCGGTCGCCTACCGCATCGTGCAGCCCGGACTCCTCGGCTATCTGCGCGGCATCGTCGGCGACGACGCCGAGGACGTGGCCTCCGACGCCTGGCTGGAGATCGCCCGCGACCTCGGCCGGTTCAAGGGCGACGGGGCGGGCTTCCGCGGCTGGAGCGCGACCATCGCCCGGCACCGGGCGCTGGACCACTTGCGCCGGCAGCGGGTACGGCCCCGGTCGACGGCGACCGATCAGGACGTACTCGATCTGCCGGGCCCGCACAGCACGCACGAGCAGGCACTGGAGTCCATCTCCACCGAGTACGCCCTGGAGCTGGTCCGGGGGCTGCCGCGCGACCAGGCCGAGGCCGTGCTGCTGCGGGTGGTGGTGGGCCTGGACGGCCCGGCGGCCGCCCGGGTGCTCGGCAAGCGTCCCGGCGCGGTGCGCACCGCCGCGTACCGGGGTCTGAAGCGCCTGGCGAGCCAGCTGGGCACCGAGGGTGTGACGGATGACGGCCCCCGGACGCTGGGGGAGTCGAAATGAACGGAGCGGGGAGCGCGGGCGTAGCACGGGGGGAGCACCGCGCCTCCACAGGTCGCGGACGCCGTGTACCCCTCGGGGCGCGCGGCCCGCAGGGGCCCCACGGGCCACACAGGATCCGGCGGGACCATGGGCCCCGGATCGGTCAGGTCGGACAGGAACGGAAACGGACATGGGTGAACAGCTGAGCGACGGCGGCACCGCCGACCGTCGGCCCGCGCACCCGCACGGCACCCCGTCCGGCCCGCCCGCGGACGCCGGCCGGCCCGACCTGGAGGCCCTGCTCGCCGCCGCGATGCGCTCCGCCGCTGTCGACGCCGAGGGCGAGCGGCGTGCCGTCGCCGCGTTCCGGGCCGCCCGGGAGGCGGGCGCGCACCGGACCCGCACCCGGCGCCGGGACGACTGGCGGCCCCGGACGCGCGGCCGTTCCGTGCGCTCGCTGCGGGCCACGCTCTCGCTGTTCGTCGCGAGCCTCGCCCTCGGCGGGGCCGCCTTCGCGGCGATCGGTACGGCCGGTTCCTCCTCGGACGCCTCCGACGGCCCCGGCACGCCCCCGCCGTCCGCCGCTCCCGCCGACCCGGACCCCGAGCCCCGAGCCACGGCCTCCGGCACCGCCACCGCGCCCCGGGACCGTCCGTCCGCCGCCGCGGACACCGAGGCCAAGTGCCGGGCCTACGAGCGGGTCCGGGGCAACGGCAAAGCGCTGGACGCCCCGGCCTGGCAGCGGCTGACCGAGGCGGCGGGCGGCGCGGAGAAGGTGGCCGCGTACTGCGCGCAGCGACTCGCGGAGGCGACGGCGCAGAGCAAGCCGGGCGCCGGGAAGACCAACGGCACGGGTACGGGCAACAACGGCACCGGTACGGACAACGGCACCGGGACGGGCTCCGGCTCCGGCTCCGGCACGGGCAACGGCACCGGCTCCGGCTCGGGTTCCGACAACGGCTCCGGCAAGAGCGACAACAAGCCGGGCAAGAAGAACTGACACCGGTCGGCCGGGAGTCGTTCTCACCGGCCCGCTGATTCGGCCACCTGGGGCCCCCGCCAAAGCAACGGCCGGGGCCGCCACCCCCCACAGGAGAGGCCCCGGCCGTCGCGCGGCACGGGCCGCGCGGCGGCCCGTATTTCCTACAGCGCCATGAGTGCGGTTTCTGTCACACCCCGATGTGTCCCCGGCCCGCCGCCCCTTGTCCGGACATGGACGAGCAGCGGTTTCAGGTCGTAACGTGCCTTTCGCGTCGCACGGGGAAGTTGAACGATCACTGAAACCGGCGGCGGGCCGCCGAGCCGGGGCCATCCACCGACCATCTACCGAGGTACCGAGTGCTGGGGGACGACGCGGAGCTGACGGCCGCGGTGCTTGCGGCACAGGACGGGGACGAGACCGCGTTCCGGACTGTGTACCGCTCGGTGCACCCGCGGCTGCTCGGCTACGTACGGACGCTGGTCGGCGACCCGGACGCCGAGGACGTGGCGTCGGAGTCCTGGCTCCAGATAGCGCGCGACCTGGATCGCTTCAGCGGGGACGCGGACCGCTTCCGCGGCTGGGCCGCCCGGATAGCCCGCAACCGCGCGCTGGACCACATACGCATGCGCGGCCGCCGCCCCGCGATCGGCGGCGACGAGACCGAACTGACCGGCCGGGCCGCCGAGTGCGACACCGCGGGCGAGGCCATCGAGGCCCTGGCCACCGACGGCACCCTCTCCCTGATCGCCCGGCTGCCGCAGGACCAGGCCGAGGCCGTGGTGCTGCGCGTGGTGGTGGGCCTGGACGCGAAGACCGCCGCGGAGACGCTGGGCAAGCGCCCGGGCGCGGTCCGCACGGCGGCGCACCGGGGTCTCAAACGCCTCGCCGAACTGCTCGGCGACCCTTCGGAGAACGATCCGGAATCGGCCGGGGTCCTCGCCGCCCTGCCGCCCCAGCGAGAACCGCGCGGCCGCGCCGTGACGTCCGCGACTGTGACGCATACGCGTGCGCGGACGCAGAAGGATGTGTGATGGCCGACGAGCAGTACAGGTGGCTGGACCGGAGGACGGCGGAACGTCTGCTGAGCGGGGAGCCACTGGAAGCTGTGGACGCGGCCGACCGCGACCGGGCGGAACGCCTCGCCAAGGCGCTTGAGGCCCTGACCGCCCAACCCCCTGCGACCTCCGCCGAACTCCCCGGCGAGGCCGCCGCGCTGGCCGCCTTCCGCGCCGCCCGCTCCGAGTCCGCCGCCGCCCCCGCGACCCCCGGCCACGGCTCCCGGCCGCACTCCGGCGACGCCGGCCTCGTCCGCATCGGCACGCCCCCCAGCGGGGCCCGCAGTCCCCGCTGGGCGCGCCCGGTGCGCCTCGGTCTGGCCGCCGCGCTGGCCGTCGGCATGGTCGGCGGCGTCGCGGTCGCGGCCGGAACCGGAGTCCTGCCCACGCCGTTCGAGGGCGGCGCACCGGAGCCCGCCGCGTCGGTCTCGGCCGCCGTGCCGCCCGAGCGCCCGCAGGAGTCGCCGTCCCCGGAGGACGCCGTAGAGGGCGAGTCCGTGCCCGACGGGACGTCCGGCGGGGCCGCGCCGGACCCGGAGACCTCGCGGGAGACCGGGGGCGACGGCACCGACCCCGGCGCCGCGAACGGTGACCCCAAGGACCGGTGGAGCGGCGGCAAGCACAAGAGCGCCGCCGTCGCGGCCTGCCGTGACGTCAGCGCCGGCAAGCGGCTCGCCGACGACAGCAGGCGGGCTCTGGAGGCCGCTGCGGGCGGCTCCGCGCGCGTGTGGACCTACTGCAAGGGACTGCTCGGCGAGGCCGGGTCCGGGTCGGGGTCCGAGTCCGGGTCGGGGTCGGAGTCCGGGTCGGGGGAGGGCAAGTCCCACGGCCGGGAGGAGAACGCCGGCCGGGGCAGCGGCCAGGACGAGGACGACGACCAGGGCGACCAGGGCGAGAAGGGCGAGAAGGGCGACCGGGGCCGCGGCGAGGGCGGCCGCGACAAGGGGAAAGGCAACGGTCACAGCCGCCCCGAGGACCACCGGCGCACCGACGGCACCACCACCGGGACGCCCTCGTCGCCGCCCGGGACCCCCGTGCCGGACCGCTCCGATTCCCCGGTGGCACCGGACGCTCTGGACGTCTCACCGAGCCCGCCGTCCACCGCGCCGTGATCCCCGCGCGGGTGCTACGACACGCCCGCTGAGCTGCGGTTCTGTAAACCGCGGAACTTTTTTCGCGCGGGGTGTGACGTTTTCGCCGATCCCGGCGCAGTATTCAGTGAGCCGACTGGTCATCGGCCGTCGCACGGAGCCGGGGTTCCCCCCGTACCTTCGGCTCGTGCACCTGGCGCGGGCGGGACACGTTCCCCCGGTCCCGCCCGCGCCCCACTACCAGGAGACGACGACCTTGTCGCCGTTCCTCACCTGCGCGAACAGTCCCGCGATGGCCCCCTCGTCCCGCACGTTGACACAGCCGTGCGAGGCGCCGGCGTAGCCCCGGGCCGCGAAGTCGGACGAGAAGTGCACGGCCTGGCCCCCGCTGAAGAACATCGCGTACGGCATCGGCGAGTCGTAGAGCGTGGAGTGGTGGTGCCGGGACTTCCAGTAGACCTGGAACACGCCCTCCCGGGTCGGCGTGTACTGCGCGCCGAAGCGCACGGCCACCGTGGACAGGGTGCGGCCGTCGACCATCCAGCGCAGGGTGCGGCTCGTCTTGTCGATGCACAGCACCCGGCCGGTCAGACAGCGCGGATCGGGCGGGGCGGCTGGCTGCCCGCCCATCAGGTACAGGTCCCACTTCCCCGGCTCGCGGGTCATCCTCAGCAGCCGCTGCCAGGTGACGGCGTCCGTCCTCCCGGTCTGCGGCAGCCCGCGCTTGCCCTGGAACCCCTTGACCGCCCGCTCGGTGAGGTCGTCGTAGGTCCCCGTCGGGCCGTCGAACAGCCAGGCGACCTGCCGCAGCCGGGCCTGGAGCTCCCGGACGCCCCGGCCGCTGTCCCCGCGCGACCACAGGACCTCCGGGGCCGCGGACGGGGCGGGCGCGCTCGGCTTGGCGTCCTGCGGCGGCTGCGAGGGCGTACGGCTGGGCAGTTCGACCAAGACCGGGGACTGCCCCTCCCCGTCCGCCGCCCGGACCGTGCAGCCGCCGCACACGACCGCGAGCGCCGCCGCCGAGGCCAGCGCGCCGGCCGTTCTCCTCATGCTCCTCATCCGGCCCCCAATGCCGCCGATGTCCTCTGAGATGCTCCCCGCGGATGACTGGTTGCGAACGGCGGGGCATGGTTGTGACCGGGGCCGCATGGCGGCTGTGAGCAAGGTCCCAGCGTGCTGCTCTCCTCCGGGCGCGCACCACGCCGCTACAGTCCGTCGAAGGGTCGGTCTGTACCAGTGAGTAAGCAGCGAGCGAACTGCTCGGCGGGAGGCAACACACCATGGCGCGCGAGTCGGAGTCCGGACTGCCCATCGAACCGGTCTACGGACCGGATGCCCTGGCGGGCTGGGACGCGGCCGAGAAGCTGGGCGAACCGGGGTCGTACCCCTTCACCCGGGGTGTCTACCCGTCGATGTACACCGGCCGTCCCTGGACGATGCGCCAGTACGCCGGTTTCGGCACCGCGACCGAGTCCAACGCCCGCTACAAGCAGCTGATCGCCAACGGCACCATGGGCCTGTCGGTCGCCTTCGACCTGCCCACCCAGATGGGCCACGACTCCGACGCGCCGATCGCCTCCGGCGAGGTCGGCAAGGTCGGCGTGGCGATCGACTCGATCGACGACATGCGGGTGCTGTTCGGCGGCATCCCGCTGGACAAGGTCTCCACGTCGATGACGATCAACGCGCCCGCCGCGCTGCTGCTCCTGCTGTACCAACTCGTCGCCGAGGAGCAGGGCGTCAGCGCGGACCAGCTGACCGGCACGATCCAGAACGACGTGCTGAAGGAGTACATCGCGCGCGGGACGTACATCTTCCCGCCCAAGCCCTCCCTGCGGCTGATCGCGGACATCTTCAAGTACTGCAAGGCCGAGATCCCGAAGTGGAACACCATCTCGATCTCCGGCTACCACATGGCGGAGGCCGGCGCGTCCCCCGCGCAGGAGATCGCGTTCACCCTCGCCGACGGCATCGAGTACGTCCGTACGGCCGTCGCGGCGGGCATGGACGTCGACGACTTCGCGCCCCGGCTGTCCTTCTTCTTCGTGGCCCGTACGACGATCCTCGAAGAGGTCGCCAAGTTCCGTGCCGCCCGCCGCATCTGGGCCCGGGTGATGCGGGACGAGTTCGGCGCGAAGAACCCCAAGTCCCTGATGCTGCGCTTCCACACGCAGACGGCCGGCGTCCAGCTGACGGCCCAGCAGCCGGAGGTCAACCTGGTCCGGGTCGCCGTCCAGGGCCTGGCGGCGGTACTGGGCGGCACCCAGTCGCTGCACACCAACTCCTTCGACGAGGCCATCGCCCTGCCGACGGACAAGTCCGCCCGCCTGGCCCTGCGCACCCAGCAGGTGCTGGCCTACGAGACGGACGTGACGGCGACGGTCGACCCCTTCGCGGGCTCCTACGTCATCGAGAAGATGACCGACGAGGTCGAGGAGGCGGCGCTGGAGCTGATGCGGAAGGTCGAGGACCTCGGCGGCGCGGTCACCGCCATCGAGCACGGCTTCCAGAAGAGCGAGATCGAGCGCAGCGCCTACCGCATCGCCCAGGAGACGGACTCCGGCGAGCGGGTGGTCGTGGGCGTCAACCGCTTCCAGCTCGACGAGGAGGAGCCGTACGAGCCCCTCCGGGTGGACCCGGCGATCGAGGCCCAGCAGGCGGCGCGGCTCGCCGCACTCCGGGCCGAGCGCGACCAGGAGACGGTGGACGCGGCCCTGGCGGCCCTGAAGAAGGCGGCCGAGGGCGAGGACAACGTCCTGTACCCGATGAAGGACGCGCTGCGGGCCCGGGCCACGGTCGGCGAGGTGTGCAACGCGCTGCGGGAGGTCTGGGGGACGTACGTCCCGAGCGACGCCTTCTGACCCGGGCCGTCCCGCCCGGCCGCCTGCTTGCTCGCCTCCCCGCCTGCCCCGCCGAAAATTCGGCATCGGAGTGTCGTACCCCCGTGCGACACTCCTTTCCATGTTCGGCGTCATCGACCTCCCCACCTATCTCGCGGGCCTGATCCTGATCGTGCTGCTGCCCGGCCCCAACTCGCTGTACGTGCTGTCCGTGGCCGCCCGCCAGGGCGTCCGCCCGGGGTACACGGCCGCGGCAGGGGTCTGGTGCGGGGACGCGGTGCTGATGACGCTCTCCGCGGCCGGAGTCGCCTCCCTGCTCCAGACCAACGCCGTGCTGTTCGGCATCGTGAAGTACGCCGGTGCCGGGTATCTGACCTGGCTGGCGCTCGGGATGCTGCGGGCGGCCTGGGGGATGTGGCGGGACCGGCGGGAGCAGCGCCTGGCCGCCGAGAAGGACGCGTCCGCCTCCGTCCCGGGTGAGCGGCCGTTCCGGCGGGCCCTCGTGGTGAGCCTGCTCAACCCCAAGGCGATCCTGTTCTTCGTCGCCTTCTTCGTGCAGTTCGTCGATCCGGCGTACGCCTATCCCGCGCTGTCGTTCGTGGTGCTGGGCGTCTTCGCGCAGCTCGCGAGCTTCCTGTACCTCAGCGCGCTGATATTCGGCGGCACCAGGCTGGCGGCGGCCTTCCGGCGGCGCAAGCGGCTGTCGGCGGGGGCCACTTCGGCGGCCGGGGCGCTGTTCCTCGGGTTCGCGGTGAAGCTGTCCCTGGCCGGTTCCTGACCTCAGGGGCGCGGGAAACCGCGCGCCCGGACCCCGCCGGGCCGCGGCTCACGCGCCCGCCGCACCGCCCGGGTGACGATCGGCGGCAACAGCTCGGCGGCCAGCCGCCGGGACCGGGACCTCCGTGACATCCGCGCCGACGCCGGCCCCGCGTAGTGCCGGGACCGCGGGAACTCCGGCGGACGCATCCCGTGCGAGCGGACCCGCACCAGCCGGTGCCCCGCCGCGTGCTGCACACTCACCCCGCAGTCCTCGCGCCCCCGGAACGCCGCGAGCAGCTCCTCCTGCACGGCCGCGGGCTCCCCCCACGTGCCGTACAGCTTCTGCGTGCTCAGACACACCGGCCGCAGCCCCCGGTTCAGCACCGCCTCCCAGGCCGCGACCGAGACCCCTGGCGTGTGCTCGGAGCGGAAGTCGTCCAGGACCACGATCCCGTCCGGCACGAGCAGTTCCCGCGCCGCGCCGATGTCGTCGTGCACGTGCTCGTACAGATGCGAGGCGTCGATGTGGACGAAGCGGCAGGTCCCGGCCCCCACCTCGCCGGTGATCACCGAGGTGGGTCCCTGGACGACCCGGGGCAGGCTGTCGTGGAAGGAGAGATAGTTCCGCTCGAAGGCCTGCCGGGTCAGGGACGCGTACGACTTCGACGCCTCCGCCTGGTTCGCCCCGTCCGGCGCGTCGCTCTCGAAGAGGTCGCAGACCGTGAACGTCTCACCGGGACGCAGATGCCGGCCCAGCAGGATCGCGCTCTTGCCCAGGTAGGCCCCCAGTTCCAGCAGGTCACCCCGCCGGCCGAGGGTCTCCTGCCGCTCCAGGAACCAGGTGAACAGCGTCTGGTCCAGGGGCGGGAACCAGCCCGGCACATCGCCGAGCTCACCGGGGAGTACGGGTGTCTGCTGTGCGTTGGCCATGTGACGCGCCTGCTCACTGGGGTCCGGGCAATCCGTCACCGGGTTGAACGCCCGGTGAACAACGGCTGCCCAGCAGTCTTGCCGCGCCCGGACCTCAGCGCATCTTGGTGAGGGCCGTCCGGAGGCGTGGGGTCAGCGGCTTCTCGACGTAGCGGTTCAGCAGCCAGGCCAGCAGCAGCATCGAGCCGATCGTCAGGGTGAACGTCGCCCAGGAGGACAGGTACAGGTCCTGGTGGAGGGTCTCGATGACCACCCAGCCCAGGTGCTCGTGGACCAGGTAGAAGGGGTACGTCAGCGCCCCGGCCACGGTCAGCCAGCGCCAGTTCGCCCACTGCAGCCAGCCGAGCGCGATGGCCGCGACCGCCACGAAACCGAGGGTCACCACCAGGACGATCCCGAGCGAGGTGCGGTGCGCGAACGCGTCCGGGCTGGGGGCGCGCCACAGGTTCTGCACCGCGTAGTGCTGCCCGATCAGCCAGCTGACCCCGACGATGCCCCAGGCGTAGGCGTCCCGGCGGTCGCGGTGGACCAGGTAGAGGCCGACACCGCCGATGAAGAAGGGCGCGTACTCGGGCATCAGGACCAGGTCCAGCAGCGGTTCGTTCGCCGCCTCGGCGATGACCGCCGCGAGGGTCCAGCCGGCGCAGAACATGATCACGCGCTGCCGGGTCGCGCCGGGCAGCACGACGCACAGCGCGAACAGGGCGTAGAAGCGGACCTCCGCCCACAGCGTCCAGCACACCCCGAGCACCCGGTCCACGCCCAGCGGCTGCTGGAGCATCGTCAGATTGACCAGCGCGTCGCTCGGCGAGACCGCCTGGTAGGCAACCACGGGCAGCGCGAAGACCGCCGTGACCAGCAGAACCGCCGCCCAGTAGGCGGGCAGCAGGCGGGAGGCGCGGGAGGCGAAGAAGGACTTCAGCGGCCGTCCCCAGCCGCTCATGCAGATCACGAACCCGGAGATGACGAAGAAGACCTGGACGCCGAGACAGCCGTAGGCGAAGTACTCGTGCAGCGTGGGGAACTGGACCGTCGGCGAGCTGCCCCAGGCCTCGGTGACCTCGCCGCCCCGGCCGCCGTAGTGGTACGCGGCCACCATCAGCGCGGCGACCAGCCTGAGTCCGTCCAGCGCCCGCAGCCGGGTCTCCCTGCGCCCGGTCCGTTCCGCCCTCCGGGGCGGCTCGATCACCGTTCGGACGGTCGTGCTGGTCACAGAAATCCCCTTGCCAGGCGTTCTCGTTCTCCAGGGTGGAGCTAGGCACGTTAGTCCGAATCACAGGCTTGTCTCGGGCGCCGGGCCAACGATTAGTCCTGTAGTACCTATGAGTTCACCTGAACGTCGTTTTGCCTTCCTAATTTTTCTCAGCATCCCCCCACGGATAATCACACGGTTTCAAGATCCCCCCACCCGCCGGCGAACCGCGGCAGACACAGCATTGGCTTGGCGAATACCAGGAGTGCCATGACGAGGGTCCAGAACAGACGGGCACGTGCGCGCGGAGGGGAGCTGGACGACTGTTTGCGTGCCTGCGCGGTGCACAGCGGCAAACTCGTCGGCAGCATCGACCGCCGCCGTATCGAACTCGCCGAGCAGCTCAGAAAGCTGCTCGTCGTATGGGGAACCACCCCCGCCGCCCCCGCGGCCGCCCCGGCGACCGGCGCGACCGCGCTGCTCAAGCGTGCCGTGAAGGGCGCCGCGACCCCCGCCACGGGTATCGCCAACGAAGTGCTCGACGCGCTGCTCGCCGTCGCCAACCAGGCGCTCAAGTGCGGCTACGACGACGAGCTGAACCTCGCTCTGGTGATCAGCGACACCGTGCTCGCGCAGCGCAAGAACTCCCGCGCCGGATGGCGGCTGCGTGCCCGCCTGATGGAGGCGCTCGGCGACGACGCCGAGGCGCTGGAGGCGTACGAGAAGTACCTCGGGCTCACCGACGACGACGGCTTCGGCGTCCGCGCCCGCATCGCGGGCCTGCGCGCCGCGAGCGAGCGGGAGCGGGACCTGCTCGCCCTGCTGCGCCGCCAGTGCCCGCGCGCCGAGGAGTTCACCCGCGGCGACGCCACCGCCGTATGGGCCGAGGGCCTGGCCGCGCACGCCGTCGGCGACTGGGCCGCGGCCGAACCCCGGCTGGTGGGAGCGCTCCTGGCCATGGCGGACGCCCCGGTCGAGGACCGCCAGGAACTGCTCAGCCAGTACCTGGACCTGCGGATCGCCGTCGACACCGATGTCACCGCCCTCACCGAGGTCCTCGCGCTCTACGCCGAGCAGCGCCGCACCCGGATGCGCGGGCCCGTCGCCGACCCCACCATCGGCGGCGTGCAGTGGATCAGCCTCGGTGAGTTCCGCAACCGGATCGCCGGCAAGTCGGTCTGCCTGATCGCCAACTCCGGCCGGGTGGCCGCCAGTTCGATGGGTGCCGAGATCGACGCGTACGACCTCGTGGTGCGCTTCAACTCCTTCCGGCTCGACCCGAAGCACACCGGCAGCCGTACCGACATCCACGCCACGATCCACAAGCACGGCTTCAACTGGGACAAGCAGGTCGACACCCGGCTCGTCTTCGGCGGGATCTCCGGCGACTGGAAGTGGTCGCTGCGCAACCGCCTGGTGCCCGGCGCCCAGACGTATCTGGGCGACGAGTCGCTGCGCTGGCCCGTGCGCAACATCGGCAAGCTCTCCACCGACGTCTGGTCGGGCATCCCGACCACCGGCTTCAACATGCTGTTCCTGCTGGACTTCCTGGACGTCAGCCCCACGCTCGACCTGATCGGCTTCGACTTCTACGAGAGCGGCCCGTACCGCGTGCCGGAAGCGATGAAGCTCGCCATCACCTCCGTGCACGAATACACCAGCGAGAAGGCATGGGTCATGGACCGGGCCCGGAGCGTGACCGACATGAGGATATCCCTGCGATGACCACGACCACCCTGCCCGCGGCCCCCGTCACCGACGCGGCCGCCCTCACCGGCAAGCGGCGCATCGCCTTCGCGTCCTACGTCGACGAGAACTACCTCCCGGGCTTCCTCGTCCTGCTGCGCAGCCTCGCCCTGTCCAACCCGGCCGTCTGCGAGGACTTCGTCGTCCTCTACGACGACCTGCGCCCCGCCTCGATCGCCAGGATCCGCGCCCTGCACCCGCGCATCGTGCTGCGCCGCGTCAACGACACGCACTACGACGCCTACCAGAAGGGCGACCAGGACAACTACCTGGTCCGCAAGGCGTACTTCATCCTCGACGTCTTGCGGCTGCGCGAGTACGACACCGTCATCACCCTCGACACCGACATGGTCGTCCTCGGTGACCTCGGCGAACTGCTCAAGCTGCGCGAGGGCCTGGCGGCCGTCCCGCAGTTCTTCTATGGGCAGCACAAGCTCAACTCCGGACTGCTGGTCATCCAGCGCGAGTACCTGAGCGACGAGTTCTGCGCCAGGCTGGACGCCACCGGCCGCAGCGGCGACTACGAACTCGACAAGCACGACCAGGGCATCCTCAACGCCGTCCTCAGCGGCGACTTCATCCGCCTGGACCCGCGCTACAACTTCGTCAAGCGGCGCCTGTCCGGCGACCTCCCGGTCCCCGAGGACACCGCGATCCTGCACTTCACCGGCCGCCACAAGCCGTGGCAGGGCGGTGAGTCCGGGTACAGCCAGGCCGAGGAGAAGTGGCGCGAGTACGAGCTGTCCGACGCCGAGTTCCAGGCCGCGTACCTCTCCCGCTCGGGCGGCCTGCACCACGACCTGGTCGTGCACTACGGCACCCCGCACGTCGCCCGCACCGGTGACGTCGAGGCCGCCCGCAAGGTGGCCGCCGCGCACATCGCGTCCGGCGACTACCAGGACGCCGTCGACATCCTGCGGAGCGTCCGCATCCCGCTCGACGAGGCGTGGCCGCACGAGGTGCTCGGCCACGCCCTGATGAGCGTCTCGCGCTACGCCGAGGCCAAGGCCCAGCTGCTGCTGGCGACGGCCGCCCCCAACCGGGCCGCCACCGCCTACGCCCGGCTCGCCCAGATGTCCTGGGTGCACGGCGACAACGCCTCGGCGCTGAAGTACGCCACGGCCGGGATGTCCGTGGACATCACCCACCGCTCCAGCCGGCTGTGGGCGCAGCGCGCGGCCTCCGTCCCGGCCCAGGAACTGGGCGCCCCCGAGGACCAGCTGGCGCACGTCGCCTTCTACATGGACCGCCAGGGCAACGCGGGCGACAAGCTGCTCCCGGAGAGCGTGCGCAGCGCCTTCGGCCCGGACACCACCACCCGGCGCTGGCACTCCGTGCACGCCCACCGGCTCTTCGACGAGGCGGCCCTGGAGCGCGTCAACGCCCGGCGCGGCCTGGTCATCGGCGGTGGCGGCCTGTTCATCCCGGACACCATGCCCAACGGCAACAGCGCCTGGCAGTGGAACGTCCCGGACGAGCTGATGCGCCGGATCGACGTGCCGATCGCGGTCTACGCCGTCGGCTTCAACGCCTTCGACGGCCAGTCCTACCGCGCCGGCCGGTTCCGTGAGTCGCTGCGCCTGCTGGTGGAGAAGTCCGCCTTCTTCGGGCTGCGCAACCACGGCTCGATCGAGAAGGTGCGGGCCATGCTCCCGGAGCACCTGCACGGCAAGGTCCGCTTCCAGCCCTGTCCCACCACGGTCACCCGCCAGCTGGTGCCGGGCTGGCAGGACCCGGCGAGCCGCGAGGACACCATCCTCCTCAACGCCGCCTACGACCGCGCCGGCCTGCGCTTCGGCCACGACTACGGCTACTTCCTGGCCCAGATGGCCCGGGCGGTCCGGGACCTGGGCGAGCTGGCCGAGGTCAAGTGCGTGGCGCACTCGCTCGACGACGAGAAGATCGCCTTCGATCTGCGGCGCGAGCACGGCATCTCGCTGCCCGTGATCCCGATGTACGACTTCGGGAACGACGAGATCCGCGATCTGTACGCGCGCACCAAGCTGGTCATCGGCATGCGCGGCCACGCGGGCATGATCCCGTTCGGCTGCGGAACGCCGATCATCAGCCTGATCTCACACCCGAAGATGGCGTACTTCCTGCGCGACATCGAGCGACCCGAGTGGGGCGTCTCCGTCCACGACCGCCACCTGGCCGCCCGTCTGGTGGAGCGCTCCACGGACCTGCTCCGCGACCACCGGGCGACCGTCGCCGATGTGCACGGCCGTCAGCAGGAGCTGTGGAAGGTCACCGAGGCGAACGCCGCGGACCTGAAGGCCATCCTGGGCGGCTGACGCACGACGGAAGGAGGGTGAGCCCGCGCGGGGGCCCACCCTCCTTTCTCAGCGTCCGGCGACCTTCCGGGCCACCCGGGTCAGCAGCGAGCCGCCCTTGCCGCCGCCGTCCTTCTCGTACGCCGTCCTCAGCTGCGCGAAGTGGTCGGCGCGAGTCCGGGCGAGGTACTCGTCGCCGGTCAGCTTCCGCGCGATGGACCAGGCCTGCCGGTGCCGCCCCTCGTAGTGCGCCACGTACGCCTTCGCCAGCTCCAGCACCGACTTGAAGGGGATGCCGCCGGTGTGGTCGCGGTCGATGCGCTCCTGCACGGCCGAGATCAGCTTCAGCTTCTCGTCGAGGGTCCAGGCGTCCTCGGAGATCCTCCGGAGCACGTCCTCGGGGATCGGCCGGGTCACCTCGAAGGCGAGCGTGGAGCGGATCGGCGGCCCGGCGATCTCGATGTACGGCAGCAGCGCGCCCGTGCTGTGGTGCAGCCACGGCAGCCGGGGCCCGGCGAAGTCCTGGTGCAGCACGACGGAGCCGGGGCGCAGCCGGGTCAGGAAGCGCTCGGAGACACAGCGGAAGACCCGGGCCGTCTTGGCGATGTCGATGTGCAGGAACTCGATCGGGCTGGTGTCGTCCGGATCCGAGGTCTGCCAGATGTCACCGGCGTGGATCTCCAGGAACGGCAGGAAGGGCGCCAGCCGCTCGGTGAAGTCGTCGAGGAACGAGCTGTCGCCGTCCGCGGGCTTCGTACCGGCCGTGAAGAACTTCTCGGTGGCGAAGGTGCCCTTGCCGACGTGGAAGAAGTCGTACGCGTGCAGCCGTCCCGTCCTCTCGTCGAACACGGGGCTGTCGCGCAGCCCGAGCGCGAGCGCGTAGGTGGAGCCGCCGCCGCCCGAGCCCAGCTCCACGAGCCGGTCCTCGCCGGTGAGGCGATGGCGCCCCAGCAGGTACAGGAAACGCAGCTCCCAGGAGCTCACCTGGGAATAGGGCAGGTCGTCAGGCAGCTTCACGCCGTCGAGCATGGGGTACAGCCGGCCGAGGTGCGTCATGAGGGCCTCACGGGGTGGGAGGGGGCGGCGTTCCGTGATCCTAGAGATTCGAACGCCGCCCACACCATGGATTCATCGGTTTCACCCGACGCTGTGCCACCGTTTCCTCGGCCTTTCCCGGTAGTTCACCGGGTATTGGCTCAGCGGCGCACCGCCTTCTTCAGGGCCTTGGCCCGGCGTACCACCCGGCGGGCCGTGGAGTTGCGCGGCAGGAACGACAGCCGCTCCGGAATACCGCCGGGCAGACCCAGCGAGGTGAGCCGCTTGCGCTTGAAGTAGCGCTGGGTGCGCAGCGCGAAGTGCTCCGCGAGGTACCGCTCGGCGGCGGGCCGCAGGGTCGGGTAGATCTGCGGCTGCATGGTGAACCCTATGGCGGCGACCAGCGCGCCCAGCGTCCGTGCCGGGACGGTCTCCTCGCCCTCGCGGTTCTCCAGATCCGGCAGCACCGCGTCCGCCAGCACCGCGGGGATGCGGTTGCTGTTCTGGTACGGCGTCAGCCGGTCCAGCAGCGGCTCGGTGCCGATCCGGGCGACCGGCAGGTCGTAGAGGGCGGACGCGGTGAACAGCGCGGTCGAGAAGCAGCCGACGACCAGGCCGGGGCGGGACTTCTCGAACAGCACCTCGGCGAGCACCGGCGAGTCCAGCACGGTGAGTTCGACGCCCAGCCGCTCGGCCTCGGTCTCCAGGGCGCGGCTGTAGCGGGCCGGTGCCGTGGGGTGCGGCTTGAACACGATCGCCCGGTGCCCGCGCTGCACCGCCCCGCGCATCATCCGGACGTGCAGCTCCTCCTCCGCCTCCGGGGTGAGGATGTTCAGCGCGGAGAGGTACTGCCCCAGCAGCAGTGCGGAGTTGTCCGGGAAGACCGGCAGCTCCTCGACGGCGCCCGCGAGTTCGCCCATCACCTTCAGGAAGGCCGTGCCCGGCACGACCTCGGCGGGCACGTCGAACTCGGTGAGCAGCAGGGGGGTGAGGCCCGGCACCAGGTCCAGGTGGAGCAGGCGCCGGACGCGGGTGCCGACCAGCGGGTCGAGCTTGTTGCGGGTGGGGCCGTAGCTCATCAGGCCGTCGGCGTAGACGTGCAGCGGGGCGCCGGTGAAGATCTGGGCGAGCGCCAGCGCCGGGTTGACCTGGATGGACTCCAGGACGATCTCCACGTCGTCGTCGCCCAGGCCCCACAGCAGCCGCAAGTACCGCTCGAACAGCGGGATGTCGTCGGTGCGCGGCGCCCAGGCCCCGGGGTGGAACGGCCGGATGGCCTCGTTGAACGAGATCACCCCGTCGAAGTGGTCCCGCAGCGACTCGAACCCCGGCATCTCGTCCACCGCCACAGTGGTCTCCGGGGTCGCGGAGTTGTTGAACACGAGCAGCAGCCGGCGGTCCGCCTCGGCGAAGCACTCCGAGTCCAGCGCGGCGGCCAGGGTGGCGGCGCCGTAGAGCGTGGAGACGCAGAAGATCTGGGTGGTGTTACGGGACATCACGCGGCCGCCTTCGCAGTGGTGGCCCGGCGCCGCAGCCGGCGCAGCTTGCTGGCCCGGCGCAGGTCCATGGTTTCGAGCACGTCCCCGAGCGCGTCCTGCGGCATCCGCCTTATGGCCGCCGCGCTCAGCGCGCGCAGTTGCTTGGCCACGGCCGGTTCCCACTTGGACTCGTCCGAGAGGTGATGCGCGATGATCGCACAGTAGGTGCGTACCGCCTTGGGCAGCAGCTGGTCGGCCTCCCGGTCAGCCGCAGTTTCCTCGATGACCTGATCGAAGGCGCGGATGAAGTCGAGTTGACGGATGTCACCGATCTGGGTGAGAGAACCGGCGACGCCCCGGCGGTAGAAGACGCCGAGCAGGCTCACGACGGCGAACGACTCGGCCTCGCGGTGCAGCTTCCAGATCCACGGCCGGTCCTCGGCGGTGCGCAGTCCGTCGGTGAAGTGCAGCAGGCCCTTGTCCAGCAGCCGCCGGTGGTAGGCGCCGGCCCAGGCGTAGGCGTAGTCGACGGAGGTCGTCCGGTCGGCGGGCAGGATCGCCGCCCGCGGGTCGAGGACCTCGCCCCGGCGGCCGTGCGGTACCCGGTGCACCGAGCGGGCGCGTGCGTGGGCCTGGACGTGGTCCGTCCGGACGAAGTCGCAGCCCAGCTCCTCGATGGCGCCCACCAGTTCGGTGAAGTAGCCGGGCGCGAGCCAGTCGTCGCCGTCGAGGAAGGTCAGATATTCGCCGGTCGCGGCGTCCAGACCGGTGTTTCGGGCGGTGGCCAGACCTCCGTTCACTTCATGGCGGAGGTAACGCACTTGTGCGACTTCCGAGAGTTGCTCGGCCGCTCGTTCGAGAATGGCGGGAGTTTCATCCTTCGAACAGTCGTCCACAAGAATGAACTCGAAGTCGCTCCGGGCGTTCGCACGAAGGCTCCTGAGGGTGTCCGGGGCGTATTGCTGCACGTTGTAGAACGGCACGATCACGGAAAGCTTTGGCACCTGAGAAAGGTTAGAAGGGTGCTCGGCAGTGGAACTGGACGGCGCGCGTACGGCGGGTGAACTCAGTGTGTCGGAACGGTGCATGCCATGTACTTCCCGGGTTCTGACGGGCCAGTTCGGCTCGCGGTGGGATGTTGTTAACTTTTCGTTGTTTCGCGGTTGGGCTATACCTAGGAAATGCTTCCTAGCGTCATCTTCGTGCCAGCAAGTACAACGAAGCCGCCGCGTATCGCCGTCCTCGCGGACTCCGACACCCGCTGGAAATGGGGTGCGCTGACGGCGGGCCGCATCGCCCCGGGCCCGTCCATGGAAGCCGGAGCGGAAGGGGACACGCAAGTCGCCCCTTCCCTCGATGGATTCCTGTTGCGCGGCCGGGCCACGCCGACCGCCCGTCAACTGGCGGAAGTCGGCGTGCAGGCCGCCTCGATGCGCGAGGTGACCACGGTGGAATTCCTGCGCACGATGGCCGACGAGGAGTACGACATCCTCGTCCTGGCCCTCGTCGGCGGTGGTGTCCAGGCTGTGCTGCACGGACTGAAGAGGGTCTGGGAGGGCCGCGACAAGCGCCCCGTCGTCGTCACCGGCTACGTCGGCGTCGTCTACGAGAAGCTCGCCGACGGCCTGCTGCTGCGGCATGGTGCCGACCTCGTCCTCGCCAACTCCCGCCAGGACGCCGAGCGGTTCCGCGCGGTCTACGAGGGGGTCGGCGCCGACGCCTCGGCGGTGACGGAGGTGGCGCTGCCGTTCCTCGGCGGCGCGCCCTACGAGGGGGAGCACGACCCGTACACGGTCGTCTTCGCCGCGCAGCCCTCCGTCCCCGAGAGCCGCAAGGACCGTACGTACCTGCTGAACCGCCTGGTCCGGCACGCGCGGCTGCACCCCGAGCGCGAGGTGCTGCTCAAGCTGCGCTCCAAGCCGGGCGAACACACCACGCACATCGAGGAGTTGCCCTACCAGAAGCTGGTGCAGAAGCTGGACGTACCGGCCAACTTCCGGCTGGTGTACGGCCACATGGGCGAGGTCCTGGACCGTACCGACCTGCTGGTCACGGTCAGCTCGACGGCCGCGCTGGAGTCCCTGCACCGGCGGATCCCCACCGTCGTGCTCACCGACCTCGGGGTGCGCGAGACGCTCGGCAACCACCACTTCGTCGGCTCCGGCTGCCTCGCCTCCTGGGACCAGCTGGACGAGGGACACCGTCCGGTCCCCGACGAGCAGTGGGTGGCCCGCCAGGGCGTCGCGGCGGACGGCGGGTACGAGACCGCCTTCGACGCGGCGCGCGAGCGGATCGCCAAGTTGCGGGCCCTGCCCGGCGGGCTGGCTCCGCTGACCCCGTACTACACGCCCGCGACGGCGCCGGGCTACCTGCCCGGCATCCTCGCCCGCCACCATCTCGGGCCCGACGGCAGTCCGCTGCCGGGCGCTCCCGCGCACGACAGGGACCCGGGGCCGGTCCGGCAGATCGTGCGCCGGGCCGCCCGTGGTGCCTATCGGCACGGGGTGCAGCGGGTGGCGCCCGTCATCCGGCGGATGGGGGAGCTGTGAGCGGTCGTCCGCTGTCCGCCGCGCCGTCCGGGCCCGCCGCCCTCCGTACCTCCGCGAATCCTGGAGCGCAATCCATGTCCGACTCCCCGGCGGACGCCGCCTTCGTGCGCCGCGTGCTCGCCGTCATTCCCGCCCGCGGCGGCTCCAAGGGCGTGCCCGCGAAAAACCTCGCCCCGGTCGGCGGGGTGCCCCTGGTGGCGCGTGCGGTGCGCGAGTGCCTGGCCACCCGGCTGGTGACCGACGTCGTGGTCTCCACCGACGACCAGGCCATCGCCGCCGCCGCCCGTGAGGCCGGCGCCGAGGTGGTGCTGCGCCCCGCGGCCATCGCCGGTGACACGGCCACCTCCGAGGCGGCCGTCCTGCACGCCATGGACACCCACGAGGCGCTGCACGGCGCGCCGGTCGACGTGGTCATGCTGGTCCAGTGCACCAGCCCCTTCGTGATCCGCGAGGACATCGACGGGGTCGCGGCGGCCGTCGTCGAGAACGGCGCCGACACCGCCGTCACCGTGGCCCCCTTCCACGGCTTCGTCTGGCGCGACGCCGAGGAGCCCGCCGACGGCGGCGTCGGCGTCAACCACGACAAGTCCTACCGCCCGCGCCGCCAGGACCGTCCCCAGGACTACCTGGAGACCGGCGCCGCCTACGCGATGGACGCGGCCGGGTTCCGGACCCACAACCACCGCTTCTTCGGCCGGACCGAACTCGTCCGCACCGACCCCGCGCGCGTGCTGGAGATCGACGACCCGCACGACCTCGCACGCGCCCGCGCCCTCGCGCCGCTGTTCGACGCGGACCGCCCCGGCGCGCTGCCGACCGCCGCCGACATCGACGCGGTCGTCCTGGATTTCGACGGCACCCAGACCGATGACCGGGTGCTGATCGACACCGATGGAAAGGAGTTCGTCTCCGTGCACCGCGGGGACGGCCTCGGCATCGCCGCCCTGCGCAGGAGCGGCCTGACGATGCTGATCCTCTCCACGGAGCAGAACCCTGTGGTCGCCGCCCGGGCCCGGAAGCTCAAGATCCCGGTCCTGCACGGCATCGACCGCAAGGACCTCGCACTGAAGCAGTGGTGCGAGGAGCAGGGCATCGCGCCTGAGCGCGTGCTCTACGTCGGCAACGACGTCAACGACCTCCCGTGCTTCGCCCTCGTGGGCTGGCCCGTGGCGGTCGCGAGCGCCCACGACGTCGTGCGCGGCGCCGCACGCGCGGTCACCACCGTCCCGGGTGGCGACGGCGCGATCCGAGAGATCGCCAGCTGGATCCTCGGCCCCTCTCTCGACTCCCTCACCAAGTAAGGACAGTTCACGCCATGAGCACCAACTCCCGTCTCCGTACGTTCGGTTCCTCCCGCCTGGCCGGCCCCGGTCAGCCCGTCTACATCTGCGGCGAGATCGGCATCAACCACAACGGCGAGCTGGAGAACGCCTTCAAGCTGATCGACGTGGCGGCCGAGGCCGGCTGCGACGCGGTCAAGTTCCAGAAGCGCACCCCCGAGATCTGCACCCCGCGCGACCAGTGGGACATCGAGCGCGACACCCCCTGGGGCCGCATGACCTACATCGACTACCGCCACCGGGTGGAGTTCGGCGAGGACGAGTACCGCCAGATCGACGAGTACTGCAAGTCCAGGAACATCGCCTGGTTCGCCTCCCCGTGGGACACCGAGGCCGTCGCCTTCCTGGAGAAGTTCGACGTCCCCGCCCACAAGGTGGCCTCCGCCTCGCTGACCGACGACGAGCTGCTGCGCGCCCTGCGCGCCACCGGCCGCACGGTCATCCTCTCCACCGGTATGTCCACCCCGAAGCAGATCCGCCACGCGGTCGAGGTCCTCGGCTCGGACAACATCCTGCTCTGCCACGCCACGTCGACCTACCCGGCCAAGGCCGAGGAGCTCAACCTGCGCGTGATCAACACCCTCCAGGCCGAGTACCCGAACGTCCCGATCGGCTACTCCGGCCACGAGACGGGCCTGCAGACCACCCTCGCGGCGGTCGCCCTGGGCGCCACCTTCGTCGAGCGCCACATCACCCTCGACCGCGCCATGTGGGGCTCGGACCAGGCCGCCTCGGTGGAGCCGCAGGGCCTCACCCGCCTGGTGCGCGACATCCGCACGATCGAGTCCTCCCTCGGCGACGGCGTCAAGAAGGTCTACGACTCCGAGCTGGGCCCGATGAAGAAGCTGCGCCGCGTCCAGGGTGTCGTCGCCGAGGCGGAGATCGCCGCGGCCGCGGGCGAGCCGCTGTCGGTCTGACCCACCACCCTTCCCCGATCCTCCTACGACGGGACGGTCGTACGTAGATGAGCCCCCGCGCCGGGAACGCCGGCTCCCGCACTCTCGCGTTCGTCGAGAGTCCGGTACAGCTGCTCAACGTGCTGGAGTGGGCGCATGCCCAGGAGCAGGCGCTCGGCGCGGGGCTCACCCTGGTGGTCCTCTCCCCGATCGATCCGATGACCCGCGGCCAGCTGCGACGCATGTCGGAGCTGGCCCGCGAGGAGGGGCACGAGGTCCGCTGGGAGGAGGCGCGCAGCGGCGCGACGGCGCCCTTCCAGACGATCGCGGGCCTGGCGGGCACCCTGCGCCGGGCACCCCGCGTGGTCCTCGGGGACCCCTTCTCCCGCTACGTCCAGCTGCTGCTGACGATCACCCGGGCCCGTGACCTGGTGGTGGTCGACGACGGCACGGCGACGATGGAGTTCGTCGCCCAGCTGGCCCGCGGCGAGCGCCTGGTGCGCTGGCACCGCAAGGGCGGCCGCCGCGGCCCCCGGGACCTGCTCCTGACCCCGGTCTCCTCGGTGGCCCGCCGCCGGCTGACGCCCGGGGAGGACCGCAGGGTCGAGATCTTCTCCTCCATGCCGATGGAGGAGACCCTGCCGGGCCTGGCGGTGTCGGCGAACGACTTCGCCTGGACCCGTGCCCGCTTCGGCCCGCCGCGCATCGGCAAGGGCGCGGACCTGGTCGGCACCTCGCTGGTGGAGACCGGCGTGGTGGACGCCGAGCGCTACGTGGAAGCGGTCCGCACCCTCGCCAAGGCGCACGGCGCCACCCGCTACTTCGCCCACCGCCGCGAGAGCACGGAGAAGCTCCACCGCCTCGCGGTCGAGACCGGGCTGGAGATAGTCCGCCCGGACCTCCCCCTCGAACTGATCGCCCGCCGGGGCCCGATCGGCAGGACGATCCTGAGCTTCCCGTCCACGGTCGTCCACACCCTCCCCCTGGCCCTGGCCGGCACCGATGTGAAGGTCGCGGTCTGCGACATCGACCCCACCTGGCTGACCGACCACGCCTCCCCCCGGGCGCAGGGCTTCCTGTCCGGGGTCACGGGCTCGGCGAAGGACGTCCACCGGCTGGCGGCGGTGACGACGGCGGTCTAGCCGGGCACGCGAGCCGGCAGGAACGCCTCTCCTGCGCCACGGGCTCCCGCACTCGCCTGGGACCCGTGCAATATGGCCGCTGTGAACGGTGTGAACAGTGGTGATGACCTCGTCTTCCGGTCCCGCCGGCGGCGGGGCCTGCGGGTCGTCGTGGGGATCATGGCGGCCGGAGCCGTGCTCGCCGCCCTCGCCCTCGCCCTCGGCGGTCCGGTTCCGCTCGCCGGTGTCGGCGCGCTGTGCCTCGGCCTCGGTCTCGCCGCGCTGCGCCTCGCCACCGCGGAGGTCCGCGCCGGTGCCCGCGGCATCCGCGCCCGGCGCCGGGCCGTGCCCTGGCCGGACGTCGCCGAGCTGCGGATCCGGGTGAAGACCTGGCCCCGGGGCGAACAGTCCCGGCACGTCCTGCTGGTGCTGCGCGACGGGTCCGAGCGGCAGCTGCCGCAGCCCGTGGCATGGAGCGAGCCCGACACCGACTTCGACACCGGCCTGGACGCCCTGCGCGCCCTGCACCGCCGTCACGGAGCCCCCGAGTCGGACCACCTCGTCGTCGTCTCCCAGCGCACCGCCGGCCGCGGCTCGGTCTGGGTCCCCGTGCTGTGCGTCCTGCTGCTCGCGGGAGCGGGCCTCGCCGCCTGGCTCGTCCCGCACGTCGACGCCGACCGCCGGGAGTGGCGGGCGGCCGCTCCGTGCACCGCCACGACCCCCGCCGAGGACCGGCGCGAGTGCCTGACGCGCATCCCGGCCGTGATCGAGCGCACCGAACAGGACGGGCCGCGACGCGGCAGCCTCCTGTACTTCGCCGACGACCGGCCGATCGACCGGCTGACGGTGTCGCGCGAGGCCGCTCAGGAGTTCGAGCCCGGCGACCGGGTCGAGCTCACCGCCTGGCGCGGCGAGGTGATGGAGGTCGCCGGGAGCCGTCACGTCTGGCGCCAGCACGTCCCCGTCCCCGGCGACCTGGCCGCCGTAGCGGCCGTACTCGCCCTCGCCGCGGGCTACCCCGGGACCCTGACGCTGATGCGGCTGCGCGGGCGCCGCCTCCCCGCCGGCGAGGTCCTTCCGCCCGCCCTGCCCTTCGCGGCCGTCCTCGTCGGAACCGGGGCGTGGCTGCTGCCGCTGTGCCACCGCCACCCCACGACCCTCTTCGGCACCCCGAGGACCGTCGCCTGGGCCGCCGCGGGCACCGCCGCGACCCTCGCCATGGCCGCCTGGGCCTGGCGGGCCACCCGGGTCCGACCCCCGCAGGGGAATGCCCCGGAGGAGGAGCGGGAGGAGGAGCGGGAGGAGGTCTTCCTGCCCGCCCGCTTCCTGGAGGTCACCGACTACAACCCGCACGGCTTCGGCACCCACATCGCCCTGGGCGGCGACCGGCCGCCCGCGGTGACCCCCGGCCCGGGCCGGTTCGCGGCGCGGACCCTCCCCGTGCGGCGGCTCACCGTCAAGGAGGTGCGCCGGGTCCGGGGCACCGACGGCGACACCGTGCCCCGGAGCTGGCACACCGCCGACCTCGACGACGCCGGCACCCCCGTCCGCCTGGCCGCCGCCCCGGCCGACCTGGCCCGCATCCTGCGCGCTGTCGAGGCTGCACAAACGCTCGAGGACGCCTCGACGCCGGCTTCCGACAGATGAACAGAACCGACAGGACTGTCCGCGGCGTGGTAAGGGTTGGTAGGAGAGCGGATGAGTAATCATGATCGACTCGCTCGGAAAAGAGCGGGAGTTTACCCATCCCAGACCACGCCTATGCGCCTGGCGGTCAGTTTTTCTTCCCCTAACGGGCTGAACTTTTGTTGATCGAGGGTCAGTTGACCACCCGGGCGTCCTACCCTTCAGAGGGTGAAGCACTTGATGTCCGTAGAGTCCGAGGCCGATCTCCGCGTCGAAGCCGGGGAAGCGTCGCTTCCCGGCACGCTCCCCGAGGCGCTGCGTGCCGAACTCGTCGCGTTCCGCCGTGACTTGCACATGCACCCCGAGCTCGGCAACCAGGAGTTCCGTACCACCGCCGCGATCAAGGAGCGGCTGGAGAAGGCGGGCCTGAAGCCGCGGGTGCTCCCCGCGGGGACCGGGCTCGTGTGTGACATCGGCAACTGGGACGACGGGCTGCCCGCGCTCGCCCTGCGGGCCGACATCGACGCCCTGCCCATCCCGGACGCCAAGACCGACTGCCCGTACCGCTCGACCGTGCCCGACCGGGCGCACGCCTGCGGACACGACGTGCACACCACCGTGGTGCTCGGCGCCGGCCTGGTCATGGCCGACCTGCACGGCAAGGGCCTGCTGCCCCGGCCGGTACGGCTGATCTTCCAGCCCGCCGAGGAGGTCCTGCCCGGCGGCGCCGCCGACGTCATCGAGAGCGGGGCGCTCGAAGGCGTCGGCCGGATCCTCGCCGTGCACTGCGACCCCCGGGTGGACGCCGGGCGGGTCGGTCTGCGCGAGGGCCCGATCACCTCCGCCTGCGACCGTCTGGAGATCGCGCTGGGCGGCCCCGGCGGCCACACCGCGCGCCCGCATCTGACCACCGACCTGGTCACCGCCGTCGCCCGGGTGGTGACGGACGTCCCCGCGCTGGTCGCCCGGCGCGTGGACACCCGTAGCGGACTCGCCGTGACCTGGGGCCGGATCGAGTCCGGCCACGCGCCGAACGTCATCCCGCAGCACGCCGAGCTCTCCGGGACCGTGCGCTGCCTGGACATCGCCGCCTGGCGCCAGGCGCCGGACATCGTGGTCGCCGCGATCGACGAGGTCGCCAACCTGTACCGCGCCAAGTCCGAGATCAACTACGTCCGCGGGGTGCCGCCCGTCGTCAACGACCCCGGTGTCACCGAACTGCTCCGCGACGCGATGATCGCCCGCCGCGGCGCCGACTCCGTCGAGGGCACCGAGCAGAGCCTCGGCGGCGAGGACTTCTCCTGGTACCTGGAGCACGTGCCGGGCGCGATGGCCCGGCTCGGCGTCCGCACGCCGGGCGAGCGCACGGTGCGCGACCTCCACCAGGGTGACTTCGACGTGGACGAGCACGCGATCACGGTGGGCGTGGAGCTGTTCACGGCGGCGGCGCTGATCGACCTGTAGGGGGCACTCCGGTTGCGACCGGAGGCACCCGGGTGGAGCCTGGCCCCAGGGCGCTCAGCCATGCGCCCCGGCACTGACAGGCACACCGGGATGTCCAGGAATGCATATTTTCCGTCCAGTGGTTCACGGGGACGTAACCGGCCATCGGCACGAATGGATAACGGCCACGCGGTACCCCGTTCCCAGGAGTGTCTACGCGCGTTACTGTGCGCCGAACTCAGCACCCACTGCGGGGCTTGGAGAATGGGGAACTTCACGATGCGTCGGACATCCAAACTGACCCGTGTCGCGGTGGGGGTCGCGTCCATCGCGCTCGCTGCCACGGCCTGCGGCGGTACCAGCAGCGACGACAGCGACAGCGGCTCCTCCAAGGAGGACCTCGGCCTCGCGATCGCGTACGACATCGGCGGCAAGGGCGACCAGTCCTTCAACGACGCCGCGTACGCCGGTCTGGAGAAGGCCCAGAAGGAGTTCGGCTACAAGACGGCCGACATCGAGCCCACCGAGGGTGAGACGGACGCCGACAAGGAGCAGCGGCTCGCCTCCCTCGCCAAGCAGGGCTACAACCCGGTGATCGGCGTCGGCTTCGCCTACGGCCCCGCCATGGAGGCCGTGGCCGCGAAGTACCCGAAGACCACCTTCGGCATCGTCGACTCCGTGGTCGAGGGCGACAACGTCGCCTCCCTGGTCTTCGCCGAGGAGCAGGCCTCGTACCTCGCCGGTGTCGCCGCCGCCAAGGCCACCAAGACCAACACCGTGGGCTTCGTCGGCGGTGTGGACATCCCGCTGATCCACAAGTTCGAGGCCGGCTACAAGCAGGGTGTGCAGGACACCAACTCGAAGGTCAAGGTCATCTCGCAGTACCTGACCCAGACCGCCGAGGAGGGTGGCTTCTCCAGCCCCGACAAGGGCAAGGCCGCCGCCGAGGGCCAGATCGAGAAGAAGGCCGACGTCGTCTACCAGGCGGCCGGTCTCTCCGGTCAGGGCGTGATCGAGGCGGCCGCCAAGGCGAAGGTCTGGGCGATCGGCGTCGACTCCGACCAGTACCAGCAGGAAGCGCTCGGGGCGTACAAGGAGTACATCCTCACCTCCGCGCTCAAGGACGTCGGCGGCGCGGTCTACGCCCTCGCCAAGTCCGTCAACGACGACAAGCCGCTGACCGGCGTCCAGACCTTCGACCTGAAGGTGAACGGCGTGGGCCTCGCGGAGAGCAACCCGAAGATGGCCGAGATCGCGGGCCTGAGCGATGCCGTGGCCAAGGCCAAGGAAGGCATCACCGACGGCACCATCAAGGTCAAGACGGAGTAGTCCTCCGACCGGACCGGGTGGTCCGGATCGTCGAGCGGGCGGTGGGCACTGTGCCCCCGCCCGCTTCGGCGTTCCCGGGCAAGGTCACCCAACGCCACCTCTCCTTTGCGTTCGGCAAGCCTCCGGCCAGGGGTCGGGTGACGTTGGGCACGGGCGGATAACAAGGTGGACAGAAGGGGTTTTCAGGTTGGTCTACGCGCGTTAATCTGCGGCGAAGCCCAGCGCCGAAGCTGTGAAGCACTGTCCTCCGGCGCTTGTACGACTAGGAGCACCTCACATGCGCCGGATTTCCCGGATCACGGTCGCAGGCGCAGCGACCGCCTCTCTGGCCCTCGCGCTCTCCGCCTGCGGCGGCACCTCCTCCGAGAGCTCGTCCGAGTCGAAGGGCGACAAGGGCCTGGCCATCGCGTACGACGTCGGCGGCAAGGGCGACCAGTCCTTCAACGACGCGGCCTACGCGGGCCTGGAGCAGGCGAAGAAGGAGTTCGGCTACGAGACGCAGGACGTCGAGCCCACCGAGGGCGAGACGGACGCGGACAAGCAGCAGCGCCTGGAGTCGCTGGCCAAGCAGGGCTACAACCCGGTCGTGGGTGTCGGCTACGCGTACGCCGCCGCCGTCAAGGGCGCCTCGGAGAAGTTCCCGGACACCACCTTCGGCATCGTGGACGACTCCACGGTCGAGGCGAAGAACGTCGCCGACCTGGTCTTCTCCGAGGAGGAGGCGTCCTACCTGGCCGGCGTCGCCGCGGCCAAGAGCACCGAGTCGAACGTCGTCGGGTTCGTGGGCGGTGTGGACATCCCGCTGATCCACAAGTTCCAGGCCGGCTTCGAGCAGGGCGTCAAGGACACCAACCCCAAGGCGAAGGTCCTCTCCCAGTACCTCACGCAGACCGCGGAGGAGGGTGGCTTCTCCAGCCCCGACAAGGGGAAGACGGCCGCCGAGGGCCAGATCGAGAAGAAGGCCGACGTCGTCTACGCGGCCGCCGGTCTCTCCGGCCAGGGCGTCATCGAGGCCGCCGCCGCCAACAAGGTGTGGGCGATCGGTGTCGACTCCGACCAGTACCGGCAGGAAGCCCTCGCCAAGTACAAGGACTCGATCCTCACCTCGGCGATGAAGGACGTCGCCAAGGCGGTCTACAACCTGGCGAAGTCGGTCGAGGACGGCAAGCCCGAGACCGGTATCGTTCGTGGCGATCTGAAGACCGGCGAGGTGAGCCTGTCGAACTCCAACCCGAAGTTCGCGGACAACGCCGAGCTCCAGGAAGCCATCGAGACGGCCAAGGAGAAGATCATCAAGGGCGAGATCAAGGTCAAGTCGAGCTGACGATCAAGCAACACCCTGAGCAGCGTGTAACCGCGGGGTTACGTCCGCTCGACGGGGTACGGGGGGCCGGCTCCCCGTACCCCGTTGTCAGCGGTGCGTCGCCCCTTTGTATGCCGTAGGGGCGCTACGCGCGTAGACGACCCCCGTCCCCAGGAGAGTGCGCCATCAACGCGTCCAGCAGCCCTCCGGCCGACGCGGCGGTCAACGGTCAGGTGACCGCCGTCGAGCTCGCCGGGATCACGAAGCGATTCCCGGGCGTCGTGGCCAACCACGACATCCACCTCACCGTCCGCAAGGGCACCGTCCACGCCCTCGTCGGCGAGAACGGCGCCGGCAAGTCGACCCTGATGAAGATCCTCTACGGCATGCAGAAGCCGGACGAGGGCACCATCGCCATCGACGGCGAGCAGGTCACCTTCTCGTCCCCGGCCGACGCCATCGCCCGCGGCATCGGCATGGTCCACCAGCACTTCATGCTCGCCGACAACCTCACGGTCCTGGAGAACGTGGTCCTCGGCAGCGAGAAGCTGCACGGCATCGGCGCCAAGGCCCGCCGCCGGATCAAGGAGATCTCCGAGCGCTACGGCCTCGGCGTGCAGCCCGACCTCCTGGTCGAGGAGCTCGGGGTCGCCGCCCGCCAGCGCGTGGAGATCCTCAAGGTCCTCTACCGCGGCGCCACCACGCTGATCCTCGACGAGCCCACCGCCGTGCTGGTGCCGCAGGAGGTCGACGCGCTCTTCGACAACCTGCGCGAGCTCAAGGCCGAGGGCCTCTCCGTCATCTTCATCTCGCACAAGCTCGGCGAGGTGCTCTCCGTCGCCGACGAGATCACCGTCATCCGCCGCGGCACGACCGTCGGCACGGCCGTCCCCGCCGAGACGACCCCGCGTCAGCTCGCCGAGATGATGGTCGGCAGCGAGCTGCCCACCCCGGAGACCGCCGAGTCCACGGTCACCGACCGCCCGGTCATCACCGTCGACAAGCTGCGCCTCGAGGCGCCCGGCGGCAAGGCCCTGCTGGACGACATCAGCTTCACCATCCACGCGGGCGAGGTCCTGGGCATCGCCGGCGTCGAGGGCAACGGCCAGACGGAACTGGTCGACGCCCTCATCGGCCTCAAGAGCGCCGACTCCGGCACGATCAGCCTCGCCGAGGAGGAGATCACCGCCTGGACCACCCGCAAGCGCCGCGAGCAGGGCATCGGCTACATCCCCGAGGACCGCCACCGGCACGGTCTGCTCCTGGAGGCCCCCCTCTGGGAGAACCGCATCCTCGGCCATGTCACCGAAAAGCCCCTCGCCAAGGGCGTATGGCTGGACCCGAAGGCCGCGCAGGAGGACACCCGCCGCATCGTCGAGGCCTACGACGTCCGCACCCCCGGCATCGACGTCACCGCCGCCTCGCTGTCCGGCGGCAACCAGCAGAAGCTGATCGTCGGCCGCGAGATGAGCCACAGTCCGCGCTTCCTGATCGCCGCCCACCCCACCCGCGGTGTGGACGTCGGCGCCCAGGCCGCGATCTGGGACCACATCCGCGAGGCCCGCCGCGAGGGCCTGGCCGTGCTGCTGATCTCCGCCGACCTGGACGAGCTGATCGGCCTGTCCGACACCCTCCGGGTGATCTACAACGGCAAGCTGGTCGCGGACGCCGACCCGGCCACCATCACCCCGGAGGAGCTCGGCTCGGCGATGACCGGTGCCGCGACCGGCCACCTGGAGCACGAAGAAACCGCTGAAGACGCCCCTGAGTCTTCTGAGCCCGGCGAAGACGAGGCCCGCTGATGAAGAAGTTCGACAAGGAGCGCGTGCTCCTCGCGGTGGCCGGCCCGGTCATCGCGCTCGCCGTGGCCTTCGCGCTGAGCTCGGTGGTACTCATCGCCTCGGGCAAGAACCCGGTCGAGCCGTACACCCTGATGTTCGAGCAGGCCTCGTTCTCCGACATCCAGGTGCTGATCATCAACCAGGCCTCGATGTACTACATCGCGGCCCTCGCGGTGGCCATCGGCTTCCGGATGAACCTGTTCAACATCGGCGTCGACGGCCAGTACCAGCTCGCCGCCATGATGGCCGCCATCGTCGGCGCCCACGCCGACCTGCCGGCCGCGATCCAGGTCCCGCTGCTGCTCCTGACGGCCATCTGCACCGGCGCCTTCTGGTCCGGCATCGCCGGTGTCCTCAAGGTCACCCGGGGCGTCAGCGAGGTCGTCGCGACGATCATGCTCAACGCGATCGCGACCTCCGTCATCGCCTACCTGTGGCTGCCCGACGTCTTCGGTGTGAAGGTCGGCAACAACAACACCACCGGCGAGATGCACGAGTCCGGCTGGATCCCCGGCATCGACATGGGCGACGCGGGCGAGATCTACGGCCTGGTCATCCTCGCCGTGCTGCTCGGCATCGGCTACTGGGTCGTCCTCAACCGCACCCGCTTCGGCTTCGACCTGCGCGCCTCCGGCGCCTCCGAGTCCGCCGCCGCGGCCAGCGGTGTCGACCCCAAGCGCATGGTGCTCACGGCCATGCTGATCTCCGGCGCCATCGCGGGCCTGGCCGGTCTGCCGATCCTGCTCGGCGACACCCACACCTACAGCCTGAACTTCCCCACCGGCATCGGCTTCCTCGGCATCGGCATCGCCCTGCTCGGCCGGAACAGCCCGGTCGGCATCGCGTTCGCCGCGCTGCTGTGGGCCTGGCTCGACAAGGCCTCGCCCGAGCTGGACTTCCACGACTACGACAAGGAGATCGCGGTCATCATGCAGGGCCTGATCGTGCTCTCGGTCGTCGTCTCCTACGAAGCCGTCCGCGAGTGGGGCCTGCGCCGCCAGCAGCGCCGCGTCGGCGCGGAGCTCGCCGCCGGGCACGTGCTCGGCGCCGACAACAACACGAAGGAGGTGGCGGGCCGATGACCACCCCCCAGACCTCAGCGGTCGACGTCAACCAGCCCACGCTCCAGCCCGCCGCGCCCACCGGACGCCGCCTGTCGTGGCCCGTCCTGCTGCTGGTCATCGCCGGAGCCCTGGCGCTGACCTCCCTCGTCCGCATCATCACCGGCGCCGACGGCATCACCAACGTCAGCCAGATGTCCACCGCGCTCCAGCTCGCCGTGCCCATCGGCCTCGCCGGTCTCGGCGGTCTGTGGGCCGAGCGGGCGGGCGTCGTCAACATCGGCCTCGAAGGCATGATGATCCTCGGCACCTGGTTCGGCGCCTGGGCCGGCTTCCAGTGGGGCCCGTGGACCGGTGTCCTGGTCGGCATCATCGGCGGCTGCCTCGGCGGTCTGCTGCACGCCTTCGTCACCGTCACCTTCAACGTCAACCACATCGTCTCCGGTGTGGCGATCAACATCCTCGCCCTCGGCGCCACCCGCTACCTGGCCCCCCTCGCCTTCGTGGGCCACCAGGGCGGCTCCGCCAAGCAGTCCCCGGCGGTCGAATCGCTCGGCCACTTCACCGTGCCGGGGCTGTCCGACGGGCTCCGGGATCTGAACGACCAGGGCTGGTTCCTCATCTCGGACATCGCCGGACTGCTCGGCGGCCTGGTCACCAACGTGTCCTGGCTGACCCTGATCGCGGTCGCGCTGATCCCCGCCACCTGGTGGATCCTGTGGCGCACGGCGTTCGGTCTGCGGCTGCGCTCCTGCGGTGAGAACCCGATCGCCGCCGAGTCCCTCGGCGTGAACGTCTACAAGTACAAGTACATCGCCGTGATCATCTCCGGTGGTCTGGCCGGCCTCGGCGGCGCCTTCCTCTCCATCGTGGCCAACCCCTTCTATCTGGAGGGCCAGGTCTCCGGCCGCGGCTTCATCGGCCTCGCCGCGATGATCTTCGGCAACTGGATGCCGGGCGGCCTCGCCCTCGGCGCCGGTCTGTTCGGCTACACCGACAGCCTCAACCTGCGCGGCGGCTCGGAGAACGTCCACGCCCTGCTGCTGCTCGGCGCGCTGCTGCTGGTCATCGGCGCGATCTGGCTGGCGATCCGCAAGAAGTACACCGCCGCCGCGATCACCCTGCTCATCGGCGCCCTGGTCTTCGCCTGGTACGCGGGCACCAACGAGGTCCCGAACCAGGTCGTCTCGGCCACGCCGTACGTCATCACCCTGATCGTCCTCGCCCTGTCGGCCCAGCGCCTCAGGATGCCCAAGGCGGACGGTCTGCCGTACCGGAAGGGCCAGGGCAAGTGACGCCGGGCGACTTCGACTGGGACGCCCTGCGGGAGGTGGCGCGGGAGGCGATGAGCCACGCCTACGCCCCCTACTCGGGTTACCCGGTCGGCGTCGCGGCCCTCGTCGACGACGGCCGCACGGTCTCCGGCTGCAATGTGGAGAACGCCTCCTACGGCCTCGGCCTGTGCGCCGAGTGCGGTCTGGTCTCGGAGCTGCAGCGCACCGGGGGCGGCCGGCTCACGCACTTCACCTGCGTGGACGGCAGGGGCGAGATCCTCGTCCCGTGCGGCCGCTGCCGGCAGCTGCTGTACGAGTTCGGCGGGGCCGAGCTGCTGCTGGAGACACCGGCGGGGATCCTCCCGCTGTCGCAGATGCTGCCGCAGGCCTTCGGCCCGGGCCATCTCGCCAAGTAACTCCCGTGCGGCCCCTCTGAACCGCTTCAGGGGGGCCGCGCACTTTCTTGAGAACGTCGGAAGGAAAGCCATGGCTGTTGTGTTGTCGGACGCCATCTCCGTGATCCGCACCAAGCGGGACCGCGGTGAGCTCAGCGACGAGCAGATCGACTGGGTCATCGACGCGTACACCCGCGGCGAGGTCGCCGACGAGCAGATGTCCTCGCTCGCCATGGCGATCCTGCTCAACGGCATGAACCGGCGTGAGATCGCCCGCTGGACGGCCGCGATGATCGCGAGCGGCGAGCGCATGGACTTCTCGTCCCTGTCCCGTCCGACGGCCGACAAGCACTCCACCGGCGGCGTCGGCGACAAGATCACGCTGCCGCTGGCGCCCCTGGTGGCGGCGTGCGGCGCGGCCGTGCCCCAGCTCTCGGGCCGCGGCCTCGGCCACACCGGCGGCACGCTGGACAAGCTGGAGTCGATCCCGGGCTGGCGCGCGCTGCTGTCGAACGAGGAGATGCTGTCCGTCCTCGACACCACCGGCGCGGTGATCTGCGCGGCGGGCGACGGACTGGCCCCCGCGGACAAGAAGCTCTACGCGCTGCGGGACGTCACCGGCACGGTCGAGGCGATCCCGCTGATCGCCTCCTCGATCATGTCGAAGAAGATCGCCGAGGGCACCGGCTCGCTGGTGCTGGACGTGAAGGTGGGCACCGGCGCCTTCATGAAGACGATCGAGGACGCCCGTGAGCTGGCGTCCACGATGGTGGGCCTGGGCACGGACCACGGCGTGAAGACGGTCGCGCTCCTCACGGACATGGCGACCCCGCTGGGCCTGACCGCGGGCAACGCGCTGGAGGTCCGCGAGTCGGTGGAGGTCCTGGCGGGCGGCGGCCCCTCGGACGTGGTCGAGCTGACGATCGCGCTGGCCCGGGAGATGCTGGCGGCGGCGGGCATCCGCGACGCCGACCCGGCCAAGGCCCTCGCCGACGGCTCGGCGATGGACGTCTGGCGCCGGATGATCGCGGCGCAGGGCGGCGACCCGGACGCCGAACTGCCGGTCGCGAAGGAGCAGCACGTCATCACGGCGCCGGCGTCGGGCGTCCTGACCCGCCTCGACGCGTACGGCATCGGCGTGGCCGCCTGGCGCCTCGGCGCGGGCCGGGCCCGCAAGGAGGACCCGGTCCAGGCGGGCGCGGGCGTGGAGATGCACGCCAAGCCCGGCGACGCAGTCCGCGCGGGCCAGCCCCTGCTGACCCTGCACACCGACACCCCGGAACGCTTCGACTACGCGCTCCGGGCGGTGGAGGGCTCCTACGACATCGCAGCGCCGGGAACGGCCTTCACGGCGTCGCCGGTGGTGCTGGAACGCATCGCCTGACCCGGGGTTTCCCCTCAGGACGCACGGGACCGGCGGATTGCCGCCGGTCCCGTCGCCGTATCGGCGAAGCTGCTCATCCGCCGGCCCCCGATGAGTTCCGCGCGCCCGCCCGGTCTACCGGTTGTGGACGCCATGACACCCGCTGTACTCGTGCCGGCAGGACCCGTCACCAAGGACCAGGTGACCAGCCTGTGCGACGACGTGCGCGCACTGCTGGAGGGGTCCGGTGCCGGGGTGGTGGTCTGCGACGTCGGCGGCCTCGGCCCCCCGGGTCTGGGCGCCGTCGACCTGCTGGCGCGGCTCCAGCTGACCGCCCGGCGCTGCGGCGGCCGGATCCGGCTGCGCGACCCCGATCCGGCCCTACGCGCCCTTCTCGGCCTGGTCGGTCTCCGCTTCGAGGTGGAGGGGCAGCCCGAACAGCGGGAACCAGCGCTTGGTGTCGAGGAAGCAGTGGAAACCGGTGATCCGCCCGTCTGAGATCTCCAGCACCTGCACCGCCCACGCGGTGTAGCCGCCGGTCTCCTCGTCCGGCTTGTAGTGGGCGAAGCCGGGCAGGCCGTTGGCCTGGACGGGCCGCAGCCGGGAGTCGGCGCAGGAGGCACCGAGCGTGGTCATGAAGCCGGTGATGTCCGCCGGGCCGGCCAGCCACAGGTCGAACGGCGGCATCGTCATGATGGCGTCCTCGTGCAGCAGCGCCGTCAGTGCCGTCATGTCGTAGCCCTCGAAGGCCGCGACATAACGCTCCAGGAGCTTTTGCTGCTCCTCGTCCAGCGGGTTCGACACGGAGGCGTCCGCGCCCCGCTCCTCGCGCTCGGCCAGCGTGGCGCGGGCCCGCTGCAGGGCGCTGTTGACCGACGCGACCGAGGTGCCGAGCAGCTCGGCGACCTCGCTCGCCTTCCAGGCCAGCACCTCGCGCAGGATCAGCACCGCCCGCTGCTTGGGCGGCAGTTGCTGGAGGGCGGCCATGAAGGCCAGCCGCACGGACTCCTTGGCGACGGCCGCCTCGGCCGGGTCCTCCACCGTCGGCAGCACTCGGGCGTCGGGCATGGGCTCCAGCCAGGTGTGGTCGGGGCGGGGGGAGAGGGCGGCCTGGGCGAGCGGCGTGGCGTCGGTCAGGTCCATCGGGCGGGCCCGTTTGTTGCCCGCGGACAGCATGTCCAGGCAGACATTGGTGGCGATGCGGTACAGCCAGGAGCGGACGCTGGAGCGGCCCTCGAACTTGTCGTAGCTGCGCCAGGCCCGGACGAGGGTGTCCTGCACCGCGTCCTCCGCCTCGAAGGACGAGCCGAGCATCCGGTAGCAGTACCCGGTCAGTTCGACCCGGTGCCGCTCCAGTGTCTCGTCGAGGTCCGTCGTAGTCGCCGTGTTGCCCATCGTCCACCCACCCCTGTGGCCGTTCCTGTGTTGCACGCCTCATCGCGTCCAGCACTTCGGAAGCTACCGCAGCCCACTGACAATGGCGTGCGGAGTGGGGAAATGCGCAGGTCAGGCGGGTTTGCCGCAGGGCGGGAATCCGCGGGCCGCCAGCCGGGCCGCCCGGGTCCCGAGCACCGTGATCGCCACCACGCCGACGACCGCCAGCAGGCCCACCCCGACGGTCCCCGCCCAGCCGCCCGCGTGGAACGCGATCGCGCCGACCGTGCTGCCCGCGCTGGAGCCGATGTAGTACGCCGACTGGTACAGCGCCGACGCCTGAGCCCGCCCGTGCGTCGCCGTCTTGCTGACCGCCGAGGATGCCACCGCGTGGCCCGCGAAGAACCCGGCGGTGATCAGGACCAGGCCCAGCAGGACCAGCGGCAGGGAGTCGGCCAGCGACAGCAGCAGGCCCGCCGCCGTGGTGCCGCCCGCCGCGTACAGCGCGCCCCGGCGGCCCAGGCGGCCCACCAGCCGCCCCGCCGTCGACGCGGACACCGTGCCCACCAGGTAGACCAGGAAGATCGAGCCGACGATGCCCTGCGGCAGCCCGAACGGCGCCTCCGTCAGGCGGTAACCGATCACCGTGTACACCCCGCCGAACACCGTCATGAACAGCGCGCCGATCGCGTAGAGGCGGCGCAGCAGCGGGTCGGAGAGGTGGTCGCGGACCGTACCGGCGAGGACCCGCGGCTTCAGCGAGCCCGCCACGAAGTGCCGCGGCGCCGGCAGCAGCAGCCGGAACGCCACAGCGCAGGCCACCGCCAGCGCGCCGATCACCCCGACGGCCACCCGCCAGCCCCACTCCTGCGCGACCCAGCCGGTGATGACCCGGCCGCTCATACCCCCCACGCTGTTGCCCGCGACGAACAGACCGATCGCCGTGATCAGCGCCTTGGGGCGGACCTCCTCGGCCAGATAGGCGGTCGCCGACGCCGGCAGCCCGGCCAGCGCCGCGCCCTGCACCGCCCGCAGCACGACCAGGGCGGTCAGGTTCGGCGCGAAGGGCACCAGCAGGCCGAGGGTCACCGCGACCGCGAGCGACGCCGTCATGACCGTACGACGGCCGAAACGCTCCGACAGCGCGCTCATCGGGAGGACGAACAGCGCCAGACCGCCGGTCGCCGCCGCCACCGTCCAGCTCGCGTCGCTCGCCGTCACCCCGAACTCGCCGGAGATCAGCGGCAGCAGGGCCTGGGTGGAGTACAGGAGGGCGAAGGTGGCCACCCCCGCGAGGAAGAGGGCGAAGCTCATCCGGCGGTAGCCGGGGCCGCCCGGGGTCAGACGGGAGTCGGGGGAGTCGGCGGCGGGGACGGACGTGACGGCGCCCACGGTGGTGGACGCCCCGGTACTGGCGGGAGACATGACTCGACCGTACGAAGGCCGCACTCATCCGTCCAATGCATGGAATCGCCATAATCGTTCCCATGGAGCATCAGCAGAGGTCACAGCCGCGACCGTCACCGTCCAGTGACACAGAAGACAGGGCCGAGATGTCGAGGCTGCTGGCGCCGCGGCTGGCCTACTTCGCCGGCGTCGCCCGCACCGAGCACGTCACCCGCGCCGCGCAGGAGATGCAGGTCCCTCAGTCGACCCTCTCGCGGGCCATGGTCCGCCTCGAACAGGACCTGGGCGTCGACCTGTTCGCCCGCCGCGGCCGGACCGTCTCCCTCACGCCGGCCGGGCGTACCTTCCTCGCCTCGGTGGAACGCGCCCTCGCCGAGGTGGAGCGCGCCGCCGACGAGGTCCGTGCCGACGCCGACCTCGCCACCGGCAAGGTCGCCTTCGGCTTCCTGCACACCATGGGCTGGGAGACGGTCCCGGGCCTGATCAGCGCCTTCCGCGCCGACCACCCCCGGGTGCGCTTCAGCCTGGTCCAGAACTACGGCGAGGCGATGATCGAGCGGCTGCGCGCGGGCGAGCTGGACCTGTGCCTGACGTCCCCGGTGCCGGACGCCCCGGACCTGGTCGCCCGCCGCCTGGACGAACAGAAGCTCCGCCTGGTGGTCCCCGCCGACCACCGGCTCGCCGCCCGCCGGCGCGTCCGCCTCGCCGAGGCCGCCGACGAAACCTTCGTCACCCTGGAACCGGGCTACGGTCTGCGCCGGATCACCGACGACCTGTGCCGGGAGGCCGGCTTCAAGCCGCGCGTCGCCTTCGAGGGGGAGGAGGCGGAGACCCTGCGCGGCCTGGTCGCGGCCGGGCTGGGCGTCGCGCTCCTGCCCCCGCCCGCGGTACCCCGGCCGGGGGTGGTGGAGCTGACGGTCACCGCTCCGCGCGCGGTGCGGGAGATCGGAGTGGCGTGGCTGGACGGCCACCCGGACACCCCGCCGGTGGCGGCCTTCAAGAAGTTCCTGCTGTCGAAGAGAGGCAATCTGCTGGCGACCTAGGGCCGTTACCGCCGCTGCCCGAAGCCGGACGCGAGCGGCATGCGCAGTCCCAGGGGCGGCGGCGCCGCGAACGCGTCCTCCACCGGGCGGGCGAACGCCCGCCCGAACAGCGCCCCCATCACGAAGTCCTCGGCCAGCGACAGCACTTCGGCCCGGTGCTGGTGCAGCCCGTGCCCGTCCGAGTGCACCTCGAACCGGCACACGTCCCGGTTCGTCTTCTTCGCCCGGGCCGCCAGCCGGAAGGACAACTCGGGGTCCGTGCGCTGATCGTTCGTCCCGTGCACGATCAGCACCCGCCGCCCGGCGAGCTGCTTCACCGGTTCGGGTGGCGCCGCGACATCCTCCTCCGGCAGCCAAGGGGCGATGGCGAGGACGGAGTTGACCGCCTCGTGCCCGGCCGCCCGCAGCGCCGCCCGCCCGCCCATGTCGAACCCGGCGAGGCACACCGGCACATCGCCGTAACGCCGTACGGCTTCCTCCACGGCCCAGTTGGCGTCCCGGGCCAGATTCGCCTCCGTGCCGTTCCACCCCCGCCAGCGGTAGTGCACGGCGTGCGCGGCCAGGTCCTCGTCCCGTGCCGCGCGGGTCAGCCGGCGCCCGAGGGCGCGGACCGATGCCGCCGCCCACATCGCGGAGGGGCGGCGATGTGACGTCTCGTCACCGCCGGGGAGCAGCAGCACCACCCCGCTCACCGTCGTCGGTTCCGGGCCGAGCGCTCTGCCCAGGCGGGCCGTGCGAACCGGCGTCGCTTCCTGTGCCATGACAGAACAGTGTCAGAAGCGCGGGTGTACGCCACCCGTCCGTGGGATCACCGTTACGTATCGACGGAAACGTCCACCAGGCGCTCTACGCGCGTAGGCGTTAAAGTGCGGAAATGACGAGCCAGACCATCGCGAACACCCCGACACCGGAGCAGATCCGCCGGGCGCCCAAGGTTCTGCTGCACGACCACCTCGACGGCGGCCTGCGCCCCGCCACCGTCGTCGAACTCGCCCGCGACAGCGGGTACTCCCAGCTCCCCGAGACCGACCCCGACAAGCTCGGCGTCTGGTTCCGCGAGGCCGCCGACTCCGGCTCGCTGGAGCGCTACCTGGAGACCTTCTCGCACACCGTCGGCGTGATGCAGACCCGGGACGCCCTGGTGCGGGTCGCGCGCGAATGCGCCGAGGACCTCGCCGCGGACGGTGTCGTCTACGCCGAGGTGCGGTACGCCCCCGAGCAGCACCTCGCGGCCGGACTCCGCCTCGAAGAGGTCGTCGAGGCCGTCAACGAGGGCTTCCGGGAAGGCGAGCGGCTCGCCCGGGAGCGCGGCCACCGCATCCGCGTCGGCGCGCTGCTGACCGCCATGCGGCACGCCGCCCGTGCCCTGGAGATCGCCGAACTCGCCAACCGCTACCGTGACCTGGGTGTCGTCGGCTTCGACATCGCCGGGGCGGAGGCCGGTTACCCGCCCACCCGGCACCTGGACGCCTTCGAGTACCTGAAGCGCGAGAACAACCACTTCACCATCCACGCCGGTGAGGCCTTCGGGCTGCCGTCCATCTGGCAGGCCCTGCAGTGGTGCGGCGCCGACCGGCTCGGGCACGGGGTGCGCATCATCGACGACATCGAGGTCAAGGACGACGGCACGGTCCACCTCGGCCGGCTCGCCTCCTACGTCCGCGACAAGCGCATCCCGCTGGAGATGTGCCCCAGCTCCAACCTCCAGACCGGCGCCGCCACCTCCTACGCCGAGCACCCGATCGGACTGCTGCGCCGGCTGCACTTCCGGGCGACGGTGAACACCGACAACCGGCTGATGTCCCACACCAGCATGAGCCGGGAATTCGAGCACCTTGTCGACGCATTCGGTTACACGCTCGACGACATGCAGTGGTTCTCCGTCAATGCGATGAAATCAGCGTTCATTCCTTTCGATGAACGACTCGCGATGATCAATGACGTCATCAAGCCCGGTTACGCCGAGCTGAAATCCGAGTGGCTGTTCCGGCAGACGGCCTCCACCAGCGGTTCCTCGGCCGAAGAAGGCTGATCGCGGGATTTCGGTGACGGGGAATGCGGACGGACGTTCACCATCCGTCCGCATTTCGATGTTTGCGGCGGGAGCCTCGGCATGTTTACGGTCATGCACCGCTCGCATCCCCCGTCATCCCATTTTCGAGGACGCATTCAATGAAGCAGTCTGCTGGCAAGACCCTCGGTGTCGCCGCCCTCGGTGCCGCCTTCGCCGCCACCGGTGCGGGCGCCGCGAACGCCGCCCCGGCCCTGCCGGACGCCGGTTCCGCGCTGGACACGGTGACCCGGACGCTGCCCGCGGAGAACCTCTCCCAGGTGCTGCCGGGTGGAGAGGCCCTGGCCAAGGGGCAGACCGCGGCCGACGCGAGCGGGACCGCCGCCCAGCCGCTCGCCCAGAAGCTGCTCGCCGGCGGCCCGACCAAGCCGGTCGCCGGTCTCCTCGGCGGCCTCCCGGTCGGCAAGATCCTGCCCGGCGGCGGCGCCGGTACCGGGGTGAACGGCCTGCCGCTCGGCTGAGCCCTCCCGAACGCGCCGACGGGGCGCACCCTTGGACACGGGGTGCGCCCCATCGGCGTACGGGTGTCAGCCGGTCACCAGGCGGTGCGCGCCTTCTCCTCCGAGGGCAGGAAGATCCAGAGCCCTATGTAGAGCAGGAACTGCGGGCCCGGCAGCAGACAGGACAGCAGGAACAGCACGCGCATCGTGGTCGCCGACATGCCGAAGCGTCGCGCCAGCGCGGCGCACACTCCGCCGATCATGCGGCCGTTGGTGGGTCGGGCGAGGCGGGACATCTGCGGCTCCTTCGTGAGCGTCGGTCAAAGGCGGCGTTTCGTGGCCGCCTCATCTGGCAGCAACACTACGGAGACGAAGGGGGCAAAGCGTCGCTCTACGGTGCGATCCCGACCCTGGGAATCGTCGGGGTCCTACCCTGAGGAGCCTCGCCCTTCAGGGCCGACCCCGGCGGGTGGGCGCGCTCGGTCCGGCGGCGCAGCCGGCGGCGTACCGCCGGTACGACGGCCGCGTGCACGAGCGTCACGCCGACCGTGTTCAGCAGCACCGAGTCCACGTCCACCACCTGGCCCGGCACCCCGGTCTGCAGCAGTTCGATGCCCATCGAGATCAGGATGCCCGCGGCGACCGTACGGAGCAGTGACGCGAGGGGCGAGGCGGCGAGCCTGCCGTGCACCGCGGGCAGCAGGACGCCCAGCGGGGCGAGCAGCGCGACGGCCTCGGCGAGGCGGCGCAGCCCCTCCTGCCGGCCCAGCGCCAGATCGGCCTCTATCCCGGCGAACGGACGCAGATTGGGTGGCAGCACCCAGGGAACGTCCAGGGGACGCAGCGTGAGCCAGGCGACGAACGTGAGGTGGGCGACCAGGAGGACGCCCCCTGTCACCCGGATACGGATCGCGATGCCGCCGCTGTCGGAGCCTTGACGCTGCACGCTGGGCTAGACGCGGTCTTCGGTGCGGTTGGTTCCGGGGCCGTTGTTCGGCTGCGGGCCGTGGGGGCTTGTCGCGCAGTTCCCCGCGCCCCTTCCCGGCGCTCCCCGGCCCTGAGTTCCTCAGTCCGCGGTGATCTCCGACGACGGCGGTGTCTCCGTGTACGGTCGCGTCCGCACGTCGTCCGTGCACTCGTACCGCCGGAGCGGGTAGCCGTCCGGGCCGCCGAGGATCACCGAGCCGTCGCCCTCCGCCGCCTCCGAGTCGGAGAACGTGCAGACGATCTGGGCGAGGGCCACCGGCGCCAGGGCGTCGGGCGGGGTGCTCAGGCGGAGGGTGTCGTCGGGGTCGTCGGCGCGCGGACCGGTCACCGCCAGCCTGCCGCGGACCTCGCTCGTGTAGCCCGCCTCCAGCTCCGTCGCCGACGGAGTCGCCCTCAGCTCGTCCAGCAGGCCCTGCGCCACCAGCACCCGCCGCTGCGAGTCCGCCGTGCCCTGAGGAACCCGTACCGTCCGGTCCACGGCCACCAGCGACGAGCGGCACAGCAGGAACACCTGGGCGGGCAGCCCCCGTGAGGCCTGGGTCGCCATGTCCGGCTCGGCCAGCGAGCAGTGCACCCGGGAGGGCGCGGGCCCGAAGTCGGTGGGGACCTCGGTGGCCCGGATCCCGCACCCGGCGAGCAGCCCGGCGAGCAGCGGGAGCGCCAGCAGACGGCGTACGGTCATCACGCCTCGTCCTTCTCGTCCGGGCCCCTGTGCTCCTCGGCCTCCTGGGTCAGCGCCGAGGCGTCCCGGGGCAGCCGCAGCGTGAACACCGCGCCGCCCTCGGGGGAGTTGGCGGCGGTGATCTCGCCGCCGTGGATGTGGGCGTTCTCCAGGGCGATGGACAGGCCCAGGCCGCTGCCCTCGGAGCGGGGGCGGGAGGCGCTCGCCTTGTAGAAGCGGTCGAAGACGTGCGGGAGGACGTCCTCGGGGATGCCCGGGCCGTGGTCCCGCACCGCGATGACGACCTCGGCGTCCTCCTCCCGCACCGACACCCGTACCGGCGAGCCGCCGTGCTTGAGGGCGTTGCCGATGAGGTTGGCCAGGATGACGTCCAGGCGGCGCGGGTCGAGCTGGGCGTGGATGCCGCGCTCGGCCTCCAGGTCGACCGCGTCCAGCCAGGCGCGGGCGTCGACGCAGGCGGTGATCTGGTCGGCGACGTCGACGTCGTCCAGCACCAGACGGGCGGTGCCCGCGTCGAAGCGGGTGACCTCCATCAGGTTCTCGACGAGGTCGTTCAGACGCCGGGTCTCGCTGACGACGAGCCGTACGGCGGGTTCGATCATCGGGTCCATGGACCCGGTCTCCGCCTCCAGCTCCTCCTCCAGGATCTCCGTCACGGCGGTGATCGCGGTGAGCGGTGTCCGCAGTTCATGGCTCATGTCCGCGACGAACCGGCGGGAAGCCTCGTCCCGCGCGGCCATGTCGTCGACCCGTTTCTCCAGCGCCTCCGCCGCGTGGTTGAACGTCCGGGAGAGATCGGCCAGTTCATCGGTGCCGGAGACCCGCAGCCGGGTGTCCAGCTTGCCCTCGCCGAGCCGGCGCGCGGCAACTCCCAGCCGGTGCACGGGCTTCAGTACGGTCGTGGCGGCGGCCTGCGCGAGCAGCGCCGAGCCGATCAGGGCCAGGCCCGTGGCGATCCCCAGCGACCAGGCGAGGGAGTTGAGGTCCTTCGCCTCCGGCTCCAGCGACTTGAGCATGTACCCGGTCGGCCCGCCGCCGATCACCTTCGTACCGGCCACCAGATACGGGGTGTCGTCCTCCACGATCCGCTGCCAGTACAGGTGGTAGGCGTACTTGTTGGTGGAGTCGACCGTCTGCTCCTCGTTCACCGCCTCGCGCAGCGACCCGGGCACGTCCTTGAGCGTGAAGCCGCTCAGCCCGCCGGAACTGCCGGAGACGGTCTCGCCGTCGGCGTTCTCGGCGACGAGCAGCACACTGAACCGCTGGCTGCTGTTGGCCATCTGGCCCGCGGTGCGCTGGAGTTCGTCCTGCGTCGGCCGCTCGGGCAGCACACCCGCCCGGTTCTGCATCTCCTGCTGGAAGTCCCGCAGCACCGCGTCCTGGGTACGGGTGAGCACGGCCTCCCGGTTGAGCCAGTACGCGATGGCGGACGCGGACACGGCGGCGGTCAGCGCCACCAGGCCGAACACCACGACCAGCCGCAGCCTCAGGCTGGTCAGACGCAGCCGCGACCAGACTCCCCTGCGCTCCGCGAACCAGCCGCGGAACCCCCCGTGCGCTGGTGTCACTGAGGCGCGTCCAGCCGGTAGCCGACCCCGCGGACCGTACGGATCAGGGTCGGGGACGACGGCACGTCCTCGACCTTGGCGCGCAGCCGCTGCACACAGGCGTCCACCAGACGGGAGTCACCGAGGTAGTCGTGCTCCCACACCAGCCGCAGCAACTGCTGCCGGGACAGCGCCTGTCCGGGCCGCCGGCTCAGCTCCAGCAGCAGCCTCAGCTCGGTCGGCGTCAGCTGGAGGTCCTCGCCGTTCTTCGTCACCGTCATCGCCGCCCGGTCGATGACGAGGCTGCCGAAGCTCGCCGCGTCGTTGGACTCCCGCTCCCCGCGCCGCAGCACGGCCCGGATCCGGGCGTCCAGCACCCGCCCCTGCACGGGTTTGACGACATAGTCGTCGGCGCCGGACTCCAGGCCCACCACCACGTCGATGTCGTCGCTGCGCGCGGTGAGCAGGATGATCGGCAGCTGGTCGGTGCGCCGGATGCGGCGGCACACCTCGAAGCCGTCGATGCCGGGCAGCATCACGTCCAGCACGATCAGGTCCGGCCGCTGCTCACGCAGCAGCTTCAGGCCGTCCTCACCGGTGGCAGCCGTGGCAACCCGGTGACCCTGGCGCGTCAGTGACAGCTCCAGGGCCGTGCGGATGGCGTCGTCGTCCTCGATCAGCAACAGGGAAGGCACGGGGCTCATTCTGGCCCATGGCGGGGTGGGGTTTCGACACCTGTACAGGTACGGCAAGGACCGCTGCTCTCCGTGACCGAGCGGTGCGTGCGCTACGACGGACCCCTGTGACAGCTCTGTGACAGTCGGCGGACACGGCCATGAAGTGGCCCGGGCAAGCTTTTCGACACCAGCAAGGAAGCAAGCCGAACACCGGAAGTCCACGACGGGGGGCGCGAGATGAACACGCTGCACAGCTCAAGCACGAGCGCAGTTGTCACGCGTCTGCACGACGTGCACGGGGGACGGGGTTCGGAGAAGTCCGGTGCCGATGGGGGTCCCTCCCGCGCGAGCGGATTCGAGCGTGGGGGAGGGCGGGGGTGCGCTCGCGGCGCCGGGCGTCAGCACACCGCGTACATGACGGTGGTTGACGGTTTCACGGGGGAAGCACACGGGGGAAGCGCGTACAGGGAGGGCACGGGGGAGCGTCGTTCGCTGTCGGAGGCGGAGTTCACCGCCTACGTCCAGGAGCGCCGCGCCTCCCTGTACGCCACCGCCTACCACCTCACCGGTGACCGCTTCGAGGCCGAGGACCTGCTGCAGAGCGCGCTGTTCTCGACGTACCGGGCGTGGGACCGGATCAGTGACAAGGCCGCCGTCGGGGGTTACCTGCGGCGGACGATGACCAATCTGCACATCAGCGCGTGGCGCCGCCGCAAGCTGAACGAGTACCCGACCGAGGAACTGCCGGAGACGGCCGGCGACACGGACGCGATGCGCGGCACCGAGCTGCGCGCGGTCCTGTGGCAGGCGCTGGCCCGGCTGCCCGAACTCCAGCGGACGATGCTGGTCCTGCGTTACTACGAGGGCCGGACCGACCCGGAGATCGCGGACATCCTCGGCATCAGTGTCGGCACGGTGAAGTCCAGCATCTGGCGGTCGCTCCGCCGGCTGCGCGAGGACGAGGTCCTCAGCTTCGGCCGTGACGAGGAGGACGCCTTCGGCGAGCTGGTGGCCTGAAGGTACGGGGGGGAGCTCCGGGGGGAGCACGGGGGAGCACCAAGGAGAAGCGGGACCGGTCGGCCGGGGGGTCCGTCCAGTCCCGCTTCTTCGTGCGTTCGGGGGTCTCAGGCCGCCGTGCTCGCCGGTACGTGCCGTCCCGCGGCGGCGTCGGCCAGCCGGCCCAGTGCCTCGTCCCGGTCGCAGGCGTGGGCGCCGAGCGCGGTCTGGCGGGCCACGATCGACCGCTCGGCCCGCATCAGGCGCCAGCCGCGGCGCAGCAGGAAGGGCACGGACTTACGGCCCTCCCGCAGGTCCCGGAGGAAGCGGCGGCGGAAGGTGGTGACCGGGCCGCGGCTCAGGCACAGCGCGTCGGCCAGGACGCCCAGCTCCCGGCAGCGGTTGACGATCTCCGCGGCGAAGATGCCCTCCGCGATGAACAGCGGGGTCCGCCCGATGTCGACGGGCTCCTCACCGGTGCGGGCGCTGAGGGAGAGGTCGTAGAGCGGGACCGTCGTACGACCGGTGCGGCACAGGTCCTCGATCGCGGCCACGGCCTGGTCGGCGTCCCACGACCCGGGGTGGTCCCAGTCGATGTCGGAGCTCCCGAGGACCTGCGGCAGCGTCGGGTCGCCGGCCTCCTTGTAGAAGTCGTCGAGGCGCAGCACCGGGAGGCCGGAGCGGGCCGCGAGGAGGGACTTGCCGGAGCCGGAGGGGCCGCAGAGCAGCACGACTCGGGCCGGTACGGGCGGAAGGGAACTCACGGGACACCAATATGACGCATTCACCTGCCGTTCATCGACTCCGCGGGTCGGCTTTGAAGCGCGCGTCACACCTCAACTACCCTTCGTGTCGACCTGATTACTCAATGCGTCAGAAGGTGGCAGAACAGATGGCCGGACAAGCGTCCTCCCCCCTCCCCACCGCCCGGCGGGCCCTGGTCGCCCTCGCGACCGCGGGCGCGGCCCTGGGCACCGCCGCGCCGATGGCCGCCGCGGACGCCGAGCCGGTCCTCGACGACGTGGTCCACACCCGCCCCACCTCCCTGGGCAAGATCGACCCCGAGGGCGGTTTCCGGGCGGTCACCGGCATGGTCGGCTATGTCACCGGACCGGTCGCGGGCCTGAAGCCCAACCCGCTGGCCGGCACCGGCGTGGACCCCCTCGACAACGGCGTCGGCACCCAGCTCGGCGACTTCCAGCCGCTGACCTCCCAGATGCTCACCGCCCCGGTCGCGCAGGCCCGGTCCATCGGCAGCATCCCGGTGCTCGGCCAGGCGGCCACCCTGCTGGGCGGCTGACCCGGACGGCGAAGAGCCGCGCTTCCCCCGGACGGAGGGGAGGCGCGGCTCTCCGGTTTCGGGCGGCTCTAGTACGCCGAGCCGGACGCGCCCAGCGAACCCGTGGGGTGCCAGACCGTCTTCGTCTCCAGGAACGCCGTCATGCGGTCGATGCCCGGGGCCGCCGCGTAATCCACAGGCTGTGGACGCAGAGCGCGCTTGAGGTTGTCCGCGGCCGCGATCTCCAGCTCCTTCGCCAGCGCCTCGTCGGCACCCGCGAGGTCGATGGCGTTGACGTCCTGGTGCGCGGCCAGCGGGGCGGCGATCTCCGCCGTACGGCCCGACAGGACGTTGACGACCCCGCCGGGCAGGTCGGAGGTGGCCAGGACCTCGCCGAGGGAGAGCGCCGGGAGCGGGGACTTCTCGCTCGCTATCACGATCGCCGTGTTGCCGGTCGCGATCACCGGGGCGATCACCGAGACCAGACCGAGGAAGGACGACTCCTGGGGGGCCAGGACGACGACCACACCGGTCGGCTCGGGCGACGACAGGTTGAAATACGGACCCGCGACCGGGTTCCCGCCGCCCACCACCTGGGCGATCTTGTCGGTCCAGCCCGCGTACCAGACCCAGCGGTCGATCGCCGCGTCCACCTGGGCGGCGGCCTTCGACTTCGACAGGCCTTCGGCGGCGGCCACTTCCCGCACGAACTGCCCGCGGCGGCCCTCCAGCATCTCGGCGACGCGGTACAGGACCTGGCCGCGGTTGTACGCCGTCGCCCCGGACCAGCCGCCGAACGCCTTGCGCGCGGCGACCACCGCGTCACGGGCGTCCTTGCGGGACGAAAGAGGCGCGTTGGCCAGCCAGTTGCCCTGGGAGTCGGTCACTTCGTACACCCGGCCGCTTTCGGAGCGGGGGAACTTGCCCCCGACGTACAGCTTGTAGGTCTTGAGGACGGAGAGTCGGGTCGCGTCAGACATCGAGGTACGCCTCCAGGCCATGGCGGCCGCCCTCGCGGCCGAAGCCCGACTCCTTGTACCCGCCGAACGGCGAGGCCGGGTCGAACTTGTTGAACGTGTTGGACCAGATGACGCCCGCGCGCAGCTTGCCCGCGACGGCCAGGATCCGCGATCCCTTCTCCGTCCAGATGCCCGCCGACAGGCCGTACTGGCTGTTGTTGGCCTTGGCGACGGCCTCGTCCGGGGTGCGGAAGGTGAGGACGGACAGCACCGGGCCGAAGATCTCGTCGCGGGCGATGGTGTGCGCCTGGGTGACGTTCGTGAAGAGCGTCGGGGCGAACCAGTAGCCGCTCTCGGGGAGTTCGCAGGCGGGCGACCAGCGCTCGCCGCCCTCCGCCTCGCCCCGCTCGACGAGCGAGGTGATCCGGGTGAGCTGCTCCTCGGAGTTGATCGCGCCGATGTCGGTGTTCTTGTCCAGCGGGTCGCCGAGGCGCAGCGTGGACAGCCGGCGCTTCAGGGAGTCCAGGAGCTCGTCCTGCACGGACTCCTGGACCAGCAGCCGGGAGCCCGCGCAGCAGACCTGGCCCTGGTTGAAGAAGATGCCGGTGACGATGCCCTCGACGGCCTGGTCGATCGGGGCGTCGTCGAAGACGATGTTGGCGCCCTTGCCGCCCAGTTCCAGGGTCAGCTTCTTGCGGGTGCCGGCGACCGTCCGAGCGATCTCCTTGCCGACCGCGGTGGAGCCGGTGAAGGCCACCTTGTTCACGTCCGGGTGGGCCACCAGGGCCGCGCCCGTGTCGCCGTAGCCCGGCAGGATGTTGACGACACCCTTGGGCAGGCCCGCCTGGCGGCAGATGTCCGCGAAGAAGAGGGCCGACAGCGGAGTGGTCTCGGCGGGCTTGAGGACGACCGTGTTGCCGGTCGCGAGCGCGGGGGCGATCTTCCACGCCAGCATCAGCAGGGGGAAGTTCCAGGGGATGACCTGGCCCGCCACGCCCAGCGGGCGCGGGTCGGTGCCGTAGCCGGCGTGCTCCAGCTTGTCGGCCCAGCCCGCGTAGTAGAAGAAGTGCGCGGCGACCAGGGGCAGGTCGGCGTCGCGCGTCTCCCTGATCGGCTTGCCGTTGTCCAGGGTCTCCAGGACGGCGAGCTCACGGCTGCGCTCCTGGATGATCCGGGCGATCCGGAACAGGTACTTGGCCCGCTCCGAGCCGGGCAGCGCCGACCACTTCTCGAACGCCTTGCGGGCGGCCCCGACCGCGCGGTCGACGTCCGCCTCGCCGGCCCGGGCGACCTCGGAGAGCACTTCCTCGGTGCTCGGCGAGACGGTCTTGAAGACCTTGCCGTCGGCCGCCTCCACGAACTCGCCGTCGATGAACAGGCCGTAGGACGGCGCGATGTCGACGACCGAGCGGGACTCGGGTGCCGGTGCGTATGCGAATACGGAAGCCATGTTGATCAGTCCACCGTCACGTAGTCGGGGCCGGAGTAGCGGCCGGTGGCCAGCTTCTGACGCTGCATCAGCAGGTCGTTGAGGAGGGAGGAGGCGCCGAAGCGGAACCAGTGGTTGTCCAGCCAGTCCGCACCGGCCGTCTCGTTCACCAGGACCAGGAACTTGATCGCGTCCTTGGTGGTGCGGATGCCGCCGGCCGGCTTCACGCCGACCTGGACCCCCGTCTGGGCGCGGAAGTCCCGCACCGCCTCCAGCATCAGGAGGGTGTTCGCGGGCGTCGCGTTCACCGCCACCTTGCCGGTCGAGGTCTTGATGAAGTCGGCCCCGGCCAGCATGCCGAGCCAGCTCGCGCGCCGGATGTTGTCGTACGTCGACAGCTCGCCGGTCTCGAAGATGACCTTCAGCCGGGCGGCGTCCCCGCAGGTCTCCTTCACGGCGACGATCTCGTCGTAGACCTTCAGGTAGTTCCCCGCGAGGAAGGCCCCGCGGTCGATGACCATGTCGATCTCGTCGGCGCCCGCGGCGACCGCGTCCCGCACGTCCGCCAGTTTCACCGCGAGGGCGGCGCGGCCGGCCGGGAAGGCGGTGGCGACGGAGGCGACCTTGACGCCGGAACCGGCGACGGCCTCCTTGGCCACGGCCACCATGTCCGGATAGACGCAGACCGCGGCCGTGGGCGGGGCCGTCCGGTCGGTGGGGTCGGGGCGGACCGCCTTGGCGCCGAGCGCCCGGACCTTGCCCGGGGTGTCCGCGCCTTCCAGCGTCGTCAGGTCGACCATCGAGATCGCGAGGTCGATGGCGTACGCCTTGGCGGTCGTCTTGATGGAACGGGTGCCGAGGGAGGCGGCGCGCGCCTCCAGGCCGACCGCGTCGACGCCGGGCAGCCCGTGGAGGAAGCGGCGCAGCGTGCTGTCGGAGGCGGTGACGTCCGCGAGAGGCGCTGCGAGGGGTGCATTGGTGGGCATGGTCACCAGACGAGCATATCTACGCGCGTAGCGGCTGTACAGCCCCGGGCGCTCATCTTCGGAGCGGGCACCGCGGATGAGCGTCGGCGGGCGCGTCGTGCAGAATCGGGGGCATGACGACCCCGGAGCGCCCCTCATCAGTGCCGCAGCCGCCGGTTCCGCCCGCGCGGGACCGGGTCTACCGCTCGCCCATGGGCATGACGGGCGGCGTTCTGCTGCTCGGCGTCGCGCTCTGGCTGGGGATCGACGCGCTGGTGCAGGGGTCGGGGCGGACGCCCTGGCTGGCGCTGGCGTCGCTGCTGCTGATCGTGCCCGCGGTGACCGCGTTCACGCTGCGGCCGGCGGTCTTCGCCAACGAGGACCGGCTGCGGATCCGGAACCCCTTCCGGGCGGTGGTGCTGCCCTGGGGGCAGGTCGTCTCCCTGCGGTCCGGGTACTCCAACGAGGTCGTGGACCGGTCGGGGGCGAAGTACCAGCTGTGGGCGATCCCCGTGTCCCTGCGGGCCCGGAAGAAGGCTGCCCGCAGGACCGCGCGGGCGGAGGCCCAGCGGAACGGGCAGCGCGTCGGCCGGGGCGGCCTCGGGCTCGGGTTCGGGGGACTCGGGGGCGGCGATGAGATCGACGGGCCCGTGCGCGCCGAGACCGACCGGGTGATGGACGAACTGCGGGAGCTGCACGCCGGGCGGGAGAAGGCCGGGTCCGCTCAGGGTGAGGTCACCGTGCGATGGGCCTACGAGGTGCTCGGGCCGTTCGTCGCGGGGCTTGTGCTGCTGGTCGTGCTGTTGCTGGTGGGCTGAGGGCGGGCTCGGGGGAGCGCTGCTGCCAGTTTTTGCCGGGGCGCCTTCTTGTCACGCAACCAACCCGGTCGCTCGCGTGTCTCGTCAGTGATGACTACACATGTTCGGCCGCCGTCGCCCCTGCCTCTGCCCGAGTCCGCCGTGCCCCCGGGCGCCCTGCCCTGGAGCGGTGAGCAGGGGCGGCGCTGGGTCGCGGAGCTGCCGCCCCGGTGGGTGCCTCTACGGGCGTACGGACGGTACGACGAACTGGTGACCGTCGCGGCCGGCGGGATCACCCTCGCCCTGGCCGCCGCGGGTGTGGAGCCGTATCTCGCGGCCTTGCTGCCGCTCCAGTTGCTGTGGGTTCTGCTGCGGCCCGAGGTGGTGCGGGTCGCCGCGCCGGGGCTCGTGGTGGCGGTCGGCCTGGAACGGCTGGGCTGGGCCGGGCTGGTCGGTGCCGTGCTGCTCGCCGGGATCTGCCTCGCGCTCGCCGAGGTGCGGCTGCGGGCCCGGAAGCGGCAGCGGGCGTGCGCGCTGGCCGCCGCGGCGGGGGTGACGGCTGCGGTGCCGGGGGCCGGGTCGCCGTTGCGGCGGGGTGTGCTGCTCGGGGTGTTCGGGGCGGTGCTGCTCGTCGGGGGCGGGGTGGCGGTCGTGTTCGGCGGGATGGCCGCCGCCGTCGGGTTCCTGCTGATCGGGGTGGGTCTCACGGTCCTCGTCTCGGGCGGGCTCGGGCGCGTCCGTGCCTCCCGGCTGGGGTCGGGGCCGGCGCCGGTGCTGCGGGTGCTGGTGCGGGACGATCCGGCGGCCCTGACCGAGGTGTTCGCCGCGGATGACGTGGCCGCGCGGCGGCCGCTGTTCGCGATATCCGTGATGCCCCTGGACGCCGGCGAGGAGGAGCCCGGGGTCGATGACGAGGTCGATGACGACGACGATGACGATGACGGCCTTCTCGAGCGGATGGACGACGACGCGCCGGGCCCCCTGCGCGAGGCCCTGCTCTACGGGGTGCCCTACGACGGTGCCGAGGTCGTGATCGTCAGTGCGGACGAGGACCCGGACCACCCGCCCTTCGTGGAGCGGTCGGTCGGGGCCGTGCGGCCGGTACGGGTCGTGCCTTCGGCCGCGGAGGCGCCGGTCGAGGTCGCCATCGTCGCGCGGCCCGTGCTGCGGTGGCGTGCGGGGCGGCTGGACTGGCTGGCGGCCGTGCTGCTGGCGCAGTGGGGGGTCTGGCTGAGCTGGGCCGTGTTCACGGACGCCGGGGTGCCGCTGTGGCAGCAGGCGCTGGTCCTGGTGGTGGGGCTCTACGGCGCCGCCCGGGTGCCGGTCAAGGTGGGCTGGCGGATCACCGCCGACCGGGCGGGGCTGTGGATCAACGGCCTGTTCAAGGTCACCCACATCCCGTGGGACGACTTCCGCTCAGCCCGCCATCAGTCCATGGAACTGAAGCTGCGGTGGCGCGGCGGACACTCCTGGACGGTCGCCGCCCCCCGCTGGCAGTGGCTGGAACGACGCCGCGCCCTGACCCACCCCTACGACCGCCTGGCCGCCGAGCTGACCACCCTGTGCGCCGACCCCGGCCTGCGTCCCACGGGCGAGGCCGAGGGCCGCGAACGCGGACGACTGCTGTGGCCCTGGGCACTGGTACTGGCGGTTGCGTGGGTGGCGGGGCTGGTGGCGGTCCGGGCGGGGGTGTAAGGGGCAGGGGGCGCCTGCAGCTGGCCGCCGCCAATTCCGCCCGCCCTGCGGTCCTCCATGACGGGGCGCCCCGCCGACGCCGCACGCCCTGCTGCGGCCCCCCGCTACGGTGCGCTCGCCCAGATCAAGGGGATGTAGGCGCTGAAGTACGCCGAGGTTGCTACTGCTGTGGTCAGGGTCAGGGTGCGGTAGCGGGGGGAGGAGCGGGTCAGGTGGAGGGCCAGGGGGAGGAGGAGGGGGAAGGCCGGGAGGAGGAAGCGGGCGCGGGGGAAGTAGACGGCGTCGCTGGTCAGGACGATGGCCAGGAGCGTGCCCGTGAACACCAGCAACGGCAGCGGCTGCCGGTCCGCCACGGACAGTGCGAAGAGCACCGCCGACGCCAGCAGGACGCCCGTCACCAGCACCAGGAACAGCTCGGGCCTGTCCTGCAGCAGGACTTCGTGCATCCGACGCAGGGTCCCGGCGCCGCCGTCCAGTTCGTTGCGCCACAGCCGCTGTACGGCGAAGTAGCCGTCCCAGCGGCCCGTGCGCAGGCCGACCCAGCCGACGTAACCGCACCAGCCGAGCGGGGCCAGGACCGCGGCGGCGAGGGCGCGGCGCGGGAAGGGGCGCCGGCGCAGGGCGAGGAGCGCGGTGACCGTGACCGCGGCCGCCACCGCGATGCCGGTCGGGCGGGTCAGGCCCGCGAGGACCGCGCCGGTCGCCGCCCACAGCCAGCGGCCGGTCAGCACGGCGTACAGGGACCAGGCGGCGCAGGCCGTGAACAGGGACTCGGTGTAGCCCATCCACTGCACCAGGCCTACCGGGTACGCGGCCCACAGGGTGGTCAGGAGGACGCCGACGCGTCTGCCGTGCAGCAGGTCGCCGAGGGCGAAGATGCCCCACGCGGCCAGCAGCGAGGCAACCACGGCGAGGCCGAGGCCGGTGCTCGCGGGACTGCCCGGAGCGACGGCCGAGACGGTCTTGATCAGCAGCGGGTGGAGCGGGAAGAACGCCATGTTGTTGGCGTTGTAGGCGGTGCCGAGTTCGGTCGCGTAGCCGTGGTCGGCGATGCCCAGGTACCAGTCGGCGTCCCACTTCGTCGCCAGGATCGGCCAGACCTCCTGCCCCCTGCGGTGCGCCCAGAGGGTCAGCACCAGCAGGCCCGTCGCGCGTACGGCGACGTAGGCGAGGAGCGCCGGGGCCGCGCGGCGCAGGGGGCCGGGACGGCGAGCGCCGGGGGCGGGGGCGGGGGTCGCTCGGAGTGTCGGCCGGAAGGCGGTCGAGGACACGGCGGCGGCTCCTGGGCTGACGTGGGGGCGGGTGCCGGTCCACGGTTGCCCGGAGGGCGCGGTGGCGCGGGGTGTCCGCGTCAACCGCCGCGCCGAAATCACCCGATGGGGCGCCCCCGCGAGGAGGCGCCCCGTCGTCGGCCGCGGGTGCCGCGGATCAGATGCCGGCCGCCGCCGACAGGTCCCGCTTGATCGCCGCCAGCAGCTCGGTGGCCCGGGCGCGGGCCGCCGGGAGGGCGGAGTGGCCGGCGACCGGCACGACGACCTCCAGGTAGCACTTGAGCTTGGGCTCGGTGCCGCTGGGGCGGACGATCACCCGTGCGCCGTCCAGGGTGTAGCGCAGCCCGTCGGTGGGCGGCAGCCGGTCCGTGCCCCGGGTGAGGTCCTCGGCCCGGGTGATGGCGAGGCCCGCCAGCTCCGTCGGTGGCTGCTCGCGCAGCCTGCGCATGGCGTCCGCGATGACCGACAGGTCCTCCACGCGCACCGAGAGCTGGTCGGTGGCGTGCAGCCCGTGCTCGACGGCGAGGTCGTCGAGGAGGTCGAGCAGGGTGCGGCCCCGCTCCTTCAGCTCCGAGGCCAGCTCGGTGATCAGCAGCGCCGCGGTGATGCCGTCCTTGTCGCGGACGCCGTCGGGGTCGACGCAGTAGCCGAGGGCCTCCTCGTAGCCGTAGCGCAGTCCGTCCACGCGGGCGATCCACTTGAAGCCGGTGAGGGTCTCCTCGTACGGCAGGCCCGCCTTCTCGGCGATCCGGCCGAGGAGGGAGGAGGAGACGATCGACTCGGCGAACGTGCCGGTCGCCCCCTGGCGGACCAGGTGCGCGGCGAGCAGCGCGCCGACCTCGTCGCCGCGCAGCATCCGCCACGCGTCCCCGTCCTTGACGGCCACGGCGCAGCGGTCGGCGTCGGGGTCGTTGGCGATGACGAGGTCCGGTTCGGTCGCGCGGGCCTTCGCGAAGGCGAGGTCCATCGCGCCGGGCTCTTCGGGGTTGGGGAAGGCGACGGTGGGGAAGTCCGGATCGGGCTCCGCCTGTTCGGCGACGAGCGCGGGCTCCGGGAAGCCGGCCCTCGCGAACGCGGCGAGCAGCACGTCCTTGCCGACGCCGTGCATGGCCGTGTAGACCGTGCGGGCGGTACGGGGGGAGTCCGGGGCGAGGACGGCGTCCGTGCGGGCGAGGTAGGCGTCCAGGACGCTCTCGTCGAGGGTCTCCCAGCCGGTGGTGGGGCGCGGGACGGTGGTGAGGGAGCCGATGGCGTCGATCTCGGCGGCGATCTCTGCGTCGGCGGGCGGCACGATCTGCGAGCCGTCGCCGAGGTAGACCTTGTAGCCGTTGTCGCGGGGCGGGTTGTGGCTGGCGGTGACCTCCACGCCGGCGACCGCGCCGAGGTGCCGTATGGCGTACGCCAGGACGGGGGTGGGCAGCGGGCGGGGGAGTACGGCGGCCCGCAGGCCGGCGCCGGTCATCACGGCGGCGGTGTCGCGGGCGAAGTCCTCCGACTTGTGGCGGGCGTCGTAGCCGATGACGACGAGGCCGCCGCCTCGGCCCTGCTTCTTCAGGTACGCGGCGAGGCCGGCGGCGGCGCGGATGACGACCGTGCGGTTCATGCGCAGGGGTCCTGCGCCGATCTCGCCGCGCAGGCCCGCGGTGCCGAACTGGAGGGTGCCGCTGAAGCGTGCGGCGAGCTCCGCGGTGTCCTTGGCGTCGATCAGCTCGGCGAGTTCGGCGCGGGTGTCCGCGTCGGGGTCCTCGGCGAGCCATGCCTGGGCCCTTGCGATGAGATCGTCGTGCACGTCGGGTCAACCTCTCGTGTTCGTTCGTTCGGCGCGGTGGGGTGCTCGGCGGTTTTTTTCGCCCCCGCCGCCCCTACCCGTCCCATCCTCCAGGGGCTGCCGCCCCTTCGCCCCCGCCCCAGGGGGCTCTGCCCCCTGGACCCCCGCTCCTCGAACGCCGGAGGGGCTGGTTGCAGCGAGGGCGGGGCAGTAATTCGCCCGGATTACAGGCGTCCCAGCACCTGCGCCAGCAGGGAGCCCATCCGGGTCGCGCTGTCGCGGCCGGCCTGGAGGACTTCCTCGTGGTTCAGGGGCTCGCCCGTCATCCCCGCGGCGAGGTTCGTGACCAGGGAGATGCCCAGCACCTCCGCGCCCGCCTCACGCGCCGCGATGGCCTCCAGGACCGTCGACATGCCCACCAGGTCCGCCCCGATGACCCGCGCCATACGGATCTCCGCCGGAGTCTCGTAGTGCGGGCCGGGGAACTGGGCGTAGACGCCCTCCTCCAGCGTGGGGTCGATCTCCTTGCACAGCGCCCGCAGCCGCGGCGAGTAGAGATCCGTCAGATCGACGAAGTTCGCGCCCACGATCGGCGAGGTCGCCGTGAGGTTGATGTGGTCGCTGATCAGGACCGGCTGTCCGGGGCGCATGCCCTCGCGCAGACCACCGCACCCGTTGGTCAGCACGATGGTCTTGCAGCCGGCCGCGACCGCGGTACGGACGCCGTGTGCGACCGCGGCCACCCCACGGCCCTCGTAGTAGTGCGTACGCCCGAGGAAGACCAGCGCCCGCTTCTCGCCGATCCTGTACGAGCGGACCTTGCCGCCGTGGCCCGCGACCGCCGGCGCCGGGAACCCGGGCAGCTCGGTGACCGGGAACTCGGCGTCGGGATCACCGAGGGCCCCCACGGCCGGCGCCCAGCCGGAGCCCATCACGAGGGCGACGTCGTGGGTCTCGGCCCCGGTCAGTTCGCGCAGGCGAGCGGCGGCGGCGTCGGCGGCGGAATAGGGGTCGCCCTGGATGTCGTCCGGAAGAAGAGATGCGTTCACGCCGACGAGGGTAGCCGGTCTGTGCCTACGCGCGTAGATGACAGAGCCCACGGGATGGCGATCGTTGTCTTGTTGTTTCCGACGAAACGCTCCCCGCGCGGGGAGCCTCAGCAGGGCCGCTTGCGCAGTTCCATCACGTAGTCGTGCGGCGCCCCGGCCGACTCCGCCGCGTCGGCCATCTCGCCGAGGTAGCGGGCCGAGGGCAGGCCGCCCTCGTAGCCGTCCAGGACGTACGCCCAGGCGGACTCCTCGCCGTCCAGGGTGACCGGCCGTACCCGCGTCCGGCGGTAGACGCCCAGGCCCACGCCCTCCCAGCGGTCCAGGGACTCCTCGTCCATCGGGGCGATGTCGTACAGGGCGACGAAGACCTGGGACAGGGGGTCCTCGACGATCGTCGCCAGCGCGCCCTCCCAGCCCATGTGCTCGCCCCCGAAGGTCAGCCGCCACCCGTTCAGCCAGCCGGTGGCGCGCAGCGGCGAGTGGGGGGCGCGGCGGGTCATGAGCCGCGCGTCGAGGTTGCCGGCGTACGCGGCGTAGAGCGACATGGGGAGAGGGTACGGCAGGCGCCACGGCAGTCCCTCCCGTAACAGTGGGATCTCGGGCGGGCCCCTGGGCCGTAGCACCGGGGCGCGTGCGGGACAATGGAGTACGTGACTCGGATCGTGATCATCGGTGGCGGACCCGGCGGATACGAAGCGGCGCTGGTCGCCGCTCAGCTCGGCGCGGAGGTGACCGTCGTCGACTGCGACGGCCTGGGCGGGGCGTCGGTGCTCACCGACTGCGTACCGTCCAAGACTCTGATCGCCACGGCCGAGGTGATGACCACCTTCGACTCCTCGTACGAGGAGCTCGGCATCATCGTGGCCGACGACACCCCGCACATCGACACCCCCGCGCGGGTCGTCGGCGTGGACCTGGGCAAGGTCAACCGGCGTGTGAAGCGGCTGGCGCTCGCCCAGTCGCACGACATCACGGCCTCCGTGACCCGCGCGGGCGCCCGGGTCCTGCGCGGCCGGGGACGGCTCGACGGGATGCAGTCCCTCGACGGCTCCCGCAAGGTGATCGTCACCGCCGCCGACGGCACCGAGGAGACCCTCCCCGCCGACGCCGTCCTCATCGCCACCGGCGGTCACCCGCGCGAGCTGCCCGACGCCCAGCCCGACGGCGAGCGCATCCTCAACTGGACCCAGGTCTACGACCTCGACGAGCTGCCGGAGGAGCTCATCGTGGTCGGTTCGGGTGTGACCGGCGCCGAGTTCGCCGGCGCGTACCAGGCCCTCGGGTCGAAGGTCACGCTCGTGTCCTCGCGCGATCGCGTCCTGCCCGGCGAGGACCCCGACGCCGCCGCCGTCCTCGAGGACGTCTTCCGGCGCCGCGGCATGAACGTCATGGCCCGCTCCCGCGCCTCCGCCGCCAAGCGCGTCGGCGACCGGGTCGAGGTCACCCTCGCCGACGGCCGCGTCATCACCGGCTCGCACTGCCTCATGGCCGTCGGCGCCATCCCGAACAGCGCCGGGCTCGGCCTGGAGGAGGCCGGCGTCCGGCTCCGCGACTCCGGGCACATCTGGACCGACAAGGTGTCCCGCACCACCGCCCCGGGGGTGTACGCCGCGGGCGACGTCACCGGCGTCTTCGCCCTCGCGTCCGTCGCCGCCATGCAGGGCCGTATCGCCATGTACCACTTCCTCGGTGACGCGGTGACCCCGCTGAACCTCAAGACGGTCTCCTCCAACGTCTTCACCGACCCGGAGATCGCGACCGTCGGCTACAGCCAGTCCGACGTGGACGCCGGGAAGATCGACGCCCGGTTCGTCAAGCTGCCGCTGCTGCGCAACCCGCGCGCCAAGATGCAGGGCATCCGGGACGGCTTCGTCAAGATCTTCTGCCGCCCCGGCACCGGCATCGTGGTCGGCGGCGTGGTCGTCGCCCCGCGCGCCTCGGAACTGATCCACCCCATCTCGATCGCCGTCGACAACAATCTGACGGTCGAACAGATCGCGAACGCGTTCACCGTGTACCCGTCTCTTTCGGGGTCGATCGCCGAGGTGGCCCGGCAGCTGCACACCCGCAAGAGCGGCGGCGAGGCCTGACGGCTTGAACCGACTCCCCGCTGGTCACGGGGAGTTGTCGAGCATGCGTGCGGCATAGGCACGGGGCGTAGCTCCTATACCACTTCCTGCCTTTCTGTACGAACAACTTCTGCTATTCGGCGCAAACTGCTGAAAGCAGACGGTCGTTGGGGTTACTGTCAGTTTCGTGTTCGCTGCAGAACGTCGCCAATTGATCCTCGAAATGGTGCGAGCGAACGGGGCCGTGTCGCTCCGTGAGCTCGCCCGCGTCGTCCAGACCTCCGAAGTGACCGTACGGCGGGACGTGCGCGCGCTGGAGGCAGAAGGACTCCTCGACCGCCGACATGGCGGTGCGGTATTGCCGGGCGGGTTCACGCGGGAGTCCGGCTTTCCGCAGAAATCACATCTCGCGACCGCCGAGAAGACGGCCATCGCCGATCTCGCCGCGAACTTCGTCGAAGAGGGCGAGGCCATCGTGGTCGGGGCCGGTACGACCACGCAGGAGCTGGCCCGCCGGCTGGCCCGGGTGCCCGGGCTGACCGTCGTCACCAACTCCCTGCTGGTGGCCCAGGCGCTGGCCCACGCGAACCGGGTGGAGGTCGTGATGACCGGCGGCACCCTGCGCGGTTCCAACTACGCCCTCGTCGGCTCCGGCGCCGAGCAGTCCCTCCAGGGGCTGCGGGTCTCCCGGGCCTTCCTGTCCGGGAGCGGCCTCACGGCCGAGCGCGGCCTGTCCACCTCCAACATGCTCTCGGCGTCCGTCGACCGGGCGCTGGTGCAGGCGGCGGCCGAGGTCGTCGTGCTCGCCGATCACACCAAGCTCGGTACGGACACCATGTTCCAGACCGTGCCCACGGACGTGATCACGCGGCTGGTGACCGACGAACCGCCGGCCCATGACGACCGTGCCCAGACCGAACTGCAGGCCCTTGCCGATCAGGGGGTGCAGATCGCCGTGGCCGGGGCGAGCGGGAGCCCGGGGGGTGACGAAGTCCCGGCGCGGAGGGCACGTTCCGTGCCGGGGCCCCGGCGGAGTGCTCCGGCCGGCCTTCGCTCCGCCGTGCTCGGGGAGCCGGTTCCCGGGTCCGAGCGGGCGCGCGTCGCCGATCTCCGGCGGCGGTAGCTCCCCGCGCTCCTAGCGGTCCGCTTTCAGGCCCCGCAGCGTCAGCATCAGCAGCCGCTCCGCCAGGTCCGGGTCCCCCGGCCGCCCCTCCGCCGCCAACGCGATGGCATGGGTGAGCTGGAGCAGATCGCCGATCGCCACGTCCGTGCGGACCATGCCCGCCTCCTGCGCCCTGCCCAGCAGCTCGCCGCCCGCCTCCCTGATGGGGTCGCTGCAGCGGGACAAGGCCGACGTGTCGTCGTGGGAGACCGACATCAGCGCCCGCGACAGCCCCCGGTACTCGCTCGCGTGCCGGACCATCTCCCGCAGCCAGGTCACCAGGGCCGTGCACGGCTCCGGGGCCCGGCGCAGTTCGCGGGCCCGGGCCAGCAGATCGCTCACCGCGTCCTCGAAGACCGCGCTCAGCAGGGCGTGCCGGTTGGGGAAGTGGCGGTAGAGGGTGCCGATTCCCACGCCCGCCCGGCGGGCCACGTCCTCCAGGGACGCGTCCGTGCCGTGCTCGGCGAAGGCGGCACGGGCCTCGGTGAGGAGGCGCTCGTAGTTGCGCCGGGCATCGGCGCGCATGGCCCGCGGGGCGACCCGCGCCGCCGTCGCACCAGCACTCTCCGCGGTCCCGCGCGAGGTCGCGCCCACCATGGCCCCCACCTGCTCTCATCAGCGCCCGGCTCTTCCCTCAGGATGCCATCGCCCACCCCCGAGCGGCCCTCCCGGACCGGGCCGGCACCGCACGGGAAAACGAGGCGCCCGGCGGACTGTTCGGTGCAGTCCGCCGGGCGCCTCGGGAGGTGCGTACGGCTCAGTCCTTGATCTCGCAGATCGCGGCGCCGGAGGTGAGGGACGCGCCGACCTCGGCCGACAGGCCCTTGATGGTGCCGGACTTGTGGGCGTTGAGCGGCTGTTCCATCTTCATGGCCTCCAGGACGACGACCAGGTCGCCCTCCTTGACCTCCTGGCCCTCCTCGACCGCGATCTTCACGATCGTGCCCTGCATCGGCGAGGCGAGGGTGTCGCCGGAGGCGACGGGACCGGACTTCTTCGCCGCGCGCCGCTTGGGCTTGGCGCCCGCCGCGAGGCCGGTGCGGGCCAGCGACATGCCGAGCGAGGACGGCAGCGAGACCTCCAGGCGCTTGCCGCCCACCTCGACGACGACCGTCTCCCGGCCCGTCTCCTCGTCCGCGTCCACGTCGGCGGGCGCGGCGAAGGGCTTGATCTCGTTGACGAACTCGGTCTCGATCCAGCGGGTGTGGACCGTGAACGGGTCCTGGCTGCCGGTGAGTTCGGGGGCGAACGCCGGGTCCTTGACGACCGCGCGGTGGAACGGGATGGCCGTGGCCATGCCCTCGACCTGGAACTCCTCCAGGGCGCGCGCGGCCCGCTGAAGGGCCTCCTTGCGGGTGCGGCCGGTGACGATCAGCTTGGCCAGCAGGGAGTCCCAGGCGGGGCCGATGACCGAGCCGGACTCCACGCCCGCGTCCAGCCGGACACCGGGCCCGGACGGCGCCTCGAAGGCGGTGACGGTGCCGGGCGCCGGGAGGAAGTTGCGGCCCGGGTCCTCGCCGTTGATGCGGAACTCGAAGGAGTGCCCGCGCAGCACCGGGTCGCCGTAGCCGAGCTCCTCGCCGTCGGCGATCCGGAACATCTCGCGCACCAGGTCGATGCCGGCGACCTCCTCGGTGACCGGGTGCTCCACCTGCAGACGGGTGTTGACCTCCAGGAAGGAGATCGTGCCGTCCATGCCCACCAGGAACTCCACCGTGCCGGCGCCGACGTAGCCGGCCTCCTTCAGGATGGCCTTGGAGGAGGAGTACAGCTCCGCCATCTGCGCCTCGGACAGGAACGGCGCCGGGGCCTCCTCGACCAGCTTCTGGTGCCGGCGCTGCAGCGAGCAGTCACGGGTCGACACCACGACGACATTGCCGTGGGTGTCGGCCAGGCACTGGGTCTCCACGTGCCGCGGCTTGTCCAGGTAGCGCTCGACGAAGCACTCGCCCCGCCCGAACGCGGCGACGGCCTCACGGACCGCCGAGTCGTACAGCTCCGGCACCTCTTCGAGGGTCCGGGCGACCTTCAGGCCACGGCCACCGCCACCGAAGGCGGCCTTGATCGCGATCGGCAGACCGTGCTGCTCGGCGAAGGCGACGACCTCCTCGGCACCGGAGACCGGGTCGGGCGTACCGGCGACCAGCGGCGCACCGGCGCGCTGGGCGATGTGACGGGCGGCGACCTTGTCCCCGAGATCCCGGATCGCCTGCGGCGGCGGGCCGATCCAGATCAGGTCCGCGTCGAGAACCGCCTGAGCGAACTCGGCGTTCTCGGAGAGGAAGCCGTAGCCGGGATGGATGGCGTCCGCCCCCGACTCGCGCGCCGCCTTCAAGACCTTGTCGATGTCCAGGTAACTGGTGGCCGGAGTGTCACCGCCCAGTGCGAACGCCTCATCCGCGGCGCGGACATGCAGAGCGTCCCGGTCGGGGTCGGCGTATACGGCCACGCTCGCGATACCGGCGTCCCGGCATGCCCGGGCCACGCGGACAGCGATTTCGCCACGGTTGGCGATGAGCACCTTGCGCACGATTGAGGCTCCCTCCTTGAAACAAGCCGAGTTTAGGGACTGCCGACACGGCACTTCGACCCGTCCCCAATGGTGAGCTTGCCCACACGGAGCGTGATTCGAGGCTCGCTCGACCCGCGAAATCCCTTGTCGCACCGCCGTACGCAGGACTCCTCGGGGAAACCCTAGCCCTCGGGTGTGGTCAAGGTCTCTGTGAAGGCGTGCTGCGGCCCACTCTGTTTCTTTGTGGAGTCCCTACGAATGGCCCAATGATTCTTTGCCACTCCCAGAACCCTTGTCCCGAGGTTTACCCGTTAGTAGCGTTCGATCTCCTGAACGTACTTGCAGTAACCGCAGTCCTGCTAGGACGGCGCTGGAGCGCTCGGAAGTGGGTGGGGACCGGTGGTGCGCAGACCGGTGGCATGGGTGGTGGCGGTCGTCCTGTTCGCCGAGGCGCTCGGCATCGCGGCGGTGCAGTGGTTCCTGGGCGTCGTGGTCGACCGCCAGGACATGTCCCTGGCGGGCCTCGACCCGGACGTGATGTCGGTGTCCTCGAAGATCGGCGGACTCCTCTTCGGTCTGTACTTCGCCCTGTGCGGCGTGGTCGCCCTGCTGGTGGCGCTGCGCGACCGCCCGGCGGCCGGCCTCGGCCGGATGCTGCTGATCAGCGCGGCGGTGGTGCACGGACTGCTCGGCGCGTTCGCCTGGGGACTGCTCGGCTGGGCCGAGTTCCTCTTCATGGTCGTGGTGCTGGGGCTGATCGTGCTGCTGCTGATGACCTACGACAGCCTGGCGGAGCCCGCCGACGCCGTGCCCGGCGGGGAGGGCGCGCCGCCCGTCACCGGTCCGCCGGCGCCCACAACTCCGTGATCCCCACGCCCAGTTCGGCCAGCAGGCGGCGCAGCAGGGGCAGGCTGAGGCCGATGACGTTGCCGTGGTCGCCGTCGATGCCGTCGATGAACGGGGCCGAGCGGCCGTCCAGGGTGAACGCCCCGGCGACGTAGAGGGGTTCGCCCGAGGCGACATACGCGGCGACCTCCTCGTCGGTGGGCTCGCCGAACCGGACGACAGTGGACGCGGTGGCGGAGGCGTACCGTCCGCTCGCGGTGTCCCAGACGCAGTGCCCGGTCTGCAGGGTGCCCGCCCGGCCGCGCATCGCCTTCCAGCGGGCGGTCGCCTCCTCGGCGTCGGCGGGCTTGCCGAGGGCCTGTCCGTCCAGGTCGAGGACCGAGTCGCAGCCGATCACCAGCGCGCCCATGACCTCCGGCCGGGCCGCCACGACGGAGGCCTTCGCCTCGGCCAGGGCGAGCGCCAGCTCGGCGGGGGTGGGTGCGGTGACGGCGTCCTCGTCGACGCCGCTCACGATGACCTCGGGGTCCAGGCCGGCCTGGCGCAGGAGGTTCAGTCGGGCGGGGGACTGGGAGGCGAGCACGAGCCGGCGGCGGGGGTGATCGGTCATGTGGTTCAGCGTAGACCGGTGACCAGCATCGCGAGCACCATGGCCAACGCCATGAGAACACCCAGTCTGCGGAGCATGCGTTGCATGTCGCGCAGTTCCTCGGGGGGCTCATCCTCGGGGTCGGACCACAACATGCTCCCAGCGTGCGGCGTGGCCGTCCCGGGCGCCTGAGTACGCGTACTCAAGTCGGCGCCCGGGGTTCCACTTCTCCGCGCCGCTCAGGGGTTTCAGCCCGGCCAGTACGTCCGTGCCCATGTCGTCGGCCCCGGCTGCGGCAGCCGGTGGGCCGCGACCCTCGCCGGGTCGGACCACGCGGCGCCCGGCTGGTCCGCGCCGGACGGCTCGGCCACCGCCGCCGCGGCGCGGGCGCGGACCACCGCCAGGGCGGCGGCCAGCTCCTCGGGTGTGGGGTTGCCCCGCAAGACCTTGATCGTCACAGCGGCTCCTTAGCGGTCCTCAGAGGGGGATGTTGCCGTGCTTCTTCGGCGGCAGGGACGCCCGCTTGGTGCGCAGCTGACGCAGCCCGCGCACGATGTGCCGACGGGTCTCCGACGGCATGATCACGGCGTCGACGTAGCCGCGCTCGGCCGCGACGTAGGGGTTGAGGAGGGTGTCCTCGTACTCCTGGATCAGCCGGGCGCGCACCGCCTCCAGATCTTCGCCGTTCACCTCGGCCTCGGCGATCGTCCTGCGGTGCAGGATGTTCACCGCGCCCTGCGCGCCCATCACCGCGATCTGCGCCGTCGGCCAGGCCAGGTTCAGGTCGGCGCCCAGGTGCTTGGAGCCCATGACGTCGTAGGCGCCGCCGAAGGCCTTGCGGGTGATGACGGTGATCAGCGGGACCGTCGCCTCGGCGTAGGCGTAGATCAGCTTGGCGCCGCGCCGGATGATGCCGGTGTGCTCCTGGTCCACGCCCGGCAGGAAGCCGGGCACGTCCACGAAGGTGAGCACCGGGACGTTGAACGCGTCGCACGTGCGCACGAACCGCGCGGCCTTCTCGGACGCGTCGATGTCCAGGCAGCCCGCGAACTGCATCGGCTGGTTGGCGACGATCCCGACCGGCCGGCCCTCCACCCGCCCGAACCCGGTGAGGATGTTCGGCGCGAACAGCGGCTGCGTCTCGAAGAACTCGGCGTCGTCCAGGACATGCTCGATCACCGTGTGCATGTCGTACGGCTGGTTCGCGCTGTCCGGCACGATCACGTCCAGCTCGCGGTCCTCGTCGGTGAGTTCGAGGTCCGCCTCCTCCGGGAACGCCGGCGGCTCGGAGAGGTTGTTGGACGGCAGGTACGACAGCAGCTGCTTGACGTACTCGATGGCGTCCTTCTCGTCCCCGGCCATGTGATGGGCCACGCCCGAGGCGGAGTTGTGGGTCCGCGCGCCGCCCAGCTCCTCGAAGCCGACGTCCTCACCGGTGACGGTCTTGATGACGTCCGGACCGGTGATGAACATGTGCGAGGTCTGGTCGACCATGACCGTGAAGTCGGTGATGGCCGGCGAGTACACCGCGCCGCCCGCGCACGGCCCGACGACCAGGCTGATCTGCGGGATGACGCCCGAGGCGTGGGTGTTGCGGCGGAAGATCTCGCCGTAGGCGCCCAGCGACGCGACACCCTCCTGGATGCGGGCGCCGCCGGAGTCGTTGATGCCGATGACCGGGCAGCCGGTCTTCAGCGCGAAGTCCATCACCTTGACGATCTTCTGGCCGTAGACCTCGCCCAGCGCACCGCCGAAGACGGTGAAGTCCTGCGAGAACACCGCGACCGGGCGGCCGTCGACGGTGCCGTACCCGGTGACGACGCCGTCGCCGTAGGGGCGGTTGTGCTCCAGCCCGAAATTGCTGGAGCGGTGCCGGGCGAATTCGTCCAGCTCGACGAACGAGCCTTCGTCCAGGAGGAGTTCGACCCGTTCACGGGCCGTCAGCTTGCCCTTGGCGTGCTGCTTCTCCACGGCACGTGCGGAGCCGGCGTGCGTCGCTTCCTCGATGCGGCGCTGAAGATCCGCGAGCTTGCCCGCGGTGGTGTGGATGTCGATCTGCTCTTCCGGCTCGGACATCGGGATCGCGGCTCCCTGCCTGCTCAAAAGGGGGGACGGTTACTCATCCGTAGAGTAGTGGTGCGTCTACCGATCGGCAGTGCGGCGTTTGCCACACCTAGGGTGGCTTGCATGACGCCGCGCGATGCATCAGACGACAGCCGCTGGTCCGACCTGGAACGCCCCCCGCTCAACGCCGTGGCGCTGCGCCGGGCGCTGGTCCGTGACGGCGGCCTCTACCGCGAGCTGGAGGTGGTCCAGCGCACCGGGTCCACCAACTCCGACCTGGTGGCGCTGGCCGCGAAGGGCACAGCCGAGGAGGGCGCGGTCCTGGTCGCGGAGGAGCAGACGGCGGCCCGGGGCCGCCTGGACCGGCAGTGGACGGCACCGGCCCGCTCGGGGCTGTTCTTCTCCGTCCTGCTGAAGCCGGCCCAGGTGCCGGTCGAGCGGTGGGGCTGGCTGCCGCTGCTCACCGGCGTGGCGGTGGCGACGGGGCTGTCGCGGGCGGCCGGGGTCGACACGGCACTCAAGTGGCCGAACGACCTGCTGGTGACCGTGGGCGGCGCCGAGCGCAAGGCCGGAGGCATCCTCGCGGAGCGGGCCGGGGACGACGGGGTGGTGATGGGCGTCGGCATCAACGTCACCCTCAAGGAGGATGAGCTCCCGGTGCCCCAGGCGGGGTCGCTGGCGCTGGCCGGGGCGGTGAGCACGGACCGGGACACCTTGCTGCGGGCGGTGCTGCGGTCGCTGGAGGACTGGTACGGGCGGTGGCGGTCGGCCGGGGGCGACCCCGCGGCGAGCGGTCTCCAGGAGACGTACGCGGCGGGCTGCGCGACGCTCGGCCGGGTGGTGCGGGCGGAGCTGCCCGGGGACCGGTCGATCGTCGGGGAGGCGGTGGCCGTGGACGGGGACGGACGCCTGGTGATCGCGACGGAGGAGGGCGTGCAGGAGCCGGTGGGGGCGGGGGACATCGTGCACCTGCGGCCGGCGTGAGCGATGGCTCCGCGGGCCCGACGCCGAATACCGGAAAGGGACGCGATCAGGAAACCCTCTGCCCCGCTTAACGGAGTGAGCTGGCGCACACCTGCCGTAGAGTTGGGGCCGGTCGATACCTGACCGCGGCAGATCGGAAGGGCAGCAGGCGTGACCGTCGACGACACGGGCTCCGGCATGGACCCCCACGCCGCCGACCCCGGCGAAGATCCACTCGCCCTGCGTCTCGAGCAGCTCATCCTCGGCGCGGAGCGGCGCTACACCCCTTTCCAGGCCGCCCGCAGCGCCGGTGTCTCCATGGAGCTGGCCTCCCGCTTCTGGCGGGCCATGGGCTTCGCCGACATCGGCCAGGCCAAGGCGCTGACCGAGGCCGACGTGCTGGCGCTCAGGCGCCTCGCCGGTCTCGTCGAGGCGGGACTGCTGAGCGAGGCCATGGCCGTCCAGGTGGCCAGGTCCACCGGGCAGACCACCGCCCGGCTCGCCGAGTGGCAGATCGACTCCTTCCTGGAGGGCCTGACCGAACCCCCCGAGCCGGGCATGACCCGCACGGAGGTCACCTACCCCCTGGTCGAGCTGCTCCTGCCCGAGCTGGAGGAGTTCATCGTCTACGTCTGGCGCCGCCAGCTCGCCGCCGCCACCGGCCGGGTCGTGCAGGCCGCCGACGACGAGGAGATGGTCGACCGGCGCCTCGCCGTCGGCTTCGCCGACCTCGTGGGTTTCACCCGCCTGACCCGGCGGATGGAGGAGGAGGAGCTCGGCGAACTCGTCGAGGCCTTCGAGACCACCGCCGCCGACCTGGTCGCCGCGCGGGGCGGACGGCTCATCAAGACGCTCGGCGACGAGGTGCTGTACTCCGCCGACGACGCGGGCGTCGCCGCCGAGATCGCGCTGCGGCTCATCGAGACCATGGCGAACGACGAGACCATGCCGGAGCTGCGGGTCGGCATCGCCTTCGGCACGGTCACCACTCGTATGGGCGATGTCTTCGGTACGACCGTGAACCTCGCCTCCCGGCTGACGTCGATAGCTCCTCGGGACGCCGTCCTCGTCGACAGCGCCTTCGCGCAGGAGTTGATCCGGACCGGGGAGGCGCCGGCCTCCGAGGCGGAGGCGGCGGAGGCCGCTGCCGCCGCCGAGAAGGAGGGCGAGGAGCCGCCGACGTACCGGTTCGCGCTGCAGCCGATGTGGCAGCGGCCCGTGCGTGGCCTTGGTGTGGTCGAGCCGTGGCTGCTTACCCGGCGGGATACGATGCCGTCGTAGGGGTCAGTGCTCGCGCTCGGGCAGCGGGTCCACGCACAGTCCGATGACCAGCAGGCACACGCCCGGCCGGTCGGTGGGGCCGGGCGTCGGCTCGGGGGCCGGTGTGTGCGCGGGTCGGCTGGGGGCGGCGGGCTGTGGCGCCGGGTGGGTCGTCGCGGGCGGCTGCGGCGCGTCGGTTCTCGGGGCCTCGGGAATGGTCGTGGCCGGGTCCAGCGGAGCCTGCGGGGGCGGGGGTGCGGTCGGCGCCGGGTTCGTCGGTGCTGGGCTCGGGGGTGCCGTGGGGGTCGGTGCGCCCGGGCCGCCCAGCACCGTGGTCGCGGAGGGGCTGACCCGCGGGAGCGGGCCCACCGCCGCGGCGGCGTTCGTGGCGTGGTCGGTGGCCGGGGCCCCGTCCCCGCCCGGCCAGGGTTCCGCCTCCGGTGCGTCCAGGCCGCCGAGACCCGACTCGGGGGTCAGCCTTACGAGGCTCAGGGCGCCGGCCGCCAGGGCGAGGCCCCCCGCGGCGAGCAGGACCTTGCGGGGACGGGGGCGGCGGTGCCGGCCACGGGAGCCGAAGAGCCGGACCGGGGCACCGGTCTCCGGCTCCGGCTCCGGCACGGCCTGTGCCGCCGACGATTCCGTCACCGCCCTCACACTCCCTCCCCGCTGCGCCATGGCGGACGCACGCTATGCGCTCGGCGGACCAGGCGGAGCGGTTTGTAGGGATGTCACCCGAACGGGATGCCTTCCCCGGAGGGGGATCGGGCTGCGATGATCGGGGCGGTTGTTGTTAACCCGCGTTAACCGGAGGGTCTCATGAGCGAGGAGCGGTACGGGGAGTTCGTGCTGGTACGGCGGCACGGGGACGGTGGGCATGTCGCGGAGCTGGCCCTGGACCGGCCGAAGGCCATGAACGCCGTGTCCACGCAGATGGCACGGTCCGTCGGCGAGGCGTGCGCCGCGCTGGGGGCGGACCCGGGCGTACGGGTGGTGGTGCTGACCTCGACGCATGAGCGGGCGTTCTGCGTCGGGGCCGATCTGAAGGAGCGGAACTCCTTCAGCGACGCGGATCTGGTGCGGCAGCGGCCGGTGGCCCGGGGTGCGTACACCGGGGTGCTGGAGCTGCCGGTGCCGACGATCGCGGCGGTGCACGGGTTCGCCCTGGGGGGCGGCTTCGAGCTGGCGCTCTCCTGTGACCTGATCGTGGCGGACTCGACCGCGGTGGTGGGGCTGCCGGAGGTGTCGGTCGGGGTGATCCCGGGCGGTGGCGGTACGCAGCTGCTGCCGCGGCGGGTCGGGGCGGCCCGGGCGGCCGAACTGATCTTCACGGCGCGGCGGGTGGAGGCCGTGCAGGCACGGGAGCTGGGGTTGGTGGACCAGCTGGTGGAGGAGGGGCGGGACCGGGAGGAGGCGCTGACCCTGGCCGGCCGGATCGCGGGGAACTCCCCGGTGGGCCTGCGGGCCGCCAAGCGGGCGCTACGGCTCGGACAGGGGCTGGACCTGCGGGCCGGCCTCGAGGTCGAGGACGCGGCCTGGCGAGCGGTGGCGTTCTCGGGCGACCGCGCGGAGGGAGTGGCCGCCTTCAACGAGAAGCGAAAGCCGGAGTGGCCGGGGGAGTGAGGGGGCGGGGGCCTGCGCGGCCAGGGGCGTGACGGGGCGGGGCCTGCCGGGCCCCGGGGCGTGAAGGGGTAGGCCTGCCTGGCCGGGGGCGGCGGGGTGTGGTTTCGGTGGGGCGGAAATCCGGCGGGCCGGGTGGACTGGTGGGGTTTGGGCGAGGGGCGGGGCCTGCCTGGGCCGGGGCTTGAACGGGCGGGGGCCCGCCTGGCTCCGGGGTGTGAAGGGGTGGGGGCCTGCCGGTCTCGGGGTGTGAAGGGGTCGGCGCCTGCCTGGAGAGTGGCGGGGTGTGGTTTCGGCGGGGGCGGAAATCAGGCTGGGCGGCGGGACTGGCGGGGTTTCGGCGAGGGGCGTGGCCTGCCTGGCTCGGGGTGTGGAGGGTGGCGCCGCGAGCGACCCGGCCCCCCTGCCCCGACCAGCCGGTCTGAAACCTCCACCGATCCCGCACTCCGCGACTCCCCGCCCAGGCGACTCCCGGCCCCATCACCCCCGGGGCCAGGCGGCCCCCACGCGGCCCCCGGTGGTGACACCTGTTCGCCGTATCAATGTCCCTAATTGTCGTGAACCTCCCTAGCCTGGGGTGATGGGTGAGGACAACCGGCTCGCGGCCGTCGTGGGGCTGGCGCAGGGGATGGCGGCGGCGCACAGCTCGCGCGAGGCGTGGCGGGCCGCCGCGAGCGGGGCCTGCCGTGCGCTCGGCGGGAGCTTCGCCGCGCTGTCCGTCTGGGAGCGGGAGCTGGGGCGGTTGCGGGTGCTGGTGAACGTGGGGGACCGGGCACCCGACGAGGAGGAGTTCCCCGAGCGGGAGGCCTACCCCGTCCACCAGTTCCCCGAGATCACCGAGTTCCTGCACGAACGCTGGGCCGGGGGCGGTGAGCCCAACGCCTGGGTGGAGACGGCGGAGGGGCCGGCCGCGGGGCGGCGCCCGGGATATGTGCATCAGCGCGTGGCCGCTCTACGGCGCCGGGGCCGCGGCTGCTGCGTCGTCGCACCGATCGTGCTGCACGGCAGGGCGTGGGGCGAGCTCTATGTCGCCCGTCCCACCGGCGCCCCGCTCTTCGGGCGGGAGGACGCCGACTTCGCCACCGTCCTCGCCGCGGTCGTGGCCGCCGGGATCGCCCAGGCGGAACGGCTGGAGGAGGCCCGGCGGCTGGCGTACACCGACGCGCTCACCGGTCTCGCCAACCGCCGGGCCGTGGACGGACGCCTGGACGAGGCCATCGACCGGCACCGTGCGGAGGGTGTCGTCGTCAGCCTCGTCGTCTGCGATCTGAACGGGCTCAAGCGCGTCAACGACACCCGCGGGCACGCCGTGGGCGACCGGCTGCTGGAACGGTTCGGCTCGGTGCTCTCCCTGTGCGGCGCCATGCTCCCCGGCGCGTTGGCCGCCCGCCTCGGCGGTGACGAGTTCTGTCTGCTCGCGGTCGGCCCGTCCGCCGACGAGGTCGTGCGCACCGCCGACGAACTGTGCCGTCGCGCGGCCGAGCTGGAGCTGGGCGACGGAGTGGCCTGCGGCGTCGCCTCCACCGCCGACCCCATCGGTCCCGTCGTCTCGGCCCGCCGCCTCTTCCGGCTGGCCGACGCCGCCCAGTACCAGGCCAAGGCCATGCGGGCCACCAAGCCGGTGGTGGCGGGCCGGGAGGGCCCCGACGACCCCGTCGTCCGGCTCGCCGACTCGCCCTCCGCCGAACCCCCCGCCGGGGAACGCCGTCGCTTCCGGGGCCGCCGCGACGTGACCGATCGGTAAGGGGCGAACCAGGCCCCCACTGGTGACATCCGGGAATTCACTGCGTACGCTCCTGAATATGGATATGCACACTGTGGTGGTGGGGACGTCCGGGGCGACCGCGTCCGACGTGCTCGCGGTGGCGCGCGACGGCGCCCGCGTCGAGCTGAGCCAGGAGGCCGTGGCCGCTCTTGCCGCGGCCCGGGAGCTCGTGGACGCCCTCGCGGCCAAGCCCGAGCCCGTCTACGGCGTCTCCACCGGCTTCGGCGCCCTGGCGACCCGGCACATCAGCCAGGAGCTGCGCGCTCAGCTCCAGCGCAACATCGTCCGCTCGCACGCCGCCGGCATGGGCCCGCGCGTGGAGCGCGAGGTCGTGCGGGCCCTGATGTTCCTGCGACTGAAGACCGTCTGCTCGGGGCACACCGGCGTGCGGCCCGAGGTCGCGCAGTCCATGGCCGACCTGCTCAACGCCGGCATCACGCCGGTCGTCCACGAGTACGGCTCCCTCGGCTGTTCCGGCGACCTCGCCCCGCTCTCCCACTGCGCCCTCGCGCTCATGGGCGAGGGCGACGCCGAGGGCCCGGACGGCACCGTACGCCCCGCCGCCGAGCTGCTCGCGGAGCACGGCATCGCCCCCGTCGTCCTGCGCGAGAAGGAGGGTCTCGCCCTGCTCAACGGCACCGACGGCATGCTCGGCATGCTGGTCATGGCGCTGGCCGATCTGGAGAGGCTGTACAAGTCCGCCGACATCACCGCGGCCCTCTCCCTCGAAGCGCTGCTCGGGACCGACAAGGTGCTCGCGCCCGAGCTGCACGCCATCCGCCCCCACCCGGGGCAGGGCGCCTCCGCCGCCAACATGCTCGCCGTACTGAAGGACTCCCAGCTCACCGGGCACCACCAGGACGACGCCCCGCGGGTGCAGGACGCCTACTCCGTGCGGTGCGCTCCGCAGGTCGCCGGTGCCGGGCGGGACACCCTGGCCCATGCCCGGCTGGTCGCCGAGCGGGAGCTGGCCTCCGCCGTGGACAACCCCGTCGTCCTTCCGGACGGCAGGGTGGAGTCCAATGGCAACTTCCACGGGGCGCCGGTCGCCTACGTGCTCGACTTCCTCGCCATCGCCGCCGCCGACCTCGCCTCCATCGCCGAGCGGCGCACCGACCGGCTCCTGGACAAGAACCGCAGCCACGGCCTGCCGCCGTTTCTCGCCGACGACGCCGGCGTCGACTCGGGGCTGATGATCGCGCAGTACACGCAGGCGGCTCTGGTCAGTGAGATGAAGCGGCTCGCGGTGCCCGCGTCCGCCGACTCGATCCCCTCCTCCGCCATGCAGGAGGACCACGTCTCCATGGGGTGGTCGGCCGCGCGGAAGCTGCGTACCGCCGTCGACAACCTCACGCGGGTCGTCGCGATCGAGCTGTACGCGGCCACCCGGGGCGTCGGACTGCGGGAAGGGCTCACCCCCGCGCCCGCCACCCGGGCCGTCATCGAGGCCGTACGGAAGGCCGGGGTCCAGGGGCCGGGGCCGGACCGTTTCCTGGCGCCGGATCTCGCGGCGGCGGACGCCTTCGTACGCGACGGGCGGCTGGTCGCGGCCGTGGAGAGCGTCACCGGGCCGCTGCGGTAGCGGACAGCACGAAGCCCCCGCCGTACGCGCGTACGGCGGGGGCTCTCGCCGACTACTTCAGCTTGCCCAGCTGGGCCGTGACGATCTCCGCCGGGATCTCGGCCGCCTTGCCCGTGCCGAGCGACGCGAGGTTCACCGTGTAGAACGTGGCGATGGTGTTGCCCGTGCGGACCACCGCGGTGGTGAAGGTGGCGGTACCCTCGCCGTCCATGTCGACGTCCTGCGTGAACGCCACCGACTCGTCGCCCTGACCGGCGGCCTTCGCCGAGCCGACCTTGGTGACCTTGGTGTTCTCCTCGGCCGCCGTCATGCCGTAGCCGCCGGAGCAGGCCGCGACACCGTCGTTGACGGCCTTCATGGTCTTCTCGGCGCCGTCGGCGTCGTAGGACGACAGGCCCACGAACGTCATGTTGAAGTCGAAGGCGTCCTCGACGCTCTCCGGCGCCGTCGTCGCCGAGGCCGCCTTGTCCTCGGCGACCGTGTTGGACGCGCTCGCGTCCGTCTCACCCGGGGCCAGGCCCGCCGTGGCCCACGCCAGCGGGGCGCACTCGGCCTTGTCCGTCTTCACCTCGGTCTTGGCCTTGGGGAGCGTCTCGTCCCCCGCCTCGACCTTGTACCCCTTGACGTCCCCCTGCGCGAGCAGCAGCTTCTCCAGCTCCGCGGCGCTCAGCGCCTTCGCGGCCTGGGTCGGGGAGGCGGACGCCTCCGTGCCCGCGGCCTTGTCGGAGTCCTTGGAGTCCTCACTCGAACAACCCGTGATGAGGGCGAGCGTCACCGCGCTCATGGCGGCCGTGGCGCCTATCCGCGCCCTCGAAGATCTCTTCATGACGCGGACTATGAACGTTTCGTTGAAGAAACGTCAAGTCAGTTCAGAAACCGTGACGTTCCCGCCGAACCGAATAGACCACGAAGCCGGCGCCCACCGCGAGCGAGAAGGTCCCGCCCATGACGTAGGGCGTGCTGTCGAAGCTTCCGGTGTCGGCGAGTTCGACCGCGGAGTCCGCGGAGTCCGCCGCGGCGGCGGCCCGGGCCTGCTGGGTGACCTGCGTCGACGGGGCCGGCGAGGGCACGTCTCTCGCCGGTTCGTCCCCGGTCGCGTTCGCGGAGGGGACGAACCACAGGGCGCCCAGCAGGGTCCCCGCGGCGGTGGCGGTCAGCAACGGACGGCGAGCGGATGACACGGAATATCGATCCCCTTGTGGCGCTGGCGAATTGGCCGTGTGGAGCGATGCTAATGAAAGCCCCCGGTCGCGGGAAAGTCGTGGGAGCCTCAAGACATCCTCGGGCCGTACGCTCCGGGGCATGAGTACTGAAGAGACATCACGGTTTGTACGGCTTCGGGTGGAACTCGTCCTGGAAGTGGACGACATGGACGCCGTGACGAAGGCGGCCCTGGGGCGGATCGCCGACGACAGCGCGATGCCCGCCGACGAGCGGACGCACGCCGAGAGCGCTGTGACGGAAGACACCGCGGAGGCCCTGGCCTACCTCGTGGACCCGTTCGACCTGGTCAGCGAGATCCCGGGGGTCGACCTGGCGCAGGCCTCCTGGTCCAGCGAGCAGATCGACTACGACCCCGATTCGCCGGACTGGGACCTTGACGAGGATGATGTCGACGGGGACGACGACGAAGAGACGGTTGACTGAGTTCGCTTGGGGAAACCCGTGACCCCGGTCGGCAACCGCCGCCCGGGGTTTCGTCGTCTCACGGGACGCACTGACCGACACCCGCACCACCCGCCGCAGCGACGTGGTGTGCCCCACACCTGCAAGGGATGTGGAACGGGACGAACCGGTCGTAGCGTTGAAGATTCTTGACGGGGACTCTCGGGGTATGGGGATTCGGCAGCGATGGAGAAGCGTGTGATGACGGACAGTAAGCGGCGCAGGGGCCTGACGGTCGCGTCCGCACTGCTCGGCGGTGTGCTGGTGCTCTCGGCGTGCTCCGGCGGCGACGAGGCCTCCGGGAACGACGGGGGCGGCGACACCGCGCAGGCCACTGTCGACGAGGCGGCGGCGCAGGAGACCTCCGAGGCCCAGATCAAGATCACGCCGAAGGACGGCACCGACAACGCCTCCATCAACAACTCCGCCACCGTCACCGTGAGCAAGGGCACGCTCACCGAGGTCACGATGAAGACCGCCGACGGTGCCGCCGTCGAGGGCGCGATATCCGCCGACAAGAAGAGCTGGCAGCCCAACGCCCAGCTGGAGCGGTCCACCACCTACAAGATCACCGTGACCGCCGAGGACGCCAAGGGCCTGAAGGCCCACGAGAACGCCTCCTTCACCACGCTCTCCCCGACCAACAGCTTCCTCGGCTACTTCACGCCGGAGGACGGCTCCACCGTCGGCGTGGGCATGCCGGTCTCGATCAACTTCGACAAGTCGATCACCAACAAGGCGGACGTCCAGAAGGCCGTCACCGTCTCCTCGACCAGCGGCCAGGAAGTCGCCTGCCACTGGTTCAACGACACCCGCATGGACTGCCGCCCCGACGAGTACTGGCAGGAAGGCTCCACCGTCACGCTGAAGCTCGCGCTCGACGGTGTCGAAGGCGCCGAGGGGGTCTACGGCGTCCAGCAGAAGACGGTCACCTTCAAGATCGGCCGCAACCAGGTCTCCTACGTCGACGCGAAGACCAAGCAGATGAAGGTCACGCAGGACGGCGAGGTCGTCAAGACCATCCCGATCTCGGCCGGCTCGCCGGAGAACAAGACCTACGAGGGCCAGATGGTGATCTCCGAGAAGTTCAAGGAGACCCGGATGAACGGCGCGACGGTCGGTTTCACCGACGATGACGGCAAGGGCGAGTACGACATCAAGGACGTCCCGCACGCCATGCGCCTGTCGACCTCCGGCACCTTCATCCACGGCAACTACTGGGGCGCGGACTCGGTCTTCGGCAACGCCAACACCAGCCACGGCTGCGTCGGCCTGAACGACACCAAGGGCGCCAACGACAAGGGCACCGAGGGCTACTGGTTCTACACGAACTCGATCGTCGGTGACGTCGTGGTCGTCCAGAACACCGGCGACAAGACGATCGCCCCGGACAACGGCCTCAACGGCTGGAACATGAGCTGGGCGGACTGGAAGGCGGGCTCGGCGGTCTGATCCGCCGCCCCCTCCTCGTCAACTCCTCGGCAACGAGAAGCGGCCTCCGGGACCTGAGTCCCGGAGGCCGCTTCCTTTTGTCCGCCTGCTACTTGCCGTAGTACGCGTTGTAGATCGAGAGGGTCGCCTTGTTGCCCTTCTTGTCGGCGACCTTCGCGTGGAAGGAGATGGCCTTGCCCTTCTCCGGGTTCTTCACCTTGATCTTGCCGCCGGTGACGGAGACCTTCTTCCAGGTCTGGCCGTAGTCGTACGACACCCACACCGACAGCGACTTGAGGTTGCTGCCCGCGGCGGCGCCCACGACGCTGACCGGGACGCTCTTCGTCAGGCCCGCCGTGACCCGGCTGCTCAGGTCGGTCTTGGCGTTGAAGCGGACCGTGGAGGCAGGGAGCCTGACCTGGTCGGACGCCGGCTTCTTGGACTTGAACGTCCAGCTGGCGTCGATCCGGGTGGAGGCGGCGGCTACCTTGACGCTCCGCTTGACCGAGGTCGTCAGCTTGTACTCGGCCTCGGCGGACGGAACCTTGAAGACGCCCTCGCCGAACAGCGGGTCGGTGTTGGAGCCGATCTTCGTGCCGTTGCGGTACAGCTCCGTCTTCACCGAGGTGAAGTCGGAGGAGCCGGCGTGCTTGGCCCCGTCGGCGAACAGCGGCAAGAAGCCGTAGACGCTGTTGCCCTCGCGGAACAGGCCGTAGTCCGCGTTGATGTGCGGACCGAAGACCGCGTTGTTGAAGGTCTTCTGGTAGGTCTGGCCCGCCTTGAAGGTCTGCGGCGCGCCGAGCGTGTAGAAGGCGTCCGGGACCGGGAAGCCCTCGGGCGTGTGGCTGCCGTACTGCTCGACGTCGAACGTCCACCGGATCTTGTCGGACGTGGAGAGGTACATCGTGCGGGTGCCCGGCAGCTTCTGCTCGACCGGCATGCCGATCACGAAGTCATTCGGGAACTCGCCGTACGAGGTCACACCACCGGTCTTGCCGGAGGCCGAGGCGCCCAGGCGGTTCTTCACCGTGGCGAGCTCGCTCGCCTTGAAGTGGCGGACCTTGTCGCCCTGGATCTTCTTCACCGTGGCGGTGGTGGCCACGTCGTACTCGGCGCTCGCGCCCTTGGTCCACTGGCCGCTCCAGGTCTGCTGGAGACCGGAGACCTCGCCGCCCAGGTGCTTCATGCGCACATTGGCGAAGGAGTCGAGTCCGACCCCGATGCCGATGCCTGCCGGGTCGTACATGTAGCCGATCATCGCCGAGAGCGGCTTGGCCCCCGCGTCCGGCACCGTGATGTCGGCCGCCTGGGTCTTACGGGCGTCGATCGTCACCGAGGTGTTCTTGGTGACGGTCAGCCTCGGCTGGACCAGCCAGTCCAGGCCGCCCTTCATCTCGGCGAAGTCCTCGGCGATCCAGGCGTCCAGCAGGTACTGGCCCTTGGGCAGCCGCAGCGTGGTGGTGCCGGAGGCGACCGGCGGAACACCGTAGATGCGGTCGGTGGCCAGACCCGTGTAGCCGAGCAGGACGGTGTTGTAGACGTCGGTCGGCTTGCCGTCCTTGCCGATGTGCTTGACCGTGACGTCGTACGACTCCACCTCGCGCTGCACCGCGGCGGCCGTACGGACCGTCTGCCCGCCGCCCGTCGCCGTGACGTACGCCGAGTAGGCGCCGTCCAGCGTGCCGCCCAGCTTGGTGTTGACCGTCATGCCGACGGTGGCCTTGCCGCCCGCCGGGACGGTCACCGTGGAGGCGGCCAGCTTGAAGAAGCCCGCCGGGGCCGGCCGGCCCTTGGGGTCGGTGGCGGTCGCCGACAGCTTCAGGGTGACGTCCTGCGTACCGAGGTTGCGGTACGTCAGCTCCTTGGTGACCGGGGTGTCGTCGGTGTGCGGCCACTGCTGCACCCCGAAGCTCAGCGACACCGGGTCGGCGATCAGGGTCTGCTTGATGGCCTTGTCCACCTGGATCCGGCCCGAACCCTGCTCGAACGGCGTGTACTTGCCGCCCTTGGCGGACGCCGTCAGCGCGCCCTTGAGCTCGGCGTACGTCCACTCCGGGTGCTGCTGCTTCAGGATCGCGGCGGCGCCCGCGACATGCGGGGTGGCCATCGACGTACCCGAGATGGTGAGGTACCCGGCCGGCTTCTCGCCGACCTCCTGCTCGATCATGCTGCCCTTGGCGGACGCGGCCGTGATGTCCACGCCCGGGGCGGTGACGTCCGGCTTGATCGCGCCGTCGCCGAGCCGTGGTCCGGTGCTGGAGAACCCGGCGAGCCGGTCCTTGTCGTCGACCGCGCCGACGGTGAGCGCGGCCTCCGCGCTGCCGGGCGAACCGACCGACTCCGGGCCGGAGTTGCCCGCCGCGATGGCGAACAGGATGCCCTTCTCGGCGGACAGCTTGTCGACCGCCGCCTCCAGCGGGTCCACCTCGGGGGTGTCCATGCCGCCGAGGCTGAGGTTGACGACCTGGGCGCCCTGCTCGGCCGCCCACTCCATGCCGGCCAGGATGCCGGAGTCGTCACCGGAGCCGGTGTCGTCCAGGACCTTGCCGTTGAGGACCTGGGCGCCGGGCGCCACGCCCTTGAACTTGCCGCCGGACTTCGCTCCGGTGCCCGCCGCGATGGACGCGACGTGCGTGCCGTGGCCGACCTTGTCCTCCGCGGTGGCCGCCGGGGTGAAGTTCTTCGACGCGATCACCTGGTCCTTGAGGTCCGGGTGGTTCACGTCGACACCGGTGTCCAGGACGGCGATCTTGACGCCCTTGCCGTCGTACCCCGCCGACCATGCCGCGGGGGTGCCTATCTGGGCCACCGAGGTGTCGAGGGTGGCCTTGCGGGTGCCGTCGAGCCAGATGTGGGCGATGCCCGAGGCGGTGCGGTCGCCGTTGGTGACGGCGTCCCACAGGTCGGGCGTCTCGGTGTACGGCGTCTGGACCGCGTCCGCGTTCAGGGACTTCAGGGTCCGGCGGAGCTGGCCCGCGTCCCGGACGTCGGCCTTGGTGCCGGCCGCGGCGCCCTTGTACCCGACGATCACCTTCAGGCCCTTGGCCTGCGACTTGCGGGTGGCCGACGTGTTGAGCTCGGTGACGTCGAACAGCCGCTGGTCGAGCTTGCCCGCGGTGATCAGGCGCGCCGCGTCGGCGGGTATGACGAGCGTGTGCCCGTCGGCCTTGCGGATCTGGACGGGTATGTGCTGACGTCCCTCCGCCCGCTGCAGGCCGATCACGCGGCCCTTGGCGTCGACGGTGACCCGGTCACCCGTGATCAGGGTGATGGCGTGATGGGCGGTCAGCTGAGCGGCGCCGGTGGCGCGCGGCTCGGGCTTCGCCGATGCCGGGCTGGTCATGCCGGCGGCGAGGGCGACGGCGGCGGCCGTGGCGACGGTGGCCGCGCATGCTCTTTTCACTTGTCTGCGCAAGTTTCCCCCTTGCTGAAGTACCGGGTGAATTCCCCCTTCACCCGGCCGGGGGTGGTCTGCACAGACGTACGTGCCCCCCGGAATAGGCAGTATGCCGGGGGGTGATCAGCTACCTCAATAGACAGGGGACGGACAGAATCGGACTGTTACGCGCCCGCGTTTTCCCTGACGGAGATCTTTCCCTTGCGGATGGTCGCGACGCGGGGGGCCTTCCTCGCGATGGCCGAATCGTGCGTGACCATGATGAAGGTGAGCCCGAGCTCCTTCCACATGCGTTCGAGTACGTCCATGATCTCGTCGCGCATCGACTCGTCGAGGTTGCCCGTGGGTTCGTCGGCGAGCAGCACCTTGGGCTGTTTGACCAGGGCGCGGGCGATCGCGACGCGCTGCTGCTGTCCTCCGGACATCTCGGAGGGGAGGTGGGTGAGCCGTTCGCCGAGGCCGACGGATTCCAGGGCCTGGGCCGCGCGTTCCCTGCGGTCCTTCGGCTTCGTGCCGAGGGGTACGAGGGCGGTTTCCACGTTCTCCTGGGCGGTGAGGGTGGGGATGAGATTGAAACTCTGGAAGACGAATCCGATGTTCTCGCTGCGGACGCCGGTCAGTTTGGCCTCGGAGAGTTTGGCGAGATCCGTGCCGTCCAGGACGACCTCGCCCGACGTCGGGCGGTCGAGGCCGCCGAGCATCTGGAGAAGGGTGGACTTGCCGCCGCCGGTGGGGCCCTGGATGACGAGACGGTCCCCGTCGGGGATGGCGAGGTCGACTCCGTCGAGGGCGTGCACGGTTTCCTTGCCTCGGGTGTAGAGCTTGGTGACGTTTCTGAGGTCGTACATGGGTGGCTCCTGGGTGGGGTCGTCGTCGGGGTGGCGGGGGTTCGGGGTCGGCTGCGGGTGAGTGGGGGTCGGTCGCGCAGTTCCCCGCGCCCCTGGGGTGGGTTCCGGTGTGGCCTGCTTTGGTGTTGGCTGCGGGTGGGTGGGGGCTGGTCGCGCAGTTCCCCGCGCCCCTGGGTGGGCTTGGTGCGGGGTGCTTGGTCAGTTCTGGGGTGGCCGCGGGGGATGCTCTGCTTCAGCCTTGGCCGACTGCGCGCCTCGGCTGCGGCCGACTGCCTAGGGTTGGCCGGTTGCGCCGCCCAGGCTTTGGCCATCCGCGCCGCTCCAGCTACGGCTGACTGCGCCGCTCCGGTCTTGGCTGGCCGTACGGCTTCAAGTACGGCTGGCTGCGCCGCCCCAGCCACGCTTGTCTGCGCCGTTGCAGCCGCGGCCGGCTGCGCCGTCCCAGTCACGCTTGTCCGCGCCGTTGCAGCCTTTGCCGGCCGTGCCGTCCCAGCCAGGCTTGTCTGCGCCGCTCCAGCCGCAGCCGACTGCGTCGCTCCAGCCTTGGCCGACTGCGTCGCTCCAGCCTTGGCCGGCCGCGCCGTCCCAGCCACGGCTGTCTGCGCCGCCCCGGCCAGGGTCGGCCCTGCCGCTTCAGCCGCGGGCAGTCGTGCCGCAGGGCGGCACGGGTGGGCGCGGGCGGCAACCCGTCAGCGCCGGGCTGCGCGTCCCACCTTCGCCCGACCCGAAAGCACCGAGCACGCACGTCCCACCTTCGTCCGCCGAGGGCGGTGACCAGGCAGCGCCGGGTGCGGGGCCCGGATTCGGTCGTCGTGGGCGGCGGTTGTTACTCGACTCTTCTCAGTGCGTCCGCCGGGCGGAGGCGGGAGGCTCGCCAGCCGCCGAAGGCGCCTGCTGTCAGGCCGCCTGTTACCGCCAGGCCCACCGCCAGGGCGATCGTCGTCGCGCTCACCGGGGCCGTCAGGGCTACTTCCAGGGCCGTGGAGGTCTGCCTTGCCGCGGGGCCGCCCATGCCACCGCCCGTCGTGCCCAACTGCGCTTCCAGCGTCGGGCTGATCGCCGTCACCGCGTAGGCGCCCGCCAGGCCCACCGCGATGCCCAGGACGCCGCCGACCAGACCGTTGACTACCGCCTCACCGACGACCTGCCGGGTCACCCGGCCGGACTTCCAGCCCAGCGCCTTCAGCGTGCCGAACTCCCGCACCCGGCGCGACACCGCCGACGAGGTGAGCAGTCCGGCCACCAGGAACGCCGCCACCAGGACCGCGACCGACAGCCACTTGCCGACGCTCGACGCCAGGTCGGACGCCGTGGACAGCGACCCCGACACCGTGTCCGCCAGGTCCGCGGAAGTCGTCACCGTCGTACCGGAGATGTTCTGCTGGATCTCCGACTTCACCGCGTCGATCCGCTGCGAGTCGGTCGCCTTGACGTAGATCGTGGTGACCTTGTTCTTCGAGTCGCTCAGCGTCTGCGCCTGCTTCAGCGGGATGTAGAGACTGGCCGCCGCGTCCCCGCTCTCGGGCGTGGCGATGCCGATCACCTTGAACTTGCTGCCCTTGACGGTCACCGTGGAGCCGACCTTCAGCTCCTTCTCCTTGGCGTACGACGCGTCGGCGACGACCACCTCGGCGTTCGTCTCGGACGCCTTGAACGTACGACCACTCGTGATCGTCGAGGAGGTCAGCGGACCCAGCGCAGGCTCGGTGACATCCGTGCCGTAGACCGAGTAGTTGTTGACGTCGAACTCGGCGCCACCGCCCGCCACCCGGCCCTCGGGCGCCTGCGTCCCGCCGCCGGGACCGCCCTGCGCCTGGCCGCCCCCGTCCTGCTGGAACTCGCCGCGCCGGAACTGCCCGCTGACCTTGATGACCTGAAGGCTCAGCCCGCCCACCGCGTCCGCGACCCCGTCCTGCGCGCCGACCTTGTCCACGGTCGAACTCGCCAGCGTCTGGAAGCCCTGGACCATGACCCGGTCGCTGCTCTGCTCCTCCTCGGAGTCGCTGTCCCGCGCGTCGAACTCGAAGCGCGGCCGCTGCGCCTGACCGCCTTCCGCGGCGGCCGCCTTGGTGACGGTCATGTCGGTGCCGAGCCCGTACAGCGACTCCAGGACCGTGTCCTGGGCCTTGCCCATGCCCGAGGACACGGAGTTGACCACGATGACCAGGGCGATGCCCAGCGCGAGGCCGGAGGCGACGACGAGGGCCGCCCTTCTGCGGCGGCGCAGTTCGCGCCTCAGGTAGGTGAAGAACATGCGCCGCAAGCTAGGCAGGGCGCGTGATGAAGGGATAAGGCCGCGATAAGAGAAGGATGAGAAGGCTGTCCGCGCAGCGGGAACCATGTCGTGTCCGACTGTGCTTGTGTGGGCGCATGACGGCTCACACGGTGGAATACGTCCGGTACCGCATCCCGGAGCAGCAGTCGGCGGAGTTCATGGCCGCCTACACCCGCGCCGCGGCCAGTCTCGCGGCGGCCCCGCAGTGCGTCGACTACGAACTGGCGCGCTGCGACGAGGACTTCGAGCACTACATCCTGCGGATCACCTGGACCTCGACCGAGGACCACATCGAGGGCTTCCGCACCTCGGAGCTGTTCCCTCCCTTCCTGGCCGAGATCCGGTCCTTCATCAGCAACATCGAGGAGATGCGGCACTACATGCCGACCAGCGTGCGCGGCACGGGCTCGGCGGTGCCCACGCTGTACGCGTGGGCCGGCGGCGCCGAGGCGCTCAGCCGGCTGACCACGGCCTTCTACGACAAGGTCGCCAAGGACGATCTGCTGGCCCCGCTGTTCGAGGGCCTGGACCCCGAGCACGCCGAGCGCGTGGCGCAGTGGCTCGGCGAGGTCTTCGGCGGCCCGACCGGTTACTCCGACACCCAGGGCGGCCACGGCCGCATGGTCGCCAAGCACATGGGCCTGGCCATCACCGAGCCCCAGCGCCGCCGCTGGGTCAACCTCATCCAGGACGCGGCGGACGAGGCGGGCCTGCCCACGGACGCGGAGTTCCGCTCGGCGTTCGTGGCCTATGTGGAGTGGGGCACCCGGCTGGCGGTCCACTTCTCCGGCTCGGACGCGCGCACCCCGGCGGAGCAGCCGGTGCCGAAGTGGAACTGGGGGGCGGCACCGCCGTACCAGGGCTGAGGGAGGTCAGGGGGCGGACCGTGCCGTGGAGCCGGACTTCGTGGCGTCCGCACCCCAGCTCGCCAGCAGCCGCAGCGCCTCCGCGGACGGGGAGCCCGGCTCGGGATGGTAAGTGATCAGTGACTGTTCCGAGCCGTCCGTCAGGGTGAACGTCTCGAAGTTCAGGGTCAGTTCGCCGACGAGCGGGTGCCGCAGGCGCTTGATGCCGTAGCTCTTCTCCCGCACGTCGTGGGTGGCCCACAGGAGCCTGAACTCCTCGCTCTTCACGGAGAGTTCGCCCACCAGCGAGGAGAGGCGGGGGTCGTCGGGGTGGCAGCCCGCGTCCATGCGCAGGTAGCTGACGATGTCGGACGCCTTCTGGTCCCACTCCACGAACAGCTCCCGGTACTCCGGCTTCAGGAACACCAGCCGCGCCCAGTTCCGTTCCTGCGCGGGCAGTTCGGCCCAGTCGCCGAAGACGGCCGCGGCCATCGGGTTCCACGCGAGGATGTCCGTGCGCCGCCCCGTGACATACGCCGGGACGTTCTCCAACGACACCAGCAGCTGCCCCAGCGACGCCCGGGCCTGTTCGGTCCGCCCGGCTGGCTTCTTCTTGTGCTGCTTGGGCTTGGCCAGATGCGTCAGATGGGCGTGCTCGGCGTCGGTCAGCCGCAGCGCCCGGGCGATGGAGTCCAGCACCTCCGCCGACACATTGCGTCCGTTGCCCTGCTCGAGCCGGGTGTAGTACGCCACCGACACCCCGGCCAGCTGCGCCAGCTCCTCGCGCCTGAGCCCCGGCACCCTGCGGTGCCGCCCGAAGTCCGGCAGCCCCACGTCCTCCGGCTTCAGCCGGGCACGCCGGGTGCGCAGGAACTCGCTGAGCTCGGCGCGCCGGTCCAGGCCGCCGGGCTCCTGCGGGGGTGCGGGCTGTTCGTCCATGAGCCCAGTATTCACGGTCGTACGCCTACCAGCCTGACCCCGTCAGTAGTAGGAACAGCAGACGTACGCAAAGCGGTGACCTGGGTGGATGCCGACGGGTGGGGCACGCTGGATACCGTGCCCGGACAGAAGGCAGCCGGGCGTGCAACCCCTAGGAGATCCACTCCCCATGACCACTGTCGCTGCGTACGCCGCCCCCTCTGCCAAGGCCCCGCTCGAGCGCACCACCATCGAGCGGCGCGCCGTCGGCGAGTTCGATGTGCTGATCGACATCAAGTTCGCCGGTATCTGCCACTCGGACATCCACCAGGCCCGCGAGGGCTGGGGTGAGGCCATCTTCCCGATGGTGCCCGGCCATGAGATCGCGGGCGTGGTCACCGAGGTCGGATCCGGCGTCACCAAGTTCGCCGTCGGCGACCGCGTGGGCGTCGGCTGCATGGTCGACTCCTGCCGTGAGTGCGACAACTGCAAGGCCGGTCATGAGCAGTACTGCACCGGCGGCGGCATGATCGGCACGTACAACGCCCTCGACAAGAACGGGGAGCCCACCTACGGCGGCTACTCCCGGCAGATCGTCGTGGACGAGAACTACACCGTCCGCATCCCGGACGGTCTGTCCCTCGACGTGGCCGCGCCGCTGCTGTGCGCGGGCATCACCACGTACTCCCCGCTCAAGCACTGGAACGCCGGCCCCGGCAAGAAGGTCGCGGTCCTCGGCATGGGCGGCCTCGGTCACATGGCCGTCAAGATCGCGCACGCGCTCGGTGCCGAGGTGACGGTCCTGTCACAGTCCCTGCGCAAGAAGGAGGACGGGCTGCGGCTGGGCGCGGACCACTACTACGCCACCAGCGACCCGAAGACCTTCGAGGAGCTCCGGGGCAGCTTCGACATCATCGTGTCCACGGTCTCGGCCCCGCTGAACCTGGACCAGTTCCTCTCGCTGCTCAGGACGGACGGCGCCTTCGTGAACGTCGGCGCGCCCGAGGAGCCCGTCGCGCTCAACCTGTTCTCGGTGATCATGGGCCGTAAGTCCCTCGCCGGGTCCAGCATCGGGGGCATCCGGGAGACCCAGGAGATGCTGGACTTCTGCGCCGAGCACGGCCTGGGCGCGGAGATCGAGCTGATCGCCGCGAGCGAGATCAACGAGGCGTACGAGCGGGTACTGGCGAGCGACGTCCGGTACCGCTTCGTGATCGACACCGCGACGATCTGACGGCCCCGGCCGCGGGCCTCACCGACGGCCGCGCCACAGACTCCGGGGCCGCGAGCGGCGGTCCCGGAGTGTCCCGGTCGGACCAGCGGTCACGCTAGGACGGGACGGGGGCGCCGGTGTCCGCCGTGCCGGTGCCCGGGTCCTCGGACGACGGCTCGGAGAGCTGCTCGCGCAGGTAGTCCCAGGCCACCGCGATCAGCGCGGCGACCGGTACCGCGAGCAGACTGCCCACGATGCCGGCCAGGCTGCCGCCCAAGGTCACCGCCAGCAGGATCACGGCCGCGTGGAGGCCGAGCCCGCGGCTCTGGATCATGGGCTGGAACACGTTGCCCTCGAGCTGCTGCACCACCACGATGATGGCCAGCACGAGCAGCGCGTCCGTCAGCCCGTTGGAGACCAGCGCGATGAGCACCGCGACGAAACCGGCGAACAGGGCACCGATGATCGGCACGAACGCAGAGACGAAGGTCAGCACCGCCAGCGGAAGCACCAGGGGCACGTCCAGGATCCACAGGCCCAGGCCGATCAGGACGGCGTCGAGCAGGCCGACGGCCGCCTGGGAACGCACGAACGAGCCCAGGGTGTCCCAGCCGCGCGCGGCCACGGTCGGGACGTCGGTGGCGAGCCGGCCGGGCAGCTGACGGGCGAGCCACGGCAGGAACCGCGGGCCGTCCTTGAGGAAGAAGAACATCAGGAAGAGCGCCAGGACGCCGGTGACCAGGCCGTTCAGCACGGTGCTCACACCCGTGACGACCGCGCCGGTGATGCTGCCCAGACCGTCCTGGGCGCGGGAGACCGCGCTGTCGAAGGCCTTGTTGATCTGTGCGTCGTCGATGTTCAGCGGCGGCCCGGCCGCCCACTCGCGCAATTCCTGCACACCCTTGATCACACCGTCGCTCAGTTCCCCGGACTGGGAGGCGACCGGCACCGCGATCAGCGCCACGATGCCCGCGGCGACCAGCAGGAACAGCACCGTCACGACCGACGCGGCGAGCGCGGGCGACCACCCGCGACGGAGCAGGAAACGCATCGGCGGCCAGGTCAGGGTGGTCAGCAGCAGGCCGATCACGAGCGGCCAGACGATCGACCACATCCGGCCCAGGAGCCACAGGCTCACCGCGAGCATGAGGAGTATGAGGAGCAACTCTCCGGAGGTCCGCGCTGATGTGCGCAGCGCGGCCCGGACCTTCGTGGAACTCAATGTGGCAGTCACGCAGGGCACCCTATGGGGACTCATGCCCCATGGGCACCACTGGTAACTTGCTGGACGGCTACTCGGTCGTCGCTTCCGGAGCCGCGACCAGGCCCGTCGGGCAGGACGCCCCCCAGTTCGTCTCGAACGGGGCGCTCAGCTTCACCCCGGTCCCGCCGATGCCGCAGTAGCCGCCCGGGTTCTTGTCGAGGTACTGCTGGTGGTAGCCCTCCGCCGGGTAGAAGGCGCGGCCCTCGGCCGGAAGGATCTCCGTGGTGATCGTGCCGTAGCCGGAGCCGGTGAGGACCTGCTGGTAGGCCGCGCGGGAGGACTCCGCCGCTGCCGCCTGGCCGGGGGTGTGGGTGTAGATCGCCGAGCGGTACTGGGTGCCCACGTCATTGCCCTGCCGGAAGCCCTGGGTCGGGTCGTGGGACTCCCAGAACGTCTTCAGCAGCTCGCCGTACGAGACCGCCTTCGGGTCGAACACCACGCGGACGACCTCCGTGTGGCCGGTCAGGCCCGAGCAGACCTCTTCGTAGGTGGGGTGCTCGGTGTAGCCGCCCTGGTAGCCGACGAGAGTGGTCCACACGCCCGCGGGGAGCTGCCAGAACTTGCGCTCGGCGCCCCAGAAGCAGCCCAGGGCGAAGTCGGCGACCTCCAGGCCCTCGGGGTAGGGGCCGAGCAGCGGGTTGCCGAGGACGGTGTGGCGGTCGGGGACGGTGAACGCCGGCTCGGGACGGCCGCCCAGCGCCTGCTCGGGGGTCGGCAGCTGAGGCGAACGGCTGTTCAGGAACATGCGGTCTCCAATCCCACGGGGTTCGCTCGGTTCAACAGGGCCGCGACCCCGGGCATTCCTCAGTGCGGCAGCGATGCCGGGCTGCCGCCGTTGGCCTCGTAGCCGGCGACCGCCAGTGCCCGGTACACCGCGAACTCGGCGGCCGGGTCCGGGGAGAGCGTCCAGGGCAGGGCGCCGACATGGCCGTCGACGTGGACCAGCTGGTTCATGGCCTCCGCCCAGCGCTCGGCGCGGACCAGGAAGAACACCAGCAGATGGCGTACATGCGCCAGCATCGGGTCGTCGGGGCGCGCCGAGTGCACCGCGTGCAGCGCGCCGTGCATCGCCTTGGTCACCACTTCGCTCTGGTAGAAGCCGCTGACCAGGTTGACCTCGGGCAGATGCTCGAAGACGGCGAACAGCGGCATCGCCGCGAGCAGCGAGCCCCGCGGCGCCCGGGCCGCCGCGGCCTCCGCGAAGCCGTACGCCTGCTCACGCGAGCCGTGCCACTTCTCGCACCAGTAGTGCAGCGCGGCCAGGTGCGCGCCCATGTGGGTCGGCGCGCGGTCCAGGATCTTCAGCCACAGCTGCTCGAACTCCGGCTGCGAGTAGGCCAGTCCCCGGGCCACCGACAGCTCGACGATGTACGGGATCGGGTCGCCGGGAGCCAGCAGTGCCGCATCGCCGCAGGCCGCCCGCGCCTCCTCCATGATGATCCGGAACTCGTCCGTGCCGGGCGCCGCGGTGCGCCACGCCTGCTGCACCAGGAACTCCGCGTGCACCGCCGCGCCGCCCGCGTCCTTGGCCTGCTCGGCCCGCCACACCCGCAGCCACTGCCCGCCGGGCGTGTCACTGACCCCGCCGGGCCGTTGCTGGAGCTCAAGCGAGGCGGCGCCCGCGAAGGCCTGCACCCGCTGCCAGCGCAGCTCGCCCTCCGTCTCGGTGCCCGCGAGCAGCTGCGCGGCCGCCCGGTGGTCCTGCGTGCGCTGCACCAGGTCCAGCACGTCCAGCAGGTCCTGATCGGGCCCGGGCATCCGGACGTCCAGCTCCTCCTGCCGTACGAACCCGTAGTTCGCCGGGTCCGCGGCGTCCGGGTGGCCGGGCGGGACCTGCTCGATCATGCCCCGCCGGCGCCGCATGAACGGCAGCACCACGAAGCCGATCATGACCAGCGCCACCAGAACCCAGAGAATCTCCATGGCCCAAGGGTTCCAGACCGCACTGACAATTGGCCAACCCGGGCCGCGGCCTGTGGAAAACTCCCCGGTCGCCTCCTCCGTCCACTCCTCGGCCCGTCATCAGCGCCGTCGGAGCACTACGCTCGTGACTCATGAGCGACAGGCACATCAGTCAGCACTTCGAGACGCTCGCCATCCACGCGGGCAACACGGCGGACCCCCTCACCGGCGCGGTCGTCCCGCCGATCTATCAGGTCTCGACCTACAAGCAGGACGGTGTCGGCGGCCTGCGCGGCGGCTATGAGTACAGCCGGAGCGCCAACCCCACCAGGACCGCCCTGGAGGAGAACCTGGCGGCCCTGGAGGGCGGCCGTCGCGGGCTCGCGTTCGCGTCCGGCCTGGCGGCCGAGGACTGTCTGCTGCGCACGCTGCTCAGCCCCGGCGACCACGTGGTCATCCCCAACGACGCCTACGGCGGCACCTTCCGCCTGTTCGCGAAGGTCGTCGCCCGCTGGGGCGTGGAGTGGTCGGTCGCCGACACCAGCGATCCCGCCGCCGTACGGGCCGCCATCACCCCGAGGACCCGGGCCGTGTGGGTGGAGACCCCCTCCAACCCGCTGCTCGGCATCACCGACATCGCCGCGGTCGCCCAGGTCGCCCGGGACGCCGGCGCGCGGCTCGTCGTCGACAACACCTTCGCCACGCCCTACCTCCAGCAGCCGCTGTCGCTCGGCGCCGACGTCGTGGTGCACTCCCTGACCAAGTACATGGGCGGCCACTCCGACGTCGTCGGCGGTGCGCTGGTCGTCAGCGACGAGACGCTGGGCGAGGAGCTGGCCTTCCACCAGAACGCGATGGGCGCCGTCGCCGGTCCCTTCGACTCCTGGCTGGTGCTGCGCGGCACCAAGACGCTGTCGGTGCGCATGGACCGGCACAGCGAGAACGCCACCAAGGTCGCCGACATGCTCTCCCGTCACGCGCGCGTGACGGACGTGCTCTACCCGGGCCTGCCCGAGCACCCCGGCCACGAGATCGCCGCCAAGCAGATGCGGGCGTTCGGCGGCATGATCTCCTTCCGCGTGGCCGGCGGCGAGGAGGCGGCCGTCGAGGTCTGCAACCGCGCCCGGGTGTTCACCCTCGGCGAGTCCCTCGGCGGTGTCGAGTCGCTGATCGAGCACCCGGGCCGGATGACCCACGCCTCCGCGGCCGGCTCCGCCCTGGAGGTCCCGGCCGACCTGGTCCGCCTGTCCGTGGGCATCGAGAACGTGGAGGACCTCCTGGAGGACCTCCAGCAGGCGCTCGGCTAGTCCTTCACCAGCCCGTGAGCGGTGGAGTCACCTCCGACGGCGGCTCCACCCAGGGACGGGCCAGCAGGGCCCACACCAGGAACGCCACCGACGCGGCGAACATCAGCAGCCACATCAGCCGCAGGGCCGCCCTGCGCCGCCGCAGCATCCGCCCGCCGCGCCGCACGGCGTCCGCGCACAGGCCGGGCGGTACCACGGGCGGAGTGCGCTCCATGATCCGCCGTGCCGCGGCCTGCCGTTCGTTGCGGTTCATGACGCCGCGGCTCCCGCCGGTACGGCCGCGGGCGCGGGCCCACGCGGCGGGTGCAGCAGCGTCGCCGTCGCCCGGTCGCAGATCGTCCGCACCCGTTCCAGGGGCAGACCGAGCAGCGCCGCCGTCTGTTCCTCGGCGACCCCCTCGTACAGCCGTATGACGAGGATCAGGCGTTCCTGCGGGCCGAGGACGGCCAGCGGGCTGTCCGGGTGCGGGCGGGCCCGGCCGGGACCGCCGTGCTGATGCCACGCCCCGCGCGCGAAGCGGGTGGCCAGATACTGCCGGGCGTGGTCGTAGGGATCCTCCCCGCGCAGCCGGTCCCAGCCGGCGTACGTATGGGCGAGGGCGAGCGTCAGCAGGCGCCGCGCGCGCGGGTTGTCGGCCGGTGCCTCCGCCGTGAGCAGAGTGGCGGTGTGCAACAGCCGGCCCGCCGCGCCCGCGACGAACGCCTCGAACTCCCGGACCCGGCGGACGCCTTGGAACGCATGCCGTTCTCGCACCGCGCCTCCCGCCTGAGGGCGACCCCCTGAGTGAGCGGATCCCGGCCACGTACGGGCGTACGAAGAGGACCCGGTTTCATATGAGGCCAGGGGCGGCCCGGGGTCAAGAGCCGGGCGGCACGTGTGTGCGCGGACCCGGAAGCTCCTAGGACGCCGAGGCCGGGGCCGGCTCGGCGCCCGGCATGCCGTGTGCCGCCATCCGGGCGGACAGCGCGCTGTTGAAGCGCGTCAGGAGCGTGCAGAACGCCTCGCGCTCCTCCGGCGCCCAGTCGTGTGTCAGCTCGGCCATCAACTGACGCCGGGAGGAGCGCACTTCCTCGAGCCGGGACTGCCCGCGCGGGGAGAGCTGCAGCACCACGGCCCGCCCGTCCTCGGGGTGCGAGGTGCGCTTGACGAGCCCGGTGTCGACGAGCGGGGCCACCTGCCGGGTGACCGTCGACGAGTCGATCCCCATGCTCGCGGCGAGCGCCTTGACCCCCATGGGGCCTTCCTTGTCGAGGCGGTTGAGCAGCAGGTATGCGGCGCGGTCCATGGAGTTGCGCACCTGCCCGACCCCACCGAGCCGGGTCTGTTCGGCACGGCGGGCGAACACCGCCACCTCGTGCTGCAGCGTGTCGAGGAGACCGGTGTCACCGACGGTCGACATGTCCATCGACATTTCAGGTGTTGTGGGCATGGCCGGGGGCTCACTTCATGAAGGGGTGCTGGGTTGGGGGACAGGTTACGCGGATGGGGCGCGGGCCGTACCGGCGCTGCGTAAACCAGTCTCGGTGGATGGTCACGGCGGGAGTCCGCACGTGTGAACTGCGAGACTTGAGTCATGAGCTACCGCAAGGCCGACCCGCTGCCGCCGGTCACGCTCGACGACGTGCGCGGCGCCCAGAAGATGCTCACGGGCGTGGCTCGGGTGACCGCGATGGAGGGCAGCCGGCACCTGTCCCAGCTCGTGGGCGCGCCGGTGCACTTCAAGTGCGAGAACCTCCAGCGGACGGGTTCGTTCAAGCTGCGCGGCGCCTACGTCCGGATCGCCGGGCTGCTGCCCGAGGAGCGGGCCGCGGGGGTGGTCGCGGCGAGCGCCGGCAACCACGCGCAGGGCGTCGCGCTCGCCTCCGCCCTGCTCGGGGTGGGCTCCACGGTGTTCATGCCGCACGGTGCCCCGCTGCCGAAGATCAGCGCCACCCGGGACTACGGCGCCGAGGTGCGCCTGCACGGCCAGGTGGTCGACGAGACGCTGGCCGCCGCCCAGGAGTACGCGGCCGAGACCGGCGCGGTGTTCATCCACCCCTTCGACCACGCCGACATCATCGCGGGCCAGGGCACGGTCGGCCTGGAGATCCTGGAGCAGTGCCCGGAGGTGCGCACGATCGTCGTCGGCATCGGCGGCGGCGGGCTCGCGGCCGGGATCGCCGTCGCGGTGAAGGCGATCCGGCCGGACGTGCGGATCGTGGGCGTGCAGGCGGCGGGCGCGGCGGCCTACCCGCCCTCGCTGGCGGCCGGGCGTCCGGTGTCGGTGCACAACCCGGCGACGATGGCCGACGGCATCAAGGTGGGGCGACCCGGCGACGTGCCGTTCCGGATCATCGGCGATCTGGTGGACGAGGTCCGCACGGTCACCGAGGACGAGCTGTCCACCGCCCTGCTGCTCTGCCTGGAGCGGGCCAAGCTGGTGGTGGAACCGGCCGGGGCGAGCCCGGTCGCGGCGCTGCTGAGCGACCCCGGCGCCTTCGAGGGCCCGGTGGTCGCGGTGCTGTCGGGTGGCAACGTCGACCCGGTGCTGATGCAGCGGGTGCTGCGGCACGGCATGGCGGCGCAGGGCCGCTACCTGGCCGTACGGCTGCGTCTCACGGACCGGCCGGGCGCCCTCGCCACGCTCCTCGGGGTGTTGTCAGTGGTGGACGCTAACGTCCTCGACGTGAGCCATGTACGGACCGATCCCCGGCTCGGGCTCACGGAGGCGGAGGTCGAGCTGCACCTGGAGACGAAGGGGCCGACGCACTGCGCCGAGGTCGGCCAGGCCCTGCGCGAGGCCGGTTACACGGTCATCGCCTGAGGACGGCAGAGGGCATCGGCTGAGGGCATCGGCCCAGGTCAGAGGCCCCTTGGTCACTCGTTCGAGTAATTCCGTTGAGAGACGCGATACATCGCGTTATGGTGTGTGTCGTGCCACACCTCAGGCCTACCGAACCATCCCCGATGACGTGGAGACTGATATGCCAGGCGCCATCCATGCCGAAGGTCTGGTCAAGACCTTCGGCGACGTAAAGGCACTGGACGGTGTCGACCTCGATGTGCCGGAGGGCACCGTCCTCGGCCTGCTCGGGCCGAACGGCGCGGGCAAGACCACCACCGTCCGCTGTCTGACGACCCTGCTGCGCCCCGACAGCGGCAAGGCCGTCGTCGCCGGTATCGACGTGCTCAAGCACCCCGACGCCGTGCGCCGTTCCATCGGCCTCTCCGGCCAGTTCGCGGCGGTCGACGAATACCTCACCGGCCGCGAGAACCTCCAGATGGTCGGCCAGCTCTATCAGATGCGGGCGAAGGCGGCGAAGGCCCGCGCGGCCGAGCTGCTGGAGCAGTTCGACCTCGCCGACGCCGCGGACCGCCCGACCAAGACTTACTCGGGCGGGATGCGCCGCCGCCTCGACCTCGCGGCCGCCCTGGTGGTCTCCCCGCCCGTGATGTTCATGGACGAGCCGACCACCGGCCTCGACCCGCGCAACCGCCAACTGCTGTGGGACGTCATCAAGCGGCTCGTCTCCGGCGGCACCACCCTGCTGCTGACCACCCAGTACCTGGAGGAGGCCGACCACCTCGCCCATGACATCGCCGTGGTCGACCACGGCCGGGTCATCGCCCAGGGCACCTCGGACCAGCTCAAGGCCCGCACCGGCGGCGAGCGCGTCGAGGTCGTGGTGCACGAGCGCGAGCACATGCAGTCCGCCTCCGAGGTGCTCAGCGGCTTCGGCAAGGGCGAGACCACCGTCGAGGACCACATGCGCAAGCTCACCGTTCCGGTGACCGGCGGCGCGAAGCTCCTCGCCGAGGTCATCCGCGAGCTGGACAGCCGAGGGATCGAGATCGACGACATCGGGCTGCGCCGCCCGACCCTCGACGACGTCTTCATGTCCCTGACCGGCCACGCCGCCGAGGTCAGGGACAAGGAATCCGACAAGGAGGCAGCCAAGTGAGCGCCGTCACCGACGCCGTGCCGGTCACGGCCCCCGCCCACCCGCTCGTCCAGTCCGTCCGGGACTCCCTGGTCGTGGCCAAGCGGAACCTCATCCGCATGTCCCGGATCCCGGAGATGGTCATCTTCGGACTGATCCAGCCGATCATGTTCGTGGTGCTGTTCAGCTACGTCTTCGGCGGCTCCATGAACATCGGCGGCACCACGGAGTCCTCCGTCTACCGCGAGTTCCTGATGGCCGGCATCTTCGCGCAGACCGTCACCTTCGCCACCGCCGGCGCCGGGGCGGGCATCGCCGACGACATGCACAAGGGACTCATCGACCGCTTCCGGTCCCTGCCGATGGCGCGGGGCGCGGTGCTCACCGGCCGCACCCTGGCCGACCTGGTGCAGACGGCGCTCACGCTGTTCGTGCTGGCCATGGTCGCGCTACTGGTCGGCTGGCGTACGCACACCAGCTTCGGCGAGGTGCTCGGCGCCTTCGGCCTGCTGCTTCTGCTCGGCTATGCGTTCACTTGGGTCGGAGCGCTGATCGGCCTGTCGGTGCGGACTCCGGAGGCCGCCACCTCGGGCGGACTGATCTGGCTGTTCCCGGTCACGTTCATCTCGAACGCGTTCGTGGACTCCAGCCGGATGACCCCCTGGCTCCAGCACGTCGCCGACTGGAACCCCTTCAGTGCCACGGTGCAGGCGTGCCGCGAGCTCTTCGGCAACCCCGGGGTCTCGCCCTCCGACGCCTGGCCCATGCAGCATCCGGTGTGGGCGTCGCTGATCTACTCGGTCCTGATCATCGCGGTGTTCCGGACGCTGGCGGTCCGCAAGTACCGCTCCGCGGCGGCATGACGACGCCCCCGGCGTCACAGGGACGCCGGGGGCGTGGTCAAGGGCGTACGGCCGGGGGCCGGGGTCAGCCGCTGTAGGGCTCGGCCTTCAGGATCCGCACCGAGGCCTTCTTGCCGTTCGGCAGCTCGTACTCCGCGTCCTCGCCGACCTTGTGGCCCATCACGCCGGAGCCCAGCGGGGACTGCGGGGAGTAGGTCTCGATGTCGGAGCTCGCGTACTCACGCGAGGCGAGCAGGAAGGACAGGGTGTCGTCCTCGTCATCGTCGAAGGCGATCGTCACGACCATGCCGGGCGCGACCTCGCCCTCCGCCGAGGTCGGCGCCTCGCCGACCTGGGCGTTCTCGAGAAGCTGGGTCAGCTGGCGCACACGGAGCTCCTGCTTGCCCTGCTCCTCCTTGGCCGCGTGGTACCCGCCGTTCTCGCGCAGGTCGCCCTCCTCGCGCGCGGCCGCGATCTTGGCGGCGATCTCCGTGCGCGCAGGACCAGTAAGGTACGCAAGCTCGTCCTTGAGCTTGTTGTACGCCTCCTGGGTCAGCCAGGTGACGGACTCGCTGGTCTGGGTCACAGGTGCTCCTCGTCGGTACTGGGAATACAAAGCATCGCCCTACCCAGAAGAATGTTCCTTCACGGAAGGGCGAAACCACGAGCCTAACAATTCCAGGGCGTCAGGGGGAGGACATAAGCCGCCAGAATTACGTCAACGCAGGTCAGCGCCTACGTATTGCGGGCGAACCCGCTCCGGGCCCGGGCGGGCCGGGTCAGTCCGCGTGACAGCCGAGCAGCTCGGCCGTGGTGCCCTGGGACGTCGTACGCAACGTGACGACCTCGTCGATCCGCGTGGCGTCACCGTCGAAGCGGAAGTCCGCCCGGCCGACCTCGGCGCCGTTCTCCGCCTGCGAGCGGATCGTGCAGTACCCGGAGGCGCCGGCGTCCTTGCGGACCTCCAGATGCACCTTGACCGAGGTCTTCGTGAAGTCGTATTCGATGACCTCGGCGCTGATCTTGTTCTGGCCGACGTAGTGGTAGCCGAAGTAGCCCACGACCACCACGAGCAGGGTTCCGAGGACGGCGGCGGCGAGCTTGAGCCGGTGGTCGGCGCGCTCGTCCGAGGAGCGTCCGTACCGGCCCTCGGGCGGTCGTGTGCTCGCCGTGGTCATGATCGTCCTCTCGCGGGGCGGGCGGTGGAGCAGGCCCCGGAATTATTCGGCCCCCGATTCGGTCACTATAGAAGCCGCCGTTTGCGCCCGTTCATCCGGGTGCGCCGACCGACGAGGATTGAGTCTTGACTGACCAGCTGCGACTGATGGCCGTCCACGCCCACCCCGACGACGAGTCGAGCAAGGGCGCGGCCACCATGGCGAAGTACGTGTCCGAGGGGGTGGACGTGCTGGTCGTGACCTGCACGGGCGGGGAGCGCGGCTCCATCCTGAACCCCAAGCTCCAGGGCGACCGGTACATCGAGGAGAACATCCACGAGGTACGCAGGAAGGAGATGGACGAGGCCCGCGAGATCCTCGGCGTCAAGCAGGAGTGGCTCGGTTTCGTCGACTCCGGCCTGCCCGAGGGCGACCCGCTGCCGCCGCTGCCCGAGGGCTGTTTCGCCCTGGAGGACGTCGACGAGGCGGCCGGTGAGCTGGTCCGCAAGATCCGCTCCTTCCGCCCGCAGGTGATCACCACCTACGACGAGAACGGCGGCTACCCGCACCCCGACCACATCATGACCCACAAGATCTCGATGGTGGCGTTCGAGGGCGCGGCGGACACCGAGAAGTACCCGGAGGACGAGTTCGGCCCGGCGTACCAGCCGGTCAAGCTCTACTACAACCAGGGCTTCAACCGCCCCCGCACCGAGGCGCTGCACCAGGCGCTGCTGGACCGGGGCATGGAGTCGCCGTACGGGGACTGGCTCAAGCGCTGGGACGAGTTCCAGCGCACCGAGCGCACGCTGACCACGCACATCCCCTGCGCCGAGTTCTACGAGATCCGCGACAAGGCCCTGATCGCGCACCGCACGCAGATCGACCCCGACGGAGGCTGGTTCCGGGTGCCCATGGAGCTCCAGAAAGAGGTCTGGCCGACGGAGGAGTACGAGCTGGCGAAGTCCCTCGTCGATACCTCCCTCCCCGAGGACGACCTCTTCGCGGGCGTCCGCGACAATGCCTGACATGAGCGCAAGCGCAAGCCTGGCAATGACCCAGCTGGCCACCCTCGCCAAGGAGGTCGACGAGGACAAGGTCACCCCCGGTGTCCTCGGCTTCATCGTCTTCGCGGTGATGGCACTGGCCGTGTGGGGCCTGATGAAGTCGATGAACAAGCACATGGGCAAGGTGGCCTTCACGGAGGCCCCGGACCCGAAGGCGGACACCCCCGGGGACGCCGAGAAGGGCTGAGCTCACCGCGCGTGGTCGGCCAGTGACAGCAGGAGATGCGCCGACTCCGGCCGTACATGGCCGGAGTGGGCGCCCGACCAGCCGCGGCGGCGGACGAACACGTCCGAGGCGTCGACGCTGACGAACCGGTGGTCGAGGACGTCGTGCGGGTACGGCTCGGCGGGGCCGCGCATCCGGATGCCGAGCGCGCCGGCGAGGCGTACGAGCGGTGGCAGTCCGCGCGGCTGGTGGGACGTCGAAGGAGCCCTTGGAGAACCGCGAGAAGAGCTCGACACCGCACCTCGTGCAGTTGGTCGGCGTCCTTCCAGCCGCGTTTCTCGCGTGAGGTGGCGATCACCATCAACCCGGAACAGCGCCGTGACCTCTCGAGCAGAGGCCGCGCGGCAGACGTGCCCTCCGTGTCCAACGCACCGCCGAGGGAGAGCCAGTGCACCGGGAGGGGATCCGTTGCGGTCAGGGCCCTGAGCTCGTGGCCGTACCGCCGCACCGGTTGACCCGCGAGGGCGGACTTGCCCACACCGCCCGGCCCGTGCAGGACGACCAGGTACGGCCCCCGCGTCCAGTCGCTGAGGCTCGGGGGCAGCCCGCTGAGAAGCGCGGCGATCTCCCGCTCCCGTCCCACGAACCGATCTTCGTCCGGCGGCCCCGTCGGACCGCGCAGGTCACGCCCCACCGGTTCACCCCCGAACCCCGTACCCGGCAACCCGACCACGTTCCCAGCCCCGCCCCCGCCCGCCGGCGAAACCGTCGGATCACCGCCCCGCGGTCACCACCGCCACCCCCATGACCTCCCGGGCGTGCCGGCTCGGCACCATGCCCAGCCGCCAGGCCTGCCAGCCCGCCTCCAGGTTCACGCCCCGCTCCAGCAGCAGCTGATACGCGCCGACGTACTCCTCCAGCTTCTCGTCCCGCACCGGATGACCGCTCCGGGCCAGCTGCGCCAGCTCCTCCTGGGCCACCGCCGTGCCGACCTCCACCCCGCCGGGCGCCGCATACGGCAGCAGGGTGCAGCGCAGGAAGCGGGCCCAGTCCTCGCCCCGGCGGTCGCCGTAGGAGGTGAACAGGCCCACCGCCTCGTCGCACAGCGACAGTGCCTGCTGGGTACGGGAGTTGCCGGCGTCCACCACCGCCAGCTCCAGACAGGTCCACGCCTCGCCGTGCGCGACGCCGATGCGCTGGAAGTCGGCCCGCGCGTCGACCAGCAGCTGGCGCGCGAAGCCGGAGTTGCGCAGGGAACCGGTCTGCGCCGCCCGCAGATCGCGCGTCGCCCGCGCCGAGTGGTGGCGGGCGCACGCCAGGCCGTACACGTCCCGCATCCGGGAGAACATCGTGCGGGAGCGCTCCAGTTCGCGGACCGCCTGGTCCAGGGTGCCGGTCTCCTCCAGCGCCTGGCCCAGGTAGTAGACCGTCCACGCCTCACCGCGCGCGTCCTCGTTGTCGCGGTGCCGGGACGCCGCCTGGCGCAGGCCGTCCACCGCCGCGGAATGATCACCGGCCACCAGCCGAGCCCGGGCCAGCTGGGTCAGCGCCCACGCCTCGCCCCGTACGTCGCGGGTACGGCCGTACAGGTCGAGCGCGGTGCGCAGTTCCCGCTCCGCCCGCGGGACGTCCCCCATCCGCAGGCCCAGCTGGCCCAGCTGGAAGTGCGCCCACGCCTCGCCGTGCACCGACTCTCCCGCCCGGTGCAGCTCCAGCGAGCGGTTCAGCAGGTCCAGCGCCTCCGACAGATGGGCCCGGTCCCGCTGCACCGCCGCCAGCGCGTGCATCGTCCAGGCCCGGTCCGTGGCCAGCTGGGGCGGATCCTGCAGATCCAGCGCCTCGCGCAGCTTCTTCGCCGCCTCCGTCAGCTGTCCCTGGTGGTGCAGCGTGATGCCCAGCGAGCACAGGGCCCGGGCCGCGCCCGCGTCGTGGTGGGCCTCCATGTACAGGTCCACCACCGACGCCAGCGTCGTCCTCGCCCGGTCCAGTTCACCGAGCTGGCGTGCGGCGATGCCGGTACGCCACTGCACCGAGCGCAGCAGCAGGCCCTGGTCCACCGCCTGCGCCAGGTCGCTGATCTCGCCCAGGCGGTACAGGTCGCCGCGCAGCAGGCAGTAGTCGCACAGGGCGCCGAGCAGTTCCAGGACCGCCGCCTGGTTGACGCCGTCCGCGTGCCGCAGCGCCGAGGTGATGAAGCTGGACTCGTCGTCCAGCCAGCGCAGGGCCTCGTCCAGGGAGGTGAAACCGTGCGGGCTGAACCGGTCGGAACGGGTGGACACGTTGCCGTCGACCAGGCGCAGCACCGAGTCGGCGAGGTCGGCGTAGTTGACGATCAGCCGCTCCTGCGCGGCGGCGCGCTCCGCCGGTTCCTCCTCGTCCAGGAGGCGGGCGTGGGCGAAGGCGCGGACCAGGTCGTGCAGGCGGTAGCGGTTGCCGCGGACGTGGTCGAGCAGGCCCGCCCCGGACAGGGCGGTCAGCTGGCGGGCCGCCTCCGGCTCGTCCGTCGCCAGCAGCGCGGCGGCCGCCGCCGTGCCCAGCGAGGCCCGTCCGGCCAGCGCCAGCCGGCGCAGCAGACGGCGGGCCGGTTCCGACTGGTCGCTGTAGCGCAGCCACAGCACTCTCTCGACCGGATCCACCGGCCCGTACGCGGCCAGGTCGGTGGCGAGCCGGCGGGGTGACCGCGGGCCCAGCGAGGAGCCCGCGATGCGCAGCGCCAGCGGCAGACCGCCGCACAACTCACGGATCCGGTCGGTGGATTCGGCGTCGTAGGGGCCCGTGGCGTCCTGTGCCACCGCCGTCAGCAGCTCCTCCGCGCCCGCCGCCGCCAACGGCTCCACCCGCAGGTGATGCACCCACGCCGGCAGGTCACCGGGCAGGTCGAGGGCTTCGCGGGCCGTCACCAGGACCAGGCTGTCGGAGCGCTCGGGCAGCAGGGTGCGCACCTGCTCCGGGTCCGAGGCGTCGTCCAGGACCACCGTGACCGGCAGCCCGGTCAGATGCTGGTGGTACAGCTCGCTCAGCCGCTTGACCTGCTGGTCGGGGGAGGAGCGCTCACGGAACAGCAGCTGCTCGCGCGGCGCGCCCAGCCGGTTCAGCAGATGCAGCAGGGCGTCCCGGGTGGACAGCGGCGGCTCCTCCGCCGTGCCGCCGCGCAGATCGACCACGCACGCCCCGCGGAACTGGTCCCGCAGATCGTGCGCCGCCCGCACCGCCAGGGTCGTACGGCCGCTGCCGGGCGTCCCGTGCAGCACGACCACCGTCGGACGGGTCTCCGTGCTCGCCCGGGCCGCCTGCACCCACTGCCGGATCCGCCCCAGCTCCGGGCGCCGCCCCGCGAACGGCTCCTCCGGCTCGGGGAGTTGTCCGAAGGACTGCTCCAGCACCTTCCGCCCCCGGGCCGCCGCGCTCTTGTCGGTGCCGCGCAACCGCGGGCCCTGCTGCTTGGGCCCCGTCGACGCGCTCAGCATCCGCTGCTGGTCGAGGAAGGGCCGGATCCCGCGTACCTCCAGCGCGGTCAGCCACTGCAGCCGCAGCTGCTCGACCCCGCCGGGCTGCCCGGCCGCCCCCGCCCGGTGGTGCGCGGCCGGCAGATGCACCCCGGCCACCTTCACCACCGTCGTCGCGGCGCCCACCACCCCCACGGTCACGCCCGCGCCCACCGCGGTCCCGGCACCGGTGCCGAGCGCCAGGTCGGCGAGGACGGCGGCGATCCCCGCCACGCCCGCCACCAGCAGCGGAGTGCCGCCGCCCTCGCGGGCGTAGCGCTGGCCGAAGGTGAGCCGGCCGGCCTCCGCCTCGTCCAGCGCGCGGCAGTACGCCTCGTACTCCTCGGCCGCCGACTGGGCCATGGCGTCCAGCGCGCCCCGCGCCCGGGACAGCAGCACCGCCCCGTCGGTGCGTCCGCCCGAGCGCCGCACCTCCTCCTCCACAGCCCGAGCCAACAGCCGCTCGGCCTCCGTCCGATGGCTGTCCCGCATGTCAGGTCCCCCTCCGGCGGCAACGCTTCCTTGGTCAAGTGTGCTGCGGACGGGACGCCCTGGGGAGGGGGCGGCAAGATCGGGCTTGTGGGGTGTGCTGTCCGGCGCTCGCCGGGGTACTGCGGCAGGATGGATCCCATGCCGAACCGACTGGCCCATGAGACGTCCCCCTACCTGCTCCAGCACGCCGACAACCCCGTCGACTGGTGGCCCTGGTCGGACCAGGCGTTCGAGGAGGCGCGCCGGAGCGGCAAACCGGTGCTGCTCAGCGTCGGATACTCCAGCTGTCACTGGTGCCATGTCATGGCGCACGAGTCCTTCGAGGACGAGGCGACGGCCGCGTACCTGAACGAGCACTTCGTCAACGTCAAGGTCGACCGCGAGGAACGCCCCGACGTGGACGCCGTCTACATGGAGGCCGTGCAGGCCGCCACCGGGCAGGGCGGCTGGCCCATGACCGTCTTCCTCACGCCCGACGCCGAGCCCTTCTACTTCGGCACCTACTTCCCGCCCGCCCCCCGCCACGGCATGCCCTCCTTCCGGCAGGTCCTGGAGGGCGTCCAGCAGGCCTGGACCGGACGGCGGGACGAGGTCACCGAGGTCGCCGGGAAGATCGTGCGCGATCTGGCCGGACGGGAGATCTCCTACGGCGACTCCCTGGCGCCCGGCGAGGAGGAGCTTGCGGGGGCGCTGCTCGGGCTCACCCGGGAGTACGACCAGGTGCGCGGCGGGTTCGGGGGAGCGCCGAAGTTCCCGCCGTCCATGGTCGTGGAGTTCCTGTTGCGCCACCACGCCCGCACCGGCTCCGAGGGCGCCCTGCAGATGGCCGCCGACACCTGCGAGCGGATGGCCCGGGGCGGCATCTACGACCAGCTCGGCGGCGGCTTCTCCCGGTACTCCGTGGACCGGGAGTGGACCGTGCCGCACTTCGAGAAGATGCTGTACGACAACGCCCTGCTGTGCCGGGTCTACGCCCACCTGTGGCGGTCCACCGGCTCCGGGCTCGCCCGGCGGGTGGCGCTGGAGACCGCCGACTTCATGGTCGGCGAACTGCGCACCGCCGAGGGCGGGTTCGCCTCCGCGCTCGACGCCGACAGCGACGACGGCACCGGCAAGCACGTCGAGGGCGCCTACTACGTCTGGACCCCGCAGCAGCTGCGCGAGGTGCTGGGCGAGGACGCGGAACTCGCCGCCCAGTACTTCGGCGTCACCGAGGAGGGCACCTTCGAGGAGGGCTCCTCCGTGCTGCAACTCCCGCAGCAGGAGGGCGTGTTCGACGCCGAGAAGGTCGCCGGGGTCCGCGCGCGCCTGCTCGCCGCGCGCGCCGGGCGGCCCGCCCCCGGCCGGGACGACAAGGTCGTCGCCGCCTGGAACGGGCTCGCCATCGCCGCGCTGGCCGAGACCGGCGCCTACTTCGACCGCCCCGACCTCGTCGAGGCCGCGGTGTGCGCCGCCGATCTCCTCGTACGCCTGCATCTGGACGAGCACGCGCAGCTCGCCCGTACCAGCAAGGACGGGCAGGTCGGGGCGAACGCGGGGGTGCTGGAGGACTACGCCGACGTGGCCGAGGGGTTCCTCGCGCTCGCGTCCGTCACCGGGGAGGGGGTGTGGCTGGAGTTCGCCGGGTTCCTGCTCGACCATGTCCTCACCCGGTTCGTCGACGCGGAGTCGGGTGCCCTGTACGACACGGCCGTGGACGCCGAGCGGCTGATCCGCCGCCCGCAGGACCCGACCGACAACGCCGCCCCCTCCGGCTGGACGGCTGCCGCGAACGCCCTGCTGAGCTATGCCGCCCAGACCGGTTCCGAGCCGCATCGCAGCGCCGCGGAACGGGCGCTGGGCGTGGTGAAGGCGCTCGGGCCGCGGGTGCCACGGTTCATCGGCTGGGGGCTCGCCGCCGCCGAGGCCCGGCTGGACGGGCCGCGCGAGATCGCGGTCGTGGGCCCCTCGCTCGACGACCCGGCGACCCGGACCCTGCACCGCACGGCCCTGCTGGGCACCGCGCCCGGTGCGGTGGTCGCCGTGGGCGCTCCGGAGAGCGACGAGCTGCCGTTGCTCGCGGGGCGGCCGCTGGTCGGCGGTGAACCGGCGGCGTACGTCTGCCGTAATTTCACCTGTGACGCCCCGACGACCGACCCGGAGCGGCTGCGTGAGGCGCTGAACGGCTGAGAACAGCGGTCGGGGAGGGTCCCGCACTGTCCAAATGGGGCGTGTGTTCGGTTAGATCCCGCTCTTCGCCGCCCCGTTCCGAAACACGCTATTTATCGGAACAGCTCCCGCGCTTCACGGTTCCCCCCTAATCTCTGCACAGTGGCGCGACGGCTGTGACTGGCCGTCGCGACAGGGGGTTTGGGGATCTGGGGGGATCTGTTGCTCACGTCTGTCTTCATCGCTGTCGTTTCACTGGCCCTGTTCTGGATGGCGGCGTTCACCCTGTGGTGGCAGATGCACGCCTGGCGTACGCCCGAGGTGCTCGCCTCCACCCGGTTCAGCAGACCGGACGGCGGCGAGCATCTGTCGTTCTCGCTGCTGCTGCCGGCCCGCCACGAACAGGCCGTGCTCGACCACACCATCCAGCGGCTGCTGGAGTCGAGCCACACCGACTTCGAGATCATCGTCATCGTCGGCCACGACGACCCGGAGACCACACAGGTCGCCGAGCGGGCCGCCGCACGCGACCCGCGGGTCCGGGTGGTCGTCGACACCCACGAGAAGAAGAACAAGCCGAAGGCCATGAACACGGCGCTGCCGTACTGCCGCGGCGATGTCGTCGGGGTCTTCGACGCCGAGGACCAGGTCCATCCGGAGCTGCTCGCCCACGTCGACCACGCCTTCCGCTCCACCGGCGCCGACGTCGTCCAGGGCGGGGTCCAGCTGATCAACTTCCACTCCAGCTGGTACAGCCTGCGCAACTGCCTGGAGTACTTCTTCTGGTTCCGCTCCCGGCTGCACCTGCACGCGCAGAAGGGGTTCATCCCGCTCGGCGGCAACACCGTGTTCGTCCGCACGGACGTGCTCAGGGCGGCCGACGGCTGGGACCCCGACTGCCTCGCCGAGGACTGCGACCTCGGGGTGCGGCTGTCCAGCATCGGCAAGAAGGTCGTCGTCGCCTACGACTCCGACATGGTGACCAAGGAGGAGACGCCCGGCAGCCTGATGTCGCTGCTCAAGCAGCGCACCCGCTGGAACCAGGGCTTCCTCCAGGTCTACCGGAAGAAGGACTGGAAGCAACTGCCCACCTTCGGGCAGCGGTTGCTGGCCCGCTACACCCTCACCACGCCGTTCCTCCAGGCCTTCACCGGCGTGATCATCCCGCTCAACGTGGCCATCGCCCTCTTCCTCGACGTGCCGGTGGCCATCGCCTTCATCACCTTCCTGCCGGCCGTCACCGCGCTCGTCACCTTCGTCTTCGAGGTCGTCGGACTGCACGACTTCGGCAAGCAGTACGGGCTGCGCGTCCGGTTCGTGCACTACCTGAAGCTCATCGTCGGCGGTCCCTTCTACCAGGTGCTGCTCGCCGGAGCCGCGATCCGTGCCGTCTGGCGCGAGCAACGCGGCCGTAACGACTGGGAGTTGACGTCCCATGTCGGCGCACATCTCCACCCGGCCGAAGTGATCCGAGAGGACGTTCCTGCGTGACCTCCACCCTTCCCGCGGTGACCACCGAGGTCCCCGCGCAGCGGCAGCCTGCGCCGGAGTTCCGTTCGACCGGTCGAACGACCCCGCCGAAGAAGCTGCGTACCTCTCGACCCGACCTCGTCCTGTGTGCCGTGCTGCTCGCGGCGATCCTCGTCGTGCAGGGCTGGAACATCGCCGACTACCCCACGCTCAGCGACGACGAGGGCACCTACCTCGCCCAGGCCTGGGCGGTCCAGGAGGGCAAGGGGCTCGCCCACTACACCTACTGGTACGACCACCCGCCGTTCGGCTGGATCCAGATCGCCGCGCTGACCTGGATACCCTCGCTGATCAGCCCCGACTCGATGACCGTCGGCTCGATGCGCGCGGTCATGCTGGTCGTCAGCGGGATCAGCGCGGTCCTGGTGTACGTGCTCGGGCGGCGGCTGTCGCTGCCGCGCTGGGCCGCCGGGCTCGGCATGGTCCTGTTCGGGCTCTCGCCGCTCTCGGTGATCCTCCAGCGCGAGATCTTCCTGGACAACCTCGCCGTGATGTGGACGCTGCTGGCGTTCACCCTCGCCGCCTCGCCGAGCCGGCACCTCTGGCACCACTTCGGCGCGGGCATCGCCGCCGCCACCGCGGTGCTGACCAAGGAGACGATGCTGTTCGTCCTCCCGGCGATCCTCGTCACCATGTGGCGGCACAGCCACCGCGACACCCGCAAGTTCGCGGTGACCGGCGCGATCACCGCCTGCGTCCTGATCGGTCTGTCGTACCCCCTGTTCGCTCTGCTCAAGGGGGAGTTGTTCCCCGGCGCCGGGCACGTGTCGCTGTGGGACGGCGTCAAGTACCAGATGACCAGGCCCGGTTCCGGCTTCATCCTCGACCAGGGCTCCGGTTCGTACGGCGTCCTGCAGTCGTGGCTCTACTACGACCGGGTCCTGCCCCTCGGCGGTCTCGCGGGCGCCCTGCTGCTGCTCGCCACCTGGCGCTGGTCGGTCACCGCCCGCGCGCTCGCCGGCCCCTGTGCCGCCGTGGCGATCCTCGCCCTGGTCGCGATGCGCCCGAGCGGCTATCTGCCCGCGATGTACATCATCCAGGCGCTGCCGTTCCTCGCCCTCGTCCTCGCCGGCGGCACCGCGTCGGTCGCCCACGCCGTCCTGCGCAAGGGACGGCTGCACCCGGCGGGCCGGTACACCCTGGTGGCCGTCCTGGCGATCGGCGCCGGTGCCTATGTCGTCCCGCGCTGGTACGAGGGCGGCCGCACCGCCGTCACCGCCGACGCCAACGCCCCCTACCGGGCCGCCTCCCAGTGGCTCAGCACCGAGGTGGAGAACCCCAAGGACACCCGCGTCCTGGTCGACGACGCGCTCTGGCTGGACCTGGTGCACGCCGGGTACCGGCCCGGCGACGGCGTCATCTGGTTCTACAAGGCCGACCTCGACCCCGCCGTCACCGAGACCATGCCCCGCGGCTGGCGCGACATCGACTACGTCGTCGCCTCCCCGACCGTACGGCGCGACGCGGCCGACCTGCCGAACGTGAAGGCGGCCATGGAGCACTCCAGGCCCGTCGCCGTCTTCGGCAAGGGCGCGGACCGCATCGAGATCCGGCAGATCCAGACCGCGGGAGGCGGCGTCCGATGAGCCAGGAATACACCACCCCGATCCCGGATCTTCAGGCGGCCGAGGTCCCCGAGCCCGGCGCCGTCACCATCGTCGTCCCGACCTTCAACGAGTCCGCGAACATCCGCCGGCTGCTGCGCCTGATCACCGAGTCGGTGCCCGCCCGGCTGCCCTGCGAGGTCGTCTTCGTGGACGACTCCACCGACGACACCCCCGAGGTGATCACGGAGGCGGCGCAGGACTGCCCCTTCCCGGTGGCCGTGATCCACCGGGACGACCCCGTCGGCGGGCTCGGCGGCGCCGTCGTGGAGGGGCTCAAGGCGGCCACCTCGGACTGGATCGTCGTGATGGACGGCGACTGCCAGCATCCGCCCTCGCTGGTCCCGGAGCTGGTGGCCACCGGTGAGCGGACCGGCGCCGCACTCGTCGTCGCCTCGCGGTACATCAAGGGCGGCAGCAGGGCCGGGCTCGCCGGGAGCTACCGGGTCGCCGTCTCCCGCGGCGCCACCTGGCTCACCAAGTCGCTGTTCCCGCGCCGGCTGCACGGCATCAGCGACCCGATGAGCGGGTTCTTCGCGATCCGCCGCCAGGCCGTGACCGCCGAGGTCCTCAAACCGCTCGGCTACAAGATCCTCCTCGAACTCGCCGTGCGCAGCCGCCCGCGCCAGGTCGCCGAGGTGCCGTTCGTCTTCCAGGACCGGTTCGCGGGCGAGTCCAAGTCGAGTGCCCAGGAGGGGCTGCGCTTCCTGCGTCACCTGACCGGACTGCGCACCGCGTCCCCGGCCGCCCGCATGGTCGGCTTCGGCCTGATCGGCGCCTCCGGGTTTGTGCCGAACCTGCTCGCCCTGTGGGTCCTCACCGGCTTCGGCATGCACTACCTGCCCGCCGAGATCGTCGCCAACCAGTTCGGCGTGGCCTGGAACTTCCTGCTCATCGAACACCTGCTGTTCCGTGACCGACGGCGGCACCGGCGCTGGTGGGACCGCACCGGCCGGTTCGCGCTGCTCGCCAACGCCGATCTGGTGCTGCGCATCCCGCTGATCGCGCTGTTCGTGGCCGAGTTCGGGATGGGCGCCCTGTCGGCGACCGCGCTCGCCCTGGTCACCACCTTCGTCCTGCGCTTCGCCGCCACCGAGGCGCTGGTCTACCTGCCCCGCAGGAACGCCGGCGGGGAGCCGCACGGGAGCCGCACAGCAAGGAGCACCGCATGAGACACCGACGGAGAACCGCCCTGTTCGCGGTGGGCACCCTCACCGCCGGGCTGCTGCTGACCACACCCCATCCCGCCGCCGCCGCCAACCTGATCAAGAATCCGGGCTTCGAGACCGCCGGCACCGGCGACATGCCGTTCTGCTGGTCCAAGTCCGGCTGGGGCGACAACGACTTCTCCTACGAGACCGTCGCCGACGCCCACTCCGGCTCCAAGGCCATGAAGGTGACGCTGACCCGCCGGACCGAGGGCGACCGCAAGGCGCTGATCACCGAGTCCGCGAACTGCGCGCCCGCGGTGACGCCGGGCAAGCAGTACGACCTCGGCCTCTGGTACAAGACGACCACCCCGGACGCCAACCTCACCCTCTTCCGGCACGACACCACCGCCGGCTGGCAGTACTGGACCGACCTCAAGACGCTGGACCTGGCCGGGAGCTGGACCGAGGCCACCGTCCGCACCCCCGAGGTCCCGCCCGGCACCGACCGGATCAGCTGGGGCGTCTCGGTCTACGGCACCGGCTCGGCGACCACCGACGACTACACGATGGACCAGGTCCCCGACGTCACGCCGCCGCCGGAGTGCACGGGCACCGCCCAGGAGTGCGCGAACGGCCGCTGGGACGTGCTGCCCGTGCAGAACCCGGTGCGCTCGATGCACTCCGTCGTGCTGCACAACGGCAAGGTGCTGCTGATCGCGGGCTCCGGCAACAGCGAGGAGATGTTCGAGGCGGGCACCTTCACCTCCGCGGTGTACGACCCGGCCAACGGCACCTACAAGATCATCCCCACCCCGAAGGACATGTTCTGCGCCGGCCACGTCCAGCTCCAGGACGGGCGGGTGCTGGTGATGAGCGGCAACAAGGGCTATCCGTCGGCGGACGGCACGATCGGCTACCAGGGGTACAAGGACTCGTACATCTTCGACCCCGTGACCGAGACGTACACCAGGACCAACGACATGAACGACGGCCACTGGTACCCGTCGGCGACCATCCTCGGCAACGGCGACGTGATCTCCTTCGGCGGGCTGAAGGAGGACTCGACCGGGTCGGTGACGGCGGAGGTGTTCTCGCAGGCCGAGCAGAAGTGGCTCGAACTGTGGAAGGTCAACCAGACCTGGTCGTACTGGGGTCTGTACCCGTCGATGATCCTGATGCAGGACGGCCGCCTCTTCTACTCCGGCAGCCATGTCTTCGGCAACAACATCCCGGGCACCGGCTCCGCGGTCTACGACTACGGCGCGAACACAATCACCCAGGTGCCGGGGCTGCAGAGGAAGGACGAGCGGGACCAGTCGGCGAGCGTGCTGCTGCCTCCGGCGCAGGACCAGAAGGTCCTCACCCTCGGCGGCGGCAACATCGAGTCCAACCCGGCCGCCAACCGGCTGACCGACATCATCGACCTCAAGCAGCCGAACCCGGCCTACGTGGCCGGGCCGCCGATCCCGCAGGGCACGGTCGACCTCGGCAACGGGCGCGTGGCGCAGACCGGCGGCCAGGGCAAGATGTACGTCTCCGCCGTCCTGCTGCCCGACGGCAAGGTGCTGGAGACGGGCGGCGCCCTGCACAACCGGGCCAACCCCGTGTACGAGACGTCGATCTTCGATCCGGCGACGGAGACGTTCGACCCGGTCGCCGCGGACCCCGAGGCGCGGGGCTACCACGCCTCGGCGTTCCTGCTCCCGGACGGCCGGGTGATGACCACCGGTGACAACCCGGGCAACGGCTCCTGGAACCACAACGTGTCGATCTACACCCCGCCCTATCTCCTCAAGGGCGAGCGCCCGGCGATCACTTCGGTGATCGACACCGAGTGGAACTACGGCGACACCCAGCGGATCACCGTGGACCGGCCCATCGCCAAGGCGGAGCTGATCCGTCCGGCGGCGGTGACGCACTCGTCGGACCCGAACCAGCGGTTCGTGGACCTGCCGCTCTCGGTGGACGGCAACACCGTCGACCTGAACGTGACGAGCAACCCCAACCTGGCCCCGCCCGGCTGGTACATGCTCTTCGCGGTCGACGCCAACGGTGTCCCGTCGGTCGCCAAGTGGGTCCATCTGCAAGGACCCGCGGCCCTGAAGACGACGGACGCCTCGGCGCACGTCCACTCCTTCGCCGACGACCTGTCCGGCAAGGTCACCGGCCCCGGCAAGAAGAGGTCCGCGCAGCAGGTCAGCCCGACCGTCGCCGGCTGCGACCGCCACTACGGCTCGGCGAACGTCTGCGTCCCGACCGCTTTCCCGCCGGGCGTGAAGGCGACGACCAAGGCCCGCTGCGACTGGCTGAAGCGGAACGACTACGGCCGCCTGAAGGTGAACGGCAAGGACGACCCGCTGAGGCTGGACCGCAACGGGGACGGAACAGCCTGCGGCAAGAAGGATCTGAGGATGCGGTAGGCACCGCTCAGGGGCGCGGGGCCGTGTCGATATGCGGCTCCGCCGCGCGGGCGCGACGAGCCAAGACGGCGCCGCAGCCGCCGGACGGCGATGCGCGACAACTCCCCAGGCGCCGACGCTAACCCGCGAACTCCGTGAGGGCGCGTTCCACGATGGCCACCAGCTGCTCGTGGTGCGCGCCCTTCCAGTACGCCCGGCCGCACTCCTGGCACTGGGCGAACACGTCGTAGGACCGCTGGGTGCCGCCGTGGAGCTGGTCGGCGACCTCCTCCTTCGTGGCCTCCTTGAGCAGGCCGTTGCAGGCGGTGCAGCGGGTCCACGGGTGCAGGTCGGGGCGGAACCGCTCCAGGACGTCCCGGAGCTGGTCCTCGGGGCGGGTGCTGTAGACGTAGGCGCCCGCCCACAGCTCGCGGCGGCGCAGCAGGCCCCGGTCGCGGCTGAGCATGACCCGCTGCTCCGCCGCCGAACGCGCCGCGAGGGCCGGATCCCCGATGTCCGTCGACTCGTACGCCGTGTCCACGCCGAGCAGCCGCAGCCGCCGGGCGAGGGTGCCCAGATGGACGTCGAGCAGGAAGCGCAGCGGAGCGCCCGGCACCCGCTGGGGGCGCTCGACCGCGTTCACCCGGACGGAGTCGCCCGCCGCGGCGACGTAGGACACCGGCACCTCCCGGCCGTCCACCTCCAGCGTCCCGACCTCGGTGAGCGGCACGCCCAGGGACTCCACGACATGGCCGAGGGAGGAGACCCCGTCGGTGACGAGGGCGGTGGCGCCGGACCGGCGGCCGTGCGGGACGAACAGGGCCAGCTCGGGGGCGACTTCGAAGCGGATCTCCGGTGCGGTCACCCGGTCAGGATGCCATGGCGCGGGGGAGCCGGCTCAGGGCTTTTCCGGGGGCAGACCGTGTTCGAGGACGTCCAGGGCGCGGTGCACCAGCGCCGGGAGGTCGTCGGCGAAGTCGTGCTCGGCCCAGTACAGGGTGATCTCCGTCAGGCCGCCGATCAGGGACATCGTGTGGACGCGGAGCTCCAGAGCGCCCGGGTCCTGGCCGGTGCGCTCGGCGATGGCCTCGGTGAGCAGCCTGCCGGTGAGCGACATGGTCTCCAGCAGCCGGGAGCGCACCGCCGGCACCTGGGCCATCAGCCGCGCCCGCAGCCTGAGGATGTCGGGGTCCTCCTCCAGGGCGAGGGCGACGGCCTTCGTCATCACCTGCCGCAGGGTCCGCGGCCACGGCTCGTCCGCCGGCCGCTCGCGGATCTCCGCCAGCAGGACCGGGGCGAACTCGTCGGTGAGGACGATGTCCTCCTTGGCCGGGAAGTAGCGGAAGACGGTGGACGGCGACACCTCGGCGCGCTCGGCGATCTGCTCGACGGTGGTGGCGTCGTAGCCCTGCTCCCGGACGAGCGCGTACGTCGCGGTGCGGATCGCCGTCCGGGTCCTGATCTTCTTCCGCTCTCTGAGTCCCAGCTGGGAGAGGTCGGCGGAGGTGGTGCGTGCGGCCGTCATGCGGGCCATTGTCGGGCACCGGGGTCACGGGTCCCCGCGGGCAGGGGCTAGGCGTGCTGGTAGGCCACCAGGGAGATGCCGACGTAGTGCACGACGAAGGCGGCCAGGGTGAAGGAGTGGAAGACCTCGTGGAAGCCGAACCAGCGCGGTGAGGGGTTGGGCCGCTTGATGCCGTAGATGACGCCGCCCACGCTGTACAGGACGCCGCCGGTGATCACCAGGACCAGGACCGCGATGCCGCCCGAGCGCATGAAGTCGGGCAGGAAGAAGAGGGCCGCCCAGCCCATCGCGATGTAGCAGGGGGTGTAGAGCCAGCGCGGGGCGCCCACCCAGAAGACCCGGAAGGCGATGCCCGCGAGCGCGGCGGCCCAGATCCCCCACAGCAGCCACCGCCCCTTGCTGTCCGGCAGGAGCAGCATGGTCAGCGGGGTGTAGGTGCCGGCGATGATCAGGAAGATGTTGGAGTGATCGAGCCGGCGCAGGATGCCGTCCATGCGCGGACTCCAGTCACCCCGGTGGTACAGCGCGCTGACGCCGAACAGCAGACAGGCCGTGAAGGCGTAGATCCCGCAGGCCAGGCGGCCTCTGGGGGAGTCGGCGAGGGCGGTCAGCACCAGGCCGGCGATGACCACGGCCGGGAACATGCCGAGGTGCAGCCAGCCTCGGAGCTTGGGCTTGACCGGGTGGGGGAGGGAGAGCGCGACTGGACCGCTGCCGTCGGCGGCCGGAGGGTCCATGGGCGCGTCGGGGACGGACGCATTCATAGGGTGAATCGTACCTACGGGTCCGTAGGAAGCGGACGTGGCCAGCCTCACGCTCGCTCACCTGTGACGCCCTCTGGACATATGGGCACTCGCGTCGGATGATCAAATGAGTGCGGTCGGCACCGGATGAGCGCCAGGTACCCCTCTGGCAAGCATCCGGGTCGCAGCCCCCACGGGGCCTCCAACCAAAAATCCCTCATTTAGGAGCAATCGTGGCGCGCGACATCGCGGCTCCCCCCGGCGTCCCCACCACCCATCAGGAACTGATCTCGTGGGTCGACGAGATCGCGGAACTGACCGAGCCGGACAACGTGGTCTGGTGCGACGGATCCGAGGCCGAGTACGAGCGCCTGTGCGAGGAGCTCGTGGCGAAGGGCACCTTCAAGCGGCTCGACCCGATCAAGCGCCCCAACTCCTACTACGCGGCCTCCGACCCCACCGACGTGGCGCGTGTCGAGGACCGCACCTTCATCTGCTCCGAGAAGGAAGAGGACGCGGGCCCCACCAACCACTGGAAGGCCCCCGCCGAGATGCGGGAGATCTTCGCGGGTCAGAAGGGGATCTTCCGCGGCTCGATGAAGGGCCGGACGATGTACGTCGTCCCGTTCTGCATGGGCCCCCTCGGCTCGGACCTCTCCGCGATCGGCGTCGAGATCACCGACTCCGCCTACGTCGCCGTGTCCATGCGCACCATGACGCGCATGGGGCAGCCCGTCCTCGACGAGCTCGGCTCCGACGGCTTCTTCGTGCGTGCCGTGCACACGCTCGGAGCGCCGCTGGCCGAGGGCGAGGCGGACGTGCCGTGGCCCTGCAACTCCACCAAGTACATCTCCCACTTCCCGGAGTCCCGCGAGATCTGGTCCTACGGCTCCGGCTACGGCGGCAACGCCCTGCTCGGCAAGAAGTGCTACGCCCTGCGCATCGCCTCCGTCATGGCCCGCGACGAGGGCTGGCTCGCCGAGCACATGCTGATCCTGAAGCTCACCCCGCCGCAGGGCGAGTCCAAGTACGTCGCCGCCGCCTTCCCGAGCGCCTGCGGCAAGACCAACCTCGCCATGCTGGAGCCCACCATCTCCGGCTGGACCGTCGAGACGATCGGCGACGACATCGCCTGGATGCGCTTCGGCGAGGACGGCCGCCTGTACGCGATCAACCCCGAGGCCGGGTTCTTCGGCGTCGCGCCCGGCACCGGTGAGCACACCAACGCCAACGCGATGAAGACGCTGTGGGGCAACTCCGTCTTCACCAACGTGGCGCTGACCGACGACAACGACGTCTGGTGGGAGGGCATGACGGAGGAGACCCCGGCCCACCTCACCGACTGGAAGGGCAACGACTGGACGCCCTCCTCTCAGACGCCGGCCGCCCACCCCAACGCCCGCTTCACCGTCCCGGCCGCGCAGTGCCCGATCATCGCGCCCGAGTGGGAGGACCCCAAGGGCGTGCCGATCTCCGCGATCCTCTTCGGCGGCCGGCGCGCCACCGCCGTACCGCTGGTCACGGAGTCCTTCGACTGGAACCACGGCGTCTTCCTCGGCGCGAACGTCGCCTCCGAGAAGACCGCCGCCGCCGAGGGCAAGGTCGGCGAGCTGCGCCGCGACCCGTTCGCCATGCTGCCGTTCTGCGGCTACAACATGGGCGACTACATGGGCCACTGGGTCGACGTCGCCAAGGACAAGGACGCCGCGAAGCTCCCGAAGATCTACTACGTCAACTGGTTCCGCAAGAACGACCAGGGCAAGTTCGTCTGGCCCGGCTTCGGCGAGAACTCCCGGGTCCTGAAGTGGATCGTGGAGCGGCTCGAGGGCAAGGCCGAGGGCGTCGAGACCCCGATCGGCATCCTGCCGACGAAGGGCGCCCTCGACACCAACGGCCTCGAACTGGCCGACTCCGACCTGGAGTTCCTGCTCACGGTCGACAAGGAGGTCTGGCGCGAGGAGGCCGCGCTGGTCCCCGACCACCTCAACACCTTCGGCGACCACACGCCGAAGGAGCTGTGGGACGAGTACCACGCGCTGGTGCAGCGCCTGAAGTAGTCCCCCCATGAACCCCCGCGGCCGGCCTCCGATGGGAGCCCTGACCAGTGATCGTCACGGGCCGGCCGCGGGCGGCGACACGCCCTCCCCCGCGCCCCCTTGAACACACGATCTTCACCCCTGTTACATGGGGGCACACGGGTCCCGCCGCTTCCGGTGGGGCCCGACACAGCCTGTGGGGGGCACAGTTGAATACAGCACGCCGTTCCGGACGCCTGGCGGCCACCGTCCTCGCCGCGGTCCTCGCCGGGACCGGACTCACCGTCGCCGCGGCGCCCGCGGCGCACGCGGCGGCCTCGGACACCGTGGCCAAGCTGCCGTTCACCTCGTACGGGTCGCTGGCCGTCGACAGCGTCCACGAGCGCATCTTCCTCACCGACGCGGACGTGGGCTCGCACGCCCATTACGGACAGATCGCCGTCTACACCTTCCAGGGCGAGCGCATCTCCACCATCCACACCACCTACCACGTCTCCGGCCTGGCGCTCAGCGCCGACGCGAGCACGCTGTACGTCGGAGAGCGCTACCGGATATCCGCCTACGACACCGCCACCCTGGCCATCAAGAGCGCGCCCAGCGTGCCCAGCGACCAGTGCGGACGCGAGGTCGTGGTCGCCGGAGGCAACCCGTACTACACCTCGCAGTGGGCCGACAGCCTCACCCAGTGCGCCACGGCGGCCTCCACCATGGACACCATCGTCAACGGCGGCTGGCAGCACACCGGTTGGAACGACACCGGCAAACTCCTGCTGGAGGGCGGCCCGAACGACACCTTCGTGATGGGCCAGCAGCTCAACTCCTCGGCACCGAACCCGTTCCTCAGCGTCTTCGACGGCAGTGGCGAGACCCCGGTGCGCGACGCCACCCGCCGCTTCGCCGACGACACCGGCCAGGGCGCCCTGGACCTCAAGGACATCGCCGTCTCCCCGGACGGGGCGAAGATCGCCCTCGCCGACGCCAGGACCGGCACCCGGCTGCTCAACACCGGTGACCTGTCCGACGCGGCCACCGGCTACCAGGCCCTGCCGGCCGGAGCCACCGCCAGCGCCGTCGCCTTCAGCGGCGACGGCGCGTACCTGGCGCGCGGCGCCTCGGCCACCGGCGCCACCCCCGACCTGCTGGTGCAGCCCGCGGACCCCGGCGACGCCACGGCCCCGCTGGAGTTCGTCTTCGAGGGCAGCCAGGACGGCGACCGGGTCGTGCCGCGCGGCATGGAGTGGTCGGCCGACGGCTCCCGGCTGTTCGCCGTCACCACCAACGCCACCGGCAGCCAGTACTGGCTGCACATCATCCAGCCCCCGGCCGTGCAGTACGACGTCCGCTTCACCGGCGGGCTGACCCACAGCCCCGCCCAGGCGGTCGCGGGCGAACCGCTCGCCGTGCGCGGCAAGCTGGAGTGGGACGGCCCGGCGCCCGGGCAGCCCTTCAAGGTCACCGCCAGCCGTACGGACGCGGCCGGCACCCACGACCTGGGCACCTTCACCGTCAAGGAGGACGGCTCCTACACCGTCCTCGACGAGCCCGGTCTGCTCGGTGAGGCCACCTACCGCGTCTCCTTCCTCGGCGACCTCACCCACCGCCCGGCGGACGGCCCCACCACCACGGTCACCGTCGGCAAGGCGCCCGCCTCGATCGCGCTCACCGCCCCGGCGGAGGCCTCGATCAGCTCGGGCGTGGAGATCACCGGCACGTTCACCGCCCAGGGCAAGGCGCTGCCCGACCGGCCGGTGCTCAAGGTCGAGCGCACCGACCGCCTCGGCACCGGCACCCTGTCGTCGGTGACGGTTCGCGCGGACGGCACCTTCACCATCAACGACATCCCGCGCGCCCGCCGCGACGTCACCTACACGGTCAGCTGGCCCGGCGACGACCTCCACCTGGGCGCCACGGCGTCCGCGACGGTCCACGTCACGCGCTGATCCCCTCCCCGCCCCGGCCCTCCAGGTACCGGGTGTGGGTCTCCTGGCGGCGGGCCTCCGCGTCCCGCAGGCCCGCCGCCAAGCTCTCCGCCTCCTGCCGCAGCAGACCGAGCTGCCGCTCCAGATGCCGCTCCGGGGGCTCCTGTCCCGGCGTCAGCCGCGTCCACCACCTCGCCCGTACGAAGCTGTCGACGGCCTCGGGAAGGTCCTGCCGCACGGCCCGCCCCAGGGTGTGCAGGCCCTCCGGGTCCCCGGCGAGCAACTGTCCGGCCCAGCCCGGCGTCAGCAGCGCGGTGAGCAGGTTCGTCAGCTCGGTCAGCCGTCCCTCGGTGGCCGGGGGCAGCTCGACCTCCGCCAGATACCCGCACAGCTTCTCGAAGTCGCGGCGCAGCTCCTGCAGTTGCTCCGACGGGTCCGGGAAGGCCGGCAGGGCGGGCCGCTCCGGCGGGGCGATCAGCGCGCCCGCGCCGTACAGTCCCGCGACGACGACCGGCCAGTACGGGCCCGCCACCCCGGCGAAGGTCAGTGCGAGCCCGGCGATCCCGCAGACGCTGCCGGCGATGTTCTTGCGGGACTCGAGGTATCTACTGATAGCCACGGATCTCCTCGAAGGCGCCGTCCAGCGAGCCCTGCCGGGCGTCGAAGAGACGGCCGCCGGTCAGGTCGGCGATGTGCTCCAGCTCGGCCCGGTCGGAGTCGCCGAAGAGGATGGGGAAGACGGGCGTGCCGCGCCGGTCCCGGTCGAGCCCGGCGTAGAAGGCGTCGAACTCCGCCGCCTCGGCGCCCGCGGTGTTCTCGCCGTCCGTCATCAGCACGATCGACGTGAACGTGTCCCGTCCGGCGCCGAGATGGCCGTACGCCTCCTCCAGCGAGGTGTAGATCGCGGTGTCGCCCTCTGCGGTGAGCGCCGCGGTGTCCTCGCGGATGGCGTCGAGTCCGGAAGCCGGGTCCGCGGGGTCGACGACATGGGTGCGCACGCTCTTGACGTCCGAGCCGAACGGCATCAGCGTCACCTCCTCCCGCTCGCGGAAGTCGCCGGTGAGCCCGGTGAGCGCCGACTTCAGGCGGGTCAGGCGGTCGCCGCGCATCGAGCCCGAGGTGTCGAGGACGTACACCGTCCGGGACGGGCGGCGCAGCTCGTTCTCGTAGGCGTCGAGCAGTCCGTCGGCGACGGAGCGGCTGCCGGGGAAGGGAAGTTCGCGGCGGCGGCCGGTGTCCAGGCCCGCGCCCGGGGTCACGGAGGCGACGACCGGGCGGCGGTGGGTGAGGTCGGTGATCTCCTGCTGCAGGTCCGGGCCGCGCAGGGCCTCGGCCAGTCGGCGCACGGTCTCCCGGGTCCCGGCGTCCGTGGCGGCGAGCGTGGACAGGGGGTAGTCGGCGGTGACGACACCGTCGCTCGGGCGGATCACGGTCAGGTCCGGGATGCCCTTGAGGACGGACTCGTAGTTGAGCATCGCGTCCACGTCCCCGCGCCGCTGGTAGGCGGCCGCCAGCCAGCCCGAGGAGCCCGAGGTCAGCCGCTGGCCCCGGAAGAACTCCTTCAGCCGCGGGCGGGCCCGGTCGACGTCCGCGTCCGTGAGCGCCGACTGGGCGCCGGAGAGGGCGGAGGCGACCGAGACGAGCGTGGCGAACCCGGAGTTGGAGCGTGCCGGGGCGGTCATGCCGTACGTCAGCTTCCCGTCCCGTACCGCCCGCTCGACCTGCGACCAGGTGACCTGCTCCGGCTTCCAGCCCAGCTCGCGCACGGTGTCCGGCCTGACGCCGATGGCGACCGGGCTGCTCATCACCGGGGTCTCCGAGACGACCTTCCTCGCCGCCTCGGGGCGCAGCCGCAGATAGTCGTTGGACGACAGCCACACGGCGTCGAACTTCCCGTCCGTGCCGCCCTTGGCGAGCAGCTCCACGGCGTCCAGGGTGCCCAGGTAGGTGGCGTCGACCTTGATGCCGGTGTCCTGCTCGACCCGGTCGAGCACCGGCGTCATGTCGGCGAGTTCGCTGGAGGCGAGGACGCGCAGGGTGCCGGGCCCGGGGGAGTCGGGCTCCTTGTCCCCCTGCGCGGTGCAGGCGGTGGCGAGCAGGGCGACGGTGAGCAGGGCGGCGCGGCGTCTCATCCGAGGCCCCCGTCCAGCGCGCCCCGGTTCCGGCTGCGCTCCAAGTAGGCGGAGGCGTGCTGGAGTTCGGAGGTCAGGTTCTCCACGGTCGTCGCCATCGCCTCGGTCGCCCGGACCTTGTACGTGTCGATGGCGTCCAGGGTCCGGTAGATCTGCTGGAACGCCGACCGCAGGGTCTCCGCGCCGACCGCGGGGTCGGCGGCGATGCGCTGGATCTCCCCGCTCTGCGTGGCGAGCATCTCGGCGTTGCCCCGCACCAGGTCCTCGGTGGTCCCGCGCAACGCGTTGACCTGCTCGACGACCTTCTTCTGGTTGTCCAGCGCGGACGCCAGCATCACCGAGATGCGCAGCGCCGACACGGTCGTGGTGGCGGCCCGGTCGACGCCCTTGATCAGCTCGTCGTTGTTGCGCCGTACGACGTCCATGGCGAGGTAGCCCTGCGCGCACACCGCGAGCTGGGTGAGCAGGTCCTGGTGCTTCTGCCGGACGGGGAAGAGGACGTCGGCGCGGAGCGAGTCGGCCGCTCCGGGATCGGCGGCCCCGGCGATGTGCTCCTCGACGGCGGTGCCGAGGGCCTCGGTGAGGACGACGTACTCCTGGAGCTTGCCCATGGTCTCCCACAGGCGGACCCGCTCGGTCTGCAACGCCGCGTTGTCCCGGCGCAGTTCGTCCTGGCCGCCGCGCAGCGAGCCCACGATCTTGTTGAGGGTGCCCTGTGCGGAGGCGTACTTGGCGACATGGTCGCGCAGCCGGTTGCCGCCGGGCAGCCGGGAGAGGAACTTGCGGCCCCTGGAGGCGGGCAGGTCACGCGGGTCCAAGTCCTCGACCACCCGGCGCAGTTCCACCAGCGAGCCCGCGACCTGCGACTGGGCGTCCCCGCCCTTGTCGGGCAGGCTGCGCACGGTCCGCTCCAGCATCCGGTTGGACTGCGCGGCGGCGCTGCGCATCTCACCGGCGCCGAGAGCGGTGATCTCCCCGACCTTTCCGGCGAACTCCGGGGAACGGGCGTCGAGGGATGCGAGCGTCTGTACGTAGTCGGCGGCCTTCTGCGCGATGCCCGCGCGGACGCCCTCGTCGACGGGGACCAGCCCGCCGGCCTTCTCCCGCGGCACCGGCGCGACGGCCTCGGGCGGGGTGAGCGTGAAGGTTTCCTCGGTCATGTGCGGTTCCCCCTAGGATCCGGCCCGGCGTGCCATGTCGTGCAGCACCGCGGAGGTGGGCACGGGCACCTGCCGGACGCCGGTGAGCTGCTGGTTGAGATAGGCCGCGTGCGCGGCGGTGGCCGAGGTGAACTCGGCGCGGGCGCCCTGCGGCCGGAACCCGTGCCGGACCGCGAGTTCGCGCAGCCGGGGGTCCGAGCCGAGCAGGTCGCCCAGCGCCCGGCCCTCCTCGGTCAGCGGTACGACGGTGTGGTCGCTGTTGGCGGTGGTGTCCGGGTAGAGGACGGTCAGGTCGGCCACGCCGCCCTCGCCCTGCCCGAGCAGCGCGGCGACCTGCGACTCGTAGACGAGGACCAGCGGGTTCCCGGCGCCGCTGACGAAGTCCCGGAACGCCGCGTCGGTGCTGGACTGCTGGGCGCCCTGCACGCTGATCAGCTTGCGCATCAGCGGCGCGGTCGCCTCGACGTCCTCGGCGCTCGCGGCGACCCGGCCGCCGCCCTCGACCCAGGAGGCCGCGGCGAGGTACAGCGCGCCCGAGTTGGAGGTCTGCGGGTCGGTCGAGGCGATGAAGAGGGTGCCGGTCAGCTCGCCGTGCTGGTCGGCGCCCTTGAGCTGCTGCCAGGTCCGGTCCGCGCGGGCGGCGTCGAGGTAGGCGGTCATCCTCAGGGTGCTGCGGTGCTCCCCGTCCAGCGTCGCCAGGCCGTTTGCGGCGAGGACGCCGGCGGCGTTGCGGTGGGCCACCACGACGAGGGGGGAGTAGAAGGGCCGCGGCAGCGGCTGGCGCACCTCGTACTTGGCGGCCAGTTCGTCGGCGGGCGCCTTGCTGGAGGGGAAGGCGAGGTCGTACCCCTTGAGGTCGAGCCCCTCCATCGCCCAGGACCCGGACGTCTCCGTCCGCACGGTGTAGCCCTGGGCGGCCAGGGCCTCCACCACGTCGGGATCGGCGAAGAACTCCGCCTTCTCCGACCCGATCACTGCTCGCACGGTCTTCGTTGCCGTGCCCGTGTCCCCGGATTCCCGGCCCGCCACGACAGCCGCCACCACGCCGCCGATCAGCACCACCGCGAGGACGATTCCGATGATTCGTCTCACACGCCGAGAGTGCTCCCGGAACCCAACATTCCCCGCCACCCCCGATGAACACCAGGAGTCATACCGACCCCGGTCCTGCAACACCCCGAAGGGGGCCAGGAAAACCAACGCAGTGCATGGCGCCCGGTCCGCGCGTCGCTGCGGGTGCACGCGGACCGGGGCCGACTGTGGGCGCCCCGAAAGGGGCGCGGGGAACTGCGCGACAAGCCACCGCGCTCCCGCAGCCGCAGGGCGACGTCAGGCCCTACGGCGACAAGGCGCCGCGGCTCAAGCAGCGCAGTACGCGGCCGCCGCTCAAGCCGCGCAGCACGCGTGCGCGTCCATCCGCTCCGCCGCCAGAATGGCCGCCGCCGTGTCGGCGCGGGACGCCGCGACGACCAGGGCGCGCCCGGCGAGCGTGTGCGCCCGCTGGTGCAGCGCCGGCAGGTCACGGGCCTCGCCCGTGGGCACCGCACGCACCGCGGCACCGCCCCGGAGCCGGGTCACCTGCTCCGCGAGCCGCTCGGTGGCGGCGTCCAGGTCGGCGGACGGGGCCAGGGCGCGCAGTTCGTCGGTGACCGCCAGCAGTGCGGCGAGATGACCCGCCAGCTGGATGTCCAGCTCCTCCTCGCGCGTCCGGTGGGGGAAGTCGGAGGTGGTGCCGGCCATCGTGTGGACCGACTTGGTGCGGATCGGTTCGTACATGGGGGATGGCCTCCTGTGCTCTGACAGGAAACCATCCTAGCTTAGATTCCGTCTAAAGTTGAGCCGAGCGTAGATCGGGTCCTCAGGGCTGGCTGTAACCGTCGAGGAAGTTCCCGATCCGGGTCACCGCGTCCCGCAGATCCCCGACCGTCGGCAGCGTCACGACCCGGAAGTGGTCGGGCTCGCTCCAGTTGAACCCGGTGCCCTGGACCACCATGATCTTCTCGCGCCGCAGCAGGTCCAGGACGAGCTGCCGGTCGTCCTTGATCTTGTAGACCTGGGGATCGAGGCGGGGGAAGAGATAGAGGGCGCCCTTGGGGCGTACGCAGCTCACCCCGGGGATCTGCGTGAGCAGCTCGTAGGCGACGTCCATCTGCTCCTTGAGCCGCCCGCCCGGCAGGACCAGGTCCTTGATGGTCTGCCGCCCGCTGAGGGCGGCGACGACGCCGTGCTGACCGGGCATGTTGGCGCACAGCCGCATGTTGGCGAGGATCGTCAGGCCCTCGATGTAGGAGTCGGCATGGGCCCGCGGACCGGAGATCGACATCCAGCCGACGCGGTAACCGGCCACCCGGTACGCCTTCGACATGCCGTTGAAGGTCAGGGTCAGCAGGTCCGGGGCGACCTTGGCGGTCGGGGTGTGGGTGGCGCCGTCGTAGAGGATCTTGTCGTAGATCTCGTCGGAGCAGACGAGGAGGTTGTGCCGGCGCGCGAGGTCCGTGAGCCCCTTGAGCACGGCCTCGTCGTAGACGGCACCCGTGGGGTTGTTCGGGTTGATGATGACGATCGCCTTGGTGCGGTCGCTGATCTTCCGTTCCACGTCGGCGAGGTCGGGCATCCAGTCGGACTGCTCGTCGCAGCGGTAGTGCACCGCGGTTCCGCCGGACAGCGAGACGGCGGCGGTCCACAGCGGGTAGTCCGGCGAGGGCACCAGCACCTCGTCGCCGTCGTCCAGCAGCCCTTGCATCGCCATGACGATCAGCTCGGAGACGCCGTTGCCGACGAAGACGTGCTCGACGTCGGTCTCGATGCCGAGGGTCTGGTTGTGCATGACGACCGCGCGGCGCGCCGCGAGCAGCCCCTTGGCGTCGCCGTACCCATGGGCCGAGGAGACGTTGCGGAGGATGTCCTCCAGGATCTCCGGCGGGCACTCGAAGCCGAAGGCCGCGGGGTTGCCGGTGTTCAGCTTGAGGATGCGGTGACCCGCCGCCTCCAGCCGCATGGCCTCCTCGAGAACCGGGCCCCGGATCTCGTAACAGACGTTGGCGAGCTTGGTCGACTGGATCACCTGCATGCCGGTGAGCTTACGGCCCGGTAACGCCCCATGGGCCGTGTTTCCCACCACATGAGACGGGTGGTTTGGGAGGTTATCGCCGACGACTGTCCCCCGTGCGCCTCCCGTCTCTACAATGCGCGGCCATGCCCAGCCACCGCAGCACGGAAACGGGACGAACAGCGTGAATGCCCCCAACGGTGTCACTGGCCCCCACGGTGAGGGCCCTCAGGTCCCGCCGCGGGTGTACGTCCCGCAGGCGGCCCCGTCCCCCGACTACGAGGAGTACCGCGACCCGGCCCTGGCGCACGGCTGGCAGAACGCGTACGACGAGACGAGCGAGCTGCCGCGGGTGACCGGCGCGCCAGACGGCGGCTGGGAGCCCGGCACCGGCGGCCGCGCCGCCCGCCGCTCGCACCGCCGCCGGGACCAGCGCCGCCCCCTCCTGATGGCCGCCGGCGCGCTGGGCACGGTCTCGGTCGCCGCCCTGGTGGCGGGCTTCGGGTTCTCCTCCGACTCCTCCTCGGGCGGCTCGGAGGGCAAGAAGGACCCGGCCCGCTCGGCGCAGGACGACACCGGCACGCCGACGGGCGACGACGGCACATCCAGGGGCGACGCCGGCACGCCGACGGACCCGTCCGCGACCCCGCCCCCGACTCCGCCGGCCGCCGCCTCCGGGGCGCCGGGCACCACGGCCTCCCCCGGCGAGGCGGAGCCGACGCGGCCGCGGACGTCCGGCGAGGACTCCGCCGCCCCCACGACCACGGCCCCCGCCACCGAATCCCCCGAGCCCACCGCCACCGCCATTGCCACCACCGCCTCGGGCGACACCGGCCCCGGCAACTCCGGGAAGAAGCCCGGAAGCGGCTCGGGCAGCACCAAAAGGCCGCGGTAGGCCGCAGGCGCCTCGGGCCGGCCGCCGTGGCCGGAAACGACTGCTTGTTCCCGGCACCCCCTCACACAACAATGCGCATGACAAATCAGCGGGTGGCCGGAAGATCTCCGGTCACCTTCGGTGCAAGAGGGGACCCCCACATGAGAAAGCCTCTCGTCGTCGCGCTGTCCGCCCTGGCCCTGGCCGGGGCCGGCGCGGCACCCGCGGTCGCCGCTCCCGACCGGAGCGACAGCGCCGCGCCCGCGATCCAGGCCGTCACCTTCGCCGGGACCGTGTCGCTCAGCAACTGCTCCGGATCCGTCGTGCGGATGCCCGACTCCGAGGACAACGACCCCGCGCTCGTGCTCACCAACGGCCACTGCCTGGAGACCGGCTTCCCCGCGCCCGGCGAGGTCGTCGTCGACCGGCCCTCCAGCCGCTCCTTCGGGCTGCTCAACTCCGCCGGCACCCGCGTCGCCACCCTGCGCGCCGCCAAGATCAGCTACGCGACGATGACCGACACCGACGCCGCGATCTACCAGCTCACCCGCACCTACGCGCAGATCAGGTCCTCGTACGGCATCAGCGCGCTCACCCTCGGCGACACCCGCCCCGTCGCCGGCACCGCCATCAGCGTCGTCTCGGGCTACTGGAAGCGGATCTACAACTGCTCCGTCGACGGCTTCGCGTACCGCCTGAAGGAGGGCGACTGGACCTGGAAGGACTCCGTCCGTTACACCTCCGCCTGCGACACCATCGGCGGCACCTCGGGCTCGCCGGTGCTCGACCGGGCCACCAACACGGTCGTCGCCGTGAACAACACCGGCAACATGGACGGCCAGAGCTGCACCGTCAACAACCCCTGCGAGGTCGACGCGAGCGGCAACGTCACCGTCCGCCAGGGCATCAACTACGCCCAGCAGACGTACCGGTTCCCGGCCTGCTTCGGCATCGACAACAAGCTGGACCTGAGCGCGAGCGGCTGCGTCCTGCCCAAGCCGTGACCGTTCACCGCGCCGGCGTGCGCCGCACCGACCGGCCCGCGAGCACGTCCGTCCGGCGGCCTTCCTCGATCACGAAACGGCCGTCGATCAGGACGTACGGGATGCCGGTGGGCAACCTCCTCGGCTCCTCGTACGTCGAGCCCGCCGCCACCGTCCGCGGGTCGAACAGCACGAGGTCGGCCCGGTAGCCCTCGCGGACCAGACCGCGGTCCGGCAGGCGCAGCCGGGCCGCGGGGCGGGAGGTGAGGTGCGCGACGCACTCCTCCAGTGACAGCACCCCCAACTCCCGCACGTAGTGGCCGAGGTACCGCGGGAAGGTGCCGTACGCCCGCGGGTGCGGCTTGGTGCCCTGGAGGATGCCGTCCGAGCCGCCGGTGTGGACGCGGTGGCGCATGATCGACCGGACGTTCTCCTCGTGGCCGACGTGCTGGAGGATCGTGGTGCCGAGGCGGTCCGCCAGGAGCAGCCGGCGGGCCGTGGTCCAGCCGTCCAGGCGGTGGCCGACGTGCGCGGCGAGGGCGGGGTCGCTCACCCCCGAGATCTCGATCGTGTCCCACTCGACGGGCACGCCGTGGCAGCCGTCCGAGCCGGTCACCTCCAGGTGGTGCCGGATCCGCTCGGCGCTCTCCTCGTCCGCCAGCCGCGCCAGCACCGCCTCCGGGCCGCCCTCGCTCGCCCAGCTCGGCAGCAGCGCGGCCAGCGTCGTGCAGCCGGGGGTGTACGGATAGGTGTCGAGGCTGATGTCCGCGCCGGCCGCCAGCGCCTCGTCCAGCAGGTCCAGCAGCTGCGGCGCCCGGCCCTTGTTCACCCCGAAGTTCATCGTGGCGTGCGCCAGATGGAGGGCGCAGCCCGCGTCCCGGGTCAGGGCCACCATCTCCGCGTACGCCTCCAGCGCGCCCGCCCCGTAGGAGCGGTGGTGCGGGCAGTAGTAGCCGCCGAACGACGCCACCACCCGGCACAGTTCGGTCAGTTCGGCGTCCTCGGCGTACATGCCGGGGGTGTAGGTCAGGCCCGAGGACATGCCGACCGCGCCCTGCTCCAGGCCCTCCGCGACCAGCTGCCGCATCCTCGCCAGCTCCTCGGGCGTGGCCTCGCGGTCCTCCCAGCCGACCGCGAGGGCGCGGACCGTGCCCTGGGGGACGAGGTAGGCGGCGTTCACGGCGACGCCCCGGTCCAGGCGGTCCAGGTACTCGCCGACCGACCGCCAGTCGAAGTCGATGTCGTCGCCGTGGCCGTTCCAGCCGGTGATCGCGCGGCGCACCTCGCCGAGCGTACGGTCGTCGACCGGCGCGTACGACAGCCCGTCCTGGCCGATCACCTCCAGTGTCACGCCCTGCGCGGCCTTGGCGCTGTGGTCCGGGTCCCGCAGCAGGGCCAGGTCGCTGTGCGCGTGCATGTCGACGAAGCCGGGGGAGAGGACCAGCCCTTCGGCGTCCAGCTCGCGCACGGCGGAGGGGCGCTGGCAGCCCGCCGCGGCCGCCTCGCGCACGATCGAGACGATCCGGCCGTCGTCGACGACCACGTCGGCGCGGTAGGAGTCGGCGCCGGAGCCGTCGACCACGTCGGCGTCCCGGATGACCAGGTCCTGCACTTCGGGCCTCCTAGAAGAACGTACGGATGTAGTCGACGACCGTGCCGTCCGCCTCGGCGACCGGGATCAGCGGCCACTTGTCGAAGGACGTGCACGGGTGGGAGAGGCCGAGGCCGACCCAGTCGCCGACCTCCAGGTCCGCCTCGGGTGCCGTGCGCAGCCACGCGTGCTGGTCGGACAGGGCGGTCACCTCGATGCCGGCCGCCGGTCGCTCCACCCCGTCCCGGCGGACCACCTGGGCGAGGGGCAGGTCGAGGTCGTAGGCGGCGTCCCGCTTGCCGGCGTTGACGAAGGCCTGCTCGGCGGAGGGGCGGGAGACCACCTGCGTCCACAGGCGGAACGCGGGCTCCAGGGCGCCCTCGGCGGGGACCCGGTTGAACGGGGTGAGCTTGCGGTAGTGGCCGTCGTCGTGCGAGACGTAGGCGCCCGAGCGCAGCAACTTCAGTACCGGCAGCGAGAGTTCAGGGATCTGTGCGAACACGTCGGCGACCGCGTCGAACCAGGCGCTGCCGCCCGCGCTGACGACGATCTCGTCGGTGTCCGCGAACCGCCCCGCCCGGTCGAAGTCCCCGGCCAGCGCCACCAGCCGGCGCAGCCACGCGTGCACCCGCTCCGGGGTGGCGCGCGGCACCTCGCCCTCGTACCCGGCGACGCCGACCAGCCGCAGCGCCCGGGCGGCGGCCACCGCGTCGGCGACCGCCGCGCACTCGGCCTCGGTGCGCACACCGGTCCGCGCGCCCTCGCCCGCGGCGAGCTCCACGACGACGTCCAAGGGCCGGGCGGCACCCTTGAGCGCCGCGTCCATCAGCTCCACCCCGCGCACGGAGTCGACGTAGCAGACGAACCGGAACTCCGGGTCGGCGGCCAGTTCCGCGGCCAGGCGGCGCAGGGCCGCCGCGTCCACCAGTTCGTTGGCGAGGAACACCCGGCGGATCCCGAACTCCCGCGCCACCCACACCTGATGGGGCACCGCGAGCGTGATGCCCCAGGCACCGTGCTCGACCTGGCGCCGGAAGAGCTGCGGGGCCATGGAGGTCTTGCCGTGCGGGGCGAAGGCCAGGCCGTGGCGTTCGGCGTACGTCTCCATCAGGCGCAGGTTGTGCGCCAGGCGCTCGGCGGACAGGGCGAGCACGGGGGTGGCGAAGCCGTCCGTGAAGAGGTTGCGCCGCTCGGCCGCCAGCTCGCCGACGGTCAGGCCCATGGCGTCCGGCGGCAGGCCCTTGAAACGGTGGTCGACGCGTTCCTCGGCCAGACGGGCGAGCGCTTCAGCGGCCATGGGGCCTCCCTGATCCGGTGTGTTGCATTATTTGCAACGCTCATTGCGTATGTCGCTTACTGCTGTCTAACATCTCGGCCAACACGAGCACAAGGCTGGGGAGCTACGACGATCGTGAGCATCACCGGGACCGGCAACACCCCCGACGTCGTGGACGTCGTCGCGCTCGGCGAGTCCATGGTCGCGTTCCTGCCCGCCCGGCCGGGCCGCCTCGCCGACGTGCCCTCCTTCGACCGGTCGATCGGCGGCGCCGAGTCCAACGTCGCCTGCGCCCTGGCCGCCGCCGGACACTCGGTGCGGTGGGTGAGCAGGGTCGGCGCCGACGGCTTCGGCGACCACCTGGTCGAGGCGATCGGCTCCTACGGCGTCGATGTGTCGGCGGTGGGCCGGGACCCGGCGCGGCCGACGGGCGTGTACTTCCGCACCGCCGGCGACCGCGGGACGGACGCGCACGAAGTGGCGTACTACCGGGCCGGCTCGGCGGCGTCCGCGATGAGCGTGCGGAACGCGCAGGTGGGCCCCGGGCGCGTGCTGCACCTGTCCGGGATCACCGCCGCCCTCTCCGGCAGCTGCCTGGCGCTGGTGCAGAAGCTCACCGAACGCGGCCCCGGGCGCCCGCTCGTCTCCTTCGACGTCAACCACCGGGCCGGCCTGTGGCGGGACCCGGCCGCGGCCGGTGACGTCCTGCTCGGCCTCGCCCGCGGCAGCGACCTCGTGTTCGTGGGCGAGGACGAGGCGGCGCAGGCATGGGGGGTGGAAGGCGGCCCGGACGGGATCCGGGAGCTGCTCCCCGAGCCGGGGGTGCTGGTGGTGAAGGAGGGGGCGAAGGGCGCGACGGTGTTCCAGGAGTCCACCCGCGTCTTCCAGCCCGCCCTCCGGGTCGACGTCGTGTCGGCCACCGGCGCCGGGGACGCCTTCGCCGCCGGGTTCCTCTCCGCCACCCTCCGCGAACTCCCGCTGCGGGACCGGCTCCGGCACGGCCACCTCTGGGCCGCCGCCGCCCTCACCGCCCCCGGCGACCTCGCCCCGCCCCCCGCCCGCGACACCGCCGACCGGCTGGCCGCCCTCGGCGACGAGGCGTGGGGGAGACTTCGACTCGGCCCCGGCTGGACACCGGCCGCACCCCGGGCCGAGGAGGAGGTACGCACCCCATGAGCCAGACCGTAGACCGCGCGCTGAGCATCCTGCCGCTGCTCGCCGAGGGCCCCGCCGACCTGGGCCAGGTCGCCGACCGCCTGGGGGTGCACAAGTCCACCGCCCTGCGCCTGCTGCGCACCCTGCACGAGCACGGCATGGTCTACCGCCAGTCCGACCAGCGCTACCGCCTCGGCGCCCGGCTGATCGCCCTCGCCCAGGAGGCGATGGAGAACCTCGACATCCGCGAGATCGCCCACCCCCACCTCGTCCGCCTCAACGACACGTGCGGACACACCGTCCACCTCGCCGTGTACGAGGAGGACGAGGTGCTCTACATCGACAAGGTCGAGAGCCGCTACCCGGTCCGCATGTACTCGCGGATCGGCAAGCCGGTCGCCATCACCGTCGCCGCCGTCGCCAAGCTGCTCCTCGCCGACCTCGCCGAACCCGAGCGCCGCGCCCTCGCGGAGAAGCTCGACTACCCCATGTACACGTCCCGTTCGACACCCAACGCCCCCGCCTTCCTGCGGGAGCTGGACGCGGTGCGCGAACAGGGCTGGGCCACCGACCTCGGTGGCCACGAGGAGTCCATCAACTGCGTCGCCGCCCCCATCCGCGGCGCGGACGGCAGGGTCGTCGCCGCGATGTCGGTCTCGGCCCCCAACGTCGTCGTCACCGCCGACGAACTCCTCACCCTCCTCCCGCTGGTGCGCCGCACGGCCGACGAGATCAGCGGCGAGTACTCAGGCAAGACCCCGGCAAAGGACCCCGTATGACCGACAAGACCGCGCTCACCCCGCCGACCCACACCACCCCGCCCGCGAAGTTCTCGCACGGCGTGCGCAAGGGCAACATCCTCCAGGTCGCCGGCCAGGTCGGCTTCCTGCCGGCCGAGGAGGGCAAGCCGCCCACCCCCGCCGGCCCCACCCTGCGCGAGCAGACCCTGCAGACCCTCGACAACGTCCAGGCGATCCTCGAGGAGGGCGGCGCGAGCTGGGACGACGTGATGATGATCCGCGTCTATCTGACGGACGTGGCCCACTTCGCCGAGATGAACGAGATCTACAACGCCTACTTCGAGGCGCAGCACCTCACCGCCCCGCCCGCCGCGCGCACGACGGTCTACGTCGGCCTTCCCGCGGGCCTGCTCATCGAGATCGACGCGCTCGCCGTCCTCGGCTGACGCTCACTCAACTCCCGCACCACCCCCACGGCATGGCCCCTCGCCGGGCCATGCCGCGCTCCCCCCTGCCCGAAAGCTGTATGTACGTAGCAAGAGGACCCCCATGACACCACCCCCGCACACCGGCGGCCTGCTCCTCCTCGTCGACGGCACCGCCGGTCTGCTCACCGTGGCCGCCGTCGGCATCGCGCTGCTGCTCTTCCTGATCATCCGGGTCCGGCTCCAGCCGTTCGTCGCCCTGCTCGCCGTCTCCATAGCCGTCGGTCTGCTCGCCGGCCTGTCGGTCACCGAACTCTTCGGCACCGTCCAGCGCTCCGACGCGGTCTCCACCATCGAGACCGGCATGGGCGGCATCCTCGGCCATGTCGCGATCATCATCGGCCTGGGCACCATGCTCGGCGCGATCCTCGAAGTCAGCGGCGGCGCCGCCGTGCTGGCGTCCCGGCTGCTCGGGCTGTTCGGCGAGAAGCGCGCCCCGCTCGCCATGGGCATCACCGGCGTCGTCTTCGGCGTCCCGGTCTTCTTCGACGTGGGCATCTTCGTCCTCGCCCCGATCGTCTACGCCGCCGCCAGGCGCTCCGGAAAATCGATCCTGCTGTACTGCCTGCCCCTGCTCGCGGGCCTGTCGATGACCCACGCCTTCCTGCCCCCGCACCCCGGCCCGGTGGCCACGGCCGGACTGCTCCGCGTGGACCTCGGCTGGGTCATCCTCATGGGCGTCGTCTGCGGCATCCCGGCCGTCCTGGCGGCCTGGGTGTACTCCGCCTGGATCGGCCGCCGGATCTTCGTCGCCGTACCGCAGGACATGGTCGAGGCGGCGGAGGAGGCCAGGCGCGCCGTCGAGCACGAGCAGCGCGAGCCGCGTGAACAGCCGGTCGCCCTCGGCACGGTGCTCGCCATCATCGGTACGCCGCTGCTCCTGATCCTCGCGGCCACGTTCTCCTCGATCGCCCTCGACCCGTCCACCCCGCGCTCGGTCATCGAGTTCTTCGGCCACCCCTTCGTGGCGCTGACGATCGCGCTGCTGCTCGCCTACTACGTCCTCGGCATCCGGCGTGGCTGGTCCCGCAAGTCCCTGGAGACGGTGTCCACCTCCTCCCTCAAGCCGGTCGGCAACATCCTGCTGGTCGTCGGCGCGGGCGGGGTCTTCGGCGCCGTACTGAAGGCGAGCGGGGTGGCCCAGGCGCTGTCGGACACCTTCAACGACGTGGGCCTGCCGGTGATCGCGCTGTCCTACCTGATCTCCGTGGTGCTGCGGGTGGCGCAGGGCTCCGCGACGGTGGCGATCGTCACCACCGCGGGCATCGTCGCGCCGCTGCTGGCGGAGGGGGACCACTCGCAGGCCTTCGTCGCCCTCGTCATCATGGCCATCTCGGCCGGGTCCATCTTCGCCTCGCACGTCAACGACGGCGGCTTCTGGATGGTGGCGAAATACTTCGGCATCAGCGAGCGGGACACCCTGAAGACCTGGACCGTCCTGGAGACGGTGCTGTCGGTGGTGGGGTTCGTGATGGCCGCCGGATTGAGCATCTTCGTATAACGATGCCGGTGCCGACTGTGTGCGGCACAGGATCGTCGACCATACTGCCCGCTGTGGAGCAGCGCATAGGATCGAGCAGCCAGCCCCTGGAGGGCGCCGGATTCGACCCGGCCTTCGTCCCCGGGCTCACCCCGCCCGTGTCCATGGAGAAGCGGGCGCAGGAGCCGGCGGAGCCCGAGGACGCGGACGCGAAGGCCGTGGAGGCCGCGGAAGCGGTCGAGGTCGTCAAGGAAGCGGTGGAGGAGGCAGCGGTGGAGGAGGACGAGACCGCCGCCGACGAAGTCGCCGACGACGGGCCGGTCTTCGAGGCCGCCGACCGCCGGGCGAGGATCGTCGCCGACCGCCGCGGGGTCCGGCTCTGCCTGGACGACCAGGAGTGCGAGTTCCGCTGGGACGAGATCGGCGCCGTGGAGACGGAGACCGCCCGCTTCGGCAAGCGGTACACCGTCACGGTGCACACTCCTGACCGCCGTTGGTACCCGATCGAGATCGAGGCGGCGGCCAGGAGCCGCTTCGCCGAGTGGGAGTCACAGCTCGACGCCGTGCTGGACGCCTACTTCGAGGAGTCCGACTAGCAGTACTCGACTAGCAGTACTGGGACTCCTTCCCGATCGACCGGTACATGCAGTCCGCGTTCTCCAGCAGCTGCAGCACCGCGTCCCGGTTGCGTGAGGTCTCCCGCTCGATCACCTCGTCGGGCGGGTAGAACCCACCGCCGGAGCTGGAGCGCGGATACATCTCGAAGGTGTACCCGAAGATCTTGTGGGTGCCCCAGAGGTAGTCGTCGATCGATCCGTCGGTGATGTACAGATCGCTGGCCTGTTCCGCCGTGTAGCCGTTGCTGGCCGCCATCTTGCCGCCGACCGTCGCGAAGGCGTTGCGGTCGTCGGCCGTCATCCCGGTCGTGGTGTCGGAGTAGGTGTACCCGAACGGCCACAGCACGAGTTCGCTGTAGGTGTGGAAGTCGATCCCGGCCTTGATCTGCTGCACGCCGCCGATGACCCGGCTGCGCACGAAGCTCGCCACGACCCGCACCTCGGGCGCGGACTCGGGCGCCGAACCCCGGTAGGTGTCCGAGGACGTGGAGCCGGAGGAGCCGCCGCAGCAGCCCCAGCGGTAGTTCCAGTTGCGGTTGAGGTCGGTACCGACGTAGGAGGAACCGGAGTTGGGCTGCCGGTTCTTGCGCCAGGAGCGGTACGAGCCGGTCGCGATGTCGTACTCGCCGCCGTCCGGGTTGATGTCGGGGATGATCCAGATCTCGCGGTTGTTCACCATGCTGGTGACCCGGGAGTCGGAGCCGTAGTCGGAGGTCAGCTCGCGCAGCAGGTACAGCGCCATCTCGACGGTGAGGTGTTCGCGGGCGTGCTGGTGGTGGGTGAACAGCACCTCCGGCTCGGACTCGTCCGTGCCGACGTTGTCGCTGATCTTGATGGCCGTGATGTTCCGGCCCTGGTACGACGTGCCGATCACCCGGGTGCTGGCGATGGCCGGGTTCGCCGAGACGATCGAGTTGATCGCGCTCGTCATCTCCGCGTAGTTGTGGTACCGGGAGTCGGCCGACGGGAAGTCGAGCAGCCGGGCGTCGTCCGCGCCGCCCGAGCGGTCCGGTACGGCGCCGAGCGGCGTGACCTCGTAGCCGAGGCCGCGCAGGGTGCGGATCTGGTCGGCGCGGCCGGAGACCACCAGGCCGTGCGCGTCGACCTCGTCCACGGTGACGCCGGTGCGCTGGATCGCGGTGCGGTCCCTGGCGGTCGAGTGGGTGTGGATCTCGTACTGGCGGACGGTGTCGGCGGAGGGCGCCGGCCGGGTGCCGCTGTCGGCGTTGGCCGTGACGGTCGCGGAGAGGGGTGCCGCGAGGGCCAGGGCCAGGAGGGTGGCGAGGGTGGCGGTGCGTCTGCCGCCGCGGGCGCCTGAGCCTCGTATGCGAAGCCGCATGAATTCTCCTTGTGTCTCCAGGGCTTCCGGGATCTCCGGAAGGCGGGGAGTGGAGCAGGGGGGTGGTTCAGCGACGTACTGGTGCGGGTGGCGCTCATCGTCCGTGCGTGGCATGAGCGGGTCAAGATGGAAAACGGCCGCGATGGCGGGAACCCGTCTCGGGGGCGTCGAGCGGGCAGTGTACGCGTGCGGGCGGCATGTGACGCGGGCCTGGCGGAAGGTGCACTCGGGCGGGTGAGGCTCGTGTGCGGGTGCGGGTTGGAGGAGGGACAGTGGGGGGTCCCTGGCCGAGAGGGGGGCCGGACTCCGGCTCGGTCCTCGGACCGCGATCCCAGAGAACTGGACTGGCTGATCATGGGCGGATCGGCGCCACGACAGGACGGCCTCGCGGTCGTCCCCGGCTCGCCCGAGCCGACCAGCTTCGTGGACCGGCGCGCCGAACTGGCTGCTGGGCGGCGGCTGTTGGCCAGATCGCGCCTGGTCACTCTGACCGGGCCCGGTGGAGTCGGCAAGACCCGCCTCGCCACGCGCCTCGCGGACCGGGTCCGCGGCGCCTTTCCGGACGGGGTCCGGTTCGTGGGGCTGGCGGGACTCGACGACCCGGCCCTCGTCCCGCACGCCGCCGCCGACGCGCTGGGCCTGCACGACCACAGCGGGCGGCCCCCGCTGGACGCGCTCGCCGGGCAGCTGGGGGAGCGGCGGCTGCTCCTCGTCGTCGACAACTGCGAACACCTGCCCGCCGCTTGCGCGGAGCTGATCGCCGCGCTGCTCCACGGCACCCCGCACGTGCGGGTCCTGGCGACGACCCGGCACCGGCTGGGTCTGCTCGGGGAGCACCTTCTGGAGCTACGGCCGCTGCCGGTACCCGACCCGGACGGTGACCTGTCCGACGCCCGCCGCCATCCCGCGCTCGCCCTGTTCGCCGACCGGGCCGCCGCCGTGGACCCCGCCTTCCGGCTCACCACGGACAACCGGGCGGCCGTGGCCCGCCTCTGCCGCCGCCTCGACGGACTCCCGCTCGCCATCGAACTCGCCGCGGGACGCCTGCGGGACCTCGGACTCGACCAGCTGGAGGCGGGCCTGGACACCCGCGGGGAGCTGCGCGCGACGGTCGACTGGAGCCACTCGCTGTGTACGGCGGAGGAACAACTGACCTGGGCCCGCGCGTCGGTCCTGGCGGGCGGCTTCGACCTGGAGACCGCGGAGGCGGTGTGCGCGGACGGGGTACGGCTGCGCCCCGCGGACGTCGTGGAGGCGGTCACCGCTCTGGTGGACAAGTCGGTGCTGATCAGGGAGACGGCGGCCGGAATCGTGCGCTACCGCCTCCTCGACACCCTCCGCCACTACGGTCTGGCCCGCCTCCGCGCCCTCCCCGGCGAGGAACCCACCGCGCGCCTGCGCCAGCGAACGTGGATGCAACACCTGGCCGACACCTACGAACGCGCATGGTTCGGCCCGTCCCAACGCCACATCGTGGCCCGCCTGAAAGCCGACCAGGACAACTTGCGCACAGCCCTGAACTTCAGCCTTTCGGGCTGGGGGGAGAGGGGCGAGGGGTCCGGGGGGTGGGATGAGGGGTGCGGGGCCGGGGGGGAAGGGGGCGGAGGGCTTCGGTTGGTGGGGGCTCTGTGGTTCTACTGGCATGCCTGTGGGGCTCCTCGGGAGGGGCGGTACTGGGTGGAGCGGGCTCTGGCGGTCAATCCCGAGCCCACCGCGGAGCGGGCCCGTGCGCTGTGGGTCGCGGGGCTGCTCGCCGCCGTCACCCGGGATCTGGTGCACGGCCGGCGGCTCGCCGAGGAGGCCCGCGCCCTCGCCCTCGCGCTGGGCGACGAGGCCGAGGCGGCGCACGCCGGTTACGTCATCGGCGTCATCACCCTCTTCCTCGACGACCTGCCCACCGCCCTCGCCCACTTCGAGGCCGCCGCGGAGCGGGGCCGCGTCCCCGGCCAGCACCTCAGCCTCGTCGGCCTGGAGCGCGTGGAACTCGCCTGCGCGCTGGGCTTCCTGGGCGAGGCGGACCGGGCCGTCGCCGTCTGCGAGGAGGCCCGCCGGCTCTGCGAGCGGCACGGCGAGGAGTGGGTGCACTCGTACGTACTGAGGATGCTCGCCCTCGCCCACACCGTGCGGCGGGACTGGCCGGCCGCCGCACGCCACGCCCACCACGCCCTGCGCCTCAAACTCGCCGTCCACGACGTCACCGGCATCGCCCTCACCCTCGACCTCTTGGCCCGGATCGCCACCGGGACCGGCGCCCACGAGCACGCGGCCCTCCTGCTCGGCGGCGCCGACCGGGTCTGGTCCGACATCGACCGCGACCGCTGGGGCTCGGCCGCCCTGCGGACGCCCCGCGAGGACAGCGAGCGCCGCGCCCGCGAGGCCCTCGGCGAGCCGGCGTACGAGAAGGCGTACCGGTACGGCCGCGAGCTGGAGCTGACGGAGCTCGTGGGGCACGCGCTCGACGAGGGCCGCGGCACCCCGGACCCGGCCGACGGGCCGAAGGGCTCCCACCTCACCCCCCGGGAGTCCCAGGTGGCCGACCTCGTGGCCCGGGGCCTGGCCAACCACCAGATCGCCGACCGCCTGGTCATCGCCCGCCGCACCGCCGAGGGCCACGTGGAACGCATCCTCGGCAAGCTCGGCCTCGACAACCGCAGCCAACTCGCCGCCTGGGTCACCGCCCGGCGCTGAACCACCACCGCACACGGCACAGACAGGGGAACGCGTGAGCAGCCAACCGCAGGTGTTCGACCACCGCATGACCGCCCCCGGCACCGACGACGCCTTCGTGGCCGCCGCCGTCCCCTTCCTGGCCCACGCCCTGGACAGCCCCGGCGAACCCCCGCCCGTCGCCGTCGCCGCCCCCGCCAAGCTGGACCTCCTGCGGGACGCCCTCGGCGCCGACGCGAAGAGCGCCGTACTCCTCCCGCACACCGACTGGTACACCGGATCCGCCGCCAACGCCGTGGCCCAGGCGGCCGGTTACCTCGCCGCGCACGCCGGCCCCGGCGGCCGTATCCACCTGCTGATGGAACCCGTCTGGAACGGCCGCGCCGGACGCTCACCGCGCGAGAGCGCCGAGTGGATCCGCTACGAGGCCCTCGCCAACCTCCTGTTCGCCCCGTTTGCCACCACCGCCCTGTGCGTCTACGACACCCGCACCGCCGGCCCCGCCCTCATCGCCGAGGCCCGCCGCGCCCACCCCGGCACCGGCGTGTACGAGGACCCGGTACGGCTCACCGCCGAGCTGGACTCCGTACCCCTGCCACCACCCCCCGCGGACGCCCGGCGGCTGACCGGCGCGGACGCCGGGGCGGTACGGGCCTGGGCGGGCGGCAGCGGACTGCAGGACGCGGACGCCGAACTGTTCGCGCTGGCCGTCACCGAGGCGGCGGCCGCGCTCGGCCCGCTCACCGGCGTCCGGCTGTGGGGCGCGGCACCGGCCTGCGTCTGCGAACTGCGCACCGCCCGCCGCGTCGACGACCCCCTGGCCGGCTTCGTCCCGCCGGACACCGGCGAACTGGAACCGGGCCAGGGCCTGTGGTACGCCCGCCAGGTCTGCGCCTACGTCGACGTCCGGGACGACGCGGCGGGGGCGACCGTACGCCTGCAGTACGGATAGGACACGGGGGCCGCGGCCGGGGAAACAGGTATATCTACCCGTGCGCCCCGCCCGCGGCCCGACGACCATGGACAGCATGCTGCAACTCCGGAACGGCTCCCACCGTCGACCGCCCGTCGGAGCCGGTCATCTCACCGTGGAGTACGACCCCCGCCCCTCCGCGGTCCGCGAGGCCCGCAAGGAGGTGCGCAGCCGGCTGGAGGGATGGGGGCTCGCGGGCCAGGACGAGGTGCTGGACACCGCGGAACTGCTGGTCAGCGAGTTGGCGACCAATGCGCTGCTGCACTCGGCGAGCCGCTTCCGGGTGACGCTGTCCGCCGCGCAGGGCGTGCTGCGCTGCGAGGTGCAGGACGCCGGCCGGCGCACCCCGCAGGTGCTGGAGGCGGGCAGTTCGGAGAGCGGGCGGGGGATGTTCCTGGTGGACGCGCTGGCCCGCAGATGGGGCTGCCATCAGGACGGGCAGCGCAAGACGGTGTGGTTCGAACTCTGACGCGCCCTCTTGTCGGCCCGGCTCCGCTGCGGTTTCTTGATCTGCATGGCGGACAGCTCGGGAAACCCTCAGGCATCACAGGCCCACGCAATCGACTCCTCTCCCCGCAAGTCCAGTTGGAAGTACATCGGCCCCGGCATCGTCGTCGCCGCGACCGGGGTGGGCGCCGGCGACCTGGTGGCCACGCTGATCGCCGGCAGCAGCTTCGGGTACACGCTGCTGTGGGCCGCGATCATCGGCTGCCTGGTGAAGATCTCCCTCGCCGAGGCGGCGGGCCGCTGGCATCTGTCCACCGGCCGCACCCTCTTCGACGGCTGGGCGAGCCTCGGCCGCTGGACGACCTGGTTCTTCGTCGGCTACGTCGTCATCTGGGGCTTCGTCTACGGAGCCGCGGCGATGTCGTCGAGCGCCCTGCCCCTGCAGGCCCTCTTCCCCGATGTGATGGACCTGGAGTGGTGGGGGATCGCCTGCGGCCTGGTGGGCCTGGTCTTCGTCTGGTTCAACAAGTACGCCGTCTTCGAGAAGGTCATGACGGTCCTGGTGGGCGTCATGTTCGTGGTGACGGTCTACCTGGCGATCCGGGTCACCCCGAACCTCGGCGACGCCTTCGCGGGCCTGCTGCCGGTGCTGCCCGACGCGGACGACTCCGTCCTGAACACCCTCGGCCTGATCGGCGGGGTCGGCGGCACCATCACGCTGGCCGCGTACGGCTACTGGGTCAACGCCAAGGGCTGGACCAACACCGGCTGGATGAAGGTGATGCGCCTGGACAACCGGGTCGCCTACGCCACCACCGGCATCTTCGTCGTCGCGATGCTCTTCGTCGGGGCGGAGCTGCTGCACTCGGCGAACATCGCGCTGGCGAGCGGGGACAAGGGACTGCTCCAACTGAGCGACATCCTGGAGGAGGAGTACGGCACGGCGACCGCCAAGTTCTTCCTGATCGGCTTCTTCGCCACCTCGTTCACCTCGTTGATCGGCGTCTGGCACGGCGTGAGCCTGATGTTCGCGGACTTCGTCGAGCGCTACCGCAGGGGTGACGCGACCCGTGGCGAGGACATCGCCACCGGCCGCCGCGAACGCAACCTGCCCTTCCGCCTCTACCTGCTGTGGCTGACCTTCCCGCCGATGATCCTGCTCTTCCAGGGCCAGCCCTTCCGCCTGATCATCATCTACGGCGTCCTGGGCGCGGCGTTCCTGCCGTTCCTGGCCGGCACCCTGCTCTGGCTCCTCAACTCCTCCCGCACACCCCGGGAGTGGCGCAACGGCGCACTGAGCAACTCCATGCTGGCGATCGCGGGCCTGCTCTTCCTGGTGCTGTGCGTGAAGCAGATCTGGGACCAGCCGTGGTCGGAGTTCTTCTGACGGACTCCGGCCACGGCCTGGGGGGTGGCGGTGCCTACGGCAGCGCGTGCACGTGCGGGCCCACCGCGTTGGACCACGCGTTGCCCGCCGTGGCGTCCCAGTTGGTCGACCAGGTCATCGCGCCGCGCAGGTCGGGATAGGTCCTGGACGGCTTGAAGGACCCGCAGTTGGTGCCCTTCGCCAGACAGTCGAGCGCGTTGTTCACCACGGCCGGTGACACATACCCGCTGCCCGCGCCCCGGGTCGAGGCCGGCAGGCCCAGGCCCACCTGGGACGGGGCGAGGCCGCCCTCCAGCTGGATGCAGGCGAGGGCGGTCAGGAAGTCGACCGAGCCCTGGCTGTACACCTTGCCGTCGCAGCCGAGCATCGACCCGCTGTTGTAGTACTGCATGTTGACGACCGTGAGGATGTCCTTCACGTTCAGTGCCGTCCGGAAGTAGGAGTTCGACGTCGACTGCATGTCGATGGTCTGCGGAGCCATCGTGAGGATCATCGACGGTCCCGCCTTGGCCGACAGCGCCCTGAGCGCCTGGGTCATGTAGGTCGCGTTGAGCCCGTTCTCCAGGTCGATGTCGACGCCGTCGAAGCCGTACTCCTGCATCAGCGCGTACACCGAGTTGGCGAAGTTCGTCGCGGACGCGGAGTCGTTGACCGACACCGTGCCCCGCTCGCCGCCGACCGAGATGATGACCTTCTTCCCGGCCGCCTGCTTCGCCCGGACGTCCGCCTTGAACTGGTCGACGGTGTACCCGCCGAGCCCGGCCGAGTCGAGGGTGAAGGTCACCGCGCCCGGTGTCCCGGTGGCGTCGGCGAAGGCGACCGCGATGATGTCGTACTGCGCCTGGACGTCCGACAGCTTCTGCACCGCCGCGCCGTTGTCGAAGTTCTGCCAGTACCCGGTCACCGCGTGCTTGGGCAGCGCGGGATTCGTCGGTGTCGCCGTGGTCGTCCCCGTCACGGTCGCCGACTTCGGCGACTCACCGGCCGAGTTCACCGCCGTGACCTGGAAGGAGTACGAGGTGGAGGCCGCGAGCCCGGTCACCGTGGCCGATGTGCCGGTGACCGCCGTGACCTTGGTGCCGCCCCGGTAGACGTGGTAGCCGGTCGCGCCCGGGACCGTGTTCCAGGCCAGGGAGATCGACGACGAGCTGCGTCCGGACACCGTCACCCCGCCCGGCGCGCCCGGGACCGTCGGCTCCGGGTCCCCGCCTCCGCCGCCGTCGGGCCCGAACACCGAGACGTCGTCGGCGAAGTAGGCGGCCTGGCCGTACCAGCCGTGCGTGTACACCGTCACCGACCGGGTCGCGGAGCCGGTGGTGAAGGTGGTGGCCAGCTGCTTCCAGTTGCCGGAGTCCGGCGTCCACGTCGACACGTCCGTGGTGCCGGTGCCGGTGACGCCCAGATAGGCGTACCCGCCCCGCACCCACGCGCTGAGCGTGTACGTCGCGTTCGGCTGGACCGCCACGGCCTGGGTGCAGCGGGCGTTGTCCTGCCCGGCCGGGGTCGCCTTCAGCGCGGCCGAGCCGCCGTGCACCGGCGAGGAGACGGCCGTACCGCTGCCCGCGGAGCAGGTCCAGTTGGACAGGCCGGACTCGAAGCCGGCGTTCCTGGCGTTGTTGACATCGGCGGCGGAGGCCTGGCCGGTGCCCGCGAGGGAGAGGGCGAGCGCCAGGGTGACGGCACCCGTCCAGAGACGTGTCGATCGTCTGCGTATGGACATGTCAAAACACGTTGGTCCAGACCAATCCCCTTGTCAAGAGCAAGCGCCGAGATGCTCAACGTGCCCCGGTTTGGCGCAACTTGTGAAACGCCAGTTCCTTCATAGCTACAGAAACGCTGTTCTCCGGTCATGAACCCGTGGATACAGTGCTCACGTAGTCACGCAGTGAAGTCGGCTGTGTGTCCTGGGTACCGGAGTGACGCCGGTCGGGCCGGCGGGCATGGGAGTGGGGAGCTGCGCGTGCCAACTGCCATCGCCGTGACCAGTGCCGACCTGGCGCTGCCGCCACAGGACGAACGGACCGTCCCCGCCGTCGTGCTCCAGGGCCTGGACCGGCAGCCGCTCGACCGCTCCCTGACCGCCCTGCAAGCGGTCGTAGAGCAGCACGGTCACCTCATCGTCGTCTGCTCCGAGGCCCTCGACCCCGCCGTGGAACGCCGGCTGCACACCCTGCGCGCCCTCATGGAGAGCGACCGGATCGCCCTCTTCCGCCCCGAACTGCCGCCGCTCGGACTCGCCGTCCTGGTCCGCCAGCTGCGCCAGCTCGCCTCCTGCGACCTCAGCCCCGGCGTCCTCGCCTCGGCGGGCCGTCTGCTCACGCACTACATCCACGCCGGGGCGCTCCTCGGCTCCGTCGCCAGACTCGACCGCGTCCCCGTCGGGCTCAAGTCCCACACCAGGTCATGGGTCCCGGGCAGCCAGTTCGGCGTCCTCGCCCACCCCGAACCGCAGCTCGTCCGGATCGGCCCCGAAGCCGCCCTGACCGGGCCGGAGTTCGGCACCCGGATGCTGGTCGCCAAGGGCCAGCTCCAGTCCGACTGGGTCACCGACACCCTGGCCAGGTCCTGGAGCGTCCAGGGCCTGCGCGAGGTGCCGCTGCCCGCCGAGTCGGAGCGGTGGTGGGGGACGGGACGGCTGATCGAGTTCTGCGCCTACCTCTCCGACCTGTCCGTGCTCTACCAACTGGTCACCTCGGTGCGCCGGAGCGCCTGCCACTGGTGCGGCATCGACGTCATCGGCGACCGCTGTGTGTTCTGCTCCGCCACCCCGCCCGTACCCGAGACCCGCGCAGGCTGACCGAACCCGGAAGCCGCATCAGACCGATCCCGACCGATTCCCCCAATGAGGTTGCACGGTTCATGAACTCCCGTCAGCGCCGCGGCGTGATACTCCTGATCCTGTCGGTCGTCTGCGCCCTCGGCGCCTTCGCCGGCGTGCTGTCCGTCATCGACGACGCCGAGTCCAAGGTCGGCCCCGAGGTCACCGCCTACCGGCTCAAGGAGGACGTCGAACCGTACAAGCCCCTCGACGCGGCCCAGTTCGAGAAGATCTCGATGCCCGAGCGGTGGCTGTCCGACAACGCGGTCACCGATCTCCGCGAGATCGAGGGCAGGATCGCGGTCACCACCCTCAAGCAGGGCTCCCTGCTGCAGAGCGACATGATCGTCGCCCAGCCCGCCCTGAAGCCCGGGCAGCAGGAGGTCGCCATCATGATCGACGCGGCGACCGGGGTGGCCGGCAAGATCACCCCGAACTCCACCGTGAACGTCTACGCCACCTTCGAGGGCGAGCGGGAGGGTGCCCCCGCCCAGTCCAAGATCATCGTGACCAACGCCAAGGTCCTCGACGTGGGCGACCTGACCGCGCTGAAGCCCGACGCCGACGACCGCGACCGGCAGCCCACCGACGCCGTCCCGATCACCTTCGCGCTGTCCACCCTCGACGCCCAGCGCCTCACGTACGCCGAGTCGTTCGCCCAGCGGGTCCGCCTCGCGCTGGTGGCGCCCGGCGGTGGCGGCACGGTCCCCGAGTCGGACCGGACGTACGAACTCGCGAAGGACAAGTGAGAGGCCCGCATGCCCACGAGGATCCTCCCGGCGGTCGGTGACGCGGACGCGGTCCGGTCGGTCACGACCCTGCTCAGCCAGCTCCCGGACGCCGAGCCGGTCGCCCCGGTGGTCGACTCCACCCAGCTGATCGACACCCTCGCCCGGCTGGCCGCCGAGTCCGTCGACGAACTGCCCGAGGTCGTGGTCGTCCATGAGCGCATCGGCCCGGTCCCCGCCCTGGAGCTGATCCGCGAAGTCGCCCTGCGCTTCCCGGCGGTCGGCGTCATCCTCGTCACCTCGGACGCGAGCCCCGGCCTGTTCCAGGCGGCGATGGACTACGGCGCCCGCGGCCTCGTCGCCCTGCCCCTGCACTACGAGGAACTCGCCACCCGCGTCCAGGCCGTCGCCCAGTGGTCGGCGGGCGTACGGCGCCATCTGGGCGGCGCCATCGAGGTGTTCACCGGCGTCGGCGGCACCGTCGTCACCGTGAGCGGCGCCAAGGGCGGGGTCGGCACCACCGTCGTCGCCATCCAGCTCGCCCTCGCCGCCCAGGCCTCCGGCCGCCCCACCGCCGTGCTCGACATGGACCTCCAGACCGGTGACCTCGCCTCCTACCTGGACGTCCAGTTCCGCCGCTCGGTCGTCGACCTCGCCGGCATCTCCGACATCTCCCCGCGCGTCCTGGCCGACGCCGTCTTCCGCCACGACAGCGGGCTCGCCCTGCTGCTAGCCCCCGGCGAGGGCGAACGCGGCGAGGAGGTCACCGACCGCGCCGCCCGGCAGATCGTCAGCGCCCTGCGCGCCCGCTACGAGGTCGTGATCGTCGACTGCGGCGCCCAGCTCAGCGGCGCCGGAGCGGCGATCGTGGAGATGGCCGACACCGCCCTGCTGGTCACCACCCCGGACGTGATCGGCGTCCGCGGCGCCAAACGCGCCGTCCGCATGTGGGACCGCCTGCAGATCCGCAAGGCGGAGGAGACCATGGTCGTCGTCAACCGCCACACCCGCGGCACCGAGATCCAGCCCTCCCTGATCCGGCAGATCACCGGCACCGCGCTCGCCGCCACCACGATCCCCGCCCACTTCAAGGAGCTGCAGAGCGTGGTGGACGCCGGCCGCCTCCACGAACTCGACGCCAAGGGCACCGTCAAGCAGGCCCTGTGGACCCTCGCGGGCGAACTCGGCCTGGTCAAGGCCGCGGCGGTCGACCGCCGCGGCGGACGGGGCTCGGTGAGCTTCCGCCGCCGCAAGGAGACTGGGGGGTAGACATGCGCGCACTCCGCCGCGGAGCCGACCGGGGCCAGGTCACCATCGAGTTCCTCGGCATGACCCCGCTGATCATCCTGACGCTCGTGCTGATGTGGCAGTGCGCGCTGCTCGGCTACACCTTCACGCTCGCCGGCAACGCCGCCGACGAGGCCGTACGGGCGGGCACGGCCGCCGACCCCGGCGCCAGACAGGGCGCCTGCCAGGCGGCGGGCCTCGACAAGCTGCCCGGCGCGTGGGAGGGCGGCGCGCAGGTGACCTGCACGACCGGCGGGGGGTATGTGACCGCCGAGGTCCGGCTGGAGGTCCCGGTGCTGTTCCCCGGGTCGATCGGCTTCCCGTTCACGGTGGAGGGGCAGGCGGGGGCGGTAGAGGAGGCGACGGACTGAGATGCCGTACGAACGCATTCACCGTGGCTGTGACCGTGACCGTGACCGTCTGCGGGCACGCCCCCGTGACCGTGGCCAGGTGGCCCTGGAGTACCTGGGCTTCATCCCCGTACTGATCCTGGTCGCCATGGCGGCCATTCAGATCGGGCTCATCGCCTACACCGCCCAGCAGGCGGGCACCGCCGCCCGGGCCGGGGCGCGCAGTGCCTCGCTGGAGGGGCCCTTCGCGCAGGACTGCCAGGCCGCGGTGAGCGGCTGGCTGGCCGACGGGACCGCGTGCGCGAGCGCCGGGCTCGGCGACGAGGTACGGGTCACCGCGACCGTCGACATCCCGTCCATCGTGCCCGGCTGGGACTTCGGCGCCGCCACCAAGTCCGCCACCATGCCGCTCGACCACTGAGGAGCACGAGAGCCATGAGCCTGCGGGCCCGCATCAACACTCCCGAGGAGAACGGCAGCAAGGGCGAGGACGGCCATCTGGTCGCCTCCTACCGGGCCAAGCTGCTGGAGGAGATCGACCTCGCGGAGATGAGTTCGCTGGCCGCGGCCGAACGCCGGGCCCGGCTGGAACGCGTCCTCGGCCACATCATCAGCCGCGACGGTCCCGTGCTGTCCACGGTCGAGCGCTCGCAGCTGATCCGCAGGGTGGTCGACGAGGCACTGGGCCTGGGCATTCTGGAGCCGCTGCTGGAGGACGCGTCGATCACCGAGATCATGGTGAACGGCCCCGACGCGATCTTCGTCGAGCGGGCGGGCCGGGTGGAGCAACTGCCCCTGCGCTTCCCCTCCCACGAGCAGCTGATGCAGACCATCGAGCGGATCGTGTCCACCGTGAACCGGCGCGTCGACGAGTCGAACCCGATGGTGGACGCGCGACTGCCCTCGGGCGAGCGGGTGAACGTGATCATCCCGCCGCTCTCCCTGACCGGCGCGACCCTCACCATCCGCCGCTTCCCGCGCTCCTTCACCCTGCACGAGATGGTCGGCCTGGGCTCGCTGGACGAGCAGATGGTGTATCTGCTCGCGGGCCTGGTGCAGGCGAAGTTCAACATCATCGTCTCGGGCGCGACGGGCACCGGAAAGACGACGCTGCTCAACGCCCTGTCCGGGCTGATCCCCGAGGTCGAGCGCATCATCACGATCGAGGACTCGGCGGAGCTGCAACTCCAGCAGGGCCATGTGATCCGCCTGGAGTCCCGCCCGCCGAACGTGGAGGGCCAGGGCCGGGTCACCATCCGCGACCTGGTCCGCAACTCCCTGCGGATGCGCCCCGACCGCATCGTCGTCGGCGAGGTCCGCGGCGGCGAGTCCCTGGACATGCTCCAGGCGATGTCCACCGGCCACGACGGCTCCCTCGCCACCGTGCACGCCAACAGCACCGAGGACGCGCTGATGCGGCTGAAGACGCTGGCCTCCATGTCCGACGTGGAGGTCCCCTTCGAAGCGCTGCACGACCAGATCAACAGCGCCGTCGACGTCATCATCCAGCTCACCCGGTTCGCCGACGGCGCCCGCCGCATCACCGAGATCGCCGTCCTCGACAGCCACGGCGGCGAACCGTACCGACTGGCCACGGTCGCCCGCTTCAACGCCCAGCCGATGGCGGCGGACGGCCGGGTCTACGGCGTCTTCGAGTACTACCCGCTCCCGCGCCGCACCGCGGACCGCCTCTACATGGCGAACCAGCCGGTGCCGCAGGCGTTCGGCGTGGCACGGACCGTGGAGCAGTTGGCCATCCGAGCGGCCAGGTAGGAAGGAGCGGAACCGATGGAATTCCAGACGCTGATCACGCTGACCACCGGCATCACCCTGCTGACCTGCGCCCTGGCGGTGGCGGGCCTGCACGCCTGGGCGGCCGGCCGGGCCCAGCGCCAGGCACTGGTGGAGCGCCTCTCGGCGACCGGCCAGATCACGGCCGGGGGCCGCCGGCGCCGCTTCGGCGACCTGGACCGCAGACTGCGCCGTACGAAACCGGGCCGGAAGCTGGAACTGCGGCTGGCGGCGACGGGCCTCGACGTGACGCCGGGCGAGTTCTTCGTCTACATGCTGGCCGCGGTGGCGGGCCTGTGGCTGGTCGGCCAGGCGACGCTGGCGCCGTTCTTCGGCCCGATAGCGGGGCTGCTGGGGGTGTGGGCGGCCGTCCAGTTCCTGAACTGGCAACGACAGAAGCGCATCGAGAAGTTCATCAACCAACTCCCCGAGCTGGCCCGCATCCTGGCCAACGCCACCCAGGCCGGGCTCGCGCTGCGCACGGCGATCGGCATGGCGGCGGACGAGCTGGAGGCACCGGCGGGCGAGGAACTGTCCAAGGTGGCCAACCAGTTGGCGATCGGCGCCTCCATGGACGACGCGCTGGGCGAGCTGGCGGACCGGCTGCCCTCGCGGGAACTGGTGGTGCTGGTGACCACCCTCGTCCTGTCGAACCGGGCGGGCGGCCAGGTGGTCAGCGCCCTGCGCAACCTGACGGAGACGTTGGAGGAGCGGAAGGAGACCCGCCGGGAGATCCGCACCCAGCTCTCCCAGGTGAGCATGACCTCGTACGCCGTGCCGGCGCTCGGCATCGGCTCCCTGTTCCTGATGAACGGCGTCAAGGACGGCGCACTGGACCGTATGACCGGCTCACCGGCCGGCCAGGTGGCGGTGATCGTGGCGTTCGGGCTGTACGTCATCGGCTTCGTGATGATCCGCCGTCTGTCGCGGATCGACGTCTAGGGGGGAGGGCGGACCATGACGGCTTTGCTGCTCGCCCTGCTGATGGGACTGAGCGTATGGGGTGCCTTCGCCGGCATCCGCATGTACCGTGCGGACGCGAAACTCCCCGGTGACCTGCAGCTGGCGCTGGAGGTGGGCGCCACGCGCACCGGCGCCGTGGACTCGGTGATCGACCGCATGGGCATGCGGTACGCGCCGGCGGTCCTGCGCCTGATGGGCCCGAAGCAGGTGGCCAAGTACCGCCGCAAGATCGACCTGGCGGGCAACCCGGGCGGCCTCACGATCGACCGCTACGCGGCCCGGCGGGCGGTGTACGGCTTCCTGGGCGCGGTGGGCGGGCTGGTGTTCCTGATGCGGGGCCAGTATCTGGTGACCCTGCTGCTCTTCGCCTTCGGCGCCTTCTGGACCGAGGTCGGCATCTGGTCGGCGATCCGGATCCGCAAGGACGTGATCGAACGGACCCTGCCGGACTTCCTCGACGTACTCGCGGTGGTGGTGAGCGCGGGCCTCGGCTTCCGGCAGGCACTGGACCGCGTGGCGTCCCGCTACGAAGGCCCCTGGGCGGACGAACTCCGCATCACGCTGCGCCAGATGGACCTGGGCATGAGCCGCCGCCAGGCGTTCGCGGAACTCCGCCGCCGGAACGACTCGGAACAGGTCGCGATGTTCGTGACCGCCCTCCAGCAGGGGGAGGAACTGGGGGCGCCGATCGTGGACACGCTGGTGGCGCTGGCGAAGGACATGCGCAGGACGGACGCGCAGAACGCCCGCCGGAAGGCGGCGAGGGCCGTGCCCAAGGCCACGATGATGATCACGACGTTCATGGTTCCGGCCACGATGATCCTGCTGGGGGCGGGGCTGCTGCTGGGCTCGGGGACGGACTTCGGCTCCATCACGGGGGAGTAGGTGACGGTCATGGGCATGGGGCTTGGGTCAGGGCTGGGACCGGGAGTCGGGGTGCGGGTGAGGGGGCTGGGAGTGGACGCCGGTGCCGGTGCCGGTGCCGGTGCCGGTGCCGGTGCCGGTGCCGCTGCCAGTGCAGGTGCAGGTGCCGGTGTCTGTGCTGCCGTAGGCACGGAGGCCGTTGCAGCTGTGCCGGCGCGCCCCCAGGACCCCACCCTCGCCCTCCAGATAAACGCCCTCCAGGCAACCACCCGTATGGTCTTCGGCTTCCGGCTGGCCATGCTCGCCCTCTCCGCCCCCGCGGCCCTGCTGAACGCCGCCCCCGGACTGGGCACCCGCCTGGTGGGCGCCGCCGTGGTGGTCACCTTCATCACCAGCTACGCCCTCTTCAGGGACTGGGAACGCTTCGGCCCCCTGCTCCTGCGCCACCCGACCCTGCTGGCCCTGGACACCCTCTTCGGCGCGCTGCTCCTGGTCTCGGCGGGCCCGGACACCCCCCTGGCCTACGTCAGCGTCTGCACCCCCCTCCTCGCCGGCATCGCCTACGGCTACCGAGCCGCGGCCGTCTTCGCCAGCCTCCAGTCGCTGATCCTCCTGCTCGTCTACGCCACCACGGCGGAAGCCGACACCAGCCTCGCGGAGAAGCTGCTCCTGCCCGGGTTCTGTGTGATCACCGGCGCGGGCGGCTCCGCCCTGCGCAACCTCGTCCTCCGCTTCGGGGCGGCGACCCAGGCCCTGGCCGAAACCCGGGCCCGGCTGGCGGCCACCGAGGCCGTGGCCGCCGAACGGGCGCGTCTGGCACGGGAGATGCACGACTCGGTGGCCAAGACCCTGCACGGCGTGGCCCTGGCGGCCGACGGCCTGGCAGCGACAGCGGCCACCACCCCCCAGAACCCCGCCCTGATCACCCGACAGGCGGAACTGGTAGCCCGAGCCAGCCGCAGAGCGGCCACGGAATCCCGAGAACTCCTGGTGGACCTGCGCCGCCACGAGCCCTCGACAACGACGGACGTCCTCGAGGAACTGGCAGCAAGGACGGCCGACTTCACCACCCGTACAGGCGTCCCCACCACCTACCACCCCACCAGCCCCGCCACTCCCACCCCGCCCCTGCCCGCCGCGGTGACCCGCCAACTCCTCTCCATCGCCGCGGAGGCCATGGAGAACGCCCACCGCCACGCGACCCCGACCAGCGTGGACGTACGGGCGGGCGTGCAGGGTGATCTGCTGCGCATCAGCGTGTACGACGACGGTCGCGGCCTCCCGCCGGAAACCACCCTCGAACAACTCCGCAGAGCGGGCCACTTCGGCCTGATCGGCATGGTCGAACGGGCCGCGTCCGTGGGCGCCCGGATCCGGATGGGCCGCGGCGACCACCCGAAAGGCACGGAAGTCCTCCTGGAACTCCCCCTGGCGCCACGAAGGACATGACGGCATGACACACCCCCACTTCCCCAGAACCGCCCCCGCGCGCCCGCTCCGCGTAGTGGTGGCCGACGACAACCCGGTGGTCCGGGCCGGCCTGACGGCCCTGCTGACGGGCCGCAGCGACATCACGGTCGTAGCCGAAGCGGCGGACGGCCAGGAGGCGTACGAGGCGGCCCTCCAGCACCGCCCCGACGTCGTCCTCCTGGACGTCCAGATGCCCGGGGTCGACGGCCTCGCGGCACTCCCGTACCTGGTGGCCATCGCGCCGGTGATGATGCTGACGTACAGCAGGGAGTCGGAGACGGTGGAGGAGGCGCTGCGCAGGGGCGCGAACGGTTACCTGGTCCATGGCGAGTTCACGGCTGCGCAGCTGGTGGACGCGGTACGGGACGTCAGACAGGGCAAACCCCACTTCACGCCGACGGCGGCGGACGCACTCCTGAGCCAGCTCCGCAGGGGTACGGATTCGCAGCAGCATACGGAATCCAACGCTCCACCGACCGAATTCCGCGAACCTCTTTCGCAAGTGCAACCAAATGTGGGAGAGTCGTCTTCGGGCAGGGCGAGGTTCCAACTCAGCGCGAGGGAGGCGGAGATCATGAACCTGATCGCCACGGGCATGACGAACCAGCAGATCGCCGCCACCTGCTTCATCAGCGAGAAGACGGTCAAGAACCACATCAACCGCATCTTCGCCAAGCTCCACAGCACCACCCGGGCACAGGCCGCCGCCAAGTGGCTGGGGGTGAACTGAGATGCCCCGCATCTGGGCCCACCTTTGGGCCCACGGACCCTCGTCCCCGCACCTCCAGCGGCCCTACGGTTCCGGCACCACAGCCGCAACCGAAGGGACACCCCATGAACAACCGCTTCAACATGAACGACAAGGGCCAGACGGCGGTGGAGTACCTGGGGATCATTGCGGTGGTCGTTGCGATCGTGTTGGCGATCACGGGGACGGATATCGGGCAGACCATTTACGACGCCATCGTGGACAAGGTCGACGAGGTAACCGGTTGATCAAAGTTCGCAGGTACGGCGATTCAGGGCAGGCGTTCCCCATCTACATCACCGTGGTGGGGGCCCTGCTCTTTCTCGCGTTCGCCTACCTGGCGGTCGGCCAGGCCGCAGCGAACCGGAACGGTGCCCAGACGGCAGCCGATGCGGCTGCGCTTGCGGCAGCGCAGGACACCCGGGACCAGCTTGCGGGTAAGTGGGTGGAGGACGTACTCGACCCGACCCAGTGGCAGGACATCTTTGACGGCCTTGTGCCTGGACTTGAGCCGTCGTGCTGGCGGGCGGACGAACTCGCCGCGCAGAACGACGCGCATGTCGAGTCGTGTGATCAGACCGGCCCTCTGGAGTACACGGTCGACGTCCAGACGGACAAGTCCGTCGGTGACTCCATCGTCCCGGGCACGGAGGGCAAGTACTCGCGGGCGTCAGCCAAGGCGGTGATCGAGTTCCGTTGCGGATTCGAGCTCCCGGGCGAGGGTGCCGAGGACGAAGAGCTGCCGGTACTCACCTGCGAGGACGAGGACTGGGAGCTGGATCCGGAGGACCTCATCGATCTCCCGGGCCCGGAAGACCTCTTCGACGTCCATCTGGCTGACTGACAACCGAACGACGAGGGATGAAGGAAACAGAGGCATGAGCATTCGGTTCACTACGAAGGCCCGCAGGGGGATGGTCGCATTGACCGTTGCGGCCGGTCTGGCCGTCGGTGTGGCCGGCTGCGGTGGTGGGGGTGACGACGACAAGAAGCCGGAGTCGTCGGCATCAGCCTCAAAGGACAGTGGGTCCGCCCCGGACGCTCAAGAAGGAACGGACGAACCACTGGCTGAACTGAGGGGGGAGGAAGGACTTGTCCTCAGGCTCACTTCTGCCCAGAGGGACTCAGGGGGATTCGTCACGGTCAGCGGAGAACTGAAGAACGACGGCGATGAGCCCGCTCGCGTGTCGGTCAGAACCTCGGGTGACGAGACCGAAATCCTCAGGCACGGATCGTCGCTGGGCGGAGCAACGCTGGTCGACTCTGCGAGCAAAAAGCGCTACTACGTGCTGCGTGACACTGACGGCCGACCGCTGACGACGACCGACATGCCCAGGATCAAAGCAGGAGACTCCATCCCCGTCTTCATGCAGTTCCCGGCGCCCCCCGCAGACACCACCGAAGTCAGCTTCCAACTCCCTACATTCGCTGCGGCTTCCATCCAGATCTCCGGCTGAGGCACCGCTATGACGACCAAAAACCTCACCTCAGCCATGGCCGCAGCCACCGTCATGCTCGCCACGACCCTCTACGGCGTCACGGCGGCCCACGCCGACGACAATCCCAGCGTCCCCCCAGGCACCGAAGCCACAGCCGCCGCCCCCGTCGAAGTCGACCCCAACGACCCGGACCTGAAGCTCCCCGAGGGTGCGACGCTCGCCGAAGCGAAGGTGCTGGACATCAAGCAGGTCGTCGAGGACCAGAGCGGAGACGAACGCCGCGAGGACACCAATGCCGACGTGAAGTTCGCGCTCCAGGCGGAAGTGCTGTTCCCCAAGGACAGCGCGAAACTGAACGGCGAGGCAAAGGCCCGCATCGCAGCGATCGCTGAAGAAATCAAGACCCAACAGGCGACAAAGATCCGTGTCTTCGGCTTCACGGACAACCTGGGCTCCTCGGCCCACGGCGATGCCCTCTCCAAGCAACGTGCCAACGCCGTGGAGGACATCCTGAAGGGCGAATTGAACAACCCGAACATCACCTACGAGGTCCGCGGTTACGGCGAGCAATACCCCATCGCATCCAACGACTCGGAGTCCAGCCGCAAGAAAAACCGAAGGGTAGAGGTCTCCTTCCCCCGCACGGACGACTGACGTGACGCCACCACGGGGCCTCGGAAGACGGCCGTAGCCCCGCCGCCCCCTCAGCCGTCCACACCCCCCACTGCTGTCGCCTCCACCTCCACCCGTGCCCCCACCTTCAGCCCCCACCCGGCCATGGCCCCGGCCTCCGTCTCCAGGACGTGTCGGGCTCGGGGGCGGGGGAGGCCGAGGCGGCCCGGTTTCATGGTGCGTACGGCGATGACGCGGAGTCGGCGATCGAGGTACGCGACGTCGATGGGCATCCGCATGCCGATCGTGTGCACGCTGTTGGCGGGGGAGAGCAGGAGGGCGCCCTCGACCGAGTCCCGCCCGAGCAGCCCGCGCCTGCGGGCCCGGTAGGACGTGGCGATTTCCAGGGGCAGCTCGCGACCGCGCGTGGGCGGCGACGACTGGTCCAGAACGATCAATTTCCCGCACCCGTCAACCCATTGCCGCCCCATGGCCGAGTACATCCCCACTCTGGGGCAACCTAGTCGGGCGGCCAGCCAGCCCCGCCCGGTCCGCTACACGTACGACTGGAGCGTTCCGCGTCGCCGAACATCCAGCGTCGCGCAGTGGAACGAGCCGCCGAACGGGGCGTAGTGCAGCAGGTCGCACGGCACCGGCTCGAAACCCCAGGACTCCAGCGCGCGCAGCATCGACGTGTGGTGCCGTTCCGCGATCACTCGCTTCTCGTCGAGCATGAGGACGTTCATGCTGAGCCACTTCCCGCACATCGAAGTGATCTTCAGCAGCGGCTCGTCCAGGGGATCGGGCGGGGGAGCGACCAGTACCTCCCACGAGCGCAGGACGTCGGGCAGGCGGTCGGCATCGACGTACTCGGGGTTGATCAGGACCTTGCCGGGGCCGAGCGGCACGAACGTCGTGTCGATGTGCATGGGGGCGCGGCAGCGGCTCTCGATCTCATGAATGCGATAGTCCGGCCCGAGATGGCGGCGCAGCCATTCGATCCCCATCCGGTTGGTGACATTGCTTCGCGTGACGAAAAGATCACGCCCCGCGCGCACGAAATCGGCCGCGTCGAATACGGGCTCGAATTCGGTGAGGATGTACCGCATGGGCTCGCCGTCCGCAGGGACCCGGAAATCGGGGTCGAACAGTTCGTCGGTGAGCTGGGGTTTCGGCGCGGACGTCCACCGGGCGCCGCGCCGGAAGTAGTCCTTGAGGATCGGGCGGTAGGAATGCGTCTCGAAATACCGGCACGGCCATGCCATCGGGGTCTCGATGATCTCGTCGCCGATGACGAGCATGCTGTCGCGAGGGCAGGTGTTGCAGAATCCGCGGGACGACCAGTCGGGCGTATGGAAACGCCGGTGGTGATCGACCGCGTCCGGTCGCTGGACCGTGATGCCGAAGGACTCCAGCAGCCCGACGAACTGCTCGATCTCCTCCTGCGCCCGCTCGACCAGCATGCGCGGGTACCGCGCGCCGGCGGCCAGGCCCTGCAGTCGCGCCGCCCACCTCGGAATATTGCAGGTCACAACGGGGTGACTGGACGGGATGGTCGCCCCGTCGAGCCGTCCGACGATGATTTCCTCCAGTGGGTCCCACTCATTGTGGGAGCTGACCGGAGAGGCGAGGTGCTCGGCGGGGGCCACGGCCGAGGCGGGCGATGACTGCAACATCACATGGGGTCCACTCTCGCTCGGCGGAAGTCGAACTCTTTGCATCTATCGAGTCACCCGGAGCCCGTTTTCAAAACAGTGCGCGTTCTCGCACGTTCTCCTTTGCTCGTTCATAAGCGGAACGAAGTGTTCGCGGCGGTGCCGGGCGATCGAACCGGTGCGTTATGCAACCGTTATGCCGCGCTCAAGGGCAGGGACGGGAGGTTTGCGTGCATCTGCCCCGTCGGTTGACAGGCGCCGCCCTGGTGTCGTCTCACCCCGATCGATAGCGTTGCTTCGCTCAAGAGAAGCCTCGCCTCACCGGGAGCCGACCGTGAACCGCCGCCCCACCCTCCTCGCAGCGATCACGCTGACCGCCGCAGCGGCCCTGACGCTGTCCGCGTGCGGGAGCGACGACAGCTCCAAGGACAAGGACAACGACAAGATCGCGGGAGCCGAGACGGGGGGTGAGAAGTCGTCGTCCCCGAGCGAGAGTGCTCCGGCCGTCGCGGACCGCCCGAAGATCGAGCTGCCGTCCGACCTCTCTTACACCTTCGACTGGTCCAAGACGGGTGACCAGGACAAGGACGCGGTCCTTGCCGACAGCGAGCAGTCCATCAAGGCCGTGGACCTTGCGATCGTCAATCAGGACGCGCTCGACAAGGCGTACCTCTACTACTACGAGGGCGAGGCGGCCGCCGCCACCGAGGAGTTCGTCAAGGCGTACGTCAAGGCCAAGGCCCGGGTCACCGGCGCGTACCGCTATTACGACGCCATCGTCAACGTGAGCGGCAAGGACCAGGCTTCGCTCGTGTACTGCGAGGACCAGAGCAAGGCCTACGACATGTATCTGAAGACCGAGAAGGTCAACAAGACGCCGGCCACGAAGAACAGCTACGTGCTCTACACCACCCAGTTGCGCAAGAACGACAAGGGTGTGTGGGTCATCGACAAGATTCAGTCCCAGAGGGGAAGCGACAAGTGCCAGCCCTGAGTGCCACTTCGCGAGCGCTGATCGTGCCCGTTGCGATCGTTTCCGCCCTCCTGAGCGGTACACCTGCGCTCGCTGACAACGCGATCGGCGGCGGTGCTCAGGCGCCCACTCCCGGCACCGGCGCCGACGTCAACGGCGACACCGTCTCCGTCACCGCCGGAGGCGTCGTCTTCGATCACTCCAAGAACGGCAGCGGCAACTCCACCGGCACCCTGACCTCCAGCACCAACTGGAGCCCCCCGCCCTGCTGGTACGCCCCCAAGTACACCCCCGAGCAGCTCCAGAAGTACCTGGAGCCGATCTGGGAGGCGGAGTCGACGGGCTATCAGTGGGACGCGGAGCAGCGCGAGAAGTACAACGCCAAGGACCCGGAGAAGGGCTTCAACAAGGACAAGACCGGCAAGGGCTACTGGTGGGGCTCGTACGTCGACGAGAGCTACCCCCCTGGCTGGGACTCCTGCGAGGCGGACTACTTCTGGGTGGACGCCGGTGACCCCCCGCCCCCCGGCATCGAGAACGCCATAACCCCGGAGATCCTCGCCGAACTCGCCTACGCAGAGATCCGCGTCCCCGGCACCGAGGTCACCCTCGCCCCCGCGAACGCCACCAAGGTCAACCTCCCGACCTGGAGCTGGCTGGACGCCGCCGAGTTCAAGCCGGTCTCGGTCACCGCGTCCGTACCGGTGCTGGAGCTCGAGGCGACCGCGACGGCGGTACCCGTCTCGCTGCAGATCGAGCCCGGTACGGCCGACGCCGTCACCTACCCCGCGTCCGGCGTCTGCGAGATCGACAACGGCCGCATCGGGGAGCCCTACGCCAAGGGCAAAGCCGACCGCACCCCGCCCTGCGGAGTGAAATACCTTCGCTCCTCGGGCGACGGCACGTTCCCCCTCCAGGCCACGATCACTTGGGAGATCGACTGGACCGGCACCGGCGGAGCAGGCGGCGACCTCCCCGACGGCACCTTCGGCGCCACCCAGAACGTCGTCGTACAAGAGATCCAGGCCATCAACCGCTGACCATCCCCAACTCCTGCTCCCTGTCCGGGAAGTGCTCCTCCTGAAGGGGGGAGCACTTCCGCGTACGTCACGAATGTGCGTCCGTGTCGTTCCTCTCTGCGGTGGGTGATCCGCGGACAGAGGGGACAAGGCATGGCTGAGCGGTTGACCGTCGACGGCGACGAGCTCACGCGCTTCATGAACGCGCTGCGGAAGTCGACCACTTCACTCGCCGGAGTTCGCAAGGCCCTGCTCGATTCGACGGTCTCAGGTCTCGGCACCGACGATCTCGACCGCGCCTGTGCGGACTTCCAGGAGGACTGGAAATACGGCGCCGAGGAGATCGGCAAGCAGACGGAGGACCTCGCCGAGATCATCGGCAAGAGCCGGGACAGCTATCTGGAGGTCGACAAGGCCCTTGAGGAGGCCCTGAAGAAGGCCGGGTCGGGCGGGGTCCGCAAGTGACGCTCGCCTTCGGCGCCGAACGCACCGGCGCCGCCCTCGACCCGTCGAATCTTCACGTCCGCTACCCCCACCTGGGCTTCGACCCCGTACCGGGCAGCACCGAGACCGTCCGCGACCTGCACCGCAAACTCGCCGCCTGCGCGACGGTCCTGGAGGACGCACACGGCCTCGTCACCAAACTCCTGGACGGCAGCTACTGGAAGGGCGACGCCGCCGTCGCCTTCCGCGAGCAGCTCGACGGCGGTCCGCTGCCGCGGAATCTGAGGAACGCCGCGCGCTCGCTCCGCAAGGCAGCCGCTCACCTCACGCGCTGGGAGACCGAACTGGACGACTTCCAGCGGCGGGCCAAGCGGCTGGAGGACGACGCGCAGGATGCGCGGGCCGCGGTGAAGCGGGCGGAGGAGGGGGCGGGTGCGGATACCGGCGCTGCCCGGTCCGAGCTCGACAAGGTGCTCGGCCGGGCGCGGCGGCTCGCGGAGGAGCATGAGGCCAGGGCCAAGCACCGGGCGGAGAAGATCCGGGGCGCGACGAAGGAACTGGCGCCCCGTGAGCCGGGCTGGCTCGACGACGCGCTCGACTGGCTGGGCGAGAACCTGCCGGACGTACTGAGCTTTCTGGCGGGCACGATCGCCGTGGCGGTACTCCTCCTCTCCGGGCCGCTGGGGTGGAGCCTCGCGACCGCGGGCCTGCTGATGCTCGGATCCTCAACGATCAGTCTGACGGCGCTGTCCCTTCGCCTTTCGGACGAAGAGACGTGGGCGTCGTTGCAGGACGGCTTCGCCAAGGGTGAGCTCGATGCCGACTTCTGGAGCAATTTGGTGTCGACGGGAGCTGATGCAGCGGGGGCGTTGCCCGGCGTAGGAGCTGTCGGAAAGGGCGCGTCCACGGGCTTCAGGGCGGCCCTCCGCAGCACCGAAGCCGTCAGCTTCCGGGAGAAGGTGGTCCTCTATGGCACCAAGACGATGGATGAGGTGAAGGCCGTGGCCGAGCTGGACAACCCGCTGGTACTCCGTGCGGTGCGCGGTCTCAGTGATCCACAGAGGGCTGCCAAGGTCGTGCAGGGCGCATCAGGTCTGGCCGGCGTGGGGACCGGCGGATTCGGCCTTCACAACAAACTGGTGGACGCCGAGGACGACGGGGTCAAGGACGGTGCCGTTGCCGGGATCGACGGGGCACGCCTGGTGCTTGATTCCGGCGGCATCTACCGCCTTGCTCGCCACGTCTTCTGACAAACCGGAAGGAAAGGGTAATCCCATGAACCCCCCTGATTACCGCACAGCGTGGGATCACCCACCGACTCGCCGGTCCTGGTGGGGACACATGGCTATGAATGTCGTCGCTCTCGTCGGCTGGCCCGTGGCCTGGATCGGCTTGCTTTATGTGCTCGCCGTATTCCTGTCCCCTGGGTTCGCCTTTCTCGTCTCCCTGCCCCTTTGCTACGCGATGTACCGAGCCGTGCTCCAACTCCGCTGCTTCCCCACCGCCCTCCACATCCTCCGAGTCCTCCAGCACTACCCCTGGCAACTCCTCCCCCACACCCCCCGCGGCCTCGACGAGCACCCGGACGCCGAGGACGGTGGGATCTGGATCGAGTTCCCGAACCCCGCTCGCCCGGAGGGCAGGCGCATTCCGCTCACCTTCGTGAAGCATCACCGTGCGTACTGGTGGCTGCGCCACATCGGCGGCCCCCGGACCAAGCCCGCACTCAAGGCGCGGCTGGAGCCGCTGTGGTTCGCCGGGGACCCGCGGTTCCTGGGCGTCGTGGCGGTCAGCGGCCGGCGCGGTGCCGCTCCACGCCGGTTGCACTTCCTGTACCGGCCGTCCGCCTTCGAACAGCGCGCCGCACGCAGGCAGTGGGACGACGCCACCCCGGACGACCTCGAACGCGCACGCCGGGCCGGAGCCCGGTTCCTCGCGTCGGCCCCGGCCACCGCCACCGCCGCCGGGCAGGAGTGATGAGCGCTCCCACGATCGTGGTCGACGATTCCGCCGTAGATCCGCACGCGGAACTGTGGTTCGCCGAGCCGCCCGGATTCATGCCGCTGCCCTTGGACGCCCTGCTTCCCGAGCCCGACTCCCGAGCGGCGCACGCCCTGAGCGCCGCGGCCGCGCCCTTTCTCGACTCGGCCCCGGACGACACGGTCCGGCTCCGGTTCGTCTCGCACGTCGCAGCGGGCCAGCAGCTGCTCGCCGCCCTGCGCGAAGTAGGGACCGTGTACTGCGCGATCGGGCTGCACCGGGACGATGTCGGTGCCGCGGGCGACGGGTTGCTGCTGGTTTCCTGGTTCACCGTGTCCTGGCGTGCCACGGCTGTCGCCTCGCGTGCCGCGACGGCGGCCCGGGCAGTCGCCTCGGGCTTCGACCACGTCGAGTACCGGGAACTGCCCTGTGGTCCCGCGGCGCTCAGCGAAGCGGCCTTCACGCCGCCTGCCGGCACCGCACTGCCGCAGCGGCCGTTGCTGCAGCTCCGGGCCCACCTGCCCCACCCCGACTGCAAGAAGCTGGCCGTGCTCGCGCTCAGCACGACCGCTCTGGCCCGCCGCTCCGAGTACCGGGTGATCCTTCGGCGGATCGTGGAGACGGTCTCTTTCCGTAATCCCCTGGAAGCAGCGCCCCCGGACGGGGTAAGAACACCCCCATGACTCGACTCGGCGCGATCTTCCGCCCCCAGCTGCCCCCCGAGAACCTCCGTTCCATCGCCCGCCTGGCCGACGAAACCGGTCTGGAGGAGCTGTGGCTCTGGGAGGACTGTTTCCGCGAGGGCGGGGTGTCCGCGGTGGCCGCCGCGCTCGCGTGGACCGAGCGGGTGCGGGTGGGGATCGGGCTGCTGCCCGTGCCGTTGCGGAATGTCGCGGTCACCGCGATGGAGGCCGCCACGCTGGAGCGGATGTTCCCGGGGCGCGCCGTGCTGGCCGTGGGGCACGGGGTGCAGGACTGGATGGGGCAGGTGGGGGCCCGGGTCGAGTCCCCGGTCACCCTCCTGCGGGAGCACCTCCTCGCGCTGCGGGCGCTGCTGCGCGGGGAGCGGCTCACCACGGACGGGCGGTACGTCCGTCTCGATGACGTCGCACTCGACTGGCCGCCCGCCCGGCCCGTCCCCGTGCTCGCCGGTGTCACCGGACCCCGCTCCCTCCGCCTCTCCGGTGAGGCCGCCGACGGAACGCTGCTCACCGCGTCCAATCCGCCGGACGGCGTACGCCGGGCCCGGCAACTCGTCGACGAGGGGCGGAAGTCCGCCGGGCGCACCGATCCGCATCCCGTGGTCGTCTACCTCCTGGCCGCCACCGGTGCCGACGCCGCCGACCGGCTGCGCAAGGAGCTCACCGACGAGGGCCTCGCCGATGTCCCCGGCCTCGGTGTCGCCGGAGACGCCGCCGCCGTCGCCGAGGCCGTTCAACGCCTCGCGGAGGCCGGCGCCGACACCGTCGTACTCCAGCCGACGGCCGACGAACCCGACCCCGAGGGCTTCGTACGCTTCGCCGCCGAGCAGGTACGACCGCTGGTTTCCTGAGGCCTCACCCCGTCGGCCGATCCCCCGTCGCCCCGTCGATCAGCTCCCGCACGATGTCCATGTGGCCCGCGTGCCGGGCCGTTTCCTCGATCATGTGGACCAGGACCCACCGCAGGGACACGGCCTCGCCGCGCCAGTCCGGGCGGCCCAGGTCGTCCAGGGTGCGTTCGCGGATCGTGCGGTCGGCCGCGGCGCGGGCGCGGCCGTAGAAGTCGATGATCTGCTGGGTGGTCTCGCCCTGGTCCGCGCGCATGTCCTCGTCGGTGTACGGGTCGAACCACAGCGGCTCGACCTCGCCGCCGAAGGCGGACACGAACCAGCCGTACTCCACGGAGCCGAGATGCTTCACCAGGCCCAGCAGGCTCGTGCCCGACGGGGTCAGCGGGCGGCGGAGGTCCGCGTCGTCCAGCCCCGCCAGTTTCCACAGCACCGCGTCCCGCATCCGGTCGAGGCTCGCGTGGAGCGTTTCCTTGTCGCCGGCGGTGTACGGCGTGCTGGTCGCGTCAGGGGTCGTCATACCGCCGAAAATTAGCAGCGGGCACTGACAACGGGCTGCGATCATCGCGGGCATGGACCAGCAGAGCAGCCGCAACCGCAGCCGCAGCCGTACCTTCGAGGAACTCGTCGCCGAGGGCGCCGCCGTTCCCACCGAGGGCTGGGACTTCTCCTGGTTCGAGGGGCGGGCCACCGAGGCGCGGCCGAGCTGGGGGTACGCCGTCTCCCTCGCCGAGCGGCTGGCCCGCGCCGACGCCGCCCTCGACCTGCAGACCGGGGGAGGGGAAGTGCTCGACTTCGCCCTTGGGCGCGCGCCCAAGGCCCCCGTCCTGACCGTGGCCACCGAGGGCTGGCCCCCGAACGTCGCCAAGGCCACCGCCCTCCTCGCCCCGCGCGGCGTCGCGGTCGTCGCCTCGCCCGAGGCCGACCCGCTCCCGTTCGCCGACGGCGCCTTCGACCTGGTCTCCAGCCGGCACCCCGTGCGGGCCCCCTGGCCGGAGATCGCCCGCGTACTGGCGCCCGGCGGCACCTACTTCGCCCAGCACGTCGGACCGCACAGCGCCTTCGAGCTCGTCGAGTACTTCCTTGGGCCGCAGCCCGACGAGGTCCGAGGCGGCCGGGACCCGCGGAAGGAGCGCGCCGACGCGGAAGCCGCCGGTCTGCAGGTCGTCGATCTGCGGGCCGAGGAACTCCGCATGGAGTTCCACGACATCGCCGCCGTCGTCCACTTCCTGCGCAAGGTGATCTGGATGGTCCCCGGCTTCACCGTCGAGGCGTACGAGACGCACCTGCGGTCCCTGCACCGGCGCATCCAGGACGAGGGACCCTTCGTCGCGCACAGCACCCGCCACCTCTTCGACATCCGCAAGCCCGGCTGACTCAGGCGTGCGGGCCCACCGTGACCTCCCCCAGCACCAACTCGGGTGCCGCCTCCAGTACTTCGCCCACCCGTCCTACCTGCTCGTCCAGCTCCCGCCGCTGCCGTGCCGTCAGGACGCCCAGCGTCTCCACGGTCACCGTCGTACGCCGGCCCTGCCGCCGCTGGTGCCACACCCCGGCCACGACCCCGTCCACCAGCAGCACCGGATGATTCCCCGCCTGCCCACCCGACAGCGCCCTGCGGTACGCCTCCCCGGGGAACAGCGACTCCCGGGGCTGCGCGGCGATGACGTACGCGTCGAAGTACGGCAGCAGCCGCACGCCCCGCCACTCCGGTGACGGGAAGGACGTGTCGCCCGCCGCCACCCACGCCGGTGCTCCCTGGAAAACGACCTCCTCGATCGCCGCGTCCTTCACCAGGTGCTGGAAGAGTCCGCCCGCCCAACCGACCGGCGCGGCGAGCCACTTGGCGAAGTGCGCCGGGGTGGCCGGGCCGTAGGCGCGCAGATAGCGCAGTACGAGGGTGCGCAGCGCGTCCTGCGCGGGCAGGGGGGCGAAGCGGGGTGGGCGGGTGTACGTCACCTTGCGGCCGCGGTTGGGGCCGAAGCAGAGCGCGCCTGCCTGGCCCGCCCGGTGCATGACCTGCCGCCAGCGCGGCCACATGCCCTGGAAGGCGGGCATGACCGGGTCGCCCGCCCAGGGGCCGGTGCGGGCCACGACCTGCTCGCTCAGCTCGTCGATCGTCAGGCACGCCCCGTCCAGCGCGTCCTCGATCGCCGCCAGGATCTGCCGCGTCTGTTCCTCGGTGAGGCGGGCGTCGGCGGCGAACGGGCTCGGCCCGGACGGGATAGCGGTCAGGGCGGCGGTCCACAGGGGGAGCTCGTGTGCGGGGAGCAGATGGACCGTGCCGCGCGGGCCGTGGGTCTTCACGAGGGAGCGGTCGTCCCAGAGCGCGGTGCGTACGTCCGCCCGCGTCAGTCCGGAGGTCCGTACGCCGATCGACAGCTCGGCCGCGGAGAGCACCTGGGCGTGCGCGCCGAGCATCGCGGACACGATGCCGGGGGCCGAAGCGCCCTCCGACGCCGGATTGGCCAGGAACTGTCGTTCGAGCCGTCGCGCGCTCGCCTCTTGCCAGGAGATCGTCACCGTCATGGGACGACGGTAGGGGTGAAGTAGGTCAGGTTCCGTCCTCTTTGGGAGTCGAGTGAGGTGCGAGCAAATCGGGTGAATCGGGCATCCGGTGCAGTTCCACCCTGGATATCCAAGGATTCACACCTTTTCCACATTGTTATCGCTTGCAACTCGCGTCTCATCCGTAACTCGCGTAAATTCGGACCAAGGTAATTCGCGTGAGCAAAGCTGCGCGGCCGGCACCGCGCAGTGGAGGGGGCTGCGCGGTGCCGTGCCCACCTGCGGCGGGCGGAGCGCCGTATGACCGCGGGCCGACGTCAAGCTGACGTTCGCTGCCCGGGTCACCCAGGTGGGGGACAACCCGGAAAACACGCCGCGTGCGGGACAAGGACCGGCACACCCGGGCGCCCCACGCGTATCCCGCCGAACGCCCAGGAAATCCGCTGTGTTCCGGCCATGAGCCACCCCTGAAACCCCCCTCTCACGCCCACCGCCGCGTTGCCGTCCGATTTCGGAGAGTAGTTATGGCACGCCGATGCACGCAGCATCACTTACGAAGGGTTATGGTGGAAACCCCCCCTCGGGCCGGTCCGTCTCCCCCCCACGGACCGGCCCGTTTTTCTTTTGTCGCGGACGCCTTCGCGGACGCCTGGTTCCACCGGCCCCACACGCCCCGACACCCGCCCGCCGGGCCGCCCGCAGGGCGGAGGTAGGCTTCGGCGGCGGGGACCGCCACCGGGCTGGGACCGCCCTCGGGAGCGACCGGGGCCGCGGCCGCCCGATCCGTACGGAGGGGCTATCAATCACGTGAACCTGCGCGACAAGCTGCGTGGCCTGCTGGTCGGGCTGTACGCACGCCGGGTGGAAGGTCACCTGGACCACGCTCAGGTGCCCAAGCACATCGGCGTCATCATGGACGGCAACCGCCGCTGGGCGAAGGCCGCGGGTTCCAGCACCGTGCACGGTCACCGGGCCGGCGCCGAGAAGATCGAGGAGTTCCTCGGCTGGTGCTCCGAGACGGACGTCGAGGTCGTCACCCTCTGGCTGCTGTCGACGGACAACTTCGACCGCCCGAAGGACGAACTGGTCCCGCTGCTCGGGATCATCGAGGACGTCGTACGCACCCTCGCCGCCGACGGCCGCTGGCGCGTCCACCACGTCGGCACCCGTGAGCTGCTGCCGCCGCGGATGCAGAACAGCCTCAAGGACGCCGAGGAGACCACCGCGCACATCGACGGAATACTCGTCAATGTCGCCATCGGCTACGGCGGACGCCAGGAGATCGCCGACGCGGTGCGCTCGATGCTGCTCGACGCGGCGGACCGGGGCACCTCACTGGAGAAGCTCGCCGACTCCGTCGACATCGAGATGATCGGCCGCCACCTCTACACCGGCGACCAGCCCGACCCCGATCTGGTCATCCGCACCAGCGGTGAGCAGCGCTTGTCCGGGTTCATGCTGTGGCAGACGGCCCACTCCGAGTACTACTTCTGTGATGTGTTCTGGCCGGCCTTCCGCAAGGTCGACTTCCTGCGCGCGATGCGTGACTACGCCGCCCGCCACCGCCGTTACGGCGGCTGAGCCACAGGTCACCCGCCACCCCCTTGGGGCGGAGGTAACAAGGAGTTCACCAGCGCGCCGTTCCCCGCCGTGGCATGGCAGCGCTTGTTCGAGGGCATAAGCCAAGCAGGTCGACACCCGAACCACGGGTGTCGGATCTCAGCGGACGGCACGGGGCCGTCCGCCCGGGAGGCCCTTTGCACCAGCCCGATCGTGCGGTCACCGTACGGACGAAGCAGGTAAGGGCCGGTTCTCGGCCCGTGCAGCGGCGCCGTCGACCGGTCCAGCTCCTCTCCGTCGCTCCCCGACCTCTTCCGAGGGGGTACGTCCTTCCGTGGTGACCAGCGCAACGCGCCCCAAGCCAGACCGGCGCACCTACGTAATCGACACCAGCGTCCTGCTGGCCGACCCGCACGCCCTGAACCGCTTCGACGAGCACGAGGTCGTGCTCCCCATCGTCGTGGTCACGGAGCTGGAGGCCAAGCGGCACCATCCCGAGCTCGGCTACTTCGCCCGGCAGGCGCTGCGTCTGCTCGACGAGTTCCGGGTCCGGTTCGGCCGTCTCGACGCCCCGATCCCGATCGGGGAACTGGGCGGGACGGTGCGTGTCGAGCTCAACCACTCGGACCCCAGCGTTCTGCCGACCGGCTACCGCCTGGGGGACAACGACTCCCGCATCCTCGCGGTCGCCCGCAATCTGCAGGCCGAAGGGTTCGACGTCACCGTCGTGTCGAAGGACCTGCCGCTCAGGATCAAGGCCTCGTCCGTCGGGCTCCTCGCCGAGGAGTACCGCGCCGAACTCGCCATCACGGACTCCTCCGGCTGGACCGGAATGTCCGAACTGACGCTCCCCGGCGAGCAGGTGGACGTCCTCTTCGAGGTGGGGCACGCCCATGTGCCCGAGGCGGCGGACCTGCCGGTGCACACCGGGCTCACCATCCAGTCCGAGCGCGGCAAGGCGCTGGGCCGGGTGACGGCCGACGGCAACGTCCGGCTGGTGCGCGGCGACCGGGAGGCGTTCGGTATCAAGGGCCGCAGCGCTGAGCAGCGCATCGCGCTCGACCTGCTGCTCGACCCGGACATCGGGATCGTGTCGATGGGCGGCCGAGCCGGTACCGGCAAGTCGGCGCTGGCGCTGTGCGCGGGCCTGGAGGCCGTGCTGGAGCGCCGTCAGCACCAGAAGGTGATGGTCTTCAGGCCGCTGTACGCCGTGGGCGGGCAGGAGCTCGGCTATCTGCCGGGCAGCGAGGCCGAGAAGATGAGCCCCTGGGCGCAGGCGGTGTTCGACACGCTGTCCGCGGTCACCAGCCGCGAGGTCATCGAGGAGGTCACCTCGCGCGGGATGCTGGAGGTCCTCCCGCTCACCCATATCCGCGGCCGCTCGCTGCACGACGCGTTCGTGATCGTGGACGAGGCGCAGTCGCTGGAGCGGAATGTCCTGCTGACCGTTCTGTCCAGAATCGGCGCCAATTCACGGGTGGTGCTGACCCATGACGTGGCCCAGCGGGACAATCTCCGGGTCGGGCGCTACGACGGAGTCGTCGCCGTCGTGGAGAAACTGAAGGGGCATCCGCTTTTCGCCCATGTCACGCTGAACCGGTCCGAGAGGTCCCAGATCGCCGCCCTTGTGACCGAAATGCTGGAGGATGGGCATATCTGACCCGAGACTGCCCCGAGTGCTTAACTTGAGGTAGCTACTCGCCAGTTGGCGCCGTCCGACAAAGGCCCAGAGCCTAGTCGGGCGGCGCCTTGGCGTGTTGCCGTTTCGTGGAACTGCCGGGACCAAACGGGATGTGAGCTTTCACACGCAACACAGAATTGCCTCACGGCGTCCGGGTACGGCAGAGTCTCCTTCCTGTCAGGCCCCGCATACGGCACATCCGTACCTTCAGAGGTATGGCACCCCGTGAGGAACACCGCCAACTCCATAGCGTCGCCGTATGCCGCCCGCGCACCACGCGGCGCTCCCCGGAGGGGAGTTGCCCACCGGGCCCGTGCCTCCCGTGACCCCGCAGTTGGGAGGCCAGCGCCAGGGGCAAGATTGCGTCCGCCAGGGTCACCGAAGCGGGCGATGCTGGAAGGAAACCGTGTGAGCCGGATCTCGGTCCGGGGATTCGCAGTGGTCTCGGCCACCGCGGTCACCGCCGTCGGAAGCGTTGTCGGCGTTGCCTCGGGCAGCACCGCGCAGAACAACGACGCCGAAGCGACGGCAGCCGACGCCACGCTCCTCGCGGACATACCCACGGGCCAGCAGGCCCAGGTACAGACCGCTTCCCTGACGCAGCAGGCGACCGTCCAGGCGATCGCCGCCGACGCGAGCGCCAAGAAGGACGCGGAGGAAGCGGCCCGCAGGGCCGCCGCCCAGACCGCGATCGAGAAGAAGGAAGCCGCGGAGAAGGCGGCGAAGGCAGCGAAGGCGGCCGAGGAAGCCAAGGAGCGCGAAGAGGCCGAGGCGAAGGCCTCCCGGTCCTCCTCCAGCTTCGCTGTGCAGAGCTCGTACACCATCGCGCAGATCCAGGCGATGGCGCAGTCGATGGTGCCGTCCGGCCAGTGGCAGTGCTTCAGCAACATCGTGGACCACGAGTCCAGCTGGAACTACAAGGCCGTGAACCCCTCCTCCGGCGCCTACGGTCTCTTCCAGGCCCTGCCGGCGGGCAAGTACGCCTCCGCCGGCGCCGACTGGCAGACCAACCCGGCCACCCAGATCAAGTGGGGCCTCAACTACATGAACGAGCGGTACGGCAGCCCGTGCGACGCCTGGTCGTTCTGGCAGGCCAACCACTGGTACTAGGCATTTCCCCGCTCAACCTCGCACAGCCCCTCACCGTCCTACGGTGAGGGGCTGTCGCCATGTACGGTCGGACCGGACGACTCCGGGGGGAGTGGTGGGGAAAGACGGGGGAAGAGGACGGAACATGTCTCGAGTGCCAGGGTGGCTCGGTCGGCTCGGCGCCGGACTGACCCGGATGGGAGACCGGTTGGACGAGCGCCGCGCGGAGGTGCAGCGCGAGAGCGCCGAACCCCCGGCCGCCTCCGCGCCGACGCCTCCCCCCGCCGACAAGGCGCCGCCGTCCGTTCAGCGTGTGTACGTGGCTCCAGCGCGTCCGGATCCCGCGCTGGCCGTGCCGTGGGGTGTGCGGGTCGCCGCCGAGGCCGGCTGGCGGCTGCTGGTGCTGGCCGGCACCGTATGGGTGCTGATGCGGGTCATCAGCGCCGTACAGCTGGTCGTGCTGGCGTTCGTGGCCGCGCTGTTGATGACGGCGCTGCTCCAGCCCACGGTGGCGCGGCTGCGCCGGATCGGTGTCCCGCAGGGCCTCGCGACCGCGCTCACGGCGATCCTGGGCTTCGTGGTGATGGGCCTGATCGGCTGGTTCGTCACCTGGCAGGTCATGGAGAACCTCGACAACCTCTCCGACCAGATCCAGGACGGTATCGACGAGCTGCGCGACTGGCTGCTGAACAGCCCCTTCCACGTCACCGACAAGCAGATCAACGACATCGCCGAGAATCTGCGCGACGCGGTCGGCGCCAACACCGACGAGATCACCTCGGCGGGCCTGGAGGGCGTCACGGTCATCGTCGAGGCGCTGGGCGGCATACTGCTGGCGGCCTTCTCGACGCTGTTCCTGCTCTACGACGGCAAGCGGATCTGGGAGTGGTCGCTGCGGCTGGTGCCCGCGGCGGCCCGGCCGGGGGTGGCGGGCGCGGGCCCGGCCGCGTGGCGGACGCTCACCGCGTATGTGCGCGGGACGCTGATAGTGGCTCTGATCGACGCCGTCTTCATCGGCATCGGGATCTACTTCCTGGATGTGCCGATGGCCGTCCCGCTGGCCGTCTTCATCTTCCTGTTCTCGTTCATCCCGCTCGTCGGCGCGGTGGCCTCCGGCGCGCTGGCGGTCGTGGTGGCGCTGGTGACGCAGGGCGTCTTCACGGCGGTGATGGTGCTGGCGGTCGTGCTCGCGGTGCAGCAGATCGAGGGGCACATCCTGCAGCCGTTCATCCTCGGCCGCGCGGTCCGGGTCCACCCCCTCGCGGTGGTCCTGTCGGTCGCGGCGGGCGGCCTGATCGCGGGCATCGGCGGCGCGGTGGTGGCGGTGCCGCTGGTGGCGGTGACCAACACGGTGGTGGGCTATCTGAAGGCGTACTCGCAGGAGAGCCCGGAGAGCCCGGAGAGCCCGCAGGTGGTCGCGGATGCCGAAGGCCCCGTCCACGACAGTGAACGGGGCCCGGAGTGACCTGGCTTACGCGGAGAGGACCGCTTCGGCGTCGAGGGTGACGGCGACCGCCTGGATCACCGAGGCGATCTTGAACGCCTCCTGGACGACCTCGCGCTCCAGGCCGGCCTTGCGCAGCACCTGCTCGTGCGAGTCGAGGCACATGCCGCAGCCGTTGATGGCGGAGACCGCGAAGGACCACAGCTCGAAGTCGACCTTGTCGACACCGGGGTTGCCGATGACGTTCATCCGCAGGCCCGCGCGCAGGGTGCCGTACTCGTGGTCCGACATCAGGTGGCGGGTGCGGTAGAAGACGTTGTTCATCGCCATGACGGCGGCGGCCGCCTTGGCGGCGGTGTACGCCTCCGGCGTCAGGTTCGCCTTCGCCTCCGGCTCCAGCTCGCGCAGCACGATCGGGGAGCGCGAGGCGATGGCGGTCGCCAGCACGGTGCCCCACAGCTGCTGCGCCGGGAGGTCGGAGTTGCCGATGACGGAACCCAGGTTGAGCTTCAGGTCCTTGGCGTAGTCCGGGACGGCGGACTTGAGGGAGTCGAGGGACATCTCAGGTCACTCCCCGGCCAGCAGCTTGACCGCGTCCAGCGTCTCGTCGCCCTTGGTCCAGTTGCACGGGCACAGCTCGTCGGTCTGCAGCGCGTCGAGGACCCGCAGGACCTCCTTGGGGTTACGGCCGACGGAGCCGGCGGTGACCATCGTGAACTGGATCTCGCGGTTCGGGTCCACGACGAAGACCGCGCGCTGGGCGAAGCCGTCCTCGCCCTCGATGCCGAGGTCGCGCATCAGCTCGTGCTTGGAGTCGGCCAGCATCGGGAAGGGCAGGTCGGTCAGGTCCGGGTGGTCCTTGCGCCAGGCGTGGTGGACGAACTCGGAGTCACCGGAGAAGCCGAGGATCTGGGCGTCGCGGTCGGCGAACTCGTCGTTCAGCTTGCCGAACGCGGCGATCTCGGTCGGGCACACGAAGGTGAAGTCCTTCGGCCACGCGAAGACCACGAGCCACTTGCCCTCGTAGGACTTGTGGTGGATCTGCTCGAACTCCTTGCCCTTCTCCAGGGAGACACAGGCGGTCAGTTCGAACTCGGGGAACTTGTCACCAACAGTGAGCACAGGCTCTCCTTGCAGCGAAGAAGCGTCCGGATCGCGGACGCTTCTCATGGGTTGGACGAGGTCGATGCTGGCACACGGTGCATTGATTAGAGAAATTGCTACACTCGGTCATGGTGATCGGAGGCGGTTATCAGTGACCGTGAGTAATGGTGGAGCCAAGAGGCGACTGCCGAGTCTCGCCCAGCTGCGGGCGTTCGCGGCCGTGGCGGAGCATCTGCACTTCCGGGACGCGGCCGCCGCCATCGGCATGAGCCAGCCCGCCCTGTCCGGTGCCGTGGCCGCGCTGGAGGAGACGCTCGGCGTCACGCTGCTGGAGCGGACCACCCGCAAGGTGCTGCTCTCGCCGGCCGGTGAGCGGCTCGCGGTGCGCGCGAGGGCCGTACTGGACGAGGTGGGTGCGCTGTTGGCGGAGGCGGAGGCAGTACGGGCCCCGTTCACCGGGGTGTTGCGGCTCGGGGTCATCCCGACCGTGGCGCCGTACCTGCTGCCGACGGTTCTGCGGCTCGTCCATGACCGCTACCCGGACCTCGACCTCCAGGTCCACGAGGAGCAGACCGCCAGCCTCGTCGACGGCCTGAACACCGGCCGCCTGGACCTGCTGCTGCTCGCCGTCCCGCTCGGGGTGCCGGGTGTGGTCGAACTCCCCCTCTTCGACGAGGACTTCGTGCTGGTCACGCCGTTGGACCACCGGCTGGGCGGCCGTACGGGCATCGGGCGCGAGGCGCTCAAGGAGTTCAACCTGCTCCTCCTGGACGAGGGGCACTGTCTGCGCGACCAGGCACTGGACATCTGCCGGGAGGCGGGCCGGGAGGACGCGCCGGTCACCACCACGGCCGCCGGTCTGTCCACCCTGGTCCAGCTCGTCGCGGGCGGTCTCGGTGTCACGCTGCTCCCGCGCACGGCCGTCAAGGTCGAGACGACCCGCAGCAACCAGCTGCTGACCGGCTACTTCTCCGACCCGGCCCCGACCCGCCGCATCGCCCTCGCCATGCGCACGAACGCGGCCCGCAGCGCGGAGTACCAGGAACTGGCCACATCCCTGCGCGACGCCCTGCGCCCGCTCCCAGTACGGGTCCTGGAGGGCGACACGGGCTGAGGGGGCGGCGAGACCGGCCCCGGCCCACCTCCGCGGCACGGGTCACCCCCATCGACTCGCTGCCCGGTGGGACGGGTCAGGGCCCATCGGGGTCGCGGTCGGCGGGCGGGTTGTTCTGCCTTTCCGGCGGATGGCCCCCGCCTGGCGTTGGGCGCGGCCCGCCGGGCGGGGGGCCGCTATGGCGTGGGCGCGGAGGGCGCGAGTCAGGCCGCCGGTCGCCTCGGCGCGGGGCGTACGTCGTCGGTCGCGGCTGACAGCGCCCCGCGGGGGCACAGTCGGGGGCGGTCGCCGGATGGCCCCGCCTGGCGTGGGCGCGGGCCGCATGGGTGGGTGCCGCCATGGGGTCCGCTGTCGGTCGCGGCTGGCAGTGCCGCGCGGGGCCGTCCGGCGGATGGCCCCGGCCTGGGGCGTGGGGGCTGGGCCCGCAGGGTGGGGTGCCGCTATGGAGTCCGGTAGCGGGGGGAGTTGGTAAACCCTGCGGGCCGCTGTCGGAGGGCGGTCGCTTCGGCCTTCTGGCGGGTGGTCGCCGCCTGCGCGGAGGCGTGGCTGGCCGGTAGCGGGGGGTTGTCCTGACGGGATCCGCTGGCGGGTGGGGGCGGTTGGGGTCCGGAGCACTCTGCGGGGTCGTAGCGCACGGGCTGGTCGGCTTGCAGATCGGGTGGATGGTTCCCGACTGTGCAGCGGCGCCGGGGTGGTGTCTGCGCGGCCCGGTGCCGGTGGAGTCGGCAGCGACTTCGACGGCCCGCAGGGCCGGGGGGCGCTGCGGGCCGTTTGGGTGGGGGAGTTCGGCCGGTTCCGGTTCGTTCTACTCGGTGCGCAGGCCGTCCGGGCGCATCAGTCTCAGGAGGGGAGGCAGGCTGAGCAGGGTCACCGCGAGGACCACGCCCGCCGCGGCGCCGGTCATGGACAGCAGGCTCCCCCAGTCCACCCGTACCGCCGTGTCCGTCATCCGCAGCAGGACCGCGCCGAGGGTCAGGCCCACCGCCGAGGCCAGCAGCAGACCCAGCGTGATCGGGATCGCCGTCTGCCACAGCACCGACAGGCTCAGCGTGCGCCGCCGGGTGCCGAAGGCGACCAGCGCCGACAGCAGCTTCTTGCGTTCGCGCAACTGCTCCAGCTGCGACACCAGCAGACTCGCGCCGATCAGCATCAGCACGCACACGGCACCGACGAACAGACCCGTGCGGATGGAGGCGAACCGGTTGGACTCCTCCGTCGCCGACCAGTCCTCGGCGCGTACCAGCGGACCCAGCGCCGCCACGGTGTTGCGCACCCGCTCGCGCGCGTCGGAGACGGACGGGTCGAGCGCGATGTACGCCCGCCCGGTCATGGCCTGCGCGGCACCCTCCGGCAGCGCCTTCGGAGTGATCAGGAAGCCGCCCCGCTCCATACCGCTCAGATCCCGGCGCGCCTCCACCTTCCGCAGATCCGCCGGCACCTGCCAGGCGACCTCCCGGCCCGGGGTGGAGTCCGCGTAGCTCGGATCCAGGTACAACGTCCGCCCCGGCACGGCCAGTCGCGCGGTGTCCGTGTCGTACTCCACACCGGGGACGGCGAAGACGTCACCGTCCCGGCACGAGGTCAGCCTGGCCTGCTCCCGCAGGGCCGCGCAGTCCCCGACGGTCACCGAGGCGCCCTTCTCGGGGTCCAGGCGCCTGTCCCCGAGCCAGCCCTCGGAGTGGGCGACGATCCGCCGCACGCCCTCGGTCCCGCGCAACCGCTCCGCGGCATCCTCGATACCGACGCCGCCGCCCGTCGTCACCTGCATCTGCGCCTGGGAGACGTCGTAGCCGGTGCTCTTGGTGTAGTCGCTGTCCACCCCGGCGAACAGCATCTGCAGCGCGATGGCCCCGGCCACCGCCACCGCGACGCCGTTGACCAGCCGGGCGGCCGTACCGCTGCTCAACTGAAGCCGCCGTACCGCCAGTTGCCAGGCGATCCCGCCGCCGCCGAGCCGGCCGACGACCGTCTCCACGATCCACGGCAGCAGCGCGGTCACGCCGATCAGCAGCAGCATCACACCGCCGACGACGAGGTACTGGTTGAAGTCGCCGTCCTCGTTGCCCTGCCCGACCATCGGGTAGAGCAGCGCGAGTCCGCCGAGCGGCAGCAGCAGCCGCCACCACAGCCTGCGCCGCGCCGGCTTGGCCGTACGCACCACACCGAGCGGCTCGATGACCACCCCGCGCAGCGCCAGCAGCGTCACCAGCACCGCGGCCGCCGGCACCGCCACGGCCACCAGCAGGGCCAGCGCGGGGGAGGGGTTCAGATCGTCCGGGAAGACGCTGAACCGGAACACCTCGACCGATCCCGCGATCTGACGACCGATCAGGAAGAAGACAGCGCCGAGGACCAGTCCGAGCAGCGCGCCCGCCAGTGCCTCACCGGCCGCGATACGGCGGGTCATCCGGCCGTCGGAGCCCACCAGGCGCAGCGCCGCTAGCCGCCGGTCGCGGCGCTCGCCGCCGAACCGCACGGCCGCCGCGATGAACACCGCGACCGGCATCAGCAGCGCGACGAGGACGACCAGGATCAGCAGGATCAGCACCGGGTCGGACTTCTCCCGGGACGGGTTGGGGTCGCCGTAGCGGTCGATGCGGACCACCTGGCCCCCGTCGACGTACGGTGCGAGCCCTTCGCCGCCCCGGTAGAAGGTCAGATCCGCCGAGCCGACCAGGCCGCTCTGCCCGACGGTCCCGACGATCCGCTCCGGCAGCCGCTCCCGCAGCAGCGCGCCGTCACCGGACTCCAGCACCCGCTTCAGCGCGGGTGAGACCACCATCTCGCCCGCCGCCGGGAACCTGTCCACCCCGGGCGGCAGCGGCGCGCGCGGCCCCTCGGGCTCCAGGATCCGCCCCCGTACGTCCGTGCCGCGGAACACCGTGCTCGCCTCCACGACCAGCAGGGTGTCGTCGGCCTTGGCCGGCATCTCGGCACTGAAGGTGATGTCGGTGCGCGCGGCGCCGCGGTCGTCCCGGGCGGCCAGCGCGTTCGGGATCGCCGTGGTCAGCAGCAGCAGCGCCACGCCCAGTCCGACCCCGACGGCCGTCAGCACGGCCCGGGTCCAGCCCTCGCGCCCGCCCGCGAAGGCGAACCGGAACCCCAGGGCGAGGTCCCTCCCCCACTGGTTCATACGATCCGCTCCATGTCCCGGGACCGGCCGTCCCGTACGACGATCTCGCGGTCGGAGTAGGCGGCCACCCGTGCCTCGTGCGTGACCAGCACGACGGCGGCGTTGGTGGACCGCGCGGCCTCCGTGAGCAGTTCCATCACGCGCTCGCCGTTGAGGGAGTCCAGCGCGCCGGTCGGCTCGTCGGCGAACAGCACCCGGGGGCCGGTGACCAGCGCGCGGGCCACGGCGACCCGCTGCCCCTGGCCGCCGGAGACCTCACCGGGCCGCTTCTTGCGCAGGTCGTCGACCTCCAGCCGTTCCATCCAGGACAGCGCGGTGCGCTCGGCCTCCTTGCGGGCGGTGCCGTTCAGCCGGAGCGGCAGGGCGACGTTCTCGACGCAGGTCAGCTCGGGCACCAACTGCCCGAACTGGAAGACGAAGCCGAACTCCGAGCGCCTGAGCCGGCTGCGCTCGCCGTCGCCCATGGTGGCGAGCTCGCGTCCGGCGTAGGTGATCGACCCGGAGTCGGGCGGCACGATCCCGGCGAGACAGTGCAGCAGCGTCGACTTCCCGGAGCCGGACGGGCCCATCACGGCGACGACCTCTCCGGGATGCACGGAGAACTCGGCGCCGTCGAGGGCGACGGTCGGACCGTAGGCCTTGCGCAGCTCCTGGGCCGCGAGCAGGGCACCGGCGGGCGGCGTCACTTGACCACCACCTCGGCCAGCTTGTCGAGCCGCGCGGCGGTCAGTTCCAGCCAGCGCAGATCGGCCTCCAGATGGAACAGGGCGTGGTCGCAGATCAGCTGGTCCGCGAGATCGCCCTTGCGCTTGCGGTCGGTGAGGATCCGCATCATCCGCAGATGCTCGGCGCGCTGGGTGTCGAGGATGTCGGCGGCGTCGCGCCGGGTGAGCAGCGCGAGGACGACCTTGGTGTAGAGCGTGGACTGCAGGTACGGCTCGGGCTTCTCGGGCGTCGCCAGCCACCGCTGTACGTCGGTGACCCCGGCGTCGGTGATGGCGTACCGCTTGCGCTCGGGGCCGCCGCCGGGTTCGATGCCGTCGACCTCGACGAGACCGTGCTTCAGCAGCCGGGACATCGTCGAGTAGACCTGGCCGTAGTGCAGCGGCCGGTCGTGACCGAACTTCTCGTCGAAGGCCCGCTTCAGGTCGTAGCCATGACGCGGGCCTGATTCCAGGAGCCCCAGGAGGGTGTGACCGATGGACATGAGCGCGACTCTACACGCGGTGTATACGCCGTATGTATACGCGCGGTGTGCAGTCGCTGGCGGGGCGTACGGCCGCCCAGGTGGGGGCCTGTTGTCACGGTTCTGTCACTGAGGTTCGGGCGGGCCCGCGGGCGGGCGTCCGCGGCGCGGGATCGGCCCCGTCTCCCTCGGCAGGCGCCCCGCCTCGGCGAGCGCCTTGCGCAGCAGGAACTCGATCTGCGCGTTGGCCGAGCGCAGGTCGTCCCCGGCCCAGCGGGCCAGTGCCTCGTAGACGGCCGGGTCCAACCGCAGCAGCACCTGCTTGCGCTGCGGCCGGCCCTGGGAGGCGGTCACTGGTAGAGCGTCCCCGTGTTGAGCACCGGCTGCGGCGCCCGGTCACCGCACAGCACCACCATCAGGTTCGACACCATCGCCGCCTTGCGCTCCTCGTCCAGCTCCACGATGTCCCGCTCGCCGATCCGCGCGAGCGCCGCCTCGACCATGCCGACGGCTCCGTCCACGATCTGCCGCCGGGCCGCGACGACCGCCCCGGCCTGCTGCCGCTGGAGCATCGCCGAGGCGATCTCGGGGGCGTACGCGAGATGCGTGAAGCGCGACTCGATGATCTGCACTCCGGCCGCCTCCACGCGCGCGTGCAGTTCGGCGGCGAGCTTCTCGGTGATCTCCTCGGCGTTGCCGCGCAGCGAGAGGCCGTCCTCGTCATGGGCGTCGTAGGGGTACTCGATGGCGATGTGCCGGACGGCCGCCTCGGTCTGGGTGGAGACGAATTCCAGGAAGTCGTCCACCTCGAAGCTGGCCTGCGCGGTGTCCTCGACCCTCCAGACGACGACCGCGGCGAGCTCGATCGGGTTGCCGTAGGCGTCGTTGACCTTGAGGACCGCCGTCTCGTGATTGCGGACCCGGGTCGAGATCCTGACCCGGGAGGTGAGCGGGTTCACCCAGCGCAGCCCGTCCTGCCGGATCGTCCCGCGGTACCGCCCGAAGAGCTGGACCACCCGGGCCTCGCCCGGCGCGACCATGTTCAGCCCGCACATCGCGAGGAACGCGGCGAGGGCGATCAGGATGCCCCCGGCGATCAGCGCGGCCTTGGCGCCGGTCCCGTCCACCGTGGTGGCGCCGGCGACGCAGCCCGCGCCGAGGGCGAGCCCGAGCAGGCCGAGCAGCAGCGCGAGTCCGCCGCCGATGCTGTGCGCGGCGAACTCGCGCACCCGCGGCGCGGGCATGTCGGGTACGTCGGGTGTGGTGGTGGTGTGGCTGTTGGACATGGGTCCCCCGGATCTTCCTTCTGGTCTTCCTGCTGGCATAGCTTCCATCTAGCTAAGTGATATCACATTAGCGCAGTCAGGCAACCTTGCGCACCTGTCAGCCGTCGGTTCCAGAGGGACGGGTGCTGATTCTCACGTCCGTAAAAGACCGGATCGGCGGCCCTTTGTCACATCTGACGGTGTTAGCTTTCTGAGCTGACCTGAGCGGCGAACCTGTGTGGCATCGGTGCACACGAGAGCGAAGCGGAGCGGATCGGACTCATGGGACGAGCGGAAGAGAGACGAGCACGGCAGCGCGGTGGCCGCCGCGCGGCGCCCAAGCGTCGCCGCTCGTCCGGCCCGGCCGGCGCCGGCGGCATACGCCGGTTCTTCACCTGGAAGAAGATCCTCGGCACCTTCCTGGGCCTGTTCCTGCTCGGCATCGGCGGCTTCATCGTGCTGTACCTGATGGTGGAGGTGCCCCAGGGCAACGCCGCCGCCCGGCTGCAGAGCAACGTCTACAAGTACAGCGACGGCACGGTCCTCGCCCGCGACGGCAAGGTCAACCGCGAGATCGTGGACCTGTCCAAGGTGCCCGAGGAGATCCGCAACGCCTTCGTCGCCGCCGAGAACAAGTCCTTCTACAAGGACTCCGGCGTCGACTTCAAGGGCACCGCCCGCGGACTGCTCAACACGGTCAGCGGCAAGGGCGCGCAGGGCGGCTCGACGATCACCCAGCAGTACGTCAAGAACTACTACCTCACCCAGGAGCAGACCGTCACCCGCAAGCTGCGGGAACTGGTCATCTCCCTGAAGGTGGACCGCCAGATGTCGAAGGACGAGATCCTCGCGGGCTACCTCAACACCAGCTACTTCGGCCGCAACGCCTACGGCATCCAGGCCGCCGCGCAGGCCTACTACCGGGTCGACGCCGAGAAGCTCAGCGTCGAGCAGGGCGCGTATCTCGCGGCCCTGCTCCAGGCGCCGAGCCAGTACGACTGGGCGGTCGCCTCGGAGACCGGCAAGGAGCTCGTCAGGGCCCGCTGGAACTACGTCCTCGACAACATGGTCGAGGAGGGCTGGCTGAACTCCTCCGACCGGCAGTCGATGGAGTTCCCGGTGCCCAAGGAGCCCAAGGCCGTCGCGGGCCTGGAGGGCCAGAAGGGCTACCTCGTCGAGCTCGCCAACAACCAGCTCGAAGAGCAGCTGATGAAGCAGGAGGGCATCTCCCGCTCCGAGGCCGAGACGCAGGTCAAGAGCCAGGGCTGGACCATCACCCTGAACATCGACCGCAAGCGGCAGGCGCAGCTGGAGAAGGCGGTCGAGACCGAGCTGACCAGCAAGCTGGACCCGAAGGAGCGTCCCGTCGACGCGGACATCCAGGCGGGCGCCGTCTCCGTCGACCCCAAGACGGGGAAGATCGTCGCCCTGTACGGCGGCGAGGACTACTTCAAGCACTACCGCTCCAACGCGACCCGGACCGACTACCAGCCGGCGTCGACGTTCAAGCCGGTCATCCTCGCCGCGGCCCTGGAGAACGGGGCCGAGACCCAGGACGGCGAGACCATCGGCGCGAGCACGGTCTACGACGGCACCAGCAAGCGGCCGGTGGTGGACGCGAACGGCAAGAAGGTCGGCTTCGCCCCGCCGAACGAGGACGACGTCGACTACGGCGACGTCACCGTCCAGACCGCCATGAACAAGTCCGTCAACTCGGTGTTCGCGCAGATGGGCGTGGACGTCGGCATGGACGAGGTGATGGACACCGCCGCCGAACTCGGCATGGACGACGGCCTGGAGGCGGTGCCCGCGCAGACGCTCGGCACCATGGGCGCCAGCCCGCTCCAGATGGCCGGGGTCTACGCCACCCTCGACAACCACGGCAAGCAGGTCACCCCGACCCTGATCAAGTCCGCCGAGCAGCACAACCGCACGGTCGAGATGCCCGACGCGATCGGCGAACAGGTCATCAGCCGCGAGGCCGCCGACACCGTGACCTCGGTGCTCACCGGCGTGGTCGACGACGGTACGGCCCGGCGCTCGGTGCGCGACAACCCGGCCCGGAACGGCCAGCAGGTCGCCGGCAAGACGGGTACCTCCGACTTCGGCAGGTCGGCCTGGTTCACCGGTTATACGCCGGACCTGGTGACCGCGGTCGGCATGTTCGGCGAGGACGCCAAGTCGGGCGACCAGGTCGACATGAAGGGCGCGACGGGCACCCTGCCCGGCACCGGCCGGGTCAACGGCGGCGGCCTGCCGGCGTCGATCTGGGCGGCGTACACCTTCGGCGTGACGGACACGGACGCCGAGTTCGACCTCGACACCGACCAGGGCGCGGCGGTGGAGCCGACCTGGACGCCGACGCCGACCCCGGAGCCGAGCCGCACCCCCACGCAGGAGCCCACCACCCAGGAGCCGACGACCCAGGCCCCCTCGAAGACCCCGACGCAGACGCCGACCGGCACCCCGACGACCGAAGAGCCGACGGACGAACCCACGACGGCCGTGCCGACCACGACACCGCCGACGGACGAGATCCCCGAGGACCCGGCGGAACCGGGCGAGGACGAGGACGAGTAGCGCGTACGGGCGACAACGGCACGAACGGCGAAAGGGCGCCCGGTCCGCACCGGGCGCCCTTCGTCGTACCGTCCGCGGCGTTCAGCTGCGGTTGAGCTCGAACCACACCACCTTGCCGGTGCTGAGCCGGGTGGCCCCCCACCGGCGGGCCAGCTTGTTGACGAGATACAGCCCCCGGCCGCCCTCGTCCGTCGCGCGGGCCTGCCGGAGCCGGGGCAGCTGCGGCACGTCGTCGCCCACCTCGCACCGCAGCACATCCGTGCGCAGCAGCCGCAGCGTGACCGGCCGGGACGTGTACCGCACCGCGTTGGTGACGACCTCGCTCACCAGCAGCTCCACCGAGTCGGACATGTCCTCGAGCCCCCACCGGGACAGTGCCCGCCGGGCCAGCCGCCGCGCCCGCCCGGGCGCCGCGTCCTCCGGCTCCAGGTACCAGTACGCCACATCGCTCGGCGCGATCCCGTCGAAGCGGGCGGCGAGCAGCGCGATGTCGTCGTCCCGGTCACCGGGGCCGAGCATGTCCAGCACCTCGTCGCACAGCGCCTCCAGCGGCGGCGGATGATCCGGCCCGGTCAGCTGGGCGGTCGCGGCGAGCTTCTCGCGCAGTTGCTCTATCCCGGTCCACACGTCCCGCAGCCGCGACTCCACCAGACCGTCGGTGTACAGCAGCAGGGTGGCGCCGGCCGGCGCGTCCAGCTCCACCGCCTCGAAGTCGACCCCGCCGACCCCGATCGGCGCGCCCGGCGGCACCCGCAGCACCTCGGCCCGGCCGCCCAAGTGCAGCAGGACCGGCGGCGGATGACCGGCGTTGGCGATCGTGATGCGATGCGCGACCGGGTCGTACACGGCGTACAGACAGGTCGCCATGCGGTCCGTGCCGAGCCGCTGGGCCTGCTCGTCGAGGTGGTGCAGCACCTCCTGCGGCGGCAGGTCCAGGCCCGCGAGCGTCTGGGCCGTGGTCCGCAGCTGCCCCATGATCGCGGCGGAGGTCATGGAGTGCCCCATGACATCGCCCACCACCAGCGCCACCCGGCTGCCCGGCAACGGGATCGCGTCGTACCAGTCGCCGCCCACCCGCGCGGTCTCGGCGGCCGGCAGATAGCGGGACGCGAGCCGTACGCCGGTCGGCCGGGGGAGGGTCTCGGGCAGCATCGTGCGCTGCAGCTCGTCCGCGATGTACGCCTCACGGCCGTACAGCACCGCCTTGTCGATGCCGAGCGCGCTGTGCGTGGCGAGCTGGGCGGCGACCAGAAGGTCGTCCGCCTCGAAGGCGACGCGTTCGGGGCGGCGCAGGAAGATCGCCGCGCCGATCACCCGGCGCCGGCCGCGCAGCGGCGCGAGGATCGCGCGCTGGCCGGTGGGGACCACCAGATCCCCGTCGTCACCGAGGAGTTCGGGCAGCGCGGCGCTGGCCGCGGGCGCGTCGGCGAACACCGGACGGACCCCGCGCAGTACTTCGGCGAGCGCGCCACCGGGCCGTACCTCGCACAACTCGGCGGTTCCGGCGGACAGTTCGGCCAGCTCGGTCGGCTCCGGCACGCCCTGCGCGGGCAGGAAACCGCCGTCGGTGTCCCGCTCCTCCGGTATCCGGTCGGTGCGGCGCAGCCGCAGCACGACGGGCCCGGTGGGCCGCTCGTCGCCGACCGGCAGCGGGTCGCGGAGGTAGACCAGGATCGCGTCCGAGAACGTCGGCACGGTCGCCCGGCACAGCCCCATCACGATCTCGTCGAGGTCGATGCCGCGGGCGATCCGCCGGGTCGCGGCGCCCACGAACCGCAGCCGGTCCCCGTCCCGCCGCATCGGCGTGGGACGGCCCGGCGGCACTCCCTGCCCGCTGCGGCGCTCCTCCGGGGCCGGCGCGCTGCTCGGCTGGGCCGGGATGCCCTCCGGGACCGGCCGGGGGCGGTGGGTGTCGGCCTCCGCGGCGGCGGAGGGCTGCGCATGCTCGGGACCGTTGCTCACGGGGGCCTTGTCGTTGCCGGACGGGGCGGTGGTGCCCGGGGTGGAGGGCGGTTCTCCGGTGCGGGCCTGCGCCGGTAACGCGGCGGCGCCGGGCGCGCGGGACGGGGTCGGGGTACGCAGGAGCGCCCCGCGGGGATCCGCGGGGTCGGCGCCCGGGGGGCGCTCGAACGAGGTCGGCTGCTCCGTCACGCGTGTCGCATCCATCCGTCCGGGGCGTGTTGTTCGTCCCGCCGAAGTCCCGATACCCGCAATACCTGCCCCAGGAACGGAATTCCCGCGTGGCCGGAGGCAGTTCCTGTGCCACCGGCGGGCTGTGCGCCGCCCGGCCGGGTGTTGCCCTCGTACCCCTCGCTCACGTCCAGCCGCCCCTCGGTGACGATCGGTCAAGCCCAGTGCACGCTCCGGTAGTTGCCACCGCGCGCCCTTGCGGAGGACGATCCTACGTTTCATGCCCGGGGGCGCATCAAGGGTCTCATGAGGACATGTGCGCGGGCGTACGTCCTGCGTCCTCCGGCAGTGACGGTACAGCCCAGGACGGGTTCGGGCGCCAGTGTTGCCAGCCGTCCGAGAACGGTGACCCCCAGGCGCGGATCACCTCCACCGCGGCACGCCCGGCCTCCCGGACCCGTTCGGCGGTGCGGGCGTCCATCAGGCCGTCCTGCTGGGCCTGCGCGAACTCGTCCTCGTCGCGCCAGCCCCAAGTCCGGTCAGGGTACACACAGATGTCCAGGAAGTGATCCTCGGAATCCACCCCGCCCGGCCGGCGGACCAGCGGTTCCTCCAGGTTCACGTACCAGTTCTTGAACCGCCAGCCCGCATCCCAGAACAGCCACACCGACCACGGCTGCCCGGGTCTGGCCAGTTTCAGCACCCCGGTGCCGAACCAGCGGTCCCGCTGCACCGTACGCGGCTTGGTGTAGCGCGACCGCAGGGGCTCCTCGTGCACGGGGGTGCCGTCCGCCAGCGCGGGCTTGAGACACGCGGTCCCGGGCGCCAGCCATACGGCGAGCAGCTCCGGATCGTCCCGTACGACGGTCACCGGACGCACGATGTGGAAGCGTGGGCCGCCGTTCTCCCGGTACCGCCACAGAATGTGACTGCCGGGCGCCCAGTGCGCCGTAGTGCCGCCCGCTTCCACCGTCGTCATCGCTCCACCGTCCGCCATGCACAGATAGTAGGTGTCACCGACTGCCGCCGCTGCGGCGAACGTCACCGTCCGCGCGCCCGGCGCCGATCGTCACGGGCGCGTCATCCGCAGGACATCCAGCGCTTCGTCCAGCTCAGCCAGGGTCAGGTCGCCGCGCTCCACATACCCGCCCTCCAGCACGACTTGACGGATCGTCCGGCGCTGCGCGAGCGCCTTCTTGGCGACCTTGGCGGCCTCCTCGTACCCGATGTACTTGTTCAGCGGCGTGACCACGGACGGTGATGACTCGGCGTACTCGCGGGCCCGTTCACGGTGCGCGACGATGCCGTCGACCGTCCGGTCGGCGAGCAGCCGGGAGACGTTGGCGAGCAGCCGGATCGATTCCAGGACGTTCTTCGCGATGACCGGGAGCATCACATTGAGCTCGAAGTTGCCCGCGGCCCCCGCGGTGGCGACGGTGGCGTCGTTCCCGGTGACCTGTGCGGCGACCATCAGCACCGCCTCCGGGATGACCGGATTGACCTTCCCCGGCATGATCGAGGAGCCGGGCTGTAGATCGGGCAGCGAGATCTCCGCCAGCCCGGTGCGCGGCCCGGAGGCCATCCACCGCAGATCATTGGCGATCTTCGTGAGCCCGACCGCGATGGTCCGCAGCTGCCCGCTGATCTCCACCACGCCGTCCCGCGCGCCCTGCGCCTCGAAGTGGTCGCGCGCCTCGGTGAGCGCCAGCCCCGTGGCCCGGGCGACCTCCTCGATGACGGCGGCGGAGAAACCGGGCGGGGTGTTGATGCCGGTGCCGACCGCGGTGCCGCCCAGCGGCAGCTCGGCCAGCCGGGGGAGGGAGGCCTCCAGCCGCTCGATCCCGTACCGGACCTGGGCGGCGTACCCGCCGAACTCCTGCCCCATCGTGACCGGCGTGGCATCCATGAGATGGGTGCGCCCGGACTTCACGACGTCCGCGAACTCCTCCGCCTTGCGGGCGAGGGAGTCGCCGAGGTGCCGGAGCGCCGGGATCAGATCACGGGTGACGGCGGCGGTGGCGGCGATGTGGATGGAGGACGGGAAGACGTCGTTGGACGACTGCGACGCGTTCACATGGTCATTGGGGTGTACGTCCCGGCCGAGCCGTTCGCTCGCGAGCGTGGCGATGACCTCGTTGGCGTTCATGTTGGACGAGGTGCCCGAGCCGGTCTGGAAGACGTCGACGGGGAAGTGCTCGTCCCACGTCCCGTCCGCGACCTCGGCGGCGGCCTTCTGGATCGCCTCGGCCACGTCCTTGTCGACCACGCCCAGCTCGGCGTTCACCTTCGCCGCGGCGCCCTTGATCCGCGCCAGCGCCTCGATGTGCGCCCGCTCGATCCGCTGCCCGGACACCGGGAAGTTCTCCACGGCACGCTGGGTCTGGGCCCGCCACTTGGCGTGGGCGGGCACCCGCACCTCGCCCATGGAGTCGTGCTCGATGCGATAGCTCTGCTCTTCGTCGGCCACTGCCGATCACCTCCACCTGGCACAGCGCCCCGGACATGTCACCTGTTCCCCGTCGGCGCTGATCGTCACGGCGCGCGGCGGGAGGGGCAGGGGCGGACAATGAAGGAACGCAGGGGGGCCCGGCACCCCACGGGAGGCACGACATGCTCCGCAGCATCAGGACGCTCGGCGCGCTCGGCACCGGTCTGGCGGCGGCGACCGCCCTCGTCATGGCGGCTCCCGCGGCGGCGCAGCAGGACGACTTCACCCTCTACGCCCGGGAGGTCGCGGGCGACGAGGAGGAGCAGCAGCAGGCGCCCGAGGTCGGCGACACCTTCTCCTTCGCCGACGACCTCTACCGTGAGAAGGGCGGCGACAAGGTGGGCCGGGACGGCGTCGCCTGCACGGTCGTCCGCACCGGCGACCCCATGGACATCCAGTGCCTCGGCACCTTCGTCCTGTCCGGCGGCCAGATCACCGCCCAGGTCCTCATGACGGTCCCGCTGGACGAGTCGGCCGAGCTGCCCGCCTTCGACGCGTCCGTCACCGGCGGAACCGGCGACTACCGCGGCGCGAGCGGCCAGATCAGCTTCACGGACGACGGGGACTACCAGCGCCTGGACTTCGACCTGAGCTGACCGACGGGCCGCCTGGCGCGGAGCACTGCTCAGGCGTTACGCCAGCCCCGGCCCCCGTACCGCGATCGACGTGAACGTCGGGGCGGAGCCGGATCCTGGAAGAAGTCGTTCGACTTGTTCGTCCGACGGCACCACTCGGCCCGTCCGGCGTTTGAGGACGACGCCTTTCGGGCCGATCGGGGGTCCAGGGGGCGGAGCCCTTGGGCGGGGTCGAAGGGGCGGCAGCCCCTGGGGATGGGACGGGTAGGGGCGGCGGGGGCGAGATCCGTCCCCGCCGCACCGCAAGTACTACGCCAGCCCCGGCCCCCGTACCGGGATCGACGTGAAGGTCGGGGCGGGGGCCGGATCCTGGAAGAAGTCGTTGCCCTTGTCGTCCACGACGATGAACGCCGGGAAGTCCTCGACCTCGATCTTCCAGACCGCCTCCATGCCGAGCTCCTCGTACTCGACGACCTCGACCTTCTTGATGCAGTCCTGCGCGAGGCGCGCGGCCGGGCCGCCGATGGAGCCGAGGTAGAAGCCGCCGTGGGTGCCGCAGGCGTCGGTGACCTGCTTGCTGCGGTTGCCCTTGGCCAGCATCACCTTGGAGCCGCCCGCCGCCTGGAACTGCTCGACGTAGGAGTCCATGCGGCCGGCCGTGGTCGGGCCGAAGGAGCCCGACGCGTAGCCCTCGGGGGTCTTGGCGGGACCGGCGTAGTACACCGGGTGGCCCTTCAGGTACTGCGGCATCTCCTCGCCCGCGTCCAGCCGCTCCTTGATCTTGGCGTGCGCGATGTCACGGGCCACCACCAGCGGGCCGGTGAGCGAGAGCCGGGTCTTCACCGGGTACTTGGTGAGCTCGGCGAGGATCGTCTCCATCGGCTGGTTCAGGTCGATCTTCACGACGTCCGCCGAGTCGTCGAGGTGCTCGTCCGTCGTGTCCGGCAGGAATCGCGCCGGGTCGGTCTCCAACTGCTCCAGGAAGACGCCCTCGGCGGTGATCTTGGCGACCGCCTGGCGGTCGGCGGAGCAGGAGACGGCGATGGCGACCGGGCAGGAGGCACCGTGCCGCGGCAGCCGGACCACGCGCACGTCGTGGCAGAAGTACTTGCCGCCGAACTGCGCGCCGATCCCGATCTTCTGCGTCAGCTCGAAGACCTTCTCCTCCAGCTCCTTGTCCCGGAACCCGTGCCCGAGCGGCGAGCCCTCGGCCGGGATCTCGTCCAGGTAGTGCGCGGAGGCGTACTTGGCGGTCTTCAGCGCGTACTCGGCGGAGGTGCCGCCGACGACGATGGCCAGGTGGTACGGCGGGCAGGCGGCCGTACCGAGCGAACGGATCTTCTCCTCCAGGAACTTCATCATGGAGGCCTCGTTCAGGACGGCCTTCGTCTCCTGGTAGAGGAAGGACTTGTTGGCGGAGCCGCCGCCCTTCGCCATGAAGAGGAACTTGTAGGCGCCGCCGTCGGTGGCGTACAGCTCGATCTGCGCGGGGAGGTTGGAGCCGGTGTTCTTCTCCTCCCACATGGTCAGCGGGGCCATCTGCGAGTACCGCAGGTTGAGGTTCAGGTACGCGTCGTAGATGCCGCGCGAGAGGGCTTCCTCGTCCCCGCCCTCGGTCAGCACGTTCTGTCCGCGCTTGCCCATCACGATCGCCGTGCCGGTGTCCTGGCACATCGGCAGGACGCCCGCCGCCGCGATGTTCGCGTTCTTCAGCAGGTCCAGGGCGACGAACTTGTCGTTGCTGGACGCCTCGGGGTCGTCGATGATCCGCCGCAGCTGAGCCAGGTGCGCGGGGCGCAGGTAGTGCTGGATGTCGTGGATGGCCTCGGCGGCGAGCTTGCGCAGTGCCTCCGGCTCGACCTTGAGGAACGTCCGCCCGTCGGCCTCGAAGGTGGAGACACCCTCGGAGGTCACCAGCCGGTACGGGGTGGTGTCCTCTCCCATGGGGAGCAGATCGGTGTACGCGAACTCAGGCATGTCGCCCATTCCTCACTCGACAGATGCGGCGGCCGACCTCCGTCGGTCAGCGCCCACCAGCGTAGGACCTGCCGCCGGAGGCGGGCTTGTGAGGTAAGGCTCAGTTCGACCCGGACGGGGACTGTCGCGATCTATCGTGAGTGGGTACGCTGCTGCCGTGGACCTTCAGAAGCAGACCGCGCCCGCCGCCGAGCTCCGTGCCTCCGACGCCGACCGCGACCGGATCGCGGACATCCTCCGCGAGGCGCTCGCCGAGGGCCGCCTCACCCCCGACGAGCACAGCGAGCGGGTGGAAGGGGTGCTGGCCGCCAAGACGGTGGGCGAGCTGGAGGTCTTCATCAAGGACCTGCCCGCGGCCCACGGTCCCCGGCCGGCGGCCTCGTACGCCCACATCCCGAGCCGCCCCGCCAACCTCCCCACCGACCCCGACGACACCGCAGTCGCGATCTTCAGCAGCGCCGTCCGCAAGGGCCGTTGGCGCGCCGGGCGCCGGATCCACGCGTACGCGATCTTCGGCAGCGTGGAGATCGACCTCAGCGAGGCGCTCTTCGAGTACCAGCAGGTCGTGGTCAAGGCGATCTCGGTCTTCGGCAGCGTCGAGATCCGCGTCCCGGAGAACGTGTCGCTGCGCGGCACCGGCGGCGGCGTCCTCGGCAGCTTCGAGGTGGACACGCTGGACGCCGAGGACGCGGCGGCGCCCGTGGTCTACGTCGACGGGTGGGCCGTACTGGGCAGCATCGAGGCCAGGCCCCGGCGCGGCAAGCTGGTCACCGACATCCTCGACCGGGTCCACGCCAAGGTCGGGAAGAGTTTGCGCAAGCATCTGAATCATTGACAGACGCAAATCCGAGGGCAACCGAAATCAACCGGTCCGCTCATCCGGTCGCGCAGGAGCCCCCGGAATCCAGCGCTTCGGAACTGCCTGCATAGGCGCGCGCACAGCGGGTAGACCTTGCTGCATCGTCTCTCGCTCGCGAAGCCGTCGTCAGGAGTAGACCGTGCTGCAACCGCCGCATTCGTCCCTGCATGTCGCTGCCGTTCCGGCCCAGCGGGAGCCAGTGCGAGACAGGGATCAAGACGCGCCCTGGCACACCGAGGCGGTGTGCCGGCGCGACGAGGCCGGCCTGTTCTTCGCCCCTTCCAAGGAGCCCACCGCGGCCCGGCTCTCCCGCGAGGAGGCGGCCAAGCGAGTCTGCGCGCGCTGCCCGGTCATGGTCGAATGCCGCGAACACGCCCTCCTCCAGCCCGAGCCCTACGGGGTCTGGGGCGGCCTCACCGCGGCGGAACGCCGCGTGGTGCTGGCCCGCCGCAGGCGCCGCGACCTCGAACTGAAGAAGGCGGCGAGGGCGACGGGCCGCATAGCCCAGGCCGGCTGAGCCGCACAGGGCAGGGAAAGGCGCCCCCTCCGCACCGGGGGCGCCCATGGGCCGCTGACCGGCCTCGCAGCTCGGCCTGTTGCTTGGCCGCGCTGCTTGGTCCGTTACTTGGCCCGGTCGAAGTCGATCGCGCTGTACGCCCGCAGCTTGCTCAGCCGGTGCTCGGAGTCGATCCGCCGCACCGTCCCGGACTTGGACCGCATCACGATCGACTCGGTGACCGCGGAGTCCGCCCGGTACCGCACGCCCCGGAGCAGCTCACCGTCGGTGATGCCGGTGGCGACGAAGAACACGTTCTCACCCTGGACGAGGTCCTCGGTCGTCAGCACCCGGTCGAGATCGTGCCCGGCGTCGATCGCCCGCTGCCGCTCCTCGTCGTCCTTCGGCCACAACTTGCCCTGGATGGTGCCGCCGAGACACTTCACGGCACAGGCCGAGATGATCCCCTCCGGCGTACCGCCGATGCCGAGGAGCATGTCGACGCCGGTGCCCTCGCGCAGGGCGTAGATCGACGCCGCGACGTCACCGTCGGAGATCAGCTTGATGCGGGCGCCGGCGTCCCGGATCTCCTTGATGATCCCCTCGTGCCGGGGCCGGTCGAGGATCACCACGGTGACGTCCTCCGGCGTGGACCGCTTCGCCTTGGCGACCCGGCGGATGTTGACCGAGACCGGGGCGTTGATGTCGACGAAGTCGGCGGCCTCGGGCCCGGTGACCAGCTTGTCCATGTAGAAGACGGCCGACGGGTCGAACATCGCCCCGCGCTCGGTGGCCGCGAGGACGGCGATCGCGTTCGGCATGCCCTTGGCGGTCAGCGTGGTGCCGTCGATCGGGTCGACGGCGATGTCCACCTCGGGCCCGGTGCCGTCGCCGACCCGCTCCCCGTTGAAGAGCATCGGCGCCTCGTCCTTCTCGCCCTCACCGATGACGACGACGCCGTTCATCGAGACGGTGGAGACGAGGGTGCGCATCGCGCGCACCGCGGCACCGTCGGCGCCGTTCTTGTCGCCGCGCCCGACCCAGCGGCCCGCGGCCATGGCGGCTGCTTCGGTGACCCGGACGAGTTCCAGGGCGAGGTTGCGGTCGGGGGCCTCGGAGGGGACATCGAGTTCGGACGGCAAGTGATGATGTTCGGTCATCGGAGCGCACCTTTCTGATACGACGACGGCCGGATGAGGGTGATGCCGACGACTCTATCGTCAGGCCTGCAGAATGAGCAGGGGGCCCCACGGATGAGCGGACCGGGCACCTGCGACGATAGGGGCGTGGCAGGTACGAACGCTAAGCAGAAGTCGGTCCGCAACATGGTCCTCTCCCTCGCGGTGACCATCCTCGCGGCGGGGGTCGTGTACCTCTTCATCCCGCACGAGGAGTCCGCCCCGGACCTCAAGCGGGTCGACTACCGGGTGGAGCTGCTCACCGCGCGCCGCGCGGCGTCCTACCCCGTGGCCGCCCCCGAGGGGCTGGCCGAGGAGTGGAAGGCGACCTCGGTGTGGTTCCGGGGCGACCAGTCCGACGCCTGGCACCTCGGCTTCCACGCCCCGGACGGGGAGTACGTCCAGGTCCGGCAGTCGGCGGCGCGGAAGGTGAAGCCGTTCCTCGACGACGCCACCCAGGGCGGACGCGCGACGAAGGCCACCCAGGAGATCGACGGCGAGACGTGGACCCGCTGGACCGGCGGCCGCTACGACGCGCTGGTGCTTGACGGGGACGGCTCGACGACGGTCGTGGCGGGCACCGGCTCGTTCGCGCAGCTGGCGGAGATGGCGGGCGCGCTGAAGGCGGACTAGGCCCGGCCGCACGCGCATGACGAAGGCCCCCGGCGCGCTGCCGGGGGCCTTCCTCGTGGGTCGTGCTCAGACGGTCGTGATGACCTCGTCGTACGACAGCCGCGGGGAGCGGGGGAACCAGGCGTCGGGGCCCGGCTTGCCGATGTTGACCACCATCAGCGGGGTGTGGTCGTCGTCCAGGAACTCCTTGCGGACGCCCTCGAAGTCCAGACCGGTCATCGGGCCGGCGGCCAGGCCCGCGGCGCGGACGCCGATGATGAAGTACGCGGCCTGGAGGGCGGCGTTGAGCGCGGCGGAGCCCTCGCGGACCGGGCGCTCGGTGAAGAAGGCGTCCTTGGCCTGCGGGAAGTGCGGGAGGAGTCGCGGCAGTTCGTCGTGGAACTCGTTGTCCGCGGCGAGGATCGCGACCAGCGGGGCGGCGGCGGTCTTGGCCTGGTTGCCCTCGGCCAGGTGCTGGACCAGACGCTCGCGGGCCTCGGGGGAGCGGACCAGGGTGACGCGCAGCGGCGACTGGTTGAAAGCGGTGGGGCCGTACTTGACCAGGTCGTAGATCGCCTGGACCTGCTCGTCGGTCACCGGCTCGTCGGTGAAGGTGTTCGCGGTGCGGGCCTCGCGGAACAGCAGGTCCTGGGCGGCGGGGTCAAGAACGAGAGACATGGGTGAACCTTCTCGGGGTGGCGCGTCGGATCCGTGCGAGGGATCAGCTGACACGTCGACCATAGGCGAGTGAAGTTCAACGTTCAACAAAAGAGGGGTAGGGGGTGATCCGCTTCACAGGCAGGGAAGGAGATCACTCTTCCTCCGTCGCCTCCTCCTCGGCCGCCAGTGCAGCGTCGAGCCGCGCCCGCGCCCCGTCCAGCCAGCGCCGGCACACCTTGGCCAGCTCCTCCCCGCGCTCCCACAGCGCCAGGGACTCCTCCAGCGTCGTACCGCCCGCCTCCAGCCGCCGTACGACCTCGATCAGCTCGTCCCGCGCCTGCTCGTACCCGAGCGCCTCATCCACCTTGCTGGTCATGCACTCACCCTAAGCATCGACTCGGACAGTGAACTCACCCGCGGAGACCCGCGCCCGCAGCACCTCGTCGCCGCCGACCTCGTCCGGGTCCCGGACGACATGCCCATCCGCCTTCTGCAGCACGGCGTACCCCCGCTTCAGGGTCGCCGCCGGGGACAGCGCCACCACGCGCGCGTGCGTGTGCGTCAGCTCGGAGTCGGCGCGGTCGAGGAGGTGGCCGAGGGTGCGGCGGCCGCGGTCCAGCAGGGCCGCGACATGATCGGCGCGCTCGTCGATCATCCGGTGCGGGTCCTCCATCGACGGCCGGGCCAGCGCATTGGCCAGCCCGCGCTCCTCCCGGTCGAGGTAGGCCGCGACACAGCGCCGGGCCCGCCCCTGGAGCATCCGTACCCGCTCGTACTCCTCGCCCACGTCCGGTACGACCTTCTTGGCGGCGTCGGTCGGGGTGGACGCGCGCAGGTCGGCGACATGGTCGAGGAGGGGGTTGTCGGGCTCGTGCCCGATCGCGGAGACCACCGGCGTACGGCAGGCGGCGACCGTCCGCACCAGCTGCTCGTCGGAGAACGGCAGCAGGTCCTCCACGCTGCCGCCGCCGCGCGCCACGATGATCACGTCGACGTCGTCGATCTCGTCGAGCTCCTTGACCGCCTGCACGACCTGCGGCACCGCGTGCACACCCTGCACGGCGACATTGCGCACCTCGAAACGGACGGCGGGCCAGCGGTGCCGGGCGTTCTCCAGGACGTCCCGCTCCGCGGCCGAGGCCCGGCCGCAGACCAGCCCGACGAGCTGCGGCAGGAACGGCAGCGGCTTCTTGCGCTCCGGCGTGAACAGCCCCTCGGCCGCCAGCGCCTTCTTCAACTGCTCCAGACGCGCGAGCAGCTCGCCGACCCCGACCGGCTTTATCTCGGTGGCCCGCAGCGACAACTGCCCACGCGGGGCGTACCACTCGGGCTTCGCCAGGACGACGACCCGCGCGCCCTCGCTCACCACATCCGCCACGGCGTCGAAGACCTGCCGGTAGCAGGTGACGCTCACGGAGATGTCGTACGACGGATCCCGCAGCGTCAGGAACACCACCCCGGCGCCCGGGCGGCGGGAGAGCTGGGTGATCTGCCCCTCGACCCACACCGCCCCGAGCCGGTCGATCCAGCCCCCGATGAGCCGCGACACCTCGCCGACGGGCAGCGGGGAGTCCGCGGACGTGTTTGCAGCCATGTCCGTGAGCGTAGCCGCAGGCACCGACATCGAAATCGTCCTCGCGCGTACGGCGGCTCGTCCCCGGGAGTGCGCCCGCGAAGTGGGGTGCGGCGTGGCGCCCTTGAGCGGAGGGCGCGGCGGTCGCTCTGCTGCTCAGGCGGCGGCCACCGGCTGCCCCGGCCGGCGCCCTCCCGCACCGGGCCGCTCGCGGTCGCGCGGGGCGGGATCGGCTCTTTGCCTACGGCGGGCAGGGTCCGCGCCCTCGTCCGTCCCTGGTCGACTCGGCCTCGCCGAACCTCGGACCATGGCCGCTCTGAGCGGTTACTCGGGCCTCGCCCCGCCGCGACCGGTCCCCACCTCGCAGGACCGCTCCCGGTCCAGTGACCGTCACCCGCCCCGATGTTCCCCACCGAGCCACCACAATCAGCCCCGCCCACCCTCAAGGCCACACCCGGCGTCTCATCCAGCCCCCGCACCCTCACCCCACCCGCCCCCGCTGCACCACCAGCACCATCACCCCCACCGCCAACCAGACCGCGCCCACCACCTGAGCCGTCCCCGAGGCCTCCGCGATCACCGTGACCGTGATGGCCGCGCCCGCTGCCGGCATCAGTACGTGGCGCCACCAGACCACCGGCCCCCCGCGGCGGCGCACCGCGAACCAGCCCACCACGCTGGCGTGCAGCAGGGTGAAGGCGGTGAGGGCGCCGATGTCGACGACGGAGACGAGGTGATCCAGGCCGTCGTCGCGGCGGGCCGCCCAGAGCGCCGCGGCCAGCGTGACCGCGGCCGCGCAGAGCAGGGCCGGCCGCGGGACCCCCGCGTTCGTCCGCGCCAGCACCCGCGGCAGCCGTCCGGCCCGGCCCATCGCGAACAGCAGCCGGCCGGCCGCCGCCTGCCCGGCCAGCGCGGCGAACGCGGCACCGATCGCCTTGCTCACGGCGACCAGGTCGTGCAGCCAGGTCCCGACGGACGCGTCGACGGCATCGTAGAAGGCGGAGCCCTGCCGGGCCGGCTCGGCGGCCAGCTGGGCGGAGGACAGGGGTTCCAGCAGTGCCACCAGGTAGGTCTGCGCCACGAAGAGGACGCCCGTGAGCGCCAGGCAGAACAGGACCGCCCGCGCCACCTTCCGCGAACCCCCGGTGACCTCCTCCGCGAAGGAGGCGATGGCGTCGAAGCCGAGGTAGGACAGGACCGCGATCGACACCGCCCCGAGCACCGCCGACAGCGCGAACGCGCCCTGCGTGCCGTCCCCGGACAGCGGCGACAGCCACCCCCGCTCGGCGCCGTCCCGCGCGAGGACCACCACCGCCGAGACCACGAAGACCAGCAGGACCACGATCTCCATGGCCAGCACCAGGAAACCCACGCGGGCCGCGGGCCGTACGCCCCACAGGTTCAGCAGCGTCGTCAGGACCACCGCGATCGCCGTCCACACCCAGCGTGAGACCTCCGGGACCAGCGCCTCCATGGCGATCCCGGAGAAGAGGTAGGCGACCGCGGGGATCAGCAGATAGTCCAGCATCGCCATCCAGCCCGCGACGAACCCGGCCCACGGCCCGAGCCCCGCCCGCGCGTAGGCGAACACCGAACCCGCCTGGGGGACCACCCGCACCATCTGCGCGTAGCTGAATGCGGTGAACGCCATCGCCACGGTGGCGACGAGATAGACGAGCGCGACCGCCCCGTGCGACCTGGCGTCCAGCGTGCCGAACACGCCGACCGGGGCCATGGGCGCGATGAACAGCAGCCCGTAGACCACCAGGTCCCGGAAACCGAGGCTGCGCCGCAGAGCGGAGGGCTCCGCCTCGGCCGCGGAGGAGGCCGTACCGATGTCGGACATGCCGCCAGTGTCCAGAGCCGTCCTGCCCGGCGCGATCTTTGACCCGCCGAACGCGGCCTTACGATGGGACGCATGACTGCTTCGCCTGGCCGCCGTGTCCTGCTCGCCGCCCCCCGTGGCTACTGCGCGGGTGTGGACCGCGCCGTGATCGCCGTCGAGAAAGCCCTGGAGCAGTACGGGGCCCCGGTGTACGTCCGGCACGAGATCGTGCACAACAAGTACGTCGTGCAGACCCTGGAGCGCAAGGGCGCCGTCTTCGTCGAGCGGACCGAGGAGGTGCCGCCCGGGAACATCGTGATGTTCTCGGCGCACGGCGTCGCCCCCGTCGTCCACGAGGAGGCCGCCCGCGGCAAGCTCGCCACCATCGACGCCACCTGCCCGCTCGTCACCAAGGTCCACAAGGAAGCCGTCCGCTTCGCCGATGAGGACTACGACATCCTCCTGATCGGCCACGAGGGCCATGAGGAGGTCATCGGCACCTCCGGCGAGGCCCCCGACCACATCCAGCTCGTCGACGGCCCCGAGGACGTCGCCAAGGTCGAGGTCCGCGACGAGTCGAAGGTCGTGTGGCTGTCGCAGACCACGCTGAGCGTGGACGAGACGATGGAGACCGTCGACGCCCTCAAGGAGAAGTTCCCCCAGCTCATCTCGCCGCCCAGCGACGACATCTGCTACGCCACCCAGAACCGCCAGCTCGCGGTGAAGCAGATGGGCGCCGAGGCCGAACTGGTCATCGTGGTCGGCTCGCGCAACTCCTCCAACTCCAAGCGGCTGGTCGAGGTCGCCAAGCTCGCGGGCTCGCGCGAGGCGTACTTGGTGGACTTCGCGAGCGAGATCGACGAGGCCTGGCTGGAGGGCGTCACCACGGTCGGCGTCACCTCCGGCGCCTCCGTCCCGGAGGTCCTCGTCGAGGAGGTCCTGGAGTGGCTCGCCCAGCGGGGCTACGGCGATGTCGAGCTGGTGAAGGCGGCCGAGGAGTCGATCACCTTCTCGCTGCCGAAGGAGCTGCGCCGGGATCTGCGCGAGGAGGCCGCGGCCCTGATCGCGGAGCGGACCGGCACCTCGCCGGAGTGACTGTCGGTCCCGCGTCGTAACGTAGAGCCATGCAGATCTTCGGTGTGGACATCGGTGGGTCCGGAATCAAGGGTGCCCCTGTGGATCTCGACAGGGGCGACCTTGCCGAGGAGCGCTTCAAGGTGCTCACCCCGCATCCGGCGACGCCCGACGGGGTGGCGGACGGCGTCAAGCAGGTCGTCGACCACTTCGGCTGGACGGGACCGGTCGGGCTGACCTTCCCCGGCGTGGTGACCGACGGGGCGACGATCCGTACGGCGGCCAATGTCGACAAGGGCTGGATCGACACCGACGCGCGCGCGTTGTTCGGCGAGCGTCTGGGCGGCCTGCCGGTGACGGTGGTCAATGACGCGGACGCCGCGGGCGTCGCCGAGATCGCGTTCGGCGCGGGGCGGGACCGCAGAGGCACCGTCATCCTGCTCACCTTCGGCACCGGCATCGGCAGCGCCCTGTTCGTGGACGGCACCCTGGTGCCCAACACCGAGCTGGGCCATCTGGAGCTGCACGGCCATGACGCGGAGAAGCGGGCCTCCAGCAAGGCCAAGGAGGACGGCGAGCTGACGTGGGAGCACTGGGCGCACCGGGTCCAGAAGTACCTCGCCCATGTGGAGATGCTGTTCTCGCCGGAGCTGTTCATCATCGGCGGCGGGGTCAGCCGTAAGTCGCAGAAGTTCCTGCACTACATCGAGGGCATCAAGGCGGAGATCGTCCCGGCCCAGCTGCAGAACAACGCCGGCATCGTGGGCGCGGCGATGCGGGCGGCACAGCGGTAGGTCACACCGGCGGCCGGCTCCTGGCCACCTGGTGCCGCATCAGCCGCACCTTGCGCACGGTGACGATCACGCCGGTGACCAGGGTTCCGCCGTACAGCCACCCGGCCTGCGTCGCCAGCGCCGTGAACAGGCCCATCAGCCGGTCGCCGGTCCCGTCCCCGCCGTCGGCGACCGGCACCAGACCCAGCGCGAAGGCGATCGGCACGACGATGACCGCGGTCACCAGGTCCGCGCGGCGCACCCATGCCGCGGTCAGGACGCACACCGGCAGGAACAGCACGCCGTAGACCGTCAGCGACGACCCGAACAGCAGGGCGACCAGGCCGCCGAGCGTGATCGTCAGGGCGGTGCAGAACAGCCCGACGCCCAGTCCGGTGAGCCGGGGGTTCGGCATCCGGCGCACCGCCCGCACCCACGGGGGCAGCGGCCGCCGGACGGCGGCGGGGGGACGGCGGGGGGCGTCGGCGCGGGCCGGCGACCCCGGGGCGCTGCCCCTGGCCTGCGGGGGCAGCGGCGGGGTCCCGCGGCGCGTGCCGTGCTGCTGCCCGTGCTGCGCTGGGCGTGTCCTGTGTTGCTCCACTGGACCAACTTAGGTCTGTTTATGTGTCGAACGGCCCTCGGGACACGCCGAGGGGCGGACCTTGGCCAAGCGTTCGATACGTCGCCGATGGGGGGCGGGGCACGCCGTAGACTGGTGGATCGGCCCCATCGGCCGCCAGTCCTCCACTCACGTACGGGAAGTCGCAACGTGTCGCTCACGATCGGAATCGTCGGTCTGCCGAATGTCGGCAAGTCGACCCTGTTCAACGCCCTGACCAAGAACGACGTGCTGGCGGCCAACTACCCGTTCGCCACGATCGAGCCGAACGTCGGAGTGGTCGGCGTCCCGGACGCGCGCCTGGCCAAACTGGCCGAGATCTTCTCCTCCCAGCGGGTGCTCCCGGCGACCGTCGACTTCGTCGACATCGCGGGCATCGTGCGCGGCGCCTCCGAGGGCGAGGGGCTGGGCAACAAGTTCCTCGCGAACATCCGCGAGTCCGACGCGATCTGCCAGGTCATCCGCGCCTTCAAGGACGAGAACGTCGTCCATGTCGACGGCAAGGTCTCGCCCAAGGACGACATCGAGACGATCAACACCGAGCTGATCCTCGCCGACCTCCAGACCATCGAGAAGGTCCTGCCCCGGCTCCAGAAGGAGTCGCGGATCAAGAAGGACATCGCGCCGAAGGTGAAGGCCGTCGAGGAGGCCAAGGAGATCCTGGAGAAGGGCGACACCCTGTTCTCCGCGGGCATCGTCCAGGGCTCCGGCAACGAGGAGCTCCTGCACGACCTGCATCTCCTCACCACCAAGCCCTTCCTCTACGTCTTCAACGTCGACGAGGACGAGCTGACCGACGAGGCCTTCAAGGAGGAGCAGCGCGCCCTGGTCGCCCCCGCCGAGGCGATCTTCCTCAACGCCAAGCTGGAGGCGGAGCTCGCCGAGCTGGACGAGGCGGACGCGCTGGAGCTGCTGGAGTCGGTCGGCGCCGAGGAGCCCGGCCTCGCCACCCTCGCCCGGGTCGGCTTCAACACCCTCGGCCTGCAGACCTACCTCACGGCAGGCCCCAAGGAGTCCCGCGCCTGGACCATCAAGAAGGGCGCCACCGCCCCCGAGGCCGCCGGAGTCATCCACACCGACTTCCAGAAGGGCTTCATCAAGGCGGAGGTCATCTCCTTCGCCGACCTGGTGGAGACGGGCTCGGTCGCGGAGGCCCGCGCGAAGGGCAAGGCACGCATGGAGGGCAAGGACTACGTCATGCAGGACGGGGATGTGGTGGAGTTCCGCTTCAACGTCTGACGTCTCGCGTGTGAAGACCTGTGCCCGACCCGCCTGCCGACGGGTCGGGCATGTGTTTCTGTCCGCGAAGATCCCCGCCGCCTGCTCGTAGTCGGGGAGGATGCGGGGACTGCGAGAGAGGGGCGGGGCGCGTGGGGCGTGGGGAACGGGACGCGGTCGCGAGGGGAGCACGACTGTACGAGGCGGCCCAGGCAGTGGCCGTCGACCACGGCAGGGCGGTCGAGGCGGTGCGGGCGGCGCTGAAGCCGATTCATGACGCGGAGGTCGCCCGGGAGCTCGACGCCATCCCCGTCGCCCGGCTGCAGGACGTCACTGAAGGACGGCTTCGGCTGGGGAACGTCGAGAAGAGCGGCCTCGGCACGGTGGGCCGTGTCCTCGAAGCCGGCCCCTACAGGTTGCGGCAGATTCCCGGTGTCGGGCAGCGCACTGTCGACCAGATCATCGCCGCCGCACGCCGGCTGTCCGAAGCGGTGCACGAGACGGTGGCCGTCCACATCGACGTGGACCGGCCGGAGCCGAGCACCACCGCGCTCGTCATGGCCCTGCACGTACTGGTGGAAGCAGGCCCGGACGCCCGGCGCGCGGTGGACCGCGCCGCGGCCCTGTCGGAACGGCTCGGCCCGTTGCTGGTCGACGCGAGGCCCGCCACGGGACATCTCAGGATGCTGCTGGCCGGCCGGGAGAAGAAGTCACGTGCGCTGGCGGCGGTGGCCGACCTCCGCTCACTGGTGGACGAGGCGGAGCAGGCCGGAGTGCCCGAGCTGCTCGCCCAGGCCTCGGTGGACCTGCTGCGTGGATCGTCGTCCGACATCGCGGCATGGGTGGACTTCGAACTCCGCTCCGCGGAGTACTACAGCCTGCTCGCCGAGATCTCCGGGCGGCAGCCGGACGCGGCAGCCGCCGAGGGGTTCCTGCCGGAGGAGATCGCCGAGCGGGTACGGACGCAACAGCTCGACGACTCGCACCGGCGGGTTTCCCTTCGCGGTTACCAGGCGTTCGGCGCTCGATTCGTCCTGGCGCAGCGCAAGGTGATACTCGGCGACGAGATGGGGCTCGGGAAGACGATCCAGGCGATCGCCGTGCTGGCACACCTGGCCGCGGAGGGGCAGAGCCATTTCATGGTCGTCTGCCCGGCGAGCGTTCTCGTGAACTGGACCCGCGAGATCGAGGCCCGCAGCGCTCTTCGCGTCATGGTGCTCCACGGCCCCGACCGGCACCACGCGTTCGCCGACTGGAAGGGCCGGGGCGGGGTGGGGGTGACCACCTTCGACGCACTGCGCGGTTTTCCCGTGCCGGGCGGCGGGGAGGTCGGGCTGCTCGTCGTCGACGAAGCGCATTCCGTGAAGAACCCCACGACCAAGCGGTCCCGGTCGGTCGCCCTGTGGACGGAGCGTTGTGAGCGCAGCCTCTTCATGACCGGAACCCCGATGGAGAACCGGGTCGCAGAGTTCCGCACCTTGGTCCGGATGCTCGATGAAGACGTGGCGGACTCCCTCGGCGAGCGGGACGCGTTGGCGGGTTCCGTCGCCTTTCGCAAGGCCGTCGCGCCGGTCTACCTGAGGCGCAACCAGGAAGACGTGCTGACGGAACTCCCGAGCCTTCAGCAGACCGACGAGTGGGAGGAGCTGAGCGCGTCGGACGAGGAGGCCTACCGCGAAGCCGTGCGAGAGGGCAACTTCATGGCGATGCGCAGGGCCGCGTACCTGCGCCCCGAGAAGTCGGCCAAGCTGGGCCGGCTCCGCGAGATCGTTCAGGAGGCCGGCGAGAACGGGCAGAAGACAGTGGTCTTCTCCTACTTCAAGGACGTGCTGGGCGTGGCGCAGGCGGCGCTCGCCGAGGGGCCCACCGCCGGCACCCCGATGCTGGGTCCGCTCACCGGCGGCGTCCCGGCCGGGCGGCGGCAGCAGATCGTCGACGACTTCGCCGGGATCCCGGGGCCGGCGGTGCTCCTGGCGCAGATCCAGGCGGCCGGCGTCGGCCTCAACATGCAGGCCGCGTCCGTCGTCATCATCTGCGAACCGCAGATCAAGCCGACCATCGAACACCAGGCGGTGGCCCGGGCCCACCGCATGGGCCAGGTCAGGCCGGTTCACGTGCATCGCCTTCTCGCCACCGGGGGAGTGGATGAACGCATGGTACGGATGCTGGAGTCGAAGACCCGCCTGTTCGATGCCTACGCCCGCCGCAGCGCCGTCGCCGAAGCCACCCCGGACGCGGTCGACGTGTCGGACACCGAGCTGGCCCGCCGGATCGTCGAGGAGGAGCAGGCGCGCCTGGGTATGACGAGCGGGAGGCGCACGGCAGCTGAGTGAGGACGGCCTCCAACTGCCCTGGAACCGGGCCCTGGCCGGTGTGACGTGGGTCTCGTCGGGGCCCATGTCACGCCCGGGGCGGGTCGCTCGTCTCATGGGCGTCACCGGTACGGAGCCGGTGCGAACAGTGGGAGATCGAGATGACCGACCATCACCACATCGTCGTTCTCGGCGCCGGTTACACGGGCATGTTCACCGCGGTCCGGCTGGCCCACCGCATCCGCCGGACCGGCGTGAGGATCACCCTGGTCAACCCGTCGAGCCGGTTCGTCGAGCGGCTGCGGATGCACCAGATCGCCGCCGGGCAGCACCTGGCCCACCACCGGATCCCGAGCCTGCTCGACGGGACCGGCGTCCGGTTCGTCGAGGGCACCGCCACCACCATCGACCCCGAGGCGCGGCGCGTCACCGTCGACGGTGACATGTCCCTCGGGTACGACACCCTCGTCTACGCGCTGGGCAGCTCCACCGACACCGGCAGGGTCCCCGGCGCCGACACCCATGCGTTCACCCTCGACGGCCCGGAGTCCGCCGGCCGGTTCGCCGCCCGGCTGACCGAGGTCGCGGCGGCCGGCGGCACGGTCACCGTCTGCGGCGGCGGCCTGACCGGCGTCGAGGCGGCCGCCGAGATCGCGGAGAGCCACCCCGGCCTGAACGTCACACTGATCAGCTCGGACGAGGTCGGCGGCATGATGGGCGCCAAGGCGCGCGCCTACCAGCACCGCGTGCTGGACCGCCTCGGTGTGACCACGGTGACCGGCGCCCGGGTCACCAAGGTGCTGCCCGACGCCGTCGAGCTGTCCGACGGCCGGACCGTCCGCTCCGACGCCTTTCTGTGGACGGCCGGGGTCAAGGTGTCGCCGCTGGCCGCCGACGCCGGGATCGCCACCGACGAGCGCGGTCTGATCCTGGTCGACGGCACCCTGCGGTCGGTGTCCCACCCGGAGATCCACGCCATCGGCGACGCCGCCGCCGTACGCCTGGCCTGGGGGCCGGTCCACGGCACCTGCCAGAGCGGTCTGCCCACCGCCCAGTACACCGCCGACACCATCGCGCGACTGCTGCGCGGCAGGACGGTCGAGCCGTTCCGCTTCGGCTACTTCCACCAGCCGGTCAGCCTGGGCCGCCGGGACGCCGTCATCCAGTTCACCAAGGCCGACGACAGCCCCGCGCGCTGGTGGCTCAGGGGTCGCGCGGCCGTCGCCTACAAGGAGTTCGTCAGCGGCAGCCCGCTGCTGACGTACCGGCTCAGCAAGCGCATGAACGTCACCACCGTCGTCTCCAAGGGCGGTCGCGCCACCCGCAGGCCCGCGATGTGAGGGGGTCGTCCTACCACCCCAGAGCCCGCAGCGCGCTGTCCGCGGTGGCCACCACCGTGCGTGCCTGGTGCTCCACCTGATGGCGTACCGGGACCCAGCGCAGGCGCAGGGCCTTCTCGAAGTCCGCGCACCAGAGGGTGAACAGTTCGGTCAGCTCACGGTGGAGCTCCGGAGCCGCGGCGTGGTCCGCCGCTCGCAGCAGGCGGAGCAGAAGGCCCGCCGCCCGCAGCGGTTGCCGACGGGCGACCACGTCCAGCGAGCAGATCTGTGCCGTCGTGAGCGGCACCGGGCCACCGGGGCCCGCCTGCCGGGCGAGCGGTTCCCAGGAGTCGGCGACCAGGTCGTAGAGGTCGTCGGCCATCCACTCCAGCACGCGTCTGAGCGCGTTCTCCCGGGCCGGCGGCAGGAACGGGCGCGCCCTGTCGAGTACGGCGGTCACCTGCCGTCCGCCGTCGCGCACCAGGCCGGACAGGTCGCGCAGCGCCTCGGAGGCCGCCGGATGCGGGGACAGGTCGTCGGCCAGATCGGTCGCCCACATGGGCACTTCGACGATCGCGGTGACACCGCCGTACCGCATCGGTGCGCACCAGGTGGACGAGGTGATGTTCTCGGACCCGGCGGCCAGCCGGGCGGTGCTGTCCGGCGGGGGCAGTACGTGGATCCCGGGGCTGGGGTTTTCCCAGTACAGGGCGTCGTACGTGCCGTGCTGGACCGGGATGCCCAGCGTGCCGGCGGACGTCTGGAACGGCGCGGCGAGTTCGGGCAGGGCGTTCGTCAACTGCACCCAGCTGCCGCCCGCTTCGACGCTGTGCAGGGAGCACTGGAGGAACGGCCGCAGTTCGTCGATCACCCGGAACAGCGCCTGGCTTTCGGGCAGTTGGCGCGAGACGATCGGTGCCCACTCCGGCTGTTCCGCCGCGATCGGGCGGAAGGCGGCGCCGTAGTAGCTCTCCAGGGTGGGCGCGGGCCCGGCCGTCGCCGCCTCGACGCCCTCGCTCAGCGCGGCGCCGTCCGGGTCGAGGCACAGCACGATGTCCCAGGTGACGAGGGTGGGGTCGGTCGCCGGGGAGCGCCCGCGGCCGTGTGCCACCCGCTCCGCCAGCGCGAGCGCGGTGGCGCCGCCGACCGGTTCGTCGGGGTGCGGCCGGGCCACCACCAGGACATGGCGTGGCCCGTGTCCCACGGACAGCATCAGCAGCGGACGGCCCGCGCGGGACGTACCGATCCGGCGCAGGCGGCCGGTGCCCGGGAACCGGGAGACCAGCCGCCGCGCCGACTCGGCGACGTCCGCGACCGTGGGGTAGCGGTCCATCACCGGCGTCCGGTCAGGAACCGCCGTTGCCACCGCTGTCGCCGGTGGTCTCCTTCTTGTCCAGCGGACGAATCTCGATCTTGTTCGGCATGCCGTGTCCTCCCGGTGGTGGCTGTGGCGTGCAGTGATCCGTTGTGCTCTTGCAAGACTTCGTTGCCCCGGTCACTGTTGTCAATGTCCGTTGATCACGGGTCAGTTGGGGCTGAGGAGATTGGCGCGAAAGTGACGGTGCACAGGATGCGGCGGCCCCGGATCAAGCCGGAGCACCGGGCGTACCGGACGGTCGACGGCCATCTGCGGATCGGCAGCGTCGTCCACGGCATCGGTGCCGAGGTCAAGGATCCGGACGGCTGGGTGTGGACGCTGGTCGAGGCCATGGACGGCACGCGCAGCGCCGCGGACGTCGTCGCCGAGGTGACCCGCCGCCACCCCGAACTGCGGCTGCCCGCCCCCGACATCGCCCAGGCGATCACCGACCTCACCATGGCCGGTTACGTCGAGGACGCCGGCGCCCCGCCCCCCGCCGAGCTGTCCGAGGACGAACGCGAGCGCTACAGCAGGGGCATGACGCTGCAGCGCTGGATGGACCTCCGGCCGAGACAGAACCCCTGGGAGCCGCAGCTGCGGCTGCGCCGTGCCCGGGTCCTGCTGATCGGGGTCGGCGGGACGGGCGGGGCCGCCGCCCGGGACCTGGTGGCCTCCGGCGTGGGGCGGCTGCACTGCGTCGAGCCGGACGTCGTGGAGCTGTCCAACCTCAACCGGCAGACCCTCTACCGCGAGTCGGACCTCGGCGCACCCAAGATCGACGCGGCGCTGACGGCGTTGCGCGCCCTGAACCCGCACCCGACGGTCACCGGCGAACGCCGTGAGGTACGCGGCCCGGCCGACCTCGAGGAGCTGCTGGCCGACGGCTCCGGCACGGGTGCGGCGTACGACGTGCTGCTGCTGGCCGCCGACCGGCCCGCCGCCATCCGCCGCTGGGCCAACCAGGTCTGCCTGGCCTCGAACACACCCTGGGCCGAGGCCGGTTACCGCGGTCCCCTGGTGAGCGTCGGCGTCTTCACACCCGGCCGGGGCGCGTGCTGGGAGTGTCTGCGCAGCGCCGAGATCGAGCGGCGCGATCTGCGGCTCGCCCCCGGCCAGGACGAGGACGTCGCCTCGCCGCGCATGCCGTGGAACCCGGTCAACGCCGTGACCGCCGGCCTCTCCGGCAGCCTCCTCGCCCACGCCGCCCTCGCGCTGCTGTGCGGTGTCCCGCGGATCGACCCCGGATGCCGCTTCGGCCTCAACCTCATGCTGCCCGGCGACCCGGTCCTGCAGCGCGCTGACCGCCGTACCGACTGTGCCGCCTGCCGCCCGGAACCGGCGGTGAGCACCGGCCCGCAGGAGCCCGCGTGACGGACACCGCGGCGGAGGGCCGCCCCCGTATCGAGGCGTCGACCCGGGTCCGGCTGCACGACCTGGCGGTACGGCGCGACCGGGACGAGTGGATCGTGGGCCGGATGGCCACCCGCACCTTCGTCGCCCTGCCCGCCGCCGGGGCCCGCGCGGTGGAACTGCTGGGCGAGGGGCTGAGCGTGGCCCGCACGGCTCAGCGGCTGCGGGAGGAGACCGGTGAGGAGTTCGAGATCCCGGACTTCGTCAGGGATCTGACCGCGCTCGGGTTCGTGGCACGGATCGGGGACCGCCCGGTACCGGACCCCGAACCGCCGCGGGCGACCCTGCCGTGGCTGCGCCCGGCCCATGTCCGCCTCGCCCTGCACCCGGTGCTTCCGGTGCTCGTCGGCGTGCTGATCACGGCCGCCGTCGTCGTGCTGCTGCGCCGCCCCGATCTCCTTCCGGGCTACCGCGACCTGCTGTGGAGCCCGCACGGCAGCCTGGTCCTGCTCAGCGGGGCGGCGGCCGGGTGGACGCTGCTGCTGGCCCACGAGCTGGCGCACCTGGTCACCGCCCGCGCCGCGGGCGTGCCGGGGAGGATGCGACTGGGCACCCGGCTCCAGTTCCTCGTCATGCAGACCGACATCAGCGGCATCGAACTCGCCCCGCGCAGACACCGGCTGACGGCGTATCTGTCCGGCATCGCCCTCAACCTGTCCGTGGCCTCGGCCCTGATCCTGGTCCTGGCCGGGACGGACCCGGGGACGACCGCCCACCGGCTGCTCGCCGCGGCCCTGCTGCTGGCCCTGCTGCCGCTGCCCTTCCAGTGCATGGTGTTCACCAGGACCGACCTGTACTTCGTCCTCCAGGACCTCACCGGCTGCCGGGACCTGTACGGCGACGGTCTCGCCTACGCGCGCTACGCCTTCCGGCGCGCGATGCGCCCCGTGCGCCGGAAGGCGTACCGCGCCGGGACGGCCGACCCGAGCACCCGGCTGCCGCCGCACGAGCGCCGGGCCGTCCGCCTCTACAGCGTCGTCCTCGTGATCGGTACGGCGGCCTGCCTCGCCTTCATGGCCGCCGTCACCCTGCCGCTCGACATCGCCCTGCTGGTCGCCGCCGCCCGGGGTATCGGGCCGGACCACGGGCTCGCGGGCAACGCGGACTCGGCCGCGGTGCTGATCGTCCTCGGCGGGATCAACGTCCTGTGGCTGGTCACCTGGTGGCGCAATCGCCGCTCACGCCGGAGCCCGGTGTAGTTCCAGCGCGGTCACCAGATGGATCTGGGCCTCCACCCAGGCCGGGACGGCCGCCCCTCGGCCATCCCGCACAGCTTCCCCTACGAGCATCAGGCCGCGGTTGGTGGCGAGCGTGACCAGGGCCCGCTCCACCAGGGAGACGTCGCCGACGAACTTGCGGCTGATCCCGGCCGCTTCCTCCCCGACCACGAAACGGCGGGCGGCGCGCAGGGCGGCGAGCTCGCCGGTGTGCCGGACCTCGGCGGGCGGGCGCTGGAGCTGCTCCTCGGTGACGGTCACTTCGCGGTCACCTCGGTGAGGTCGGCGAGCAGCTCGGAGGCGATGACCGGATCGAGCCCCGCGAACGTGAGCCCGTTCTTCCGGTTGTGCCAGTAGTCGTCGGGCATCGTGTTCAGCCATACGGCGTTGAAGGTCTGGTCGCCGAGCATGTCGACGGCGCCGACGGCGATACCCGGGTCGAGGTCGATGACGAGGTACCGGCCCTCGTCGATCCGCCGGTGGAACCAGCGCTCCACGCCCGCGTCCTGCGGGGTGCCCCGTTCCCAGCCGCGCTTGGTGAGCCCGAGGAGCTTGCCGACCGGCACGGTGGCGCCCTCGAAGCGGGCCAGCCGCTGGTCGGCGGCCTCCTCCTCGGTCAGGGCGTGCACGGCACGGCCCAGCTGCGGGAAGGGCTGCAGGATCTCGTAGCCGGCGAACAGCTCCGACCAGGCGGCCAGTTCGGCACCCAGGTGCAGCGGATGGGCCAGCCGGACGCTCGCCTCCTCGGGCAGCGTCAGCTCGTCGTCCCGGACGTCGGCGAACGTACGGTCCTCCGCGACCCGGAACGCCGTCACCGCGCCGTCGGCCTCACCGAGCCAGACCAGCCGCCGCACCAGATGCCACACCAGCGGATGGGCGACGAACAGGTCCCGGAACTCCCCGGCCGTCCAGGTGCGCTGCGACACCATCGCCGCCTCCAGCCGCCGTACCTGGTCGGCGGCGACCGTACGGACGTCCTTCTTCAGCGCGGCGAACCGCTTGCGCTCGGCCGGGGCCAGCTCCGGGTCGTCCTTGGCGGCCGGGGCGGGCAGGGCCTTGCGGTGCTTGCCGTCGGCGTCGCGGACGTAGGGCCGCAACTGCTCGTCGAAGCCGACCGTGAACCGCCGGGTGCCGTAGTCGATGACCGTGCTGCCGTCCGCGTCCAGCCCGAAGTCCGGCACCAGCCGGTCGCCCAGCTGCTCGGCGCTCAGCCCGAGTCCCTCGGCGACCTCGGCGATCTTCTCCTGGGCGCGGGTCTTCAGCGCCTTGAACGGCACCCGCTGGGCGATGCCGTGCAGATGCAGCAGCGCCACATCGCTGCCGATCGCGGCGAGGACGTTCAGCCCCTCCACCGCGCGGTGGTGGGCGGACTCGCCGGGCCAGGCGCGCACCACGGGCGTGAGCCGCCGTACGGTCTCGTCGTCGCCGAGCCAGCCCAGGGCGTGCAGCGCCCAGCTCTCCTTCGGGGGCATGCCGGCCAGCCGCCACTGCTCGAACAGGCCCCAGGCGAACGCGGCGAGCGAGTCGGCGGTGCAGTGCTCGGTCAGCACGTCGAGGCCGGGGTAGACATCGCCGGGCTTGGACAGCGCGAGGACGGTGAGCGCGTTGCGCACCGCGTCGGCGGGCAGGGCGCCGCCCTCCTTGAGCAGGATCTGCGGCATCAGCGCGGGCTCGGCCCAGGCGCCGACGGCCGGCATCCGCGCGGGCAGGGCGCTCTCCAGCGGATCGGCGGCCAGCGCCTCGGCGACGATGTCCGCCGTCTCAGGCCCGCATTCGGCGGTGGCCGCCAGCACGGCCTCGCGGCCGTGGGCGTCCGCCAGCAGGCGCAGCGCCCGCTCGGCGCCCCGCCGGGCGATCCCGGCCTTGCCCACCGCGTGCGGGAGCAAATAGGGGACCGTGGCGAGGCCGTGCCGCTTCAGCCAGGCGCGGGCAAAGGCGTCGGCGGACTTCAGCCGGGCCAGCCAGTCGCTGACCAGAGCGGCGGCCCCGACGCTGAGATACGGCATGACCAGCATGCTCAGGGTGGCCGGGTGCCGGGTCGCGGCGCGCAGCATCAGCGGCAGGGCGTCCGTCCCGAACCGCGCGGCCACCGGCTTCAGCGCTGCCTCGCCGTCCCAGTAGTCCTCGGGGGCGCAGTGCGCCAGCAGCGGGCGGACCACGTCCGCGGGCGCGGTGACGAACAGCCGGGCCGCGCGGACGTCCGCCAACTGCCCGCCGTTCTGCAGGGCGTTGATCTCCTCCTTCCATTCGTACGTGCCCCGCCACTTGGAGTACCAGGAGGTGACCCCGGCCCAGCGCTGCTGCTCGTCGGGCTGCCAGACGACCCGCGGCTCCGGAACGAGAGGCGCCTCCGCCGCCACGCGCGCCTTCGCGGCCTTGCGCTGCTTCGCCCACGGCGGGCTGACCAGCAGCGCGGGCAGGGCCTCGGCCGGCGCCTCGGCCACCCGGTCCCGGCGGGCGAGCCGCGGCTCGACGTACTCGGCCACGTGCGCGGGAAGTCGGGGCAGCACCGCCGCGGTCAGCTCCGGGTGCGCCTGGATGTGCGCGGCCAGCAACTGCCCCACCATCGAGGCGTTCTTGGCCGTACCGGTCGCCGCCGCCCCCATCAGTCGCAGCGCGCGCACGGGCCAACGCCGCATCGCCTCCATCAGATACGGCCGTACGTTCTTGTCCTCGACGCGGGCCAGCAGCACCCGGAACGCCTCGTCCGTCGGCAGTTCCACCAGGGCGGCCGAGAAGGTGCGCACCCGGTCGGAGCCGTACGCCTGCTCGACGCCCTGCTCCAGCACGGGTGCGATGTGCCCGCCCACGCCCTCGGCGAGCGAGGCCACCATCGGCATCCCCCAGTCGTTCCAGCCGAGGCGGAAGGAGGTGCCCACCACACGGTCGAGCTGCCCGGGGGAGTTCAGCGAGCACAGCAGCATGGCGCGCAGGGTCTCGTCGATCGTGTCCGCGTCCGCGCAGGCGTCCTCGACCCAGTCGTGCTCGGTGGGCACGACGTACGACACGACGACCCGGCGGCGCACGCTGTCCCGGCACTTCTCCAGCACGGTCACGGCCTGCCGGTAGGCGTCCTCGTCGGCCACGGCCAGCAGGTCGCGCAGCCGGTCGGCGAAAGCGCGGGCCCAGTGGCCGTCCGCGGTGGTCCCGCCGACGCGGAAGCCGATCCAGGGGTCCTGCCGCTGCGAGCCGTACTGGATCCAGTGCGGCTCGACGTCGAAGTACTCCACCACGGCCCGCGCGGCGAAGGGCAGGCCGTACTCAGTGGCCCAGGCGTCCACGAACACGCCCTCGGGCAACTGGTAGTGCATGGTCAGCGACGCCAGGGCGGCAGCCCCGAGCGGGTTGCGACTGCCGTTCAGATGCGCACTCAGGGCCTCGACGATCCGCGGCTCGCTCTGCGGGGCGGCGAGCATCTCCTCGATCCAGCCGGCCTCCTCCTTGCGGCGGCGGGCGACCGACTCCAGGGCGTCCGCACGCAACGGAGGCACCGTACGCGGGATCCCGCCGCGCCGCGGGTGGACGAGCCGGCGCCAGGAGGCCGGCATGACGAAGGTGTCCTCGTCCGGAGCCTGCGCCGGGTCGGCAACCGCCGCGGTGGCCGCCGCCCGCTCGGCAACCATCACCTCCTGGTACCCCTTGCGCTCCTTCTCCGCGATCAACTTCGCCAGATACGCCTCGGCCGCCTCCGCCGAGGCCAGCTCCTTCGGCTGTGTGCGCCCCTGCGTCCCGACCCGTCCGTAGCGCACGGTGACCGTCGTCCCCTCGGCCTCCGCCTCCCAGAACTTCGCCGAGCCGTCACCCGCAAACTCCCAGCGCCGCACAGCCCCTCCCCTCCGTCCGGCCCCCCGGCCGACCGCTCGATCATCTGGCTGTCACCGTAGCCGCCCCCACTGACAGTGACCGTCCGCAGCCCGCGGCGCCCGAACCCCGGGCACTTGAACGGCTGGGGGCCCGTCACGGCCCCCGCCCGTCACAGCCCCCCGACCACCCGCGCGCACACCTCCGCATACGCCCGTACCGCCGCCCGCCCCCCGTCCTCCCGTCGCCATGCCAGCGCGTACCGGCTCGGTGAGAGCCCCCGCACCGGACGGGTCGTCACCCCGCCCAGCGTGATCAGCGGAGCGTTCCCGGTGGCGACCAGGCAGACCCCGAGCCCCGCCACCAGCGCCTCGTACGTCTCCTCCGTCCCCGCGATCTCCGCGCCGATCAGGGGCGGACGCCCCGCGCGTTCGTCCATCGCGAGCCAGTGGTCCCGCAGCGGCCCCGCGCTCGGGGGCAGCGCGAGGAACGGCTCCTCGAAGAGGTCGGCGAGGTCGATCTCCGCGTGCCCGGCGAGCCGGTGGCGCTCCGGGAGGGCGACCAGCCGGGGCTCCTCGGCGACCACGACCCAGTCGTAGCGGCCCGCGTCGGGCAGCGGCAGCCACACGAAGGCCACGTCCGCCTCACCGTCCGCGAGCCCCGCCGTGGGATCGTCCCAGCTCACCTGGCGCAGCCGCAGCACGGTGTCCGGGTGCGCGGCCGTGAACCGGGACCGGACCGCGGGCAGCAGTCCGCCGCGTCCGGGACTGGTGCTCATCCCCACCACCAGCGTCCCGCGCGCCGCGGCCCGCGCCGATTCCAGCGCCGCCGACCCGTCCGTCCAGGCGTCCAGCACTCGCCGGGCGTGCGGCAGCAGGGCCGTACCGGCCGGGGTGAGCGTGACGCCCCCCGGCCCCCGGTGGAACAGCGCCACGCCCAACTGCCGTTCCAGCGCGCGCACCTGCTTGCTGAGGGCGGGCTGGGAGACGTACAGGCGCTCGGCGGCGCGGGTGAAGTGCAGTTCGTCCGCCACCGTCACGAAGTAGCGGAGGTCGCGCACATGAACGTCCGTCGTCATGCCCATCGGTTATCACCGTAGGTCTTGGACGGGCAACTCGCCCATCCCGCAGCCTTGTTCACGCAAGCCGACTGCGACTGACGGGACCACGGGGAGCTGTGATGAACAAGGTGTGGCTGATCACGGGTGCGAGCAGCGGGTTCGGCCGGGCGATCGCCGAGGCGGCGCTGGCGGAGGGCGATGTGGTGGTCGGCGCGGTACGGCGCCCGGAGGCGCTGGACGAGCTGGTGGCCGCCCATCCGGACCAGGTGGAGGCGCTGCGCCTGGACGTCGGCGACACCGCCGCCGCCGAGGCCGCGGTCCGGGACGTCCTCGCTCGGCACGGGCGGATCGACGTCCTGGTCAACAACGCGGGCCGCACCCACGTGGGCGCCTTCGAGGAGACCACCGAGCAGGAGCTGCGGGACCTGTTCGACGTGCACGTCTTCGGACCGGCCGCCCTCACCCGCGCCGTGCTGCCGCACATGCGGGAGCGGCGGTCCGGGGCGATCGTGCAGATGAGCAGCATGGGCGGGCAGATGTCCCTGGCGGGCTTCTCCCTGTACAGCGGGACGAAGTTCGCCCTGGAGGGCATGTCCGAGGGACTCGCCGACGAGGTCGCCGAGTTCGGGATCAAGGTGCTGATCGTGGAGCCGGGTGCCTTCCGCACCTCGCTCTTCGCGGCGGACCGGGCCGGGGCCAGCGCGGACAGCGGGCTGTACCCGAAGGTGAGCCGGACCCGCGGCTTCGTCTCCGGCGGCGACGGCTCCCAGCCCGGTGACCCGGCGAAGGCCGCGGCCGCCGTCCTGGCCGCGCTCCGGGCCGAGCGGACCCCGCTGCGGCTGCCGCTGGGAGCCGACGCGGTGGACGCCGTGCTCGGTCATCTGGACCAGGTGCGCGAGGACGTCGTCGCCTGGGAGAAGCACACCCGCGCGACCGCGTTCGACGAGTAGGAACAGCCCGGACAGAGAGCAGGAACCGCCGGGACGGACGGGCGGGAACAGCCGGGACGAGGGCCCTGCGCGGGATGACCGCGTGTCATGTCTGGCACATGGCACGTGTGTTACGTCCGTGCAGGGCCCTTGTGCAATTCCTGTGGAAGCCTCAATCTTTCGGCGGGTGCACCGAGTCCGCCCGGGATGCAAGTTGACATGATCACGCCCATTCGGGCGGACTTCGGCGTGCCTGCACCGCCCCCCACCAGCGCACCACCGATTGAGGAGGACCCCTCAGATGGCAGTGATGCGTTCTACCCGGCGAAGACTGGCCGCGATCAGTGTGGCCGCCTCCGCGGTCCTGACCGCGGGTCTCGTCTCCGCCCTCCCCGCCGGCGCCGCCCCGACCGCCGACGAGGGCCGTGTCCTGTACGCGGGCGCGGCCAACGCCGTGGCCGAGAGCTACATCGTGACCCTGAAGCCGGAGGCCCGCGCGGGCTCGGCCGAAGGCCGGGCGCTCGCCAAGAAGTACGGCGCCGACATCGAGCGCACCTACACGAAGGCGCTCAACGGCTACGCGGTGGACGCCTCCGCGGCCGAGGCGAAGAAGTTCGCCGCCGACCCGGCCGTCGCCTCCGTCGTGCAGAACCGTACCTTCAGCATCACCGCGACCCAGCCGAACCCGCCCTCCTGGGGCCTGGACCGGGTCGACCAGCGCAACCTCCCGCTGAACAGCTCGTACACCTACCCGGACACGGCCGGGCAGGGCGTGACCGCGTACGTCATCGACACCGGCGTCCGCATCACCCACAGCGACTTCGGCGGCCGTGCCTCCTACGGCTACGACGCCGTCGACAACGACAACACCGCCCAGGACGGCCACGGCCACGGCACGCACGTGGCGGGCACGGTCGCCGGTACCGCCTACGGCGTCGCCAAGAAGGCGCGGGTCGTCGGCGTCCGGGTGCTGAACAACTCCGGTTCCGGTACGACCGCGCAGGTCGTCGCCGGTATCGACTGGGTCGCCCGGAACGCGGTCAAGCCGGCCGTCGCCAACATGTCCCTCGGCGGCGGGGCGGACACCGCGATCGACACCGCGGTCCGCAACGCCATCGCCTCCGGCGTCACCTTCGCCGTGGCGGCGGGCAACGAGTCCACGAACGCCTCGACCAGGTCCCCCGCCCGCGTGACGGAGGCCATCACGGTCGGCGCCACGACCTCCTCGGACGCGAGGGCCAGCTACTCCAACTACGGCACGGTCCTCGACCTGTTCGCGCCCGGCTCGTCCATCACCTCGGCGTGGAGCACCAGCGACACCGCCACCAACACCATCTCCGGTACGTCGATGGCGACCCCGCACGTGGCCGGCGCGGCAGCGCTCCACCTGGCCGCCAACCCCGCGGCCACCCCCGCGCAGGTCGCCTCGGCCCTGACGACAGCGGCCACCCCGAACGTCGTCACCAGCCCCGGCACCGGCTCGCCCAACCGGCTGCTCCACGTCGGCGGTGGCACCACGAACCCGCCCGGACCGCGCTTCGAGAACACCGGTGACTACACGATCGGCGACAACGCCACGGTCGAGTCCCCGGTGACGGTCTCCGGCGTCTCCGGCAACGCGCCCTCCGCGCTGGCGGTCCAGGTCAACATCGTCCACACCTACATCGGTGACCTCCAGGTCCAGCTGATCGCCCCCGACGGCACGGCCTACACCCTCAAGGCCTACGGCACCGGCGGCAGCGCGGACAACATCAACACCACGTACACGGTGAACGCCTCCTCCGAGGCCGCCAACGGCACGTGGAAGCTCCGGGTCAGCGACAACGCCACCTACGACACCGGGCGGATCGACGCCTGGGCGCTCCAGTTCTGACGCTCACCGTTCGCTGAAACTCGTCCTCGTCGCACGGCCTGGGATCCGTTCCCCGGCCCGCGGCGAGGACGAGTCGCGTTTCCGGGCACGGCGAAAAAGGGCTGCCTGGATCGTCCCCTTTGCGGCCCGCATTCCGCGCCCGCCCCGGCCGCGCTTACCATGCGCGTGCATTCCGTCGTACGTCAGTTCCGCGCCGCCCGGCCCCGCAGCCCGGCCCCGCCGCCCGAAACAGGAGCACGGTCCTCGTGTCGATACCCCCGCCCCACGGGCCCTACCAGCCACCCGGGCCCCAGGACCCCGCGGGACCCCAGGGACCGTACCCGCCGGGCCCGTACGCGCCGTACCCCTACCACCCGTACGGGCCTTACGGCCGTCCCGCGCCCGTGAACGGCGTCGCCATCGCCGCCCTGGTCCTCGGCATCCTCTGCTTCCTGCCGGCCGTGGGCCTGGTCCTCGGTCTGGTGGCGCTCGGTCAGATCAAGAAGAAGGGCGAGCGCGGCAAGGGGATGGCGATCGCCGGTTCCGTGCTGTCGTCCGTCGGGCTCGCCCTGTGGACGGTGACGCTGTCCACCGGTGTCGCCTCCGACGCCTGGGAGGGCTTCAAGGACGCGGCGAGCGAGGACGGCACCGCCTACGCCCTCGCCGAGGGCGACTGTTTCGACTCCCCGTCCGGCTCCCTGGAGGGCGCCACCTATGACGTGGAGGAGGTGCCGTGCGCCGGCCGGCACGACGGCGAGGTGTTCGCCGTCGTCACGCTGCCCGCCGGACCGTTCCCGGGCGACGACTCGGTGACCCGGACCGCCGAGGACAAGTGCTACGCGCTGGAAGCCGAGTACGCCATGGACCCCTGGGCCGTACCGGACGACGCGGGCGTCTCCTATCTCGTCCCGACCAGCCGGAGCTGGCGCTTCGGCGACCGCGAGATCACCTGCCTGTTCGGCAGCACCGACGACGAGGGCACCCTCACCGGTTCGCTGCGCAACGACGAGACCACCCTGGACGCGGACCAGATCGCCTTCCTGAAGACCATGAAGGCCGTCGACGACGTGCTCTACGAGGAGCCGGAGGACTTCCCCGAGGACGACCTGCCGGTCAACCAGGACTGGGCGAAGGACGTCGAGGCCGTGCTCGGCGAGCAGATCGAGGCGCTGGAGGCACACGGCTGGCCGTCCGCGGCCGAGGAGCCGGTCGCCGGCCTGGTCGCGGAGATGGAGGACGCCCGCACGTCCTGGGAGAAGGCGGCCGCCGCGGGGGACGCGGACACCTTCTACGAGCACTACGACACCGGCTGGGAGTACGTCGACGGCCCGACGACAGTCACCGCGCGCGAGGCTCTGGGCCTCGCCACCACCGTGCCGTCCTACGACGAGGAGTACGACGACGGGAGCGAGAGTCCGGGCAGCGGGGGACTCGATGTGTGATCGCGGCTATAGCGGGGAGAAAGTGCCTGCGTAAAGGCTGCTGCGGGCAGAAGTCATCACATCGAGTGATTCTCTGGCCTTTGCTTGCATGGCACAACCCACGGTTGCCACGCTGTTGCTGTCTGTACAACCTGATGGGAGCGGCCAGTGACATTCGGTGAGCAGCCGGCGTACCTGCGTGTCGCGGGTGATCTCCGCAAGAAGATCGCCGACGGTTCGCTGCCACCGCACACCCGCCTCCCCTCCCAGGCGAGGATCCGCGAGGAGTACGGCGTATCGGACACCGTCGCCCTGGAGGCGCGCAAGGTGCTGATGGCCGAGGGCCTGGTCGAGGGCCGCTCCGGCTCCGGGACGTATGTGCGCGAGCGCCCGGTGCCCCGCCGGATCGCCCGCTCCGGGTACCGCCCCGCCGGCGGGGCCACGCCGTTCCGGCAGGAGCAGGCCGACGGCGCGGCGCGCGGCACCTGGGAGTCCAGCAGTGAGCAGGCCGAGGCGAGCGTGGCGGTCGCCGAGCGGCTCGCCATCAAGCCCGGCGACCGGGTCATGTGCACCCGCTATCTCTTCCGCGAGGCCGGTGAGGCGATGATGCTCTCCACCTCCTGGGAGCCCCTCGCGGTCACCGGCCGCACCCCCGTGATGCTGCCCGAGGAGGGCCCGCTCGGCGGCATGGGCGTCGTCGAGCGGATGCGCGCCATCGACGTCATCGTCGACAACGTCACCGAGGAGGTCGGCGCCCGCCCCGGCCTCGCCGAGGAATTGCACGCCCTCGGCGGCGTCCCCGGCCATGTCGTCGTCGTCATCCAGCGCACCTACTACGCCTCCGGCCGCCCCGTGGAGACCGCCGATGTGGTCGTCCCCGCTGACCGCTACCGGATCGCCTACCACCTGCCCGTGAAGTAGCGCACAACCCCGGGGCAGTTGCCCCCGGCACCGACCCAACCCGCGCCCGTTCCACGGGGGTTGGAATCTGGTCGTTCTCGCAGGTCGTCCCCGATGTGTCCGGCATGCCGCTGACTTGATGCGTCGGCGTGCGCGGGGGGCGCGGTCGACCCCGTGCGCCCCCTGTGCCCTGGCCGGTTGCGTACCTCTTTGTAAAAAGCCGTATTCGCTGCGTAAAGGTTAGGCGTAGGCTCGGGCATATGCGGATTGCGGTTTCCTTGGCGGGCGGGGCACGGCACAGGCCGCGAGCGGGACTCGGGCCCGGTGCGGGAAGGAGCGGTGGGGCGTGATGAACGACAGCACGATCACTCTTCCCTGGCTCGTCATACGACAGGACGACAACGGCAATCGGTACCGCGTGGGCCGGTACGCGACCCGGGCCGAGGCCCAGAAGACCGCGGACAGCCTCGACTCCCGCGGCCACAAGCAGCTCTACTGGGTCGAGCGGATCGCCCAAGGGGGCACCGACACCGCCGACTGAGGTGCGCCCCCCGGTTCCCGTAGGCTCCGGCGCATGACGGAACCGATCGTGGTGGTGGGAGCCGCCCTCCTGGACGACGGCCGCCTCCTCGCCGCGCGCCGCAGCGCCCCGCCCGAGCTGGCCGGCCGCTGGGAACTCCCCGGCGGCAAGGTGGAACCGGGCGAGACCCCGCAGGCGGCCCTGGTCCGCGAACTGCGCGAGGAACTCGGCGTGGAGACGGAACCGCTGGAGCGGGTCCCGGGCGAGTGGCCGCTGCGCGCCCCGTACGTCCTGCAGATCTGGACGACCCGCCTCCGCCCGGGCTCCCCGGCCCCGCAGCCCCTCCAGGACCACGACGACCTGCGCTGGCTGACTCCCGCGGAACTGTGGGACGTGGAGTGGCTGACCCAGGACGTCCCGGCGGTACAGCAGATCGAAGGGCGCCTGGGACTCCCTTAGGGGCGCGGGGAACTGCGACAAGCCACGACGGCGCCGCACGCGCACCACCACACCACCCCGAGTTCGCAGGCGCACTCGGAACACGGCGTACGCCGTTCGTGCTCCAACGCCCCCATCCCGGCGATACGAGCTCCCAAAAATCGGGTATGTGCCCATTAACCCCGTGAAATAGGACACGCTGCCTGGGAAGTGATCGGTGTGATCGACACCGAAGGCGACTGCGTCGAGTGGACCTTCTCCGCCGAACCGGGCGCCGTCCGTGCCGCCCGTTCCGCCGTCCGCGGCCGACTGCACGACTGGGACCTGGACAGCCTCGCCGACATCGCGGCCCTCCTGGTCAGTGAACTCGTCACCAACGCCCTGCGGCACGCCACCGGCCCCATCGGCGTCCGCCTGGTCCGCCCCGCCCGTCTGGGCGGTGTCCTGCTGGTCGAGGTCTCCGACCCGATCCCCGGCTTCCCGCGCGAACGGATCGCGGCCCCCGAGGACGAGAGCGGCCGCGGTCTGCAGTTGGTCGCCCATTCCTCGCGCCGCTGGGGTACCCGCCCCGGGGGCGCCGGGAAGACGGTCTGGTTCGAGCTCGCGGTGCCCTGAAACGGGTCCGGACGCTGTACGGTCCGCCGGGCCCTGTAGACGGACTGGTTCAGGCCACTGGCGGCTGTCCGAGTCGGTGATTCGACAGCGTGTCGGCTGGTTAGAAGAGTGGAAGTGTTTCCGCGGTCCGGTCCAAAAACGATCGGGAACGTGCTGTGATCGTGAACACCGTGTCGTGCGGCGCCGTAGTGCTGGATACTGCGGGCAGCCGCCTCCGGTGACCGGTGCCGGACGCGGTGAGCTGGAGGGGACGGTTCGCGTGAGCGAGATACCAGCGAAGGCCACGGAGTCCGAGGACCCGTCGGGCGGCGCGAGGGCGGCGGCCACGGCTGCCGACAGGGGCGCCGCGGCCGACGTGACGCGCGCCTCCGGCGACGAACCGGCCTCCGACGGCATCTGGCAGAGCAGCCCGCCCGGCTCCATGTACGACTACATCCGGGTCGCGTCCTTCTCCATCGGCCCCGACGGTCTCGTCGAGCAGTGGAGCCTGCGCGCCGAGCAGCTGTTCGGCATCCCCGCGGAGCGCGCCGTCGGGATGGACCCCATCGCGGCGTTCATCGATCCCGACCGGCGCGAGCAGGGCCACCGCAAGATGGCGGAGATCCTGGACGGCCGGGAGTGGACCGGAGTCGTCCCCTTCCGCAAGCCGGACCCGGAGACCGGCGGGCGCGGCGAGGAGGCGCTCGCCGAGGTCTACGTCATGCCGACGCGGACCGAGGAGGGCGAGAAGGCGGCCGTCTGCATCGTCGTCGATGTGCGCACCCTGCGCAGGATCGAGACCGACCTCGCCGCCTCGCAGGCGATATTCGGCCAATCTCCCTTCGGCTTCCTGCTGATCGACACCGACCTGCGGGTGCGCCGCGCCAACCAGCGGTTCGCCTCGCTCTTCGGCGGCACCCCCGACGACCACCGGGGCAAGGGCGTCCACGACTATCTGCCGAGGCCGGAGGCGGATCGGGTCACCGCCACCCTGCGCCGGGTGCTGGAGACCGGCGACTCCATCACGGACATGCACGTCACCGGCTTCCTGCCCGAGTCGGACGAGCGCCGTCACTGGTCCATCAACCTCTACCGGGTGCACAGCGGCTCCGGCCGGCCCATCGGCATCGCCTGGCTCGGAACCGACATCACGGCCCGTCGGGCCGCCGCCCGCGAGGCCGCCGCGGCACGGCGCAATCTCGCCCTGCTGAACGAGGCCGGCGCCCGGATCGGGAACTCCCTCGACCTGGAGACCACGGCCCGCGAACTGCTCGACGTCGTCGTCCCCGGCTTCTGCGACCTGGCCACGGTCGACCTCTACCAGGGCCTGCTGGCCGGCGACGAGACCCCGCCCGGGCTCGCCGACGGCAGCGCGGAACTGCGCCGGGTGGCCTTCGCCAGCGCGGTCTCCGACGCGCCCTTCGTCGGTGGCGGCGCGGCGGTCGCGGTCGGCGCGGTCCATCACTACCCCTTCAACTCCCCGTGCGCGGACGCCCTGCGCACCGCCCGCCCGCGGTCCGTGCCCGCGGAGGAGGGCGGGCTCGTGCAGTCCACGCTGGCGGTGCCGATGGTCGCCCACGACACCGTCGTAGGGCTGGCGCAGTTCTCCCGGACCAAGGGCAGTGAGCCGTTCGGGGACCGGGACCGGGATCTGGCGGTGGAGCTGGCGGCGCGGGCGGCGGTGTGCATCGACAACGCCCGGCTGTACCGCAGGGAGCACGAGCGGGCGCTGATACTGCAGCGGTCCCTGCTGCCGCCGGGCGACCCGGTCGCCGCGGGGCTGGACATCGCCTGCCGCTATCTGCCGGGCGCCTCCTCCGCGGACCGGCCGAGCGAGGTGGGCGGCGACTGGTTCGACGTGATCGAACTACCGGGACACCGTACGGCGTTGGTGGTCGGCGACGTGATGGGGCGCGGCCTGCGCGCCGCGGTGGCGATGGGCGAACTCCGCTCGGCCGTACGGACCTTGGCACTGCTGGACCTGGAACCGGCGGAAGTGCTCAGCGCGTTGGACGAGATCGCGCGGGGCCTCGGTGCGCCGGGAGGCGTCCAGCAGGCGACCCGCGCCGCGCGCCGCCCCCGCGAGGCCGACCTGTCCGAGGTCTACCTGGCGACCTGCGTGTACGCGGTCTACGACTCGGTGACCCGTCGCTGCACCTTCGCCAACGCGGGCCATCTGCCGCCCGTCCTGGTCGAGCCGGGCGAGGACGCGCTGATGCTGGACGTACCGCCGGGCATGCCGCTCGGGGTGGGCGGGGAGCCCTTCGAGGAGGTGGAGGTCGAACTGCCCGAAGGCGCGCTGCTGGCGCTCTACACCGATGGACTGGTCGAAAGCCGTGACCACCCCCTGGACGAGGGCCTGCAAGCCTTCGTCGGCGCCCTGACGGACCCTTCCCGCCCCCTGGAGGACGTCTGCGACCACGTCCTCAACACCCTCGACACCCACCACGGCGAGGACGACATCGCCCTGCTCATGGCCCGGGTCCAGGGCCTGCCCGCCGACTCCGTCGGCGACTGGACGCTGCCGCGCGAGCCGCGCAGCGTGGGCCGGGCCCGTGAGCACGCCCGCGGCCGGCTCCAGAGCTGGGACCTGGAGCCCCTGGTCGACACGACGGAACTCCTGGTCAGCGAGCTGGTGACGAACGCGTTGCGCTACGGCGAGGGCGACATCCGCCTCCGCCTCCTCCTCGACCGCACCCTGGTCTGCGAGGTCTGGGACGCCGGCCTGGTCCAGCCCCGCCGCCGCAGGGCCCGCGACACGGACGAGGGCGGCCGGGGCCTGCAGCTGGTGGGCCTGCTGAGCGCGGCCTGGGGCTCCCGCCGCACCCCCCGCGGCAAGACGGTCTGGTTCGAACTCCCCCTCCCCGACGGCGAAACAGGCCTCACAGACCCAGCAGAGGCCCTCCTGAGCCTCTTCTGACCCTCACCGGCGGAGTGCGAAAGCCGGCGGCGGTGAGGCCGGGGGCCGGGTAAGGGCCCCACGCCGGTCACTCGCGGCGGGTGTGGGTGTGGGGGCCGCCGTAGCTTGGGGGTGTCGGGGTGGGTGGGTCGTGGGCTTGGGCCGCCAGTTCGCGGGCTCGGCGGGCCAGGGCGTCGGCGGTGAGGTGGTCGGTGAGGCCGGGGTTGGTGGTGAGGAGGCGCCGGGCCTCCGCCAGCCGGGTGCGGGGAGTGCAGCCCGCCGCGCGGTGCGTGGCGATGTGGTCCTCCGCCGCCTCGGTGGAGCTGCGGGCCAGAAGCGCCGCGGCGGCCGCCAGCACCCCGGCCCGCCCGTCCGCGACCGGCACGACACCCCGCACGATCCGCCGCAGGGCGTCCATCGGGTCGTACGGCCCCCCGGTCACCTCTTCCCGTACCTCCGCCAGGACACCGTCCGCATGGCTGATCCGGGCGTCGGAGCGGCCCCGCTCCCGCGCCCCGGCGATCTCGGCCTCCCCGCCGGTCAGCGCGGGCGCGACGAGCCCCGCCGCGGTCGCCAGCTCCGCCGCACGGCGCTCGACGCCGTCGATGAGCACGGCGGCCTGGGCGACGGCTCCCTCGGCGGCCCGCAGGTTCCGTACGGCCCGCGCCGTCTCGCCCAGGTCCGCGCCCTGCCGGGCCTCGTTGAGCCGGGAGGTCGCGCACACCAGCCGGTCCTTGGCCAGCTCGACGTAACCGGACACCTCGGCCCCGGCCGCGGGACCGTACCGCTCGCCGAGCTCGACGAGCGTGGCGTCCGCGCTTCCCGTACGGGCGGTCAGTTCCCGGAACCGGGCCTCCGCGACCTCCAGCGCGCCGCGCGTATCCCCCTCCAGCCCGCGCAGCTGATCGAACCCGGCCGCCTCCGCGTCCAGCCGTCGCCCCGCCTCCTCGCACCGCCCGACGATCCCCGCGAGCACCTGGCGCCGCCGGGTCTCGTCCTCCGGGACGCCGTCGTCGTAGCGCTGCCGCATGCGGAAGGCGGAGGCCAGCTCGGTCTCGGCGTCGTGCAGGGCCCGCGCCCAGGGCGCCACGGCCTCGGCCCCCGCCCGGGCCTCGGCGAAGGAGAGCTCCTCCCGGCTGGTGCGCACCCATTCGTCGGCGTCGACGAGGAGCTGCCGCGCCCGTTCGTCGAGCTCGGCGAGGGGCGGACCGGCCGTCCGGGCGGGCTCACCGCCGGGAGTGGTCCGGGTGCGCGCCCGCCGGGTGCGCCGCAGATAGCCGTACCCGGCGACCGCCACGGCGGCCACGGCCGCGACGAGCGGCAGCACGAGATCACCGGCGGCGGAGTCCGCCGGTTCCTGCTGGGCGGAGGCGCTCGCCAGGGGCCGCTGCGAGCCGACCGCGACCGGAGCCTTCGGCCCCGACGTCATCCCCGGCCACACCAGCCACGCCACGGCGATCAGCACACCCACCACGGCATGCGCCACCAGCACGGATATCCGCCCCGTGGCCCGCCGAGGCCGGCCCCGGATCAAGGGTGAGGTCACCTTTCGGAGCGTATGAGGAGGAATCCGAGTACGCGACCGGGGGCGTCCGGGACACGGGCGGCGAAACCTGGGTGAGGTGAACATGTCGTGACCGGAACGTCATATGTGATTTAACTCGACGCACCCTTTTGTTTGTTGTGGAGGGGCTATGAGCGACCTACCGTCCACCAATGCGAACGCTAATCACCAGCAAGGCCGCTCGACGGGCCCTGCGTCCGATCGTTCAGCTGATCGACCAGCGCATCGAGCGACAGGTCCGCCGCCATGTCGAGATCGCCTCGAAGGACGCGCTCCAGAAGGAACTGAGAACGCTGCGCAACCGGCAGCGTCCCCTGGAGCTGTTCTTCGACGGCACCGGGCGGGGCGCGTCCCGGCTGCCCTCGGCCTCCCATCTCAACACCACCATCTCCGAGCTGGAGCAGGTCACCGGCGCCGAACGGCAGGCCTGCGAGCGCACGGTCGCCCAGGCGTTCCGGCTGCTCATCGCGCTGGAGGCGCTCGGCGTCGGACGGATCGCCGGCGGCACCATGAACATCGTCGGCAAGCTCTCCGCGGTCCCGCTGCTCGACGCCCCGAACGACGAGATCCTCGAGATCGGCACTCTGTACGGGATGTTCGGCGCCGCGCTCATCCGGATGTCGGAGCGTGCCGGGCGGGCGCCGAGCCTGACCATCGTCGACCCGCTCGCCGGGACCCAGCTCCAGCCCGGCGCGACCATGGGCCACGACGCCTCCGGCACCCCGGTCGACCTGGCCGCCGTGCGCACCAATCTGAGCCTCGCCGGAGCGGCCGGTGCCGCCGCCCGCATCCAGCCCGGCTTCTCCGAGGACCCGGAGGTCAGGTCCCTGGTCTCGGACCGTTCCTACGGCGTGGTCATCGTCGACGGCGACCACTCCGCCGCCGGTGTCGCCGCCGACCTGGAGTGGGCGGAGCAGATCGTCGCACCGGGCGGGATCGTCGTACTCGACGACTTCGGGCACCCCAAGTGGCCCGGGATCAAGGAGGCGTTCGAGAAGCACATGATCACGGACACCCGGTTCAGGTTCCTGGGCCAGGTGGCGCACTCGGGGTACCTGCGGGCCGCCTCAGCCTGAGGACGCGGGCCGCCGCCGGATCTTGTTCCCCAGCCACACCAGCGGGTCGTACTTGCGGTCCACGGCCCGCTCCTTCAACGGGATCAGCGCGTTGTCCGTGATCTTGATGCCCTCGGGGCAGACCTCCGTACAGCATTTCGTGATGTTGCAGTAACCGAGGCCGTGTTCGTCCTGGGCGCTGCTCTTGCGGTCCAGGCCGGACTCGGCGGCGGCGTCCAGCGGGTGCATGTCCAGCTCCGCCACCCGCATCAGGAAGCGCGGCCCGGCGAACGCCTGCTTGTTCTCCTCGTGGTCACGGACCACATGGCAGGTGTCCTGGCACAGGAAGCACTCGATGCACTTGCGGAACTCCTGTGAGCGGTCCACGTCCTCCTGCATCATCCGGTACTCGCCGGGGCCGACCCCCTCGGGCGGCACGAAGGCCGGGATCTCGCGCGCCTTGGTGTAGTTGAAGCCGACGTCCGTGACGAGATCCCGGACGACCGGGAAGGCGCGCAGCGGAGTGACGGTGATCGTCTCCTCGCGGTCGAACACCGACATCCGCGTCATGCACAGCAGCCGCGGCCGGCCGTTGATCTCCGCCGAGCACGAACCGCACTTGCCCGCCTTGCAGTTCCAGCGGACGGCGAGATCCGGGGCCTGGGTGGCCTGGAGGCGATGGATGATGTCCAGCACCACCTCGCCGTCGTTCACCTCGATCCTGAAGTCCTCGAGGCCGCCGCCGCCGACGTCACCCCGCCACACCTTGAAGCGGGCCTCGTAGCTGCTCACTCGTACAGCTCCTCTTCGGCGAGGTACTTGACCAGCTCCTCCTTGTCGAAGAGGGCGAGCAGGTCCGGGCGGATGGGGTCGGTGTGCTCGCGGCCGAGGTCGATCTGGCCGCGCTCCGGGTCGGTCGCCGCGAGACCGCCGGTGGGGTCGGCCAGCCGGCACAGCAGGTTGACGTTGCGCCAGGTGCGCTCCATGCCGGGATGGTCCTCGCGGGTGTGGCCGCCGCGCGACTCGGTGCGCTCCAGCGCGGCCCGCGCCACGCACTCGCTGACCAGCAGCATGTTCCTGAGGTCCAGGGCGAGGTGCCAGCCCGGGTTGAACTGCCGGTGCCCCTCGACCCCGGCCCGCCGGGCCCGGACCCGCAGCTCGGCCAGCTTCTCCAGCGCGTGCGCCATCTCGCCCTCGCGGCGGATGATGCCGACCAGGTCGTTCATGGTCTGCTGGAGCTCCTGGTGGAGGGTGTACGGGTTCTCCGGCGCGGCCTCGTCGGGGCTCTCCGCGGAGAAGGGGCGCAGCGCCTCGGCCGCCGCGGCGTCCACCTGGGCGTCGTCCACCTCGGGGCGCTCCACGGCGAGGGCCGCCGCGTACTCGGCCGCGTGCCAGCCCGCCCGGCGCCCGAACACCAGCAGGTCGGAGAGCGAGTTGCCGCCGAGCCGGTTGGAGCCGTGCATCCCGCCCGCGACCTCACCGGCCGCGAACAGCCCCGGCACCCCGCGGGCCGCCGCCGTGTCGGACTCGACCGCGATCCCGCCCATCACGTAGTGGCAGGTCGGCCCGACCTCCATCGCCTCGGCCGTGATGTCCACGTCCGCCAGCTCCTTGAACTGGTGGTACATGGACGGCAGCCGGCGCTTGATCACCTCGGCGGGCATCCGCGTCGAGACGTCCAGGAACACCCCGCCGTGCGGGGAGCCGCGGCCCGCCTTCACCTCGGAGTTGATCGCACGGGCCACCTCGTCGCGGGGGAGCAGTTCGGGAGGGCGCCGGTTGTTGTCCGGGTCCTCGTACCAGCGGTCGCCCTCTTCCTCGGACTCGGCGTACTTCTCCTTGAAGACGTCCGGGACGTAGTCGAACATGAACCGCTTGCCCTCGGAGTTCCGCAGCACCCCGCCGTCGCCGCGGACGGACTCCGTGACGAGGATGCCCTTGACCGAGGGCGGCCAGACCATGCCCGTCGGGTGGAACTGCACGAACTCCATGTTCAGCAGCGGCGCTCCCGCGAGCAGCGCCAGCGCGTGGCCGTCGCCGGTGTACTCCCACGAGTTCGACGTCACCTTGAAGGACTTGCCGATGCCACCGGTGGCGATCACCACGGCGGGCGCTTCCAGCACGAAGAAACGGCCGGTCTCACGGTCGTAGGCGAAGACGCCCGAGACGCGGCCCGCGGCGGAGCCGCTATGGGATGCTGTGTCTTTCAGCACCCTCGTGACCGTGCACTCCTGGAAGACCTTCAGCCGGGACTCGTAGTCGCCGGTCTCCTTGAAGTCCTGCTGCTGCAGGGACACGATCTTCTGCTGCAGCGTGCGGATGAGCTCCAGGCCGGTGCGGTCGCCGACGTGCGCGAGCCGGGGGTACTCGTGGCCGCCGAAGTTGCGCTGGGAGATCCGGCCGTCCTTCGTACGGTCGAACAGGGCGCCCCAGGTCTCCAGCTCCCACACCCGGTCCGGGGCCTCCTGCGCGTGCAGTTCGGCCATCCGCCACTGGTTGAGGAACTTGCCGCCGCGCATGGTGTCGCGGAAGTGGACCTGCCAGTTGTCGTGCTCGTTGGCGTTGGCCATGGCGGCGGCGATGCCGCCCTCGGCCATCACCGTGTGCGCCTTGCCGAACAGCGACTTGCAGATCACCGCCGTACGGGCGCCCCGCTCGCGTGCCTCGATGGCCGCCCGGAGGCCCGCACCCCCGGCACCGACCACGACGACGTCCCACTCCTGCCGGTCCACCACGGACATCAGAACAACCTCGGATCGTCGAAGGCACCGGACGCGACGAGATAGACGTAGAAGTCGGCGAGCGCCACGCTCACCAACGACGACCAGGCGAGCAGCATGTGCCGGGCGTTGAGCTTGCCGACCCACTGCCACATCCGGTAGCGCACGGGATGCTTGGAGAAGTGCTTGAGCTTGCCGCCGACGATGTGCCGGCAGGAGTGGCAGGAGATCGTGTACGCCCAGATCAGCACGATGTTGACGAGGAACACTAGGGTGCCGAGGCCCATGTGGCCCCACGCGTAGTGCTCGTCGCGGAAGGTCAGCACGGTGTCGTACGTCAGGATGCCGGCGACCGGGATCGCGGCGTAGAAGAAGTACCGGTGGATGTTCTGCAGGATCAGCGGGAAGCGGGTCTCACCGGAGTACTTCTTGTGCGGCTCGGCCACCGCGCAGGCCGGTGGGGAGGCCCAGAAGCCCCGGTAGTAGGCCTTGCGGTAGTAGTAGCAGGTCAGCCGGAAGCCCAGCGGGAAGATCAGGATCAGGACGGCGGGCGAGAGGCCCCACCAGCTGCCGAAGATCTCCCAGTTGGGGCCGTTGCGCATCGGCTCGCAGTTCTCCGCGAGGCAGGGGGAGTAGAACGGCGAGACATAGGGCGCCGCGTAGTAGTCGGCGTTGGCGAACGCGCGCCAGGTCGAGTAGACGATGAACGCCAGCAGACCGGCCGCGGTGGCGGCGGGCGCCAGCCACCAGCGGTCGGTCCGCAGATGCGGGGCGGTGATCGCGGCGCGCGTACCGCTGCGTACACCGCCGCTGTTCAGATGGGGTTCCGTACCAGTGGCCAACGTTTGACTCCGGTCGGGTTCAGGGGGCTCGTCGGTCCCGGGCGCCTAGACCCTCGTCGTCCGTGTCGATCCACAGAGAGTCGTCGTACGGGGTGTCGGGGATGGTGACGAGATCGGGGCGCTTCTGTGCCGCGGGGGCGCTGGCCGCCGCGCGCAGCAGGGCCACGCTCTCGCGCAGGTGATCGCAGTCGGTGCGGACGCGGCGGATGTCCAGACCGTCGCTTCCGAGCTGCTGTTCCAGACGGCTCACCGACCTGTTCAGGTCGTCGAGGCACCGCTGCAGTGCTGTCAGGTCGTCGTGCACGGACATGACGTGACCTCGCTTCCGTCGGCCGCGCGGCCGTGGGTGGCAACGTTCATGCGCCTGCGAGTGTCGCGCGTCACACCTGTCGCTGTGAAGGGATGTGCACCGATTGGCCGAGGCGCATAGGTGCATCGCGTGGTGCGTTGCGCCGCACGGGTGGGGTTCCCGGCGTGGCCCGCCGTGTCGCCGCCCGTTGCCGAACCCTTTCCTCTTCAGTGGCCGCATAGATGTGATCAGCACCATATACCGCCAAAAGTGATCATAACCCCCGCGGCTCACGGAGGTAAGCAGAGATGTCCGACCAGCCACGACGCGCCCGCAGACAACCGATGGCCCCGCACGGCCTTTCCCGCGGAGCGCTGCGCTCGGTCATCTTCCTCACCGCGGGCGCGCTCGCGGTGACCGCCCTGGCGGGCTGCGCCTCCGAGGACCCCGCGGGCAAGCCGCTCGCCGGGCAGGACATCGCCCCCGCCGCCCGCTCCCTGGTCGCCGACGGCGGCACCCTGCGCTGGGCCGTCGACTCGGTGCCGGAGACCCTGAACACCTTCCAGGCCGACGCCGACGCCACCACTACCCGGGTCGCCCAGGCCGTCCTGCCGTCGATGTTCCGCCTCGACGAGCGCGGGCGCCCGGAACTGAACCCCGACTACCTGGAGTCCGCCAAGGTCGTCGGGACCGAGCCCAGGCAGGTCGTGCTGTACAAGCTCCACCAGCAGGCCGTCTGGAGCGACGGCCGCGAGATCGGCGCCGCCGACTTCGCCGCCCAGTGGCGCGCCCTGTCCGGCAAGGACTCCGCCTACTGGACCGCGCGCAACGCAGGCTACGAGCGCATCGAGCGGATCGAGCGCGGGGCCAACGACCTGGAGGTCAAGGTCACCTTCGCCCGGCCCTACGCCGACTGGCGCTCGCTGTTCTCGCCGCTGTACCCGAAGGACGTCATGGGCACCCCGGACGCCTTCAACGACGGCGCTCGCCGCAAGCTCAAGGTCACCGCCGGACCCTTCTCCGTCAAGAAGGTCGACCGCGAGGACGACGAGATCACCCTCACCCGCAATCCGCGCTGGTGGGGCAGCCAGGCCAAGCTGAACGAGATCGTGCTGCGCGCGGTGCCCCGCGACAAGCGGGCCGCGGCGCTGACCGCCGGCACGCTCGACCTGGCCGAGATCGACCCCGAGACGGTCCGCCGGATCGGGCTCGCCGCCCGCGCCGGCGGCAACGGCGCCGCCACCCCGCGCCAGAGCGCCACCCCCCTGGCCGGCCCCGGCAGCGACGGCTCCGACGAGGAGGCGGCCGAGGACGAGATCAGCGCGCGCAAGAAGGAGCGCCGGGCGCTCACCAAGGACGAACGCCGCCAGCAGGCCCTGCGCGGCTTCGAGGTGCGCCGCTCGCTGGAGCCCGCCTTCACCCAGCTCGCCCTCAACGGCGCCGACGGTCCGCTCGCCGACGAGCGGGTGCGCCGGGCGGTGGCCCGCGCGCTGGACCGCAAGGAGCTCGCCGGGGCCGTCCTGAAGCCGCTGGGACTGCCCGCGGAGCCCGTCGGCAGCCATCTGGCGCTCGCCGGACAGGCCGCCTACGCCGACAACAGCGGCGCGCTGGGCGGCCAGGACACCGCGGAGGCCCAGGCGCTGCTCGCGGACGCCGGGTGGGTGCGCGGCGGACCGGTGAAGCAGAAGAAGAACGAGAAGGCCGCAGGCGCCGAGGGCGAGCAGGACAGCGGGAAGAAGAAGGAGAGCAAGGAGAGCAAGGAGGAGAAGGAGAAGGAGTCCGGGGGCGGCGACGACGGCACGTACATCGTCGGTGACGACAAGGCGCCCGCCGAGGCGGACCGGGAGAAGAAGCGGCACGAGCTGAAGCAGGGCGGCGCGCCGGGCGCGTACGCCCCGAAGGGCACGGCGGCTCCCGCGGGCGCCGCGGCCGGAGCGCTGGCCAAGGACGGCAAGGCCCTGACGCTCCGCTTCGTGCTCCCCTCGGGCCCGGGCTCGCAGACGCTGCAGACGGTCGCGGAGCGCATCCGGCGGATGCTGGACCGGGTCGGCATCCGCACGGAGCTGTCCAAGGTGTCGGACGAGAGCTACTTCAAGGACCACATCGCCTCCGGCGAGTACGACCTGGCGCTGTACTCCTGGCCGGCCTCCGCCTTCCCGGCCACCGACGCCCGCCCGATCTACGCCAAGCCCGTCCCGGCCGCCGACGGCTCCCTGAACGTCGAGCAGAACTACACCCGGGTGGGCACCGACCAGGTGGACCAGCTGTTCGACCAAGCTGTCTCCACGCTGAACGAGGGCGAAACGAAGAGCCTCATCCGCAAGGCGGACTCGAGGATCTGGGCCGCGGCCGGCTCGATCCCGCTCTACCAGCGCCCTCAGCTGACGGCGGCGAGGAAGAACCTGGCCAACGCGGGTGCCTTCGGCTTCCAGACCCCGGTCTACGAGGACATGGGCTTCGTGAAGAAGGGCGCGCGACCGGCGGCGGGCCCGTCGAAGAAGTAGGGGTGACTTTTACGGGGCCGACGGTCGCCGTCGGCCCCGTAAACCCGCGTTCACCTGCACGGATGTATCCCGGCGCGCTTGCACACCGTGGGCCCCGTACCATGGGGTGAGGCCGTGGCATGTCAAGCCCGGCAGGGCCCGCGTAACACCTAGGTACGCGCAGGCCGTCCTCACACTCCGGGAGAACGCCGCAATATGGCCACGCGCCACGACATTCGTAACGTCGCCATCGTCGCTCACGTCGACCACGGCAAGACGACCATCGTCGATGCCATGCTCAAGCAGGCCGGCTCCTTCGCCGCGCACGCCGCCGAGTCCCTCGACGACCGCATGATGGACTCGAACGATCTGGAGCGTGAGAAGGGCATCACGATCCTGGCCAAGAACACGGCCGTCAAGTACCACCCGAAGGATGGCGGCGACGTCATCACCATCAACATCATCGACACCCCCGGCCACGCCGACTTCGGCGGTGAGGTCGAGCGCGGCCTGTCGATGGTGGACGCCGTCGTGCTGCTCGTGGACGCCTCCGAGGGCCCGCTGCCGCAGACCCGCTTCGTGCTCCGCAAGGCGCTCCAGCAGCGGCTGCCGGTCATCCTGTGCATCAACAAGACGGACCGGCCCGACTCCCGGATCGACGAGGTCGTCAACGAGACGTACGACCTCTTCCTCGACCTGGACGCCGACGAGGACCAGATCGAGTTCCCGATCGTCTACGCGTGCGGCCGTGACGGCATCGCCTCGCTGACCAAGCCGGAGGACGGCACCGTCCCGGCCGACTCGACCAGCCTGGAGCCGTTCTTCTCCACCATCCTGGAGCACGTCCCGGCCCCGACCTACGACGAGGCCGCCCCGCTGCAGGCGCACGTCACCAACCTGGACGCCGACAACTTCCTCGGCCGTATCGCGCTGCTGCGGGTCGAGCAGGGCGAGCTCAGGAAGGGCCAGACGGTCGCGTGGATCAAGCGTGACGGAACGATCAGCAACGTCCGCATCACCGAGCTGATGATGACCGAGGCGCTCACCCGCAGGCCCGCCGAGGTGGCCGGCCCCGGTGACATCTGCGCCGTCGCCGGTATCGCGGACATCATGATCGGCGAGACCCTCGCCGACCCCGAGAACCCCGTCGCGCTCCCGCTGATCACGGTCGACGAGCCGGCGATCTCCATGACCATCGGCACCAACACCTCCCCGCTGGTCGGCCGCGGCGGCACCGGCAAGGGCGCCGACGCCAAGGCGGCCGTCAAGGACCGCAAGGTCACCGCCCGCCAGGTCAAGGACCGCCTCGACCGCGAGCTGATCGGCAACGTCTCGCTCCGCGTCCTCGACACCGAGCGCCCCGACGCCTGGGAGGTCCAGGGCCGTGGTGAGCTCGCGCTCGCCATCCTGGTCGAGCAGATGCGCCGCGAGGGCTTCGAGCTGACCATCGGCAAGCCCCAGGTCGTCACCAAGGAGATCGACGGCAAGGTCTACGAGCCGGTCGAGCGCATGACGATCGACGTGCCCGAGGAGCACATGGGCGCGGTCACGCAGCTCATGGGCGTCCGCAAGGGCCGGATGGACAACATGTCCAACCACGGCTCCGGCTGGGTCCGCATGGAGTTCGTGGTGCCGTCCCGCGGACTCATCGGGTTCCGCACCGAGTTCCTGACCCAGACCCGCGGTACGGGTATCGGCCACTCCATCCACGAGGGCTTCGAGCCCTGGTTCGGCACGCTCCAGACCCGTAACAACGGTTCCCTGGTCGCCGACCGCGCCGGTGCCGTCACCGCGTTCGCGATGACGAACCTCCAGGAGCGCGGCGTGCTCTTCGTGGACCCGGGCACCGAGGTGTACGAGGGCATGATCGTCGGCGAGAACTCGCGCTCCGACGACATGGACGTCAACATCACCAAGGAGAAGAAGCTCACCAACATGCGGTCGTCCTCGGCCGATTCGTTCGAGGCGATCGTCCCGCCGCGCAAGCTCTCCCTGGAGCAGTCGCTGGAGTTCTGCCGCGACGACGAGTGCGTCGAGGTCACCCCGGAGGCCGTTCGCATCCGCAAGGTGAACCTGGACGCCCGCGAGCGCGCCCGCGCCGCGAGCCGAGCCAAGCACGGCTGACGCACCCTCACACAGAAGCCCCTCGGCAGCCGCCGAGGGGCTTCTGGTCGTGCGCCGAAGCCTCGGCTTCAGCGGCCCGTAACCCTTGTTCGAATATCGGTGCTCCGGAACTCAAGTTTCGGACGTGTAAACGGCAAAATTGAACTTAAATGTCTGATTTGACGGTTTGCCGTCTCACTTGTCAAGCGCGCGCAGGTGTCAATCTTTGCAATTTTTGCTCAAAATATTGACGGTAGGGAGATCCCTATGTCTTACGCCCTTGACGCGCGTTGATGCATTTGGCGACAGTTCCCCCAAACCGCAGAACCTGCCGGTAACTGTGCTGCGCTCAACTCTCCAACCCCCCGGGGGAAGAACACACATGACCAGTCCGACGAAGGCCGAGGGCTCCGGGTCCGCGGTCGCCTTGGACCCTGAACTCGAAGCAACCTCAGAGGTTGCCGACAAGCCAAAGAAGCTTGAGGGTCGATCTCCCGGGCAGTTGATGTGGCAGCGCTTCAGGCGTGACCGTACAGGGGTCTTCTGTGCCGGCGTAGTGATTTTTTTCTTCGTCGTGGCCTTGTGCGCGCCGTTGCTCACCGCGATCAGCGGCACCAACCCGTACACCCTGTACGGTCAGGATCCGACGTACGCGGACAAGCCGGTCCTGGACGAGTTCGGTCTTCCGCTCGGCTACTTCGGCGGAATGTCGGCCGATCACTGGTTCGGCGTGGAGCCGCAGTACGGCCGCGATCTGTTCGCCATGCTGGTGTACGGCATGCGGACGTCGCTGTTCATGGCGCTCGGAGTGTCGGTCCTGCTGACTGTGACCGGCGTGATCATCGGTCTGGTCGGCGGCTACTTCGCCGGTCGCACCGACTACTGGCTCGGCCGGGTCACGGACTTCTTCCTGTCCTTCCCGTCGCAGCTGTTCTTCATCGCCTTCATGCCCGTGGTGACCTCGTTCTTCGTGGACCCGCGGGACGAGACGCCCACGTACTTCCGGGCGCTGGCTATCCTGATCGTGCTGTGGGTGCTCGGCTGGATGGGTATGTCCCGTCTTGTCCGCTCGGTGGTACTGGCCCTGCGTGAGCGGGAGTTCATCGAGGCCGCCAAGGTGTCCGGGGCCTCACCGGGCCGGATCATCCGCAAGGAGGTCCTGCCGAACATCGTCACCCCGGTGCTGGTGCAGTTCACGTACCAGCTGCCCAGCACCATCCTCACCATCGCCTTCCTCTCCTTCGCGGGCGTCGGCTTCGTCGAGCCCACCCCGGACTGGGGGCGTCTGTTCGCCGCCGGCGCCGACTACACCCAGCAGGACCCAGCGTTCATCTTCTTCCCGGGTGTGGCGCTCGTGATCTTCATCCTGTGCTTCAACCTCCTCGGAGACTCGGTACGGGATGCCTTCGACCCCAAGTCCGGGCGCTGAGCCGTCCTTGGTGGGGGGTGGCTGCCGCCCCCACGTCGGCCTACCAGCCGCGTCAGGCAGTACATACGGACAACAACCGACAGGTAGGTGCATTCACCGCTATGAAGTCGTTCACCTCGCGCAGAGCGCGCGCCATCATGGTCGCCATCGCGGCCGGCTCCCTCGCGCTCACGGGCTGCTCGGAGAACACCGGAAACACCGGTGGGGAGAAGGGCGAGAGCCAGGACAAGGCCAAGGAGCAGTCCCAGGGTGTCGCCTACCTGGACGCCAAGGCTTCGACCGGTCCGGCCGAGGAGGTCCCCGGGGCCAAGCCGGGCGGCACCGTCACGGTCTACCAGGAGTCCGGTCTCTCGCACATGGACCCGGGCCAGATCTACGTCTCGGACGCCGGTCAGTTCGCCAACCTGGTCTTCCGTGGCCTGACCAACTTCGAGGAGGACGGCAAGGGCGGCGTCGCCGTCGTGGGTGACCTCGCGACCGACTCCGGTCAGTCGTCCAACGACAACAAGACCTGGACGTTCAAGCTGAAGGACGGCATCAAGGACGAGAACGGCAAGGAGATAACCTCCGCCGACGTCCGCCACACCGTCGAGCGCCTGTACGCCGAGTTCATCTTCGACGGCCCGACCTACCTCCAGACCTGGCTGAGCGGCCCGGACTACCGCAAGGAGCTGCCGGACGGCGGCTTCGGCAAGAAGCACCTGCCGGACTCGGTCCTGGAGACCCCGGACGACAAGACGATCGTCTTCCACTTCGACACCCCGCGTCCCGACCTGCCGATGACGCTGGCCATGCCGGGCTACTCCATCGTGCCGGAGGAGTCCGACACGAAGGAGAAGTACGACACGGCTCCGGTCGCCCTCGGCCCGTACAAGATCGCGGAGTTCAAGGCCGGCAAGACCCTGAAGCTCGTCAAGAACGAGAAGTGGGACCCGAAGACGGACTCGGTGCGTCACCAGTACGTGGACGGCTTCAACTTCGAGTTCGGCATCACCGAGTCGTCCCAGACCAAGCGTCTGATCTCCGACCAGGGTGACGCCAAGAACGCCATCCAGTTCACCGGCGGTGTCGACGCCACCCAGATCCAGGACGTCATCGGCGCCCCGGCCGTCAACAAGCGCACCATCAAGGGCTACCAGCCCTACGTGATGACGCTGACGTTCAACATGGACCGCGTCAAGAACAAGGCCGTCCGTGACGCCGCCACCTACGCGGTGAACTCCAAGTCGCTGATCGCCGGTGAGGGTGGCGCGTTCGGTGGCGACGTCGCCCCGAACCTGTTCGCCCCGACCCTGCCGGGCTACGACGCGAAGTACGACCCCTACGGCCGTCTGAAGACGCCGGCGGGCAACATCGAGAAGGCCAAGGAACTGCTCGCCGACGTTCCGGCGTCCGAGAAGAAGCTGGTCTTCGCCTACGCCAACTCCGAGGCGGGCCAGAAGCGCAAGGTCGCCATCGAGGACGCCCTCGGCAAGGTCGGCTTCGACGTCGTCTCCAAGGAGATCGACGCCGCGAGCTACTACGAGCAGATCGGCAAGCTCGACAACCCGTTCGACATCTACATCACCGGCTGGGGCCAGGACTGGCCGTCCGCCGCGACGGTCGTGACGCCGATCTACGACGGTGACCAGGTCGCCGACGGTGCGCCGAACTACTCCCACATCGACGACCCGAAGGTCCAGGAGCTGATCAATAAGGCCCTGACCGAGCAGCCGGAGAAGGCCGCCAAGACCTGGGAAGAGGCTCACAAGTACATCCTCGAGGAGGTCAACCCGGCCGCCCCGCTGTGGTACACCAAGCAGTTCCAGCTCTACGGCTCGAACGTCGGCGGTGCCCGCTACAGCACTGAGTCCAGCTACCTGGACGTGACTCGAGTGTTCCTGAAGTCGTAGCTCTCTACGGCTGTTCGCGGGGGCGCGCACCAGGCGGAGCGCGTCCCCGCGGTTCCGTGAACCCGTCCACCGTCTCCGCAGAGAGCAGCCCCCCGCCATGCTTCAGTTCATCCTCCGGCGCTCGGTCGGTGCCGTCGTCACCTTGTTCCTGATCGGCGCCGCAACCTTCTTCCTCTTCGTCGCCGCGCCGTCCGACTACGCCTCCCTGGCCTGTGGCAAGGACTGCTCGCCCGAGCGACTGGAGGACATCCGGCAGGCCCTCGGCCTCAACCAGCCGCTTGCCACGCAGTTCTGGGAGTTCATGTCCGGCATCGTGGCCGGCCGTGACTTCCCGCAGGGTGACTGCCCCGCCCCGTGCCTGGGCCGGTCGTTCTTCTACAACGACAACGTCACCGCCATCATCATGGACCGCCTCCCGCTGACCCTGTCCCTGACGGCCGGCGCCCTGGTCGTCTTCCTCGTCGTCGGAATCGGCGCGGGCATGGTGGCCGCCTACCGGCGGGGCACGATGATCGACAAGGCCGCCACCGGCGCGTCCATGGTGCTCAGCTCGTTCCAGATCTACTTCCTCGGCCCGATCGTGCTGCTGATCTTCGTCTACAGCACCGGCTGGGTGGAGAACCCGAAGTACGTCCCGTTCACCGACGACCCGTTCGGCTGGCTTGCCGGTCTGTGGATCCCCATGGCCGTCATGGCGACGATCTTCACCGGCCAGTACACCCGTATGGCGCGCTCCTCGATGATCGAGCAGCTGCAGGAGGAGCACGTGCGCACCGCCCGGGCCAAGGGCATGGGCAAGAAGTACGTGTTCTTCCGCTACGCCTGGCGCGGTTCGCTCATCCCGATCGTGACCATCCTCGGCATCGACCTCAGCTCGCTGCTCGGCGGCGGTGTCGTCACCGAACTCACCTTTGACCTTCAGGGGATCGGCCGCCTCGCCGTGGATGGAGCGGTCACGAAGGACCTCCCACTGACGATGGGCGTCATGCTGGTCGGAGCCTTCTTCATCCTGCTCCTCAACATCCTCGTCGACATCGCGTACGCCTGGATCGACCCGCGCGTCCGACTCTCCTAAGGAAGAACGAACCACCGTGACCACACTGACCAAAACCGAGGACGTCCCGGCCCCGACCGGGCCCGAGAGCTTCCTCTCGGTCCGTGACCTGCGGGTGCAGTTCTCCACCGAGGACGGCATCGTCAAGGCGGTCGACGGCCTTTCCTTCGATGTCGAACGCGGCAAGACCCTGGGCATCGTCGGCGAGTCGGGCTCCGGCAAGTCCGTCACCAACCTGACCGTCCTGGGCCTGCACAACCCGCGGACCACCACCATCGACGGCGAGATCGTCCTGGACGGCCAGGAGCTCGTCACCGCCAAGGAGAAGGAGCTGGAGAAGCTCCGCGGCAACAAGATGGCGATGATCTTCCAGGACCCGCTGACGGCGCTGTCGCCGTACTACACGGTGGGACGGCAGCTCTCCGAGCCGTACATGAAGCACATGGGGGCCTCCAAGAAGGAGGCCAAGGACCGGGCGATCCAGATGCTGGAGAAGGTCGGCATCCCGCAGCCCAAGGTGCGCTTCGACGACTACCCGCACCAGTTCTCCGGCGGTATGCGTCAGCGCGCGATGATCGCCATGGCCCTGATGTGCGACCCCGAACTGCTGATCGCCGACGAGCCGACCACCGCGCTCGACGTGACCGTGCAGGCGCAGATCCTCGACCTGCTGAAGGACCTGCAGCAGGAGTTCGGCTCCGCGATCGTCTTCATCACCCACGACCTCGGCGTCATCGCCAACATGGCCGACGACCTGCTGGTGATGTACGCGGGCCGGGCCGTCGAGCGCGGCTCCGTAAAGGAAGTGCTGCGCACCCCGAGGCACCCGTACACCTGGGGCCTGCTCAGCTCCATGCCGCGCCTGGACGGCGACATCGAGCAGGAACTGACACCGATCCCGGGCAGCCCGCCGTCGCTGCTGAACCCGCCGACCGGATGCCCCTTCCACCCGCGCTGCGCCTTCCGTGACAAGGTGCCCGGCAATCTGTGCAGCGAATCCCGGCCGCCCCTGGGCGAGGGCCGCGCCTCCGCCTGCCACCTCTCGGTGGAGCAGAAGCAGACCATCTTCATCGACGAGATCCAGCCCCGGCTGCGCTAGGGAGAACCGAGATCATGAGCGAGAACCTCACCCTCCCCGCACAGCAGGGCTCCACCACCTCCTCGGAGCCGCTCCTGGAGGTCACGGGCCTGACCAAGCACTTCCCCATCTACGGCGGCTTCCCGATCAAACGCAGGGTCGGCGCCGTCCAGGCCGTCGACGGCGTCGATCTGAGCGTCGGCGTGGGCGAGAGCCTGGGCCTGGTCGGCGAGTCGGGCTGTGGCAAGTCCACCACCGGGCGCCTGATCACCCGGCTTCTGGAGCCGACCGCGGGCCGGATCACGTACGCCGGTCAGGACATCACGCGTGCCACGCGCAGGCAGCTGGCGCCCGTACGGTCCGAGATCCAGATGATCTTCCAGGACCCGTACTCCTCGCTGAACCCGCGGCAGACCGTCGGCTCCATCATCAAGTCCCCGATGGAGGTCAACGGGATCAACCCCGAGGGCGGCCGGGAGAAGCGTGTCCGGGAGCTGCTGGAGCTGGTCGGTCTCAACCCCGAGCACTACAACCGCTTCCCGCACGAGTTCTCGGGCGGTCAGCGCCAGCGCATCGGTGTCGCCCGGGCGCTCGCGCTGAACCCCAAGCTGATCGTGGCCGACGAGCCGGTCTCGGCGCTGGACGTGTCCATCCAGGCGCAGGTGGTGAACCTGCTCCAGAAGGTCCAGGACGAGCTGGGCATCGCCTTCGTCTTCATCGCCCACGACCTCGCGATCGTGCGGCACTTCTCGCAGCGCGTGGCCGTCATGTATCTCGGCAAGGTGGTCGAGGTCGGCGACCGGGACTCCATCTACAACCGGCCCCGGCACCCCTACACCCACGCTCTGCTCTCTGCAGTGCCCGAGGTGCAGGTGGATGACGAGGTCGAGCAGCGGGAGCGGATCCGGCTCTACGGTGACGTCCCCTCGCCGATCTTCCCGCCGTCCGGCTGCCGGTTCCGCACCCGCTGCTGGAAGGCGCAGGACAAGTGCGCCACGGAGGAGCCCCCGCTCGTGCAGATCTCCGGCAACCGCGGCGGTCACCTGACGGCGTGCCACTTCCCGGAGGAGCCGACCACCGTGGCCCGCGACGAGGACGTCGTCATGGACCCGGCGCTCATCGCTCTCGAGGCCGACCAGGACTGAGTCCACTCTCCCTCTTCAGGGCCTGTCCACCGGAGCAGGTCGCACCCCGGCCGGGTGCGATCCGCTCCGGGGGCAGGCCCGTCGCGTTTGTAGCCCATAGGGCTGCAAGAGTGTGCGTTGTGTGGCATATCGGCCGATATTTGCCGGTAGTAGCCCAGCGTCCAGGCGCTGGAAACACAGCGCAAGCACAGCGCAGTCTGAGGAGGACTCCATGCGTGGAGCCACGCACGCCAAATGGGCCGCATGCGCGGCGGCGGTAGCGCTCGCGGCGTCGGCCTGCGGAGGCGGGGGCGGCGACAGCGGTGGGGACACCGGCGCGGTGCTGAGCTCCTCCTGGGGCGATCCGCAGAACCCGCTGGAGCCCGCCAACACCAATGAGGTGCAGGGCGGCAAGGTCCTCGACATGATCTTCCGCGGCCTCAAGCGGTACGACCCGGAGACCGGCGAGGCGACGGACATGCTCGCCGAGAAGATCGAGACGACCGACTCGCAGAACTTCACCGTCACCCTCAAGGACTGGTCCTTCAGCAACGGCGAGAAGGTCACCGCCAAGTCCTTCGTGGACGCCTGGAACTACGGCGCCAGCCTGAAGAACAACCAGAAGAACGCCTACTTCTTCAGCTACATCGAGGGCTACGACAAGACCCACCCCGAGGACGGCGGCAAGCAGAGCGCCGACACCCTCTCCGGGCTGAAGGTCGTCGACGACAAGACCTTCACCGTCAAGCTCAGCCAGAAGTTCTCCACGTTCCCCGAGACCCTCGGCTACCCGGCCTTCGCCCCGCTGCCGCAGGCGTTCTTCGACGACCGCGACGCCTGGCTGAGCAAGCCCGTCGGCAACGGCCCGTACACCGTCGACTCCTACGCCAAGGGCTCCCAGATGTCCCTGCGCACCTGGGACGCCTACCCCGGCGAGGACAAGGCGCAGAACGGCGGCGTCGACCTCAAGGTCTACACCGACAACAACACCGCCTACACCGACCTGATGGCCGGCAACCTCGACCTGGTCGACGACGTCCCCGCCGCCCAGCTCAAGAACGTCCAGGCCGACCTCGGCGACCGCTACCTCAACACCCCCGCCGGCATCATCCAGACGCTCGCCTTCCCTTACTACGACGACAAGTGGAACAAGGCCGGCATGGAGAAGGTCCGCACGGGCCTGTCCCGGGCCATCGACCGCGACCAGATCACCGAGACCATCTTCCAGAAGACCCGCACCCCGGCCACCGACTGGACCTCCCCGGTGCTCGGCGAGGACGGCGGCTTCAAGGAAGGGCTCTGCGGCGACGCCTGCGAGTACGACCCCGACGCGGCCAAGCAGCTCATCGAGGAGGGCGGCGGGCTCCCCGGCGGCCAGGTCAAGATCACGTACAACGCGGACACCGGCTCGCACAAGGACTGGGTGGACGCCGTCTGCAACTCCATCAACAACGCGCTCGACAACGAACGCGCCTGCGTCGGCAACCCGGTCGGCACCTTCGCCGACTTCCGCAGCCAGATCACCGACCTCAAGATGAGCGGCCCGTTCCGCGCGGGCTGGCAGATGGACTATCCGCTCATCCAGAACTTCCTCCAGCCGCTCTACTACACGAACGCCTCCTCCAACGACGGCAAGTGGTCCAACAAGGAGTTCGACGACCTCGTCGACCAGGCCAACGCCGAGACCGACACCGCCAAGGCGGTCGGCCTCTTCCAGGACGCCGAGGAGGTCGTACGGGACAACATGGCCGCCATCCCGCTCTGGTACCAGAACGGCAGCGCGGGCTACTCGGAGCGGCTGTCCGACGTGAAGCTCAACCCGTTCAGCGTCCCCGTCTACAACGAGATCAAGGTCGGCTGAGCGCCCATGGGACGGTACGTCGTCCGACGCCTGCTCCAGATGATCCCGGTCTTCATCGGGGCGACCCTGCTGATCTTCCTCATGGTGAACGTGATGGGCGACCCCATCGCGGGACTCTGCGGCGACCGGCAGTGCGACCCGGCGACGGCCGCCCAGCTGAAGAAGGAGTTCGGCCTCGACAAGCCGGTCTGGCAGCAATACCTGACGTACATGGGGAACGTCTTCACCGGCGACTTCGGCACCGCGTTCAACGGGCAGGAGGTCACCGAGCTGATGGCGGCGGCGTTCCCGGTGACCATCCGGCTGACGATCGTCGCGATCCTCTTCGAGATCGTCATCGGCATCACGCTCGGTGTCATCACCGGGCTGCGCCGCGGCCGGCCCGTGGACACCGGGGTCCTGCTGGTCACCCTCGTGGTGATCTCCGTGCCGACCTTCGTCACCGGGCTGCTGCTGCAGCTGCTGCTCGGCGTGGAGTGGGGCTGGATCAGACCCTCCGTGTCCACCGACGCCACCTTCGGCGAGCTGATCGTGCCGGGCCTGGTCCTCGCCTCGGTCTCCCTCGCCTATGTCACCCGGCTGACCCGGACCTCCATCGCGGAGAACAAACGGTCCGACTACGTCCGTACGGCCGTCGCCAAGGGCCTGCCCCGGCGCCGGGTGATCACCCGGCATCTGCTGCGCAACTCGCTGATCCCGGTGGTCACCTTCATCGGCACCGACATCGGCGCGCTGATGGGCGGCGCGATCGTCACCGAGCGGATCTTCAACATCCACGGCGTGGGCTACCAGCTCTACCAGGGCATCCTGCGGCAGAACACCCAGACCGTGGTCGGCTTCGTGACCGTCCTCGTCCTGGTCTTCCTGGTCGCCAACCTGCTCGTCGACCTGCTCTACGCCGTACTCGATCCGAGGATCCGCTATGCCTGAACCCCGCGAACCCGAGGGTGCCATCGCCTCGACCGGCATGGGCGGCGCCATGGATCTGGCGACGTCGGAGGGGGAGAGCCTGGAGAGGACGCCGGGCGGCCCGGGCGGCGCGAGCCCGCAGGACAAGCCCCGCTCGCTGTGGTCCGACGGCTGGCGCGACCTGCGGCGCAACCCGGTCTTCCTCATCGCCGGGCTGGTCATCCTCTTCCTGGTCTTCGTCTCCCTGTGGCCGGGTGCCATCACCTGGATGAGCCCCCTCAAGTGCGACCTCGCCAAGGCCCAGCAGGGGTCCCAGTCCGGCCATCCCTTCGGCTTCAACGGCCAGGGCTGCGACGTGTACACCCGTACGGTCTACGGCGCCCGTACGTCCGTCACGGTCGGCGTCTGCGCCACGCTCGGGGTGGCGATCCTCGGCAGCGTGCTCGGCGGGCTCGCGGGGTTCTTCGGCGGGACGTGGGACTCGGTGCTCTCCCGGATCACGGACGTCTTCTTCGCGATCCCCGTCGTGCTCGGCGGGCTCGTGCTGCTGTCGGTGGTCACCAGCAACAGCATCTGGCCGGTCATCGGGTTCATGGTGCTGCTGGGGTGGCCGCAGATCTCCCGTATCGCCCGCGGCTCGGTCATCACCGTCAAACAGAACGACTACGTTCAGGCCGCCCGCGCGCTCGGCGCCACCAACTCCCGCATGCTGCTGCGGCACATCACGCCCAACGCGGTCGCCCCGGTGATCGTCGTCGCGACCATCGCGCTCGGCACGTACATCGCCCTGGAGGCGACCCTGTCCTACCTCGGCGTCGGCCTGAAACCGCCGAGCGTCTCCTGGGGCATCGACATCTCGGCCGCCTCCCCCTACATCCGCAACGCCCCGCACGCCCTGCTCTGGCCCTCGGGCGCCCTGGCGATCACCGTCCTGGCCTTCATCATGCTCGGCGACGCAATCCGCGACGCCCTCGACCCCAAACTGAGGTGAGACGTGCTGCTCGAAGTGCGTGATCTGCACGTGGAGTTCCGGACCAGGGACGGGGTCGCCAAGGCGGTCAACGGCGTCAGCTACGGGGTGGACGCGGGCGAGACCCTCGCCGTGCTCGGTGAGTCGGGGTCGGGCAAGTCGGTCACCGCGCAGACCGTCATGGGCATCCTCGACACGCCGCCGGGGCGGATCACCGCGGGCGAGGTCCTCTTCCGGGGCAGGGACCTGCTGAAGCTGAAGGAGGAGGAGCGCCGGAAGATCCGCGGCGCCGAGATGGCGATGATCTTCCAGGACGCGCTGTCGTCCCTGAACCCCGTGCTCAGCGTCGGCGACCAGCTCGGCGAGATGTTCGTCGTGCACCGGGGCATGTCGAAGAAGGACGCGCGGGCCAAGGCCGTGGAGCTGATGGACCGGGTCCGCATCCCCGCCGCCCGGGAACGGGTCAAGCAGTACCCCCACCAGTTCTCCGGCGGTATGCGCCAGCGCATCATGATCGCCATGGCGCTGGCCCTGGAGCCCGCCCTGATCATCGCCGACGAGCCGACCACCGCCCTGGACGTCACGGTCCAGGCCCAGGTCATGGAGCTGCTCGCGGAGCTGCAGCGCGAGTACAACATGGGCCTGATCCTCATCACCCACGACCTCGGCGTGGTCGCGGACGTCGCCGACCGGATCGCCGTGATGTACGCGGGCCGCATCGTGGAGTCGGCGCCCGTCCACGACATCTACAAGGCACCGGCCCACCCCTACACCCGGGGCCTGCTCGACTCCATCCCGCGCCTGGACCAGAAGGGCCGGGAGCTCTACGCCATCAAGGGACTGCCGCCGAACCTCATGCAGATCCCGCCCGGCTGCGCCTTCCACCCGCGCTGCCCCATGGCCCAGGACGTGTGCCGCACCGACGAACCGCCGCTGTACGAGGTGACCACGTCGGACGAGGACCGGGGCAGCGCCTGCCACTTCTGGCGGGAGTGCCTCCATGGCTGAGCCGCTCCTCCAGGTCCGCGGCCTGGTCAAGCACTACCCGCTGACCACGGGCATCCTCTTCAAGAAGCAGGTCGGCGCGGTGAAGGCCGTGGACGGCGTGGACTTCGAACTGGACCGGGGCGAAACCCTCGGCATCGTCGGCGAGTCCGGCTGCGGCAAGTCGACGGTCGCCAAGCTGCTGGTCAACCTGGAACGGCCGACGGCGGGTTCGATCCGGTACAAGGGCGAGGACATCACCAAGCTCTCCGGCAAGGCCCTGAGAACCGTCCGCCGCAACATCCAGATGGTCTTCCAGGACCCCTACACCTCCCTCAACCCCCGGATGACCGTCGGCGACATCATCGGCGAGCCCTACGACATCCACCCCGAGGTGGCCCCGAAGGGCGACCGGCGCCGCAAGGTGCAGGACCTGCTGGACGTCGTCGGCCTCAACCCCGAGTACATCCACCGCTATCCGCACCAGTTCTCCGGCGGCCAGCGCCAGCGCATCGGCATCGCCCGCGGTCTCGCGCTGCGCCCCGAGGTCATCGTCGCCGACGAACCGGTCTCCGCCCTGGACGTCTCGGTCCAGGCCCAGGTCATCAACCTGATGGACCGCCTCCAGAACGAGTTCGACCTCTCCTACATCTTCATCGCCCACGACCTGTCGATCGTCCGGCACATCTCCGACCGGGTCGGCGTCATGTACCTCGGCCGCATCGTGGAGACCGGCAAGGACACCGAGATCTACGACCATCCGACGCACCCCTACACCCAGGCACTCCTGTCCGCCGTCCCCGTCCCCGACCCCGAGGCCCGGGAACACCGCGACCGGATCATCCTGACCGGCGACGTCCCGTCCCCGACGAACATCCCCTCCGGCTGCCGCTTCCGCACCCGCTGCTGGAAGGCCCAGGAACGCTGCGCCCAGGAGGTCCCCCTCCTCGCGGTCCCCTCCCACCTCAGCCTCCTGGCGGGCCCCGCCGCGCACGACTCGGCCTGCCACTTCGCGGAGGAGAAGCACGTCGTACCGTCGCAGGAGGCGGGGTAACACAGCGGCAACTCCCCTGACCCGGATCCGATATACGGACGCGTCAGTCTGGACACCGTACGGCCGTGCGGGTGCCGTAAACGGACCGGGGCACGCCATGTCGCCCCGGTCCGTTGCCGTCCCTACAGCCCCAGCGAGCGCTTCAGGAAGTCCACCTGGAGCAGCAGCAGATTCTCCGCGACCTGCTCCTGGGGCGTCATGTGCGTCACGCTCGACAGCGGCAGGACCTCATGCGGGCGGCCCGCCGAGAGCAGGGCCGAGGACAGCCTGAGGGCATGCGCGAACACCACGTTGTCGTCGGCCGTGCCGTGCACGATCATCAGCGGGCGGTGGCCCTCGGCAGGGGCGGACAGCCCCTCGTCCGTCACCAGGGAACTCTTCGCGTACGACTCCGGATGCGCGGCCGGGCCGCCCAGGTACCGCTCCGTGTAGTGGGTGTCGTACAGCCGCCAGTCCGTGACCGGCGCGCCCGCGATGCCGGCGTGGAAGACGTCCGGGCGGCGCAGCACCGCGAGCCCCGCCAGCCAGCCGCCGAAGGACCAGCCGCGGATCGCCACCCGGGACAGATCGAGCGGGTGCGTTGTCGCGAGGTCCTGGAGGGCATCGATCTGGTCGTCGAGGGCAACCGTCAGATCGTGGTGGATCGCCTTCTCCCACGCGGGCGAGCGACCCGGCGTGCCCCGGCCGTCGGCCACGACCACGGCGAACCCCTGGTCGGCGAACCACTGCGAGGTGAGCAGCGCGTTGTGCGCGGCGACCACCCGCGGGCCGTGCGGGCCGCCATAGGGGTCCAGCAGCACCGGCAGGGAGGCGTCACCGCGGTAGTCCGTTGGCATAAGCACGGCGCACGGGACACGCCGTGCGCCCCCTTGGATGAACGTCACGCGCGGGGACAGACCAGGATCTTCTGCGTACGAGGGGATGATCGCCACCGGCTTCCCGTCCCGGAGGACCCGCACCCGCGGCCCCGGCCGGTCCAGCGAAGCGGACACCCATACGGTCACGCCCCCGGCCCGCACCGCCGAGTGCACCCCGGGCTCCTGAGACAGGCGCTCCACCCCGAGTTCGTTCACCCGATAGACATGCACCTCACCGATCTCCGGATCCGCCGCGGCCTCCCCGGCGGACGCCGAGACCAGCACGTCGTCGTCCGAGACGTCCAGCACCGCACGGATGTGCAACTGCGCACCCGTCAGCGGGCGTTCGCCCACCGTGAGGACCCGCGCGCCACCCTCGTCGATGATCCGCACCAGCTGCCCGGAAGGGGTCCAGCACGGCACCCCGGGGAAAAGTTCCAGCCAAGTTGGATCTTCGTCCGCGTGCACCATCCGGGTCACCCCCGACTCCGGGTCCACGGCCAGGAACAGCTGGCTGCGCTGGTCGCGCGCCTGGACGAGCAGCAGCGGAGCACCCGCCGCTGACCAGTGCACATGCGCCAGATACGGATAGCGGGCCCGGTCCCACAGCACCTCCGTGCGCCCCCCGTCGAGGCCGATCACGAACAGCCGTACGTCCGCGTTGGCGGTCCCCGCCGCCGGATACGCCACCTTCTGCGGCGCACGTTCCGGATGGGCCGGATCCGCGATCCACCACCGGCTCACCGGCGTGTCGTCCACCCGGGCCACCAGCAGCCGGTCGGAGTCCGGACCCCACCAGAAGCCCCGCGAACGCCCCATCTCCTCGGCCGCGATGAACTCCGCCAGACCGTAGGAGACCTGCTCGGGCTCCTCCTCGGCCAGCGTCCGGTCCCCCTCGCCCTCGGCGCCGACCACGTGCAGGGCGCCCCGGGCGACGTAGGCGACATGGCGGCCGTCGGGGGAGGGGCGCGGGTCGATCACCGGTCCGCGGACGGGGAGTTCGCGTGCCGTCCCGGCCCGCAGCTCGGCCACGAAAAGGCGGCCTGACAAGGCGAAAGACGCCAGCTCCAGGGCCGCGTCGGTGGCGTAACCGACGATGCCGGCGCCCCCCTCGCGGCTGCGTTCGCGCCGGGCGCGCTCCTGCGGGGAGAGGCGTTCCGCCGTACCGCCCAGGAGGGCGCGCGGGTCCGCCGCCACGCGCTCCCCGCCGTCCCGGCAGTCGAGCACCCACAGCGCGTTCGCCCGGTCCGTACCGGAGGAGGAGCGCAGGAAGGCGACCCGGGAGCCGTCGGGCGCCACGGTGAACGCGCGCGGCGCGCCGAGCGTGAACCGCTGGGTGCGGGCGTGCCGTCGGGGAAAGGAGTCGGACCTCGTCGTCATGGACCGACCATATTGGCCATGCGCCCCCTTGTGCGGCCGTGCGCCATCCGATGCGCGCGTACGGATAGTTATGATCACTAGCGCATAGTGGGTATGAACCCGCTGGCTGCGATATGGATTTATCTGCCCCCCAAGTCCGACCCCCCGCGCTCCTGGGAACTTTGGAGGTGAGCCGCCGTGGCACTCTCGATTTCGGCGGTGGTGCTGCTGGCGATCATCGTCTTCTTGCTCGTCAAGAAGTCGGGACTGAAGGGCGGTCATGCGCTCGTCTGCATCCTGCTCGGCTTCTATCTCGCCTCCTCGACCATGGCGCCCACGATCAACGACCTGACCACGAGCGTGGCCAGCATGATCGGCAGCATCAAGTTCTGATCACCCCGGGGCCGCCCCCTTAGGGTGGGGACCATGACGGAACTGCCCTCCCGGCGTCTGCTGCTGGTGCACGCGCACCCGGACGACGAGTCGATCAACAACGGCGCGACGATGGCCGCGTACGCCGCCGAGGGTGCCCATGTGACCCTGGTCACCTGCACACTCGGCGAGCGCGGCGAGGTCATCCCGCCCGGCCTCGCCCAGCTGTCCGGCACCGCCCTCGGTGAGCACCGCCTGGGCGAGCTGGCCGCCGCCATGCGCGCGCTCGGCGTCGACGACTTCCGTCAGCTCGGCGGCACCGGCCGCTACCGCGACTCCGGGATGATGGGCCTGCCCGACAACGACGACCCCGACTGCTTCTGGCAGGCCGACGTCGACGAGGCCGCCGGTCACCTCCTGGAGGTGATCCGCGAGGTACGTCCCCAGGTCCTCGTCACCTACGACGAGAACGGCGGCTACGGCCACCCGGACCACATCCAGGCCCACCGCGTCGCCATGCGCGCCGCGGAGCTCGCGGCCGAGGCGGGCTGCCCGGTCGCCAAGGTCTACTGGAACCGGGTCCCGCGCACCGTCGGCGAACAGGCGTTCGCCCGTCTGGCGGCCACCCTGCCGGAGCTGCCGTTCACCGAGGCGGCCACCCTCGACGACGTTCCCGGAGTGGTCGGGGACGAGCGGATCACCACCGTCGTCGACGGCACCGCCCACGCCGCGGCCAAGACCGCCGCGATGGCCGCGCACGCCACCCAGATCGAGGTGGCGGGGGAGTACTTCGTCCTCTCCAACGGTCTCGCCCAGCCCGTCTTCACCACCGAGTACTACGAGTTGGCGCGCGGCGAGCGAAGCGAGATGGGGGTCCCCCCGGCCGAAGGCTGGGGGAGGGCCGCGACGCCGGAGACCGACCTGTTCGCGGGGATCGAGGACGCCTGATGAAGAACGACCGGACGCCGATGCTCGCCCAGCCCCTGGGGCCGCCCTCCTTCACCCGGTTCGCCCTGCTCCTCGGCCTGTTCGTGCTCGGCGCGCTCGTCGCCGCCGCCGGCGCGCTGATCCAGGGGGCCTGGTTCCCGGGCGGCCTGCTGCTCGCGCTCGCCGGGGAGATCGGGCTCTGCCTCGGCGGGGCGCTGATCGCCCGCGGCCGGGCCGGGGCCGTCGCGCCGGCCGGCGGCTGGATGCTCGCGGTCATCCTGCTCACCGCCAGCCGCCCCGAGGGCGACTTCGTCTTCGCCTCGGACGGCGGCTCCTACCTCTTCCTGCTCGGCGGCATGGCCACGGCTGTGATGTGCGCCACGCTCGCCCCCACGCGGCAACCGGACGACGATCGGGTCCGACTTGGGAAGTGACGTACCACTTCTCCGCGCCGCGCACGTGCGAGTCCCGTGGGGTTTCCCCGGCGGTCGTGGGATACGGGCCAGAGGTGGCCAGTATGGTGGTGGCGCCGCCGAGCCGCCCGGAGCAGTGAGGACGAGTCGGGCGGCGGAGCCAACCGGGAGAACCTGCCTTGAGTCGTGAAACTGACAGTCCGTCCTCCGGGCCCAACGGGCGCGGCGGAGCCGCTTACCCTTCGGGCACGCCGCCTTACGGGACGCCTGCGGTTCCCGACGGCGGTCCGGATGCGGGCCGTTCGGCCGCGCGGCCGGAGGAACGCAAGACCGAGACCACGCTGACCACCCGGATCCGGATCAACATCCCCGGATCGCGGCCCATTCCGCCGGTCGTCGTGCGCAAGCCCGTCGGGGACGGCGAGAACTCCGACGCGGGCGCCGGGACCGAGCCGCCCGCGCCGGGAGCCGCCGCGTCCGCGCGTCCGCCCGAGCCTCCCGCCGACCCCGCGGCTGCGGCCGAGGACAAGACGAGCGAGTGGTTCGTACCGCGTAAGTCCGCGGCCCCGAAGGGCGGTACCGGCGGCGGCCAGAGCAACGGCGCCGGTGCGCCCGGCGGTTCGGCGCCCTCGGCTCCGCGCCCCGGTGCGGGTGCGGCCGGTGCGCCGGGTACGGCCGGTGGCGCGGGTGCGCCGCGGCCCGGTGGGGTCGTGGGCTCCATGAACACGCAGGGCGGGGCCCGTCCCGGTGCCACCAACGGCGCGGGCGCGACCGGCGGACCGGTGGCGCCCGGACACGGCGGCGGCACCGGCTCCTTCGACGTCACCGAGGCGCTGGCCGCCGGCCCGCGGGGCCCCGGCGCCCGGCCCGGCGACGAGGCCCACCGCGACGACCTGCCGTACGTCTCCGGCAACGGCGGCCAGAACGGCAACGGCGGCTACGGCGGCCAGAACGGCTACGGCGCCCAGGGCATGCCCGGCGGACCGGGCGGCGGCCCCGCCGGTCCCGGCGGCCCCAGCGGCTTCAACGGCCCCGGTGGACCCGGCGCCCCCGGCGGCCGGGGCGGACAGCAGGGCCCCGCCGGCCCGACGACCGGCCCCGTGACCGGCGACGGCCCGCTGGTGCCCCCCATGGGCGGCGGCCCCGGCACCATGGGCGGCGTCCCCGGTATGCACACCCCCGGCGGCGGCCTGAGCGACGACACCGCGATCCTCACCCCGCAGAAGCCGGCCCCCGAGCCCGGCACCCCCGGCTACGGCAACCCCGCCGACAACGTCTCCGGGCACACCGTCACCAGCGGCATCCCGGTGGTCCCGCCCGCCGTCCAGCACCCGTTCGGGCCGGGCGCGCCCACCGACGGACCGCTGCCCCACACGCCCCCGAAGCTGCCCGAGCCGGTCTCCCCGAACGTGCCCTCGGCGCCCGCGCCGAAGAAAAAGAAGGGCCGCGGCAAGCTGGGCCTGCTCACCGGCGGCGTGATCGTCCTGGCCGGTGGCCTCTACGGCGCCGGGCTGCTGATGAACCACTCCGACGTGCCCAAGGGCACCACCGTGCTCGGCGTCGACATCGGCGGCGGCACCCGGGACGACGCGGTCAAGAAGCTCGACGACGCCTTCGAGGGCCGGGTGAACAAGGAGCTGAAGCTGACGGTCGGCGGCAAGACCGTCGCCCTGGAGCCGGACCAGGCGGGGCTCCAGTTCGATGCCGTGGCCACCGTCAGCGAGGCCGCGGTGAGCGACTACCACCCGGTCTCCGTGGTGGGCTCGCTCTTCGGCCAGGAGCGCGTGGTCGAGCCGGTCATGCCGGTCGACGAGGAGAAGCTCCAGGCCGCGCTGGAGAACGCCGCCGGCGGCTCGGGATCGGTGGCCGACGGCACCATCACATTCGAGTCGGGCAAGGCCGTCGCCGTGTACGGCAAGGCGGGCCAGGGCATCGACGTCGCGAAGTCGACCGGCGCGGTCGAGGAGGCGTACCGCACCCAGGTGGAGACCGGCACGGCCCCCGCGGTGCCGGTCGCGACGACCGCCAAGGAACCGACGGTCGACAAGGCCGAGGTCGACCGGATGATGAAGGAGTTCGCCGAGCCCGCGATGTCGGCCAACGTCATCGTGCGCACGGACGCCACCCGCTTCATCGAGTTCAGCCCGGAGAACTCCCTGTGGAAGTTCCTCCGCGTCAAGGCCGTCGACGGCAAGCTCGTCGACAGCCCCGACCTGAAGGCGCTCGAGGAGCTCTACGGCCAGACCTTCGACGGGGTGCAGATCACCCGGGGCACCGGCAAGAAGACGGCCGTCACCCCGCAGGACGTCTACGTCGCCCTGCGCCAGGCCCTGCTGAGCACGTCCGACCGGGACGTCACCATCGAGACGAACCCGAGCTGACCGGGCCCGGAGTGCCGCACGACCCGCGTCGTGCGGCACTCCGGACACCCGTCGCGGCGGTCAGTTGAGCATGGCCCGCGCGGCGTGCGCCTGCTGCTTGACGCGGGCCGCGGCACCCGGATCCACCGCCGCCACCACGTCCGCGTACGCCTCCAGCTCCACCGCCCCCTCGACGAAGCTCCCCCGCTGCACCAGCACCTGGGCCCGCTCGTAGCGCAGCCGCGCCGGATGCGAGGGCAGCAGCAGCGCCAACTCCACGGCCCACAACGCCACGTCCGACCGCTCGGGCCGGGCCGCGGCCCACGCCCGGACGTTGTTCAGGATCCGCGCGACGACCTCGAGCGGCGCCGCGGGCACCAGCATCGACGGATGCAGGGACGCCCCCGTGGCCCCGGCCACCAGCAGCTCGGCATCCGCCCCCGTCATGGCCCGGCCCCCGTCGAACGGATCGGCCAGCACCTGCTCGCCCGGCTCCCCGAACCCCACGACGAAGTGCCCCGGCAGGGCGAGGCCGTACACCGGCGCCCCGGCCCTGCGCGCCACCTCCATCCACACCACCGACAGCAGGATCGGCAGCCCGCGCCTGCGGCGCAGCACCTCGTGCAGCAGCGAGGACTCCAGCCGCTGGTAGTCCCCGGGGGTGCCCCGGAAGCCGAGCCGGTCGCCGAGCAGTTCGCGCAGGGACACGGCCCAGGAGCGCGGGCCGCCCGGCCGGAACGGCAGCTGCCCGGCCAGCCGGTCCAGTTCCATCTGGGCCGCGTCCAGGCCGTCCTCGTCCAGCGCGCCGTCCGCCTCGGCGCCCACCAGCAGACACAGCGTCGACAGATCGGGCCGCTCGCAGCGGGCCTCCTCGGCGAACCGCCGGCGCAGCTCGATGGAGCGTTCCGGAGGCGGGGGGTTGGGGGGAGGGGGATCGGGGGGAGGCATAGCAGGCTCGTGCCCTCTCGCGGCGATCGGTTACCGGCCGGAGCCGGAGTTCCCCGGCTCGCGGTAGTGGTGGTACGCGTGATGCGCCGAGAAGCCCGTCCCGGCGTACAGCGCCCGGGCCGCCGTGTTGTCCGCCTCGACCTGCAGCCAGGCCGCCGACGCCCCCTCGTCCAGGGCCCGTCCGGCCAGCGCGGCCATCACGGCGGAGGCGAGCCCCCGGCGCCGCAGCGCCGGATCGACCTCGACGGCGGCGAAGCCCGCCCACCGCTCGTCGACGACGCACCGCCCGATGGCGGCAGGGACGCCGTCCGCACCGGGAACGGTCGCGAACCACACCGAGGGACCGCTGCCCAGCACCTTCAGGGCGACCTCGCTCAGGCCCCTGCGCTGGTAGCGCGCCAGCCATGCCCGATCCGCCGACCGGGACAGCACGACCTCGGCCGGCTCCTCCCGGTCCGCGAGCGGGGCCAGCGCCCCGGTCCACAGCTCGGCGGTCACCTCACGCGTCCAGCCCCGCCGCTCCAGTTCCGCGCACAGCAGCTCCTGGGTGCCCTCGGCGCCGGTCGCGGTCTGCACGTAGGCGGGCAGCCCGCGCTCGCCGTACCACCGCCGTACGACGGACAGCGCCTCGTCCAGGGGCAGGCCCGGGTCGCCCAGCGGGAGCACGGAGTTGGCGCGGCGGGTGAAGCCGGAAGCGGCCCGCAGCTCCCACGCGCCGAGCCGGTCGCTCTCCACCGGGCGCCACGCGCGCGCCGAGACGTGCGCGAGCTCCTCGTACGAGGCGGCGGGGCCCCGGCGACGGGCCGGAGCGCTCGGCACCACCTTCCCCGCGACCAGCGACGATTCCGCGATGCGGACGGTTTCGCCGCTCTTCCGTGTGATCAGCAGCACACCGTCGTCCCATGATGCGAGAACACCCACCGTGTCGGTGAACTTCTCACCCGCCCGCGCAGGATCGTTCAGGCGCCGTACGGACACCCGTTTACCCACGTCAGCAGCGGTGATACGGACCTCAAGGCGCCCGGTCGCTGAGATTTCCACAGGTCTGTTCACCCCTCCTGTTCGGATCGTGCCCCGGAACGGAGATACTAGGGGCGGGCATCGACGACGCCGCGCTCCCGCGCGCCAGGCGGCGGAGCCTGTGGAGGCCCGCCAGCGCCCTATCGAGGAGGAACGACAGCGTGACCTACGTCATCGCGCAGCCTTGTGTCGACGTCAAGGACAAGGCGTGCATCGAGGAGTGCCCGGTCGACTGCATCTACGAGGGCTCCCGGTCCTTGTACATCCACCCGGACGAATGCGTCGACTGCGGAGCCTGTGAGCCGGTGTGCCCGGTCGAGGCGATCTTCTACGAGGACGACACTCCGGAGGAGTGGAAGGACTACTACAAGGCCAACGTCGAGTTCTTCGACGAGCTCGGCTCCCCCGGCGGTGCCAGCAAGCTCGGTCTGATCGAGCGGGACCACCCCTTCATCGCCGCGCTGCCGCCGCAGAACGGCTGAGAGCGGCCCGCATCACCGCGCCGCCTCGGTCCCGCACGGCCTGATCGCCTCCGATCGCCTGCGGGGCCGAGGCGTTTGCCGTACGGACGAGAAAGTGAGCCAGATCCCCGTGTCCGCAGTCTCCGACCGTCTCCCCGCCTTTCCCTGGGACAAGCTGACGCCGTACAAGGCGACGGCCGCAGCGCATCCGGGCGGCATCGTCGACCTGTCCGTCGGCACCCCGGTCGACCCGGTCCCCGAGCTGATCCGGAAAGCGCTGGTCGAGGCGGCCGACTCGCCGGGCTATCCGACGGTCTGGGGCACCCCGGAGCTGCGCGACGCGATCACCGGCTGGGTGGAGCGCCGGCTCGGTGCCCGCGAGGTGACCCACCGGCACGTGCTGCCGGTCGTCGGCTCCAAGGAACTGGTCGCCTGGCTCCCCACCCAGCTGGGCCTCGGCCCCGGCGACCGCGTCGCCTACCCCCGCCTGGCCTACCCGACCTACGAGGTCGGCGCCCGCCTCGCCCGCGCCGCGTACGAGGTCTACGACGACCCGACCGCGCTGGACCCCGAGGGCCTGAAGCTCCTGTGGCTCAACTCCCCCTCCAACCCGACGGGCGAGGTCCTGCCGAAGGAGGAGCTGACCCGGATCGTCGCCTGGGCCCGGTCGCACGGCATCCTGCTCTTCTCCGACGAGTGCTACCTGGAACTGGGCTGGGAGGCCGACCCGGTCTCGGTGCTGCACCCGGACGTGAACGGCGGTTCGTACGAGGGCATCGTGGCCGTCCACTCCCTCTCCAAGCGCTCCAACCTGGCCGGTTACCGCGCCGCCTTCCTGGCCGGTGACCCGGAGGTCCTCGCCCCGCTGCTGGAGATCCGCAAGCACGGCGGCATGATGACGTCGGCGCCGACCCAGGCGGCCGTGATCGCGGCCCTGGGCGACGACGACCACGTCCGTGTCCAGCGCGACCGCTACGCCGCCCGCCGCGAGGCGCTCCGGACGGCCCTCGTGCACCACGGCTTCCGCATCGAGCACAGCGAGGCCAGCCTCTACCTGTGGGCCACCCGCGGGGAGTCCTGCTGGGACACGGTGGCCCATCTGGCCGAGCTGGGCATCCTGGTGGCGCCGGGCGACTTCTACGGCGAGGCCGGCGCGACGTACGTACGCGTGGCGTTCACGGCGACGGACGAGAGGGTGCGGGAAGCCGTGCGGCGGCTGTCCTGAGGCATACGCCGAAGGGGTCCAGGAGAAGACTCCTGGACCCCTTCGGCGTTCGGCCGGGAGGATCAGCCTCCGAGCGGCAGGCTGCCGACCGGCAGGGAGCCGGCCGGCGGCAGGCCGCCGCCCTTGGTCAGGGAGTCCGTCGGCAGACCGTCCTTGGTCGCCGTGGACGCCGTGTCGCCGAGGACGTCCCCGGCCGACCCGGCCGCTTCACCCGCGGTCTTCTGCGCGACGGGCGTCGCCTTCTTGACCGCCTTGCCGCCGGTCTTGCCCGCGGCAGGCACCGCCTTCTCGACCGCCTGGGCGCCGGCTTCGCCCGCGAGCCCGGTGGCGCTCTGCGCCGCAGCGTCGGCTGTGTTGCCGACGCTCGCCGCGTCCAGGGCGGTCAGGCCGCCGAGGTTCTTGGCGGCGGGCAGTTCGGGGGCCGCGCTGGCGGAGCCGGCCGTACCGACCCCGGCGGCCGCTCCCGCAGCGACGAGCAGCGCGGCACGGGCGATGCGGCGGGTCAGGGGGAGGGTCATGATGCTCCTTCGACGGGTCTGTCTGGTGAGAACGGTGATGTCCTCGACCGGAGGTGATCTCCGGCCCCGGACGCAGTGACTACCGCTCGAAGCCCGCGAAGGTTGCGGCGAAGTAACGTAAAGACTTGGTAATGCGTCGCATTATCGGCTGTGGATAAAAACGGGCAAAGAGTCCGCGCCCGGAAAGCCTGCTGAATGCTTACAGCCCTTTGTTCTCAAGGGTTTTCCGGGATTCACGGATACCCGCGCCAAAACCCGCGCACCTCGGGAACCCCCGGCCCGCGCGGTAACCCGCACGGGTGACGTCCCGCACTACTGCGCGGTCACGATCCGGACCGGTCCCGCGTTCTTCTCGGCGCCCGCGGCCCCGTCGGTCTCGGTCGCGCGCCACTGGCTGTCCGTGTTCCCGGCGGTCCACTCACGCCCGGCGTACGAGACCTTTTCGATGCGCAGGGCGGAGGCGTTGGCCACGGCCCAGTGCGCGAGCTGCCAGCCGCGCTGCGTCACCCCGAGCCCGCCGCTGCCCTCGGTCACGGGCAGCGTGAGGGTCCTTGCGTCGCGTCCGGCGCCGGGGGAGGCCGCGGGAGTGGGGTCCCCGTCGCCGACCACGGCACCGGCAGGCTCCAGCACGTCCTGCCCGAAGTCCCGGGCGAGCGCGGTCCGTACCGCGTCGGTCCCCGCCACCCGCGTGGTGCCCGGGCGCCCCTCGCAGGTCAGCGTGGCGGCGGAGTGGCCGGTCAGGGCGGCGGCGAGCAGAGCGGCGTCCGGCTCGTGCTTGGCGTAGGCGTCCGGGAAACCGCTGCGCTGCACGCGCTGCGCGGCGACGGTGAGCGGCAGCCCCGTGTAGCCGTCCACCTTGACCAGGTGGTCGTAGAAGATCTTGGCCGAGTAGGTCGGGTCCATGACCTCCTGCTCGGTGCCCCAGCCCTGCGAGGGCCGCTGCTGGAACAGGCCGAGCGAGTCCCGGTCGCCGTAGTCGATGTTGCGCAGCGCCGACTCCTGCAGCGCGGTGGCGAGCGCTATGGTCACCGCCCGCTCGGGGAGGTTCCGCCCGGTGCCCACGGCGGCGATCGTCGCCGCGTTCACCGCCTGCTCGGGCGTGAACTCGTACGCCGCCCCGTCACCGTCGGCCGAGACGACCTTGCAGCCGGGCGCTCCGGCGCCTCCGGTGACGTACTGGACGACGAGATAACCCGCGACGGCGAGCAGGACCACGAAGGCCGCCCCGCAACGGTAGAGGCGGCCGCGGCGGCGTCGGGGAGTGGTGGACGGCTCTGGCACGCGTACAAGGTACTGGAGAGTAGAGCGACGCCGGAGTCCGGTGGGCAAAGTGCCCGGGAGACGGGAGCGCTAGGGTCGAGGGCATGCCCGAGACCCCGCTTGACCTCACGCTGGACGCCGCGCGGCTGACCGCGCAGCTCGTCGACTTCCCCTCCGAGAGCGGCACCGAGCAGCCCCTCGCGGACGCGATCGAGACCGCGCTGCGGGCCCTGCCCCACCTGACGGTCGACCGGTACGGGAACAACGTCGTGGCCCGCACGGACCTCGGCCGTCCGGAGCGCGTGATCCTCGCCGGGCACATCGACACCGTGCCGATCGCGGACAACGTCCCCTCCCGGCTGGACGACGACGGCGTCCTCTGGGGCTGCGGCACCTGCGACATGAAGTCCGGGGTGGCGGTCCAGCTGCGCATCGCGGCGACGGTCCCCGCCCCCAACCGCGACCTGACCTTCGTCTTCTACGACAACGAAGAGGTCGCCGCACACCTCAACGGCCTGCGCCATGTGGCCGAGGCACACCCCGAGTGGCTGGCCGGCGACTTCGCGGTGCTGCTGGAGCCGTCCGACGGCCAGGTGGAGGGCGGCTGCCAGGGCACCCTGCGGGTGCTGCTGCGGACGAAGGGCGAGCGGGCGCACTCGGCGCGCGGCTGGATGGGCGCCAACGCGATCCACGCCGCCGCCCCGATCCTGGCCCGCCTCGCCTCCTACGAGCCCCGCCGGCCGGTGATCGACGGCCTGGAGTACCGGGAGGGCCTGAACGCGGTCGGCATCTCGGGCGGGGTGGCCGGCAACGTCATCCCCGACGAGTGCGTGGTGACGGTCAACTTCCGCTACGCCCCCGACCGTACCGAGGAGGAGGCGCTGGCCCACGTCCACGAGGTGTTCGCGGACTGCGGGGTCGAGGAGTTCGTGGTGGACGACCACAGCCCCGGGGCGCTGCCGGGCCTGTCCCATCCGGCGGCGGCCGCCTTCATCACGGCGGTCGGCGGGACACCGCTGCCGAAGTACGGCTGGACGGACGTCTCCCGCTTCTCCGCGCTCGGCATCCCGGCGGTCAACTACGGCCCCGGGAACCCGCACCTGGCGCACAAGCGCGACGAGCGGGTGGAGACGGCGAAGATCCTCGCGGGCGAGGAACGCCTGCGGACCTGGCTGACGGCGTGAGGACGCGGGGATCGGCGGGCGCCGGACATGCCGATGTCCCCCCTCCGTAACCCGCGTAGATCTACGCTGAGGTGGAACGACGGCAAGTGGAGGGAGCGCACATGGCTACCGGGAACCCCGCGGGGAAGAAGCAGCCGCCGGAGGAACAGCGCCTGGGACCCGTCCTCCGGAGGCGCGGTCAGGTGCAGTCGAGCACGACGGACCAGAGACTGCTGGACGAGCGCGCACCCTCGGACTGGGTCCACACCGACCCCTGGCGCGTCCTGCGCATCCAGTCGGAGTTCATCGAGGGCTTCGGAACCCTCGCCGAACTGCCGCCCGCGATCAGCGTCTTCGGCTCCGCCCGGACCCCACAGGGCTCGCCCGACTACGAGGCGGGGGTACGCCTCGGGCGCGCCCTGGTCGAGGCCGGCTGGGCGGTCATCACCGGCGGCGGACCCGGCGCCATGGAGGCGGCCAACAAGGGCGCCTGCGAGGCGGACGGCGTCTCAGTCGGCCTCGGCATCGAACTGCCCTTCGAGCAGGGGCTGAACCCTTACGTCGACATCGGTCTGAACTTCCGCTACTTCTTCGTACGGAAGATGATGTTCGTCAAGTACGCGCAGGGCTTCGTCGTGCTTCCCGGCGGCCTCGGCACGCTGGACGAGCTGTTCGAGGCGCTGACCCTCGTCCAGACGCAGAAGGTCACCCAGTTCCCGATCGTCCTCTTCGGTACGGAGTACTGGGGCGGTCTGGTGGACTGGCTGCGCAACACCCTGGTGGCCCAGGGCAAGGCGTCGGAGAAGGACCTGCTGCTCTTCCACGTCACGGACGACGTGGACGAGGCGGTGGCCCTGGTGTCGAAGGAGGCGGGCCGCTAGCGCGGCACGCCGGGCGGGGGTGAGGAGGCCTTACGCCAGCCCCCGCCGGGCCACCGCCGGTGCGCGGTGGCCCGCGATCGACGCCACCATGTCCACCACCTGGCGCGTCTCCGCGACCTCGTGCACCCGGTACACCTGCGCCCCCAGCCACGCCGACACCGCCGTCGTCGCCAGGGTCCCCACGACCCGCTCCTTCACCGGCCTGTCCAGCGTCTCCCCGACGAAGTCCTTGTTGGACAGGGACACCAGCACCGGCCACCCGGTGGCCACCATCTCCGCCAGCCGCCGTGTCGCCTCCAGGCTGTGCCGGGTGTTCTTCCCGAAGTCGTGCCCGGGATCGATCATCACCGACTCCCGGGGCACCCCCAGCGCCACCGCCCGCTCGGCCAGCCCCACGGTCACCCGGAGGATGTCGGCCATGACGTCGTCGTACGTCACCCGGTGCGGCCGCGTACGGGGCTCGGCGCCTCCGGCGTGCGTGCACACCAGCCCCACCCGGTACCGGGCGGCCACCTCCGCCAGCCGGGGATCCACCCCGCCCCAGGCGTCGTTCAGCACATCCGCCCCGGCCTCGCACACCGCTTCGCCGACCTCGGCCCGCCAGGTGTCCACCGAGATCACCACATCGGGGAACCGCCGCCGCACCTCCGCCACGAAACCCACGGTCCGCCGCGTCTCTTCCGCCGCAGACACCTCGTCGCCCGGCCCGGCCTTCACCCCACCGATGTCGATGATGGCCGCGCCCTCCGCCACGGCCTGCTCCACGCGCGCGAGGGCCGGCTCGTCGCGGAACGTCGCCCCCTGGTCGTAGAAGGAGTCGGGGGTCCGGTTCACGATCGCCATGATCACCGGCTCATGCGTGTCGAACTCACGCCTGCCCAGCCTGAGCATCCCCTGTGAACCTCTCCGTACGTCCTGATCAACAGCCGTCTGCGACCCTAACTGTCAGAGTCGCATGGCACGATCGGACCCTGACACACTCGACCGCACACTTGCACCGACCGTGGGGGCCTCAGCGATGGTTATGTTCTTGTTCCTGGTCGTCGCGCTCGCCGTTGTGGTCGCCGCCGTGACCCTCGCGGTGGTGGGCGGCGGCGAGGGCGGCGGCCCGCTGCCGGAGGCCGCCCCGGAGCGCCTCCAGGACCCGCTCCCGCTCGACCGTCCGGTCCATCGCGCCGACGTCGACAGCCTCCGCTTCCCCCTCGCCGCCCGCGGCTACCGCATGGCGGACGTCGACGACGCCCTCAGCCGGCTCGGCGCCGAACTCGCCGAGCGCGACGCCCGGATCGCCGATCTGGAGTCCGCCCTGGCCGGTGCCCGGTCCGGCGCCCGCCTCTCCATGGAGAAGCCGGCCGAGGAGGACCGGTGACGGCGGCCCTCGCCGGTCCCGACGGCGCGCTGCGCTGCCCCTGGGCCGTGTCCACCCCGGACTACGTGTCCTACCACGACGAGGAGTGGGGCCGCCCGGTCCACGGCGACGACGCCCTCTTCGAGCGCCTCTGCCTGGAGGCCTTCCAGTCCGGCCTGTCCTGGCTCACGATCCTGCGCCGCCGCTCCGGCTTCCGCGCCGCCTTCGCCGACTTCAGGATCGAGAAGGTCGCGGCCTTCACGGAGGAGGACCGCGACCGGCTGCTGGCCGACGCGGGCATCATCCGCAACAGAGCCAAGATCGACGCCACCCTGGCCAACGCCCGCGCCCTGGCCGACTGGGCCCCGGGCGACCTGGACGCCCTGATCTGGTCCCACGCCCCGGACCCGGGCCCGGCCCCGGAAACCCTGGCGGACGTCCCGGCGGTGACTCCGGAATCGACGGCCCTGTCGAAGGCCCTGAAGAAGCGGGGACTGAGATTCGTGGGGCCCACGACGGCGTACGCCCTGATGCAGGCGTGCGGCTTGGTCAACGACCACCTGAAAACCTGCGTGGCGAGGGACGTACGTCAGGGGCGCGGGGAACTGCGCGCCCAGCCCGAGCGGCCCCGCACCCCCGAACGGTGAATCCGCCCCGCCCCCTACCGGCCCAAGTACTTCGGCTGCTCCTTGTTCACAAAGGCCTGCACGGCGATCGCATGGTCCTCCGACGCCCCCGCCCGAGCCTGCAACTCGTCCTCCTTCTCCAGCGTCTCCGCCAGAGAGTGAGAGAACCCGAAGGCCACGGCCTCCTTGATCGCCGCGTACGCGACCGTCGGCCCCGAGGCCAACGCCCGAGCCACCTTCTCCGCCTCCTCGCGGAGCGACCCGGCAGGGACCACCCGGTTCGCGATCCCCAGCTCGTACGCCTCCTGAGCCTTGACGCTCCGAGGGAAGAGCAGCAGGTCAGCAGCCCGGCCCGGGCCCACCACCCGAGGCAGTGTCCAGGAGATCCCGGAATCCGCGGTCAAGGCCACCCCGGCGAACGACGTGTTGAAGGCGGCCGAGTCGGCCACGACCCGATAGTCCGCGGCGAGGGCGAAGCCGAACCCCGCTCCCGCCGCGACGCCGTTCACCCCCGCCACCACGGGCTTGGCCATCGACGTCAGCGCCAGGGCGATCGGGTTGTAGTGCTCGCGCACCGTGCTCATCACCCGCCCGGACCCCTCGGCCAGCAGCCCGATGTGCTCCTTCAGGTCCTGCCCCACACAGAAGGCCCGGTCACCGGCGGCGGTGAGCAGTACAGCCCGCACGGCGGAGTCCGCACCCGCCTCGGTCACCGCCTCCCGCAGGGCGACCTTGGTCTCGATGTTCAGCGCGTTCATCGCCTCGGGGCGGTTCAGCGTGATCGTCGCGAGTCCGTCGCTCACCTCGTAGAGCACGGTGTCGGCCATGACGTATCCCCTCCGGTGTTCGCGGCTCCTGTCTGAGGACAGCATGGCGGAGATCGCCGGGAGCGCAGGTGTGACCTGCGTCAAAGAATTCGGACCCGTTTTCGTTCGGCGGATGGGCTCGGGGCGGCGCAGTATCGCAGTCACATCGCCGAATTGAGTGGTTTTGCTCGCGCGCGTTGCCCAAGCGATGCCGACCGATGTTGGTCATCGGGTCCTGCGATGCGGGATAATGGCTGGGAAGCAATGTGTTCGATGCCGGTGTCGCGAGTCCCGCCAGGACCGCGCATGCCCTCATGGGGTCGTCGGCTTTGACGATTGAGCTGGTTTCAGGAAGGGGAACGAGCATGGCGGCCATGAAGCCGCGGACGGGCGATGGCCCGCTCGAGGTGACCAAGGAGGGGCGGGGCATCGTCATGCGCGTTCCGCTCGAAGGCGGCGGTCGGCTCGTCGTCGAGCTGACCCCGGACGAGGCCGACGCACTGGGCGACGCCCTCAAGAAGGTCGTCGGCTGACGCGCAAGCGACCATACCCTTTCAGCTGCCCCGGCATCTCATGAGGTGCCGGGGCAGTTCTCTGCCCGGCCGTACCCCGTGCTGCCTCAGCGTTTGACCGCGCACAGCAGGCCGTCGCCCACCGGCAGCAGCGACGGCACCAGGTCCTGGCTCTCGCGCACCGCGCGCAGCAGCTCGCGCAGCCGCAGCACCTCCGTCGGCTGCGGGCCCGAGTCGACCGTACGGCCGTTCGCGAAGACGCCCTCGAAGACCACCAGGCCACCCGGACGCAGCAGGCGCAACGATTCAGCGAGGTAGTCGAGGAACTCGAGCCGGTCACCGTCGCAGAAGACCAGGTCGTAGCCGGCGTCCGCGAGCCGGGGCAGCACCTCCAGCGCACGGCCGGGGATGAACCGCGCCCGGTTGCTGGCGAAGCCGGAGGCCCGGAAGGCCTGCCGGGCGAACTGCTGGTGCTCCGGCTCGGTGTCCACGGTGGTCAGCACGCCGTCGGGGCGCATGCCGTGCAGCAGATGGATGCCGGAGACGCCGGTCCCGGTGCCGATCTCCGCGACCGCTTTCGCGTCCACGGTGGCGGCGAGCAACCGCAGCGCCGCGCCCGTGCCGGGCGACACCGTGCGCAGGCCGGCCTCGCGGGCCCGGTCGCGGGCCCAGCGAAGCGCGTCGTCCTCGGCGACATAGGCGTCGGCGAACGCCCAGCTCGTCTGCCGGTTGCCGGTAATGACCCTCTCCTGTCCCCGTGGTTGCCTGGGCGTGACTGTATCCGTTGCGGCCGGGAACCCGCAGATGGGACCAGGCGTTTAGAAGGGTGGGAGACGACAGGGGGGACACGGTTGGATCACGACGGCGGGGCGGGGATCGAGCACATGCTGACGCAGTCGCATGAGCCGTGCCAGCCCAGATCAAATTCTCGTAAAACCGCTTATCCGGAGCTAACGGGCGAGGTGGCTATGGTAGGGGCTCCACTGGACACCACCAGAGCCGACAGGGGAGGTGCGGCCGCACCTGTGGATCGCGCAGGAGTGCTCCGGCGCCTCCTCGGATCGGCGGGCAGGCCGAAATCCGTGAACGACAACGCTGCTGACCCCAGCCACGCCGACGACTACGCCCAGACCGCGACCTTCTCCACCGACGCGGACGGGCAGGCGTGGACTCCGCCCACGTGGGAGGAGATCGTCAGCACGCACAGCGGCCGCGTCTACCGCCTCGCGTACCGGCTCACCGGCAACCAGCACGACGCCGAGGACCTCACCCAGGAGGTCTTCGTCCGCGTCTTCCGCTCGCTGTCGACCTACACCCCGGGCACCTTCGAGGGCTGGCTGCACCGCATCACCACCAACCTCTTCCTGGACATGGTCCGCCGAAAGCAGCGCATCCGCTTCGACGCCCTCGGCGAGGACGCGGCCGAGCGCCTGCCCAGCCGCGAGCCGTCCCCGCAGCAGGTCTTCAACGACGCGCACTTCGACGCCGACGTCCAGCAGGCCCTCGACACCCTCGCGCCCGAGTTCCGGGCCGCTGTCGTCCTGTGCGACATCGAGGGGCTCTCCTACGAGGAGATCGCCGCGACCCTGGGCGTCAAGCTCGGCACCGTCCGCTCCCGTATCCACCGGGGGCGCTCGCAGCTCCGCAAGGCCCTCGCGCACCGCTCCCCGGAGGCCCGGGCGGGACGCCGGTCCTTCGTGCCGCGGGTGCCCGCCCTCGGGGGAGGGGGCGCGACCGCGTGAGTGGAACCCGGCCCGGTCCCGGCGAGCGACGCCTCGCCGAGCAGCACCTTGGAGACCGACTCTCCGCCCTGGTGGACGGGGAACTCGGTCATGACTCGCGCGAGCGGGTCCTCGCCCACCTGGCCACCTGCGCCAAGTGCAAGGCGGAGGCCGACGCCCAGCGCCGGCTGAAGAACGTCTTCGCGGAGGCGGCCCCGCCGCCCCCCTCCGAGAGCTTCCTGGCCCGGCTCCAGGGCCTGCCGGGAGGCGACCCGGGCAGCGGTGGCTCACCGCTGGGCGGGGGAGCCTTCGGCGGTTTCGCCGAGCCGCCCGCCACCGGCGCCTTCGGCGTCCGGCGCGGCGAGCGCTTCGAGTTCGGCTATGTCCCCGCCCGGCCGCACGGCTCCGCGCTCACCGGCCCTTCGGCGGGCGGCTTCCGGCTGCACCCCGTGGGGCGTCCCGACGCCGACCGGCCGTCCTCGCGCGGGCTGCGGTTCGCCTTCGTCGCCGCCGGAGCGGTGTCGCTGGCCGCCATCGCGCTCGGCGGGGTCACCACCGGCGTCCCGGCCGAGACGGACACCCGCGGTTCGGGCTCCGGCAGCAATGTGACCCCGGCACGCAGCCAGGGCACCGGAGCGGCGACGACACCCGACAACCAGCGCCGCCGTGGCGTCGGGCCGCTGCTGGTCCAGGGGCAGGGCCCGCGGACGTTCGGCGACACCCCGGCCGCCCCGACCGCGGTGTCCGCGCCGCTGCTGCCCGGCGTCTCCGCCGGTCAGCTCCAGGGCGCCGGGGACTCCCTGACCAGCCCGGTCGCGGGCGCGGCCGTCATGTCCCCGCTCATACGTCCGCTCGGCACTGCCACGCCGCTCACCCTGACCACCTGGCACCCCGCCCCGGAGGTCGCCTCTCCCGGACTGCTCGCCGCGCTCGTCCCCGACCCGACCTCCTCCCCGTCCGTCTCGGTCACCTCCGCCTCCTCCGACCGCTGACCGGCCTCTGCGCGGCGGCCCGCGAACCTGGTTGAATCCGGGGTGGGCCGCGCTCACGGCAGGCAGCCGGGTGCGGAGGCGAAGTTCGAGGAGCCGCGGCGAGTGCCGACGAGCGTGCCGCGGCCGGCGGTGGGGAGAGCATGAACGAGGGGAAGCCCACGAAGGCGAAATGGTGGAGCCGTCCTCGGTTCCAGGGGCCTTCGGACCAGACGGACGGCGCGGCCGAGCCGTCGCCGTCCGGACCGGCCCCGGTGCCGAACGCGGACGGTGACTACGAACTGAGCCGACCCACCACGGAACCGGTCCCATCGGCCGGGGCCGCGGCCCCGGCCGCCTCCGGCGCCCTGGACCCCGTCACGGGTGCCGATACGCCCGTAACGCGTGCGGGCACCGCCGTGGCGCCGGGCGGCGACACGGCCGTAACGCCTGCGGACACCGCCACGGCGCTGGACACCGCCACGGCGCTGGACACCGCCACGGCGCCGGACACCGCCACGGCGCCGGACACCGCCACGGCGCCGGACACCGCCACGGCGCTGGACACCGCCCCGTTGGCTGCCCCCGACGCGCGTCCCCGCCCCCTGCACGACCCCGACCCCTACAGCACCCCGCCCTACGGCGAGCCGGGCCCCTGGGCGCCCGCTCCTCCCGTGCAGCACCCGGCGACGACTCCGGCGCACGGCACGGCCGTACCGGCGCACGCGGCCCCCCTTCCGGCCCCGGCGCAGGCCACCGCCGCTCCCGCTCCCGCCCCCTGGCAGAACTACGACCCCTGGGCGGCGGCCCCCTTCCCCGGCCCCCTCCAGCACAGCGGCGCCGCCGTCCCCGCCAAGGACCAGCGCCGCAAGAAGGGCAGGCGGCGGCTGCTCACCGGCGCCCTGCTGCTCGCCCTCGGCTCCGGGGGCGTCGGCGGGGCCGTAGGGGCCCATCTGGAGCGGAACGGCGGTATGAGCGACGTGGAGCTGCCGCAGGCCGCCGCCGAGCCCAGCGGGCGGGCTCCGGACAGCGTGGCCGGGATCGCGGCGCGGGCGCTGCCGAGCGTGGTGACCCTGCATGTGTCCGGTGCCGAGGAGCAGGGCACCGGCACCGGGTTCGTGCTCGACGACCGGGGTCACATCCTCACCAACAACCATGTCGTGGAGCCCGCCGGGACCGGCGGCGAGATCACCGTGACCTTCCACAGCGGCGACACCGCCGAGGCCACCGTGGTCGGGCGGGACAGCGGATACGACCTGGCCGTGGTGAAGGTGACCGGTGTCAGCGGGCTGACCCCGATGTCCCTCGGCAACTCCGACAACGTCCAGGTCGGTGACCCGGTCGTGGCCATCGGCGCCCCCTTCGACCTGGCGGGCACCGTCACCTCCGGCATCATCAGCGCCAAGGAGCGGCCCATCACGGCCGGCGGCGAGGGCGGTGACGCCAGCGACGTGTCCTACGTCGACGCGCTGCAGACCGACGCGCCCATCAACCCCGGCAACTCCGGCGGGCCCCTGCTCGACGCCAGGGCCCGGGTCGTCGGCATCAACTCCGCCATCCGCTCCGCCGGCAGCGGTGCCGAGCCGGACGGCGGCCAGGCCGGTTCGATAGGGCTCGGCTTCGCCATCCCGATCAACCAGGGCAAGCGGGTGGCCGAGGAGCTGATCAACACCGGACGGGCCACCCACCCGGTCATCGGCGTCACCCTCGACATGGACTACTCCGGCGACGGCGCCCGCGTCGGCACCAAGGGCAGTGACGGCGGCCCCGCGGTCACCGCCGGCGGCCCCGGCGACCGGGCCGGCATCGAACCCGGCGACATCATCACCGAGGTCGACGGCCGACGCGTGCACTCCGGCGAGGAACTGATCGTCAAGACCCGCGCGCACCGCCCGGGCGACCGCCTCGAACTCACCCTGGAGCGCGATGGCGAGGAGCGGACCATCTCGCTGGTGCTCGGTTCCTCCGGCGGCGACTGACAGGAACCTCACAGGCGGGGGCGCCTGCCGTCCCCCACAAGGCAAACAACCGGAAAACCCTCCGTCCGCGCACACACGGAGCCGACGGGACAGTACCGGTCGTACGGGAACGGCAGGTACCGTGGACCCGGCCCGGATCGCAAGGAGCTTCAGGTGTTCAATGACATAGGACCGCTCGAGCTGGTGACGCTCATCGTCCTTGCCGTGCTCGTCTTCGGTCCGGACAAGCTCCCCAAGGTCATCCAGGACGTCATGCGGACGGTCCGTAAGATCCGCGAGTTCTCGGAGAGCGCCAAGCAGGACATCCGGCAGGAGCTCGGCCCGGAGTTCAAGGACTTCGAGTTCGAGGACCTCAACCCCAAGACGTTCATCCGCAAGCAGATGGACAATGACGAGCTGGGGCTCAAGGAGATCCGCAACGGCTTCGACCTGAAGAAGGAGATGGCCGAGGTCACGGACGCGGTCCACAGCCGCGACGCGGACGCTTCCGCGCCGGCCGCCTCGCCCTCCTCCGCGTCCGGCGAGCGCGTCGACATGACGAAGAAGCCCGAGGAACGCGCGCCCTACGACGCGGACGCCACCTGAGCCGTCGGCGCGTGTACGTGATGCGATTCATACCTTCGGCAGGCGTCCGCACGGCCTGAACACGCCGTCCGGGCGCCCCGCGCGCCGGGCGCTTTCCCGGCTGTTCACACCAGGGTGGCTATGCTGCCGAGTTGTTGTGCGGGCCGTACGCCAAAAAGCGAGGCCGCCCGAAGGGGGGCGGGCCGCCCCGGTCCGCCGAGAACGAGGAGGCGTCCGGGTACATGGAGACGACGAGTCGGGCAGTCGCGCAGGCGTCGGCCGCGGAGGGCGGACAACAGGTCCCCTCCGCCCGGCGCACGGTCGACGGCTACCTGGAGGCGCCCTTCCCGTGGTACGGCCTCGACGAGGCGTTCACGGGACCGCGCTGGCTGATGCAGGTGGGTACGGCGGCCGACGGGACGGTCGAGCACGGGTCGATCGGACACGGCGACGAGCCCTCGGTGCGCAATGAGGCCACGGAGGACCGGGAGAAGTTCGCGGTGGTCGTCACGGTGGCCGCGAATCCGTCCCGCAGGAGCGCCGACGGCACCGGGCTGCTGGAGGCCACCACGGTCTCCTCGGCGGCCTGGCTGGCCGGTGTGGGGCTGCTGTCGTTCACCTGGCCCGGCCAGATGGACCACTCGCTGCGGGACAGCTGGCTGGAGCAGCAGACGGAGACCGCGTGGGCCCTCGCCGACGACCTGGAAGGCGAGGAGTGGTCGACCCTCTCCCTGCCGGTCGACGGGGTCCCCACGCCCTTCCACTACCGCGAGTCCGAGTTCGGCTGGGTCCTCGCGGGGTCCACGCAGCAGGGCGTGCACGTGGGCGCGTACGGCAGAGGGATGAGTGCGTACGGGCTCGGCTTCGCCATGATCAAGGACATCGGCGAATACGCATGACGAAGGGGGCGCCGACATCCACGGCGCCCCCCAGGTGCGGCTCTCTAGAACTTGTTCCTGGGCGTGATCCCCAGGGACAGTCCCGAAAGGCCCCGCTGCCGCCCTCCCAGCTTTCCGGCGATGGCGCGCAGCGCGCTGCCCGCCGGGCTGTCCGGGTCCGTCAGGACCACCGGCTTGCCCTCGTCGCCGCCCTCGCGCAGGCGGACGTCGATCGGGATGGAGCCGAGCACGGGGACGGTGGCACCCGTCGTACGGGTCAGGCCCTCGGCGACCGTCTGGCCGCCGCCGGTGCCGAAGACGTCGACCATCTCGTCGCAGTGCGGGCAGGGCAGCCCCGACATGTTCTCGACCACGCCGACGATCTTCTGGTGGGTCTGGACGGCGATGGAGCCGGCCCGCTCGGCGACCTCGGCGGCGGCCTGCTGCGGGGTCGTCACCACCAGGATCTCGGCGTTCGGGACCAGCTGGGCGACCGAGATCGCGATGTCACCGGTGCCGGGCGGCAGGTCCAGCAGCAGGACGTCCAGGTCGCCCCAGTACACGTCCGCCAGGAACTGCTGGAGCGCCCGGTGCAGCATCGGGCCGCGCCACACCACGGGCGCGTTGCCCGGCGTGAACATGCCGATGGAGATCACCTTCACGCCGTGCGCGGACGGCGGCATGATCATGTTCTCGACCTGGGTCGGACGGCCGTCGGCGCCCAGCATGCGCGGCACGCTGTGACCGTAGATGTCGGCGTCCACGACACCGACCTTCAGTCCGTCCGCCGCCATCGCCGCCGCCAGGTTCACCGTCACCGACGACTTGCCGACGCCGCCCTTGCCGGAGGCGACCGCGTACACCCGGGTCAGCGAGCCCGGCTTGGCGAAGGGGACCTCGCGCTCGGTCTGGCCGCCGCGCAGCGCGGTCGCCAGTTCCTTGCGCTGCTCGTCGCTCATGACGTCCAGCGTCACGTCGACGTGGGTGACGCCCTCCACCCCGGACACCGCCTCCGTGACGCGCTGCGTGATCGTCTCCCGCATCGGGCAGCCGGAGACCGTCAGGTACACGGTGACCGCGACCGTTCCGTCCGCACCGATCTCCACCGACTTGACCATCCCGAGTTCGGTGATGGGGCGGTTGATCTCGGGGTCGTTCACCGTCGACAGTGCTTCACGCACCGCGTCTTCCGTAGCCATAAGGTCGATGGTACGGCGCCCCGCGGGGGCCCCGGGATGCCCGTCACCGGTCGTCTACGTCACGTCCGTGCGGCCGTTCTGCCGGGAATACGACCGGACCTGCGGCGCGATGGCCGTCCAGCTCCCTGAGCACGTCCTGCAGCTCGGAGCGGATCCAGTCCCGGGTGGCGACCTCGCCGAGTCCGATCCGCAGTGCGGCGATCTCCCGGGTCAGGTACTCGGTGTCCGCGATCGACCGCTCGTTCTGTTTGCGGTCCTGCTCGAGATTGACCCGGTCACGGTCGTCCTGCCGGTTCTGCGCGAGCAGGATCAGCGGGGCCGCGTAGGAGGCCTGGAGCGAGAGCATCAGGGTCAGGAAGATGAACGGGTACTCGTCGAACTTCAGGTCCTTGGGCGCGAAGATGTTCCACAGTACCCACGCGATGATGACGACCGTCATCCAGACGAGGAACCGCCCGGTGCCGATGAAGCGGGCGATGCGCTCGGAGAACCGCCCGAAGGCATCCGGGTCGTACTCGGGCAGGAACCGGCGGCGCGGCGCCCGGGGCTGGTCCAGCCGGGCGCGCGGCCGGGTGGACGCGGTCGCCCCGGACAGCGTGCGCTCCCGGCCGCCGTCGCGCTCAGGAGCCATGCGCCGCCGCCTCCTCGTCGTCCTCGTCCTCGTCGAGGTGGAACTCGGTCTCCCGCCAGTCCTCGGGCAGCATGTGGTCCAGCACGTCGTCCACGGTGATCGCGCCCAGCAGGGAGCCCGACTCGTCGACGACCGGCGCCGCGACCATGTCGTACGTGGCGAAGAAACCGGCGACGACGGGCAGCGCGGCGTCCGGGTCCAGCGGCTGCAGATCGTCGTCGAGCAGCGAGCTGACGAGCGTGTACGGCGGATCGCGCAGCAGGCGCTGGAAGTGGACCGTGCCGAGGTACTTGCCGGTCGGGGTCTCGTCGGGCGGGCGGCAGACGTAGACCTGGGCGGCCAGCGCGGGGGAGAGGTCGGCGTTGCGGACCCGGGCCAGCGCGTCGGCGACGGTGGCGTCGGGCCGCAGCACGATCGGCTCGGTCGTCATCAGACCGCCGGCCGTGTGCTCCTCGTACGCCATCAGCCGCCGCATGTCGGCCGCGTCGGCGGGCTCCATCAGGCTCAGCAGCCGCTCCTTGTCCGCCTCCGGGAGCTCGGAGAGCAGGTCGGCCGCGTCGTCGGGGTCCATGGCCTCCAGGACGTCGGCGGCCCGTTCCTCCTTCAGCTTGCCGAGGATCTCGATCTGGTCGTCCTCCGGCAGCTCTTCGAGTACGTCGGCCAGCCGGTCGTCGTCGAGGGCGGCGGCGACCTCGGCGCGGCGCTTGGGGGAGAGGTGGTGCAGCACGTTGGCGAGGTCGGCGGGGCGCAGCTGCTCGAAGGTGGCGAGCAGGCTCTCGGCGCCCTGGCCCTTCTCCTCCGCCGAGAACCCGGTGACGGCGGACCACTCGACGGTCAGCGACTCGCCCCTGGCCCGCCGCAGCGGCCCGCTCTTGCCGCCCTTGCGCACGAACACCCGGTCGATCTCCCAGTCCCGCCGGGCCGGCAGCTGCTGCACCGACAGATCCAGCACCGTGACCTCCTCGCCGGTCTCGACGAGGGTGACCCGGCGGTCCAGCAGCTCACCGAAGACCAGCCGCTCGGTCGGCCGCTGCTCGAAGCGGCGGACGTTGAGCACCCCGGTGGTGATGACCTGGCCGGACTCGATGCTGGTCACCCGGGTCATGGGCAGGAAGATGCGGCGCCGGGTGGACAGTTCGACGACGAGGCCGAGCAGTCGGGGCGGTCGCCGGCCGACGCGCAGCATGACCACCAGGTCGCGGACCCGGCCGACCTGGTCGCCGTTCGGGTCGAAGACGGCGATGCCGGAGAGGTGCGACACGAAGACCCGGGGAGTGCCCGCCGCCATTTCCGCACCTCCTCGGCCGATTCCACCGGCTATGCCCGCTCGGATGGGCTTCAGGCTAGCCCGTCCCGTTCGGATACGCCCTGGTGAGCGGTCCGGCCGGACTGGCTCCGTCCGGCTTCCGGGACCCCGGTACGCTGCCGTACGCCGATCAGGATCCGTCAGAAAGGCAGCCCACCTGTGACTGCGATTCCCCAGGGCCGCATCCGCCGGGCCGCGCTGCTGAGTGCGCTGAGTGCCCTGGCCGTGACGGGTCTGGCGGGGTGCGGCAGTGAGGATCCCGACGCGGGGACGAACGGTGTCGGCAAGCTGCCCGCCGACCAGATCCAGCGCAAGACCCTCGCCGCCGCCGAGTCCGCCGACGCGGTACGGCTGGCCGGGAGCGTGGTCACCAGCGGGCGCACGTACACCCTCGACATGCGGCTGAAGTCCGACGGGGGCGTGGGCTCGGTCACCGCCGAGGGGGCGACCTTCCGGCTGCTCAGGATCGACGACCAGCTGTTCCTGAAGGCCGACGCCGACTTCTGGAGCGACGGCGACGCGGACGCGGCGGCGAGCGCCAAGCTCAGCGGCAAGTACGTCAAGGTGCCGCAGGGCGATCCCTCGTACAAGAAGTTCAGCGGCTTCACCGATCCGGACGTGCTGCTGGAGGGCCTGCTCACGCTGCACGGCAAGGTCGAGACCGACGGCCGTCACGAGCAGTCCGGCACCCGCACGGTCCGCATCACCGGCGACGGCGGCTCCGGCGGCACCCTGGACGTCTCGCTGGAGGGCACGCCGTATCCGCTGCGGCTGGTGCGCGGCGGCGGCGCGGGCACGCTGACCTTCTCCTCCTGGGGCGAGAACTTCACCCTGGAGGAGCCGGACAAGACCGAGACGGTGGACTACGGCCGGCAGCTGCCGACGTCGTAGGGGCGCTAGGTGCGCTTGCGGCGCCTCATGAGCAGCTTCGGCAGCCCCGCGGGGATCGGTTCCCGCGTGGTCGCCGGCGAGGGCAGCGGGGCCGAGGACAGGTCGCCGTCCGGCAGCGGCGCGGTCGAGCCCGTGGGCTCCAGCCGCAGCACGCGGCACTCCCGCTTCCAGCGCTCCGGCATCGCCTCGCCGTCCGGGGCGTTCAGCCGCTTGCCCTTGAGCTCGGCGACCGTCGCCTCCCACCGCTCGGACCCCGAGGCCAGCTCCACGACCTTCGCCGTCCAGGAGACCAGCCGGCCGCCCTTGTCCTTGCTGCGGACCGTGACCTCGGCCCCGCCCCCGTCGGCGAGCCCCGGCAGCGGCTGCTCGCCGGGCCCGTCGCCGACCACACACGCCGCGCCCTCGTGCCACACGTGCCACAGCGTCCGGGCCGGGACACCGGGCCCCTTGACCCAGATCAGCCCGGACTTCTTCGTGGCCTCCTCGACGAGGGCCTGATCGAGCAGCTCACTTGTCATGAGCCCAGCCTAGTCAGCCCCGCCGGACGCTCCCTAGAGCCAGCCGTTGCGCTTGAGCGTGCGGTGGATGCCGAGACAGATCATCACCGTGACACCGAGGACCAGCGGGTAGCCGAACTTCCAGTGGGTCTCGGGCATGTAGTCGAAGTTCATGCCGTACACCCCGCAGACCATCGTCGGTACGGCGATGATCGCGGCCCACGAGGTGATCTTCCGCATGTCCTCGTTCTGCGCCACGGACGCCTGCGCGAGGTTGGCCTGGAGGATGGAGTTGAGCAGCTCGTCGAAGCCGACGACCTGCTCCTGGACCCGGGCGAGGTGGTCGGCGACGTCCCGGAAGTACTTCTGGATGTCCGGGTCGATCAGCCGCATCGGCCGCTCGCTCAGCAGCTGCATCGGCCGCAGCAGCGGCGATACCGCCCGCTTGAACTCCAGGATCTCGCGCTTGAGTTGGTAGATCCGGCCGGCGTCCGTGCCGCGCGGGGTGCCCTTGCGGCCCGGCGAGAAGACGTCCGTCTCCACGTCGTCGATGTCGTCCTGGAGCGCGTCGGCCACGGCGATGTACCCGTCGACGACATGGTCGGCGATGGCGTGCAGCACCGCGGACGGGCCCTTGGCGAGCAGCTCCGGGTCGTCCTGGAGCCGGTGCCGCAGCGCCCGCAGCGAGCCCTGCCCGCCGTGCCGGACGGTGATGAAGAAGTCCCGGCCGGTGAAGCACATGACCTCGCCGGTCTCCACCACCTCGCTGGTGGCGGTGAGTTCGGCGTGCTCGACGTAGTGGACCGTCTTGAAGACGGTGAACAGGGAGTCGTCGTAGCGCTCCAGCTTGGGCCGCTGATGGGCCTGGACGGCGTCCTCCACGGCCAGCGGGTGCAGTCCGAACTCCGAGGCGATACCGGCGAATTCGGCCTCGGTCGGCTCGTGCAGCCCGATCCACACGAACCCGCCGTCGCGCCGCACCTGGCGCATCGCCTCGTGCGGGCTCAGCTGCCGTCCGCACTCGACGCGCGCGCCGTCACGGTAGACGGCGCAGTCGACGACGGCGGAGGGCGTGCCGGGGTCACGGGTGGTGTCGTACGCGCCGCCGTCCATGCGCATGGCCTTGCTCAGTGAGGGACGGGACGGACGGACCGCGGCACGCAGGTCACGGATCATCGACATGGCAGGCTCCTTCGCGAGCAGGCAGCGAAAGGCCGCTTCGACGGATGGAACTGCCCGGAATGGGGACGTCCTGACTGCGGATGTTTGGCACGTCCACAAAGCGGGGAGCACCGCACCGTCGCGGTGGCGTACTTCGCTGCTGATTCAGCTACTGCTGCTGACTGACAGATCAGGCAAAACGAAACGAAGGCTCTTCCGCGGTGAAAGGCAGGCGAGAGGTGGCAGTCGGCTAGAAGCAGAGCAGCTACGTCAGCGGCGGGAAGAGCGGGTGCTACTGCACGGTCGACTTCGATCCATTGCAGCCCCACCTCCTCCGGCCGGTCCCTCGTAAGGGAGTGTCGTCGGCGTCCGGGGCTTGACCGCGACGCTTCTGCGTGCTGCCCCGAACCACCGGGCCAGAGTAGCAGCCGGCCGAAGTGTCAAGGCGCTGCTTTGCCCGGTACTGACGAGTTCTATGCTCGCCGCATGGCTGATGTTCTTCCTCTGGTCGAGGCTCGCTTGCGCTCCGCGCTGGGCGAACCGGACGCCCGCGCCGCGGTCACCTTCCTCGGGACGGACCGCATCGAGGTGCTGCGTTTCCACGAGGATGACATCGTCCGCTACGCCACCCTCGGTATGTCCGCGCACCCCATGACGGACCCCACCGCGGTGGTCGCCGACCCCGTCAAGGGCCCCCGCGCGGAGCTGGTCCTCTCGGTCCGGGCGGGCCTCGCCGACACCGACAAGGTCCTCCGCCCGCTCGCCGTACTGGCCGCGTCCCCGCAGGTCGAGGGCGTGGTCGTGGCGCCCGGCGCCTCCCTGGACGTCGGTGAACCGCTGTGGCCCGGCGCCCCGTTCAGCTCGGTCCTGGTCGCCGAGCCGGGCGGTCTGGTCGAGGACCTGGAACTGGATGAGCCCCTGGACCCCGTCCACTTCCTGCCCCTGCTCCCGATTACTCCGAACGAGGCCGCGTGGAAGCGCGTGCACGGCGCCGGGGCCCTCCAGGAGCGCTGGCTGGCGAACGGGACGGACCTCAGGGACCCGGCCCGCGCCTCGGTCCCGCTGGCGTGAGCAAGGTCACCAACCGGCCATCGGGGACGGCCAGTTGGCGAACACGCTGACACCGTCCCCGGCGCGGCGTGCCGGGCCTCCGGCTCCTCCGCCAGCGCCTTCCTGGTGAGCCGGCTGCCCCAATAGATGCTGACTGCATCTAAATCGGGTCGGTCGGCTGCTTCCGCCCGGACGGGTGATCGTCCTTGACGTGGCGCGGAAGGGGTAGGACCGTGGAGCCCTATGAGGGGCGAACCCAGTTGCCCGAAGTGTGGTGGCCGGGTCAGGGCTCCCGGACTCTTCGCCGATTCCTGGCAGTGCGATGTCCACGGCACCGTGCATCCGCTGCAGCCCGTGATCCCGCCCAGCGTCGAGGCTCTCAGCGTCGTCGTGCATCGCACCCAGGTGCCGGTGTGGATGCCGTGGCCCTTGCCGGTCGGATGGCTGTTCACGGGCGTGGCCTGCGCGGGGGACGACCGCAGCGGCGGACGCGCGACGGCGGTCGCCTGCTCCGGTCCCGGACCCCTGGGCGGCCTGGGGGAGCTGATCCTGGTCGCCGAGGAGCTGGGGGTCGGGCTCGGGGCGCGGTACGCGGGGATCGACGGGCCGGACCCGGGGCCGTACATGAACGTCGACAAGCCGGCCCAGGCCAAGGTGCTGGCCGCCGGGCGGCCGACTCCGCTGTGGCATGTCACCAAGACGCCGGACGACCGGGCCGTGTTCGCCGGTGAGGCCCGGGGGCTGTGGCTATGGGCCGTGGTCTGGCCCGAGCAGACGGGTCTGCTGATGTACGACGAGCTGGTGCTGACGGATCTGCGGGACGCGGGGGCCGAGCTGGACCTGGTGCCGTGCGGGGCGTTGTCGCCGCGCTTGCTGGAGCCCTAAGGGCGCCTCCCGGGGTGGGGGTGCGTGTTTGTTGGGCGGCTGCGGGGCGTCCTTGGCTGGTCGCGCAGTTCCCCGCGCCCCTTTCAGAGGCGTCGCACAGGGCGTTCGTAAGAAGTGAACCTGGGCTGCGGGTGTGACATGAGCGGCTGAATCAGCGGTTATCCTTGGCGTGTCCCCCGTCCTTCCCGGCCCGTTGGAGCACGCGCGTGCGTATCGATCTGCACACTCACTCCACCGCTTCCGACGGCACGGACACGCCTGCCGAGCTGGTGCGCAACGCCGCCGCTGCCGGGCTCGACGTCGTGGCGCTCACCGATCACGACACCACCCGTGGGCACGCCGAGGCCGTCGCGGCACTGCCCGAGGGGCTGACGCTGGTCACCGGTGCCGAACTGTCCTGCCGCCTCGACGGGATCAGCATGCACATGCTGGCCTACCTCTTCGATCCCGAGGAGCCGGCGCTGCTCGCCGAGCGTGAGCTGGTGCGGGACGACCGGGTGCCGCGTGCCCAGGGGATGGTCGCCAGGCTGAACGAGCTGGGTGTGCCGGTGACGTGGGAGCAGGTCCTGCGGATCGCCGGGGACGGCTCCGTCGGGCGCCCGCACGTCGCCTCCGCGCTCGTCGAGCTCGGGGTCGTGCCGACCGTGGGTGACGCCTTCACCCAGGACTGGCTGGCCGACGGCGGACGGGCCTTCGTGGCCAAGCACGAGACGGATCCCTTCGAGGCGATCCGGCTGATCAAGGGCGCGGGCGGAGTCGCCGTGTTCGCACACCCGGCGGCCGCCAAGCGAGGCCGTACGGTCCCCGAGTCGGCCATCGCGGAGCTCGCCGCGGCCGGACTCGACGGCATCGAGGTCGACCACATGGACCACGACCCGGACACCCGGGCGCGGCTACGCGGCCTCGCCAAGGAGCTCGGTCTGCTGATGACCGGCTCCAGCGACTACCACGGCAGCCGCAAGACCTGTGTGCTCGGCGAGTACACGACCGACCCCGAGGTCTACGGCGAGATCACGCGGCGCGCGACGGGGGCGTTCCCGGTTCCGGGGACCGGCGGAGCCTGAGACACCTCCCCCCGTCCATCACGTTCGCTTCTTCGCAAGGCCTCTTCACTGATGTTCGACGTCGCCGTCTTCGGCTCACTCTTTCTGACCCTTTTTGTCATCATGGATCCCCCTGGGATCACCCCGATCTTCCTCGCGCTGACCTCGGGCCGTCCGGCCAAGGTGCAGCGGCGGATGGCGTTCCAGGCCGTCTGCGTGGCCGGCGGCGTGATCACCGTCTTCGGGGTCCTCGGCCACCAGATCCTCGCCTATCTGCATGTGTCCGTGCCCGCGCTGATGATCGCGGGCGGGCTGCTGCTCCTGCTCATCGCCCTGGACCTGCTCACCGGCAAGACGGACGAGCCGAAGCAGACCAAGGACGTCAACGTCGCCCTCGTGCCGCTCGGCATGCCGCTGCTGGCGGGCCCCGGTGCGATCGTGTCCGTCATCCTGGCCGTGCAGAAGGCCGACAGCGTGACCATGCAGGTCTCGGTGTGGACGGCGATCCTCGCCATCCATGTCGTGCTGTGGCTGGTGATGCGGTACTCGCTGCTGATCATCCGGGTCATCAAGGACGGTGGCGTGGTGCTGGTGACCCGGCTCGCGGGCATGATGCTCTCCGCGATCGCCGTACAGCAGATCATCAACGGCGTCACACAGGTGATCCAGGGCTCCTGAACCCCTCGGCACAGCGCAGAGCCCCCGTACGGCATCGGTGCCGTGCGGGGGCTCTGAAGCGTCAGCGGTGATCCGCGTCTGTTACGAGGCCGTGGTGTCGGCCGGGCGGATCCACAGGCGCTGCCCGATGGCGGCTGCCTGCTGCACGATCCGGTTGACGGAGGCGGCGTCCACGACGGTGCTGTCCACGGTCGTGCCGTCGACCTCGTCGAGTCGCATGATCTCGAAGCGCATGGCTTCTCCCTTCGTCTGGTCATCCTCCTGAGGAGAATTGCTGTGTACGTAGATAGTCAACGGCTTGTTTGTTACAAACATTCCCTACGCTAAAGAAATTTTTCGAACGGCTAATTACTGACCAGTAAGCGGCATGGCCGGGACCGAGCGGGACCGGTTGTGTTCGCAGCGTGACCGCCGGGACAATGGAGGCGATGAACGACGACCTCACGGCGCTCGGCGCCCGTATCGACCGCACCAACGAGTTGCTTCAGCGCATGCTCGCCGAGGTGGCGAAGACACCCTCGACCCATGCGATCTTCGTCGACGCGGGCTATCTGTACGCCGCCGCGGGCCGGCTCGTCGCCGGGACCGAGGACCGGCGCGCTTTCGACCTGGACACCGAGGGGCTGATCGAGGCGCTCATCGACCGGGCCCGGACGATCTTCGCGGACAGCAGACTGCTCCGCGTCTACTGGTACGACGGCGCCCGGCGCCGCATCCATACCGCCGAGCAGCAGTCGATCGCCGAACTGCCGGACGTCAAGGTGCGGCTCGGCAACCTCAACTCCAGCAACCAGCAGAAGGGCGTCGACTCCCTGATCCGCACCGACCTGGAGTCCCTCGCCCGGCACCGCGCCATCAGCGACGCCGCCCTCCTCGGCGGCGACGAGGACCTGGTCTCCGCGGTGGAGGCGGCGCAGGGGTACGGCGCCCGGGTCCATCTGTGGGGCATCGAGGCGCCGGAGGGGCGCAACCAGGCCGAGCCGCTGCTCTGGGAGGTCGACAGCCAGCGCACCCTCGACCTCGACTTCTTCAAGCCGTACGTCTCCCGGCGCACGGCCGCCTCCGAGGGGACCGCGGCCCGGCCCACCCGCGAGGACGTCCGTTTCGTGGGCGCCCAGATCGCGGCGAAGTGGCTGGCGGCACGGGGCAGGGAGGCTCTGGTGGAACTGCTCCCCGGGCACCCCTATCTGCCGGGCTCCGTCGACCAGGACCTGCTGGTGGAGGCGGAGGGGATGCTCCAGTACTCCCTGCGCGGCCAGGCGGACCTGCGGCGGGCGCTGCGGGACGGGTTCTGGGGGCATCTCCAGGCGCAGTACTAGGCAGGCCCTCCCGACTGGATCATCCGGCGTCGCGGGGTCTGATACGCGGGCTAACCGTCGCCGTCCCAGAAGTCGGCGAGGGCCTGGGCGGTGGCGAAGGGCTGTTCGGCGTTGGGGGAGTGCTCGGCGCCGGGGACGACGGTGCGGCGGGCGTGCAGCCGTAGCGCCATGTCGTCGAGGAGCGGGACCGGCCAGGTGTCGTCCTTCTCGCCCGACAGCACATGGAACGGCAGCGGTACGGCGGCCAGTTCGGCGACCCTGTCCGGCTCGGTGCACAACTGGTGCCCGGTGGCGGCGAGTTGGGCGGGCTTGGTGCCGAGCCAGCGGCGGCGCAGATGCTCGGGCCCGCCGATCCCGCGGGCCGGTCCGCCGACCTCCTCGGGCGGCCCCATGGCCAGGATCGCCTCCCACACCTCCGGCATCGTCATCACGGCGAGCGCGTCGCGGAGCAGCTTGACGCGCTGCTGCTGGGACACGGAGATCTCGGCGGGGCCCGACGCGACGAGCGTCAACGACCGGAAGGGGGAGGGGTCGAGGAGCACGGCGGCCCGGGCGATCTGGCCGCCGAGGGAGTGCCCGAGCAGATGGACGGGGGCGCCGACGGCTTCCGCCTGCGCGAGGACGTCTTGCGCCAACTCCTCTTGCGCGTATGCGGATTCGTCGTCCGCAGGGCCGTCCGACTCGTACTGTCCCCGACCGTCCACGGCCACGCTCCGGTATCCGCGTGCGGCGAGCGGCGCGTGCAGGAGGGTGAAGTCCTCCTTGCTGCCGGTGAAGCCGGGGAGCAGGAGGGCGACACCCCGCGCTTCCACTCCGGGGGATACGGGGGAGTCGATTACGGCGAAGTCTCCGCGGGGGGTGTGCAGGGTGTAGGCGCGGGGGGTGGGGGGAGGAGCGGGGGTGGTCACGGGGGCGAGGGTAGCGGGGTGGGGGGGCGGGGACTGTCGTGGGTGGGGCGGGGCTCCGTCGGATGTGTGGCGGGCTCCGTCGGGTGTGGGGCGGGGCTCCTGCGCGGGGCGGACCGCGTTTGTCGCGGCCTGGGGCGGGGTCCTGCCGGGGTGGGCGTGCGTCCCTATGGGGGTGGGGCGGTGCTCCGTCGTGGGTGGGGCAGGGTTGCGTCGGGTTTGGGGTGGGCTCCTGCCCGGGGGGGCCTGCGCCCTTATGGGGGGCGGGGTTCCGTCGTGGGTGCGGCGAGGTTCTCACCGTGCTGGGGCAGGGGCCCTGCGCGGGCGGGTTGGGCCCACCGGCACTGGGGAAAGCGAACGGCCCGGTCCCACCTGGGGTGGGGCCGGGCCGTTCTGGTCGGAGATCAGCTCTCCGTGGGCTCTGCGGCGACCGTCGCCTTGCGCGTGCGGCGGGCCCTGGGCTTCGCCTCCGCGGTCTCCGTGGCCTGGGCCGGGATGACGGCCGTCTCGGCTGCCTTGCGGGTGCGGCGGACCTTGGGCTTGGCCTCGGTGGCCTCGGCGGTGTCGAGCGCCGCTTCCGCCGTCTTGCGGGTCCGGCGGCGCGGGGCCGTCGGCTCCTCGGCGGTGTCGACCGCCGTCTCCGCCGTCTTGCGGGTGCGGCGCGGCTTGGCTTCGGCGGCTGCCTCCGGCTCGGACGCCGTTTCGGCGGCCTTGCGGGTGCGGCGGACCTTGGGCTTGGCCTCGGTGGCCTCGGCGGTGTCGAGCGCCGCTTCCGCCGTCTTGCGGGTCCGGCGGCGCGGGGC
>NZ_JBSFVG010000001.1:0-164026 GCF_053592195.1 Streptomyces sp. NPDC002776 | reverse complement strand
GCCGTCGGCTCCTCGGCGGCCTGGGCCGGGATCTCGGCCGGCTCGGCGGTCTTGCGGGTGCGGCGTGCCTTGGGCTTGGCCTCGGCGGTTTCGGCGGTGTCGACCGCGGCCTCCGCCGTAGCCGTCGCCTTGCGGGTCCGACGGGGCTTGGCCTCGGTGGCCTCCGCGGTGTCGACCGCCGCTTCCGCGGCCTTGCGGGTGCGGCGCGGGCTCGCCTCGGTGGTCGCCTCCGGCTCGGGCGCCGTGGCCGTCGCCTTGCGGGTCCGGCGGGGCTTGGCCTCGGTGGCCTCGGCGGTGTCGACCGTCGCTTCCGCCGTCTTGCGGGTCCGGCGGGGCGGGGCCGTCGGCTCCTCGGCGGTGTCGACTGCCGGCTCCGCCGCCTTGCGGGTGCGGGGCTCGGCCTCGGCCGTCTCGACCGCGGTCTCCGCCGCAGCCGTTGTCTTGCGGGTCCGGCGGGGCTTCGTCACCTCGGTCGTCTCGGCGGTGTCAACTGCGGCCTCGGCGGCTGCTGTTGCCTTGCGAGTGCGGCGGGGCTTGGCCTCGGTCGTCTCGGCGGTGTCAACTACCGCCTCTGCGGCCGCCGTTGCCTTGCGGGTCCGGCGAGCCTTCGGCTCGGTCGCCTCCGCCGTGTCGACCGCGGCCTCGGCGGCCGGCTCGGCCGTCTTGCGGGTGCGGCGGCGCGGCTTGGTGGCCTCCGGCTCGGGCGCCGTGGTCTCGGCGAGCGGTGCGGGGGTCTCCACGACCGTCTGCTCCGCCGAAGTCACCGCCGGCTGAGCGGACTTGCGAGTGCGGCGGCGACGCGGCTCGGCCGGGGTCTCGGTGGTCGCCTCCGCCGTGTCGAGCGCGGCTTCCGCCGGCTCCGCCACGGCGGACGTGGCCGGCGCCGACTCCGGCGCTGCCCCGCCGCGGGTGCGGCGACGGCGGCGCGGGGTGCGGGCCGCCGTCTCCTCGGCGGCCGGGACCGCCTCGGGAACGTCCGTGGCGGACGGGGCGGGAGCCGCGGCCGGGTCCAGGGCCGTTCCGCCGCGGGTACGGCGGCGACGGCGCGGCGTACGGGCCGGACGCTCGCGCTCGGTGGAACGGGACTCGCCCCGGCCGTCACCGCGGCCCCCTCGACCACCCCGGTCACGCGCACCGCGACCGCCGGTCTCGCCGAGGTCCTCGACCTCCTCCGCCGCCAGCCCGGCGCGCGTACGCTCCGCGCGCGGCAGGACGCCCTTGGTGCCGGCGGGGATGCTCAGCTCCTCGAAGAGGTGCGGGGACGTGGAGTACGTCTCCGGCGGGTCGTTGAACCCGAGGTCCAGCGCCTTGTTGATGAGCTGCCAGCGCGGGATGTCGTCCCAGTCGACGAGGGTGATCGCGATGCCCTTGGCGCCCGCGCGGCCGGTACGGCCGATGCGGTGCAGGTACGTCTTCTCGTCCTCGGGGGACTGGTAGTTGATGACGTGCGTGACGCCCTCGACGTCGATGCCGCGAGCGGCGACGTCGGTGCAGACGAGCACGTCCACCTTGCCGTTGCGGAAGGCGCGCAGCGCCTGCTCGCGGGCGCCCTGGCCGAGGTCGCCGTGGACCGCGCCGGAGGCGAAGCCACGCTGCTGCAACTGGTCGGCGAGGTCCGCCGCGGTCCGCTTCGTACGGCAGAAGACCATCGCGAGACCGCGGCCGTCGGCCTGCAGTATCCGCGCGACCATCTCGGGCTTGTCCATGTTGTGCGCGCGGTAGATGTACTGCGCGGTGTTCGCGACGGTCGCGCCCTCGTCGTCCGGTGCCGTGGCCCGGATGTGGGTGGGCTGCGACATGTAGCGGCGCGCGAGGCCGATGACCGCGCCCGGCATGGTCGCCGAGAACAGCATGGTCTGGCGGCGGGCCGGCAGCATGTTGATGATCTTCTCGACGTCGGGCAGGAAGCCCAGGTCGAGCATCTCGTCGGCCTCGTCGAGGACGAGCGCCTTGACGTGCTTGAGGTTGAGCTTCTTCTGGCCCGCGAGGTCCAGCAGCCGGCCCGGGGTGCCGACGATGACGTCGACGCCCTTCTTCAGGGCCTCGACCTGAGGCTCGTAGGCGCGGCCGCCGTAGATCGCGAGAACGCGGACGTTACGCACCTTGCCGGCGGTCAGCAGGTCGTTGGTGACCTGCGTGCACAGCTCGCGGGTGGGGACCACGACGAGCGCCTGCGGGGCGTCGGTGAGGTCCTCGGGCTTGGCGCGCCCGGCCTCCACGTCGGCGGGAACGGTGACGCGCTCCAGCAGCGGCAGGCCGAAGCCCAGCGTCTTGCCGGTGCCGGTCTTGGCCTGGCCGATGACGTCGGAGCCCGAGAGGGCCACGGGGAGCGTCATCTCCTGGATGGGGAAGGGGTTGATGATGCCGACGGCTTCGAGGGCCTCGGCCGTCTCGGTGAGAATCCCGAGATCGCGGAAAGTCGTAGTCAGGGTGCTGCCTCTTCTGTGTGCGCGGTGCGAGGCGAGCGCGGGGGTCTTTGACGGACCGTGCCGGGGACGTCGGCTGCCATACGGTCGGGCCGTAAGGCACGGGACCACTGCCGACGCTCTAGCGCTCGTACCGCTGAGGGTGTCCCCCCGGGAATCCGTACGCACTGTGCCGTACGGACGAGGGGCTGTCGGGTCGGAGCCGATCGGGCCACCGACCGGGCATCCTCATACGTGCGGCCTGGAGAGACAGCGTCGAATTGCGTCGACGTACTCAGCAGGCGCATTACCACCATACCCCGGAATCGCGCACATGCGATGGCCGAATTGGTCACGTAGTCGTCGTCACAGTGATTGACCAGGGACTTCCCCCGTGCGACGAGCGAGCTATTGTGCGCTGCATGACCACCTCTGACAAGCCTGACCCCGCCACGGACAGCTCGGAAGCCCCCGTCGAACACACCGGCGTCGCCGCCCAGGACTGGGCGACCGCTTCCGCCGACCCGCAGTACCGCGCCGCGGTCGTGGACCTGCTCGGCGCGCTCGCGTACGGGGAGCTGGCGGCGTTCGAACGGCTCGCGGAGGACGCCAAGCTGGCGCCGACGCTGGCGGACAAGGCGGAGCTGGCGAAGATGGCGTCGGCCGAGTTCCACCACTTCGAGCGGTTGCGCGACCGGCTGACGTCGATCGGTGAGGAGCCGACCCGGGCGATGGAGCCGTTCGTCGCCGCGCTGGACGGCTTCCACAAGCAGACGGCGCCGTCGGACTGGCTGGAGGGGCTCGTCAAGGCCTACGTCGGTGACTCGATCGCCAGCGACTTCTACCGGGAGGTCGCGGCCCGGCTCGACTCGGACACCCGGGAGCTGGTCCTCGGCGTGCTGGACGACACGGGGCACGCCGGGTTCGCGGTGGAGAAGGTGCGGGCCGCCATCGACGCCGAACCCCGCGTGGGCGGACGGCTCGCCCTGTGGGCGCGGCGCCTCATGGGCGAGGCCCTGTCGCAGTCCCAGCGGGTGGTCGCCGACCGGGACGCGCTGTCGACGATGCTGGTCGGCGGAGTGGCGGACGGGTTCGACCTCGCTGAGGTCGGCCGGATGTTCTCCCGGATCACCGAGGCGCACACGAAGCGGATGGCCGCGCTGGGCCTGGCGGCGTAGCGCTCAGGGGGCCGGTGGTTGCGCGGCTCGGCCGGGGGGCTTGCCGCGCGAATCCCCGCGCCCCTAAAGCTCGTTCACGCCGTCGCCCTGCGGCCCAGTCTTCCCCCGGACGGGCGCAGGAGCAGCGACAGGGACGCCGTGGAAACCGCGGCCGCCCCCGCCAGGATCAGCAGCAGATTCCCCAGATCCAGTGCCGTGTGCGTGACGAAGGCGCCGAAGAGGGCGCCGGCCACACCGGTCGGCAGGACCAGGGTGCGGGCGGGCAGACGGTGGGGCAGGCGGTGCGCCGCAGCCCATGCCAGGGCCAGGCCGAGGATGGCGGAGCTCAGCGCTTCCAAGAGCATGTTGGGGTCCCTCCCACATGGCCGGCCTGCTCGAAACGGTCGTAGCCCCTCATTACCCCTGACCTGCGGAATCCAATCCTCCCCTGTGTGCGGCCTGTGCTCCATTCGTGAAGGAGAGCGGGTGGGGGAGCAGTGGAGGAACGACGGAGGGCCCGGCGGTTTCGACACCGCCGGGCCCTCCTGTGCAGCTGCTTACAGCGCGCCGAAGCCCACCTTGCGGGGGGCCGGCTCGCCGAGCTCGACGTACGCGAGACGGTCGGCCGGGACGAGGACCTTGCGGCCGTGCTCGTCCACGAGGCTCAGCAGCGCCGACTTGCCGGCCAGCGCCTCGGACACCGCCTGCTCGACCTCCTCGGCGGTCTGACCGCTCTCCAGAACGATCTCGCGGGGCGCGTGCTGCACGCCGATCTTGACCTCCACGGCTATGTCCCTCCGACGGTCAGTGAAGTGCGCGACCTAACGCGCCGTACCCAGCACACATTAGCCCGGTGAGGGGACGTCCACGCTCCGCGCAAGAACGCCAGGAGCGAACAGCGGCCGGGAACATCCGGTCCCTCAGTGGTGCTGGTCGGTGCCGTGCAGCGGGAACCCCGCGATGCCCCGCCAGGCGAGCGAGGTCAGCAGCTGGACCGCCTGGTCGCGCGGGACACTGTGGTCGCTGTGCAGCCAGGAGCGGGCCACGACCTGGGCGAGGCCGCCGAGCCCGGAGGCCAGCAGCATCGACTCGGCGCGCGAGAGGCCCGTGTCCTCCGCGATGACGTCGCAGATCGCCTCCGCGCACTCATTGGTGACCTTGTCGACGCGCTCGCGGACCGCGGGCTCGTTGGTCAGGTCCGACTCGAACACCAGCCGGAAGGCGCCGCCGTCGTCCTCGACATAGGCGAAGTACGCGTCCATCGTCGCCCGTACGCGCTGCTTGTTGTCGGTCGTCGACGCGAGCGCGTGGCGCACGGACTGGATCAGGGACTCGCAGTGCTGGTCCAGCAGGGCGAGATAGAGGTCCAGCTTGCCCGGGAAGTGCTGGTAGAGCACCGGCTTGCTGACCCCGGCGCGCTCGGCGATGTCGTCCATGGCGGCCGCGTGGTAGCCCTGCGCCACGAAGACCTCCTGCGCGGCGCCCAGCAGCTGATTCCGACGGGCACGGCGCGGCAGGCGCGTACCTCGTGGGCGTGCCGCCTCTGTTTGCTCGATGGCTGTCACGCCGCCTCCCAATGTCGTCCACATGCGGTGTGCGCCGCGCCGCCATCGTACTTTTCGGTAACCCTGCTGTGCGCGGTGCGAGCGCAGAATTTCACGGACCGGACGGTGACGAAAGCCGTGCGGAAGGTTTCGAACTGGGGTGAGCGGGGCAAAAATCTGCCTCCCTCCTGTTCAGTGGCCCCTCGGGACATCGTCCGTCACCGATAGTCGTCCTCGTCGAGCGAGACGACCCGGGCCTGTTCCGCCAGGTCGGCGACGTTGGCGCGGTCCTGGGCGGCGTCGTCGAGCGGATCGTCGCGCTCGGGGGCGATGGCGGCCTGCTGCTCGGCCGCGTCGGCCACGGGGGCCTCGACGTCGAACTCCTGGCCTTCCTGGGCGTCCTCGTCCTCGAAGGTCTCGGGATCGCTGGGGTCTACGGCCATGGTGGGCTCCCTTCCTATGAACGTCCCTGAGAGAAGCAGGGGCCACACGGGTGCCCTCTGTACGAGCCTAGGAGACACCCGATTCGGACGCTATGCGATCCGTGTCCGGGCGGCAGGGCCGGCGGCCCGGGCGGAACACTGCTGCACTCTTGTGATGGCGAACACATGAACCAGTGCGTGATCGTCTCGTAACATTGCCGCATGTCTTCGACCGAGCTGCCGTCCGCCAGTCCGGCGGCCAACGTACTGCCGAAGGTGTCGCCCGTCAGGGTCGCGGAGGGCGAACGGCTGCGATCGGTCGGGCTGCCGGGCATCACGCTCACGGTGCGGTCCAGACCACCGGCGCGGACGGGACTGCCGCCCGCGTTGTTCGTGCACGGGCTCGGCGGCTCCTCCCAGAACTGGTCGGAGCTGATGCAGGTGCTGGAGGCGGACGTCGACGGCGAGGCCGTGGACCTGCCCGGCTTCGGCGACTCCCCACCGCCGGACGACGGCGACTACTCGATCACCGCCCACGCGCGGGCGGTCATCCGCTACCTCGACGCCTCGGGGCGCGGGCCCGTGCACCTCTTCGGGAACTCGCTCGGCGGCGCGATCGCCACGCGCGTCTCCGCCGTACGACCCGATCTCGTCCGTACGCTGACGCTCGTGTCCCCCGCCCTCCCGGAGCTCCGAGTCCAGCGCACCGCGGTGCCCACCGCGCTGCTCGCGCTGCCGGGCGTGGTCACCCTCTTCACCCGGCTCACCAAGGAGTGGTCCGCGGAGCAGCGAGTGCGCGGCGTCATGGGCCTTTGCTACGGCGATCCCGCGCGCGTGACCGACGAGGGGTTCCGCAACGCCGTCCAGGAGATGGAGCGGCGGCTGCAACTGCCGTACTTCTGGGACGCGATGGCGCGCTCCGCGCGCGGGATCGTCAACGCCTACACGCTCGGCGGCCAGCACGCCCTGTGGCGCCAGGCCGAGCGTGTCCTCGCCCCGACGCTCCTCATCTACGGCGGCCGGGACCAGCTCGTCGGCTACCGCATGGCCCAGCGGGCGGCCCGCGCCTTCCGCCGCTCCCGGCTGCTGACCCTGCCGGAGGCGGGGCACGTGGCGATGATGGAGTACCCGGACCTGGTGGCCCGGGCCTTCCGTGAACTCGTCGCCGACGCCGCGTCGGGGCAGGTGGCGTCCAGCGAGCCGGACGAGGGCTATGCGGCTTCGGGCGCACAGGCCCCCAACGCACCCGCCGCGCACGGTGGCGGGGCCCTGACCGAGACCTCGGGGAGCTGAGGCGCGGGTGGGACGCCACAGTCGGCGGGGGCCCGCGCCCAAGGGGGACGCGGCGGACAGAGCGGGACGGCGGGGGGCTCCCCGGGGGGCCGAGGGGACGCCGGCTCACGGGACTCCGGTGCATGGGACTCCGGCTCACGGGACGCCGGTGCGTGGGGTGCCGCGGTTCCCTGAGGGGACCCCTGCGCATGGATTTCCGCGGCTTCCTGATGGGACTCCGGCTCACGGGACGCCGGTGCATGGGGGGCCACGGTTCCCTGACGGGACTCCTGCGCATGGATTTCCGCGGCTTCCCGACGGGACCCCGGCTCATGGTGTGCCGCGCTATCCCGACGGCACGCCCGCGCATGGCGTCCCTCCGGTCCGCGGTGGACATCCCGAGCAGCGTGAAGCCGGGGGTGGCTGGGGGGAGGTGCGGAGCGGCTCCGTCCCGAGCGAGGCCGGAATACCACAGCAGCGCCCCCCGCACCTGCGGCGTGGGCCCCGCCAGGACTACGTCGACGCCTTCGACGAGGACACCGACGTCTTCACCCCCCGGACCTCCGCCGACCCGTACGCCTCGGTCACCGACTGGTCCGCCGACGTCGGCGTGCCGAGCGAGCCGGACGTCGCGCATCCGCCGCCGACCGGTGAACCCGCGTCCGGCAAGGGCTCCAGGGGGCGTGCCTTCGCCGGTATCGCGGCCGCCGCCGTCACCACCGTGCTCGCGGTCGTGGTCGCCGGGCAGGTCACGGACCGGCGCCAGGACCCCGACGTACAGGCGCAGTCCGCCACCGACCAGGCGCGGCATGCGCGGGACTCCGCCTCGCGAGGGGACGGACGGCCGACGCCGAAGGGACCGGCGGCGGCGCCGCCGCTGACGTACGAGCAGCGGATGGGCAAGACGTACCCGCTCAGCGCCACGCTCGACGGGTCGGGCGAGTTCGACGCCGTCAAGGGCATCGACAAGGCGCCCGGCATCGGGCAGAAGTTCACCTACCGCGTGGACGTGGAGAAGGGGCTCGGCCTGGACGGCGAGCTGTTCGCGCAGGCCGTGCAGAAGACGCTGAACGACGACCGGAGCTGGGCGCACAACGGCGCGCGCACCTTCGAGCGCGTCCACTCCGGCGAGCCCGACTTCGTGATCACGCTCGCCAGCCCGGGCACGACCGCGGACTGGTGTGCCAAGTCGGGCCTGGACACCACCGTGGACAACGTGTCCTGCGACTCCGCCGCCACCGAGCGCGTGATGATCAACGCCTATCGGTGGGCGCAGGGCTCGAAGACCTACGGCGACCGGATCCACGCCTACCGGCAGATGCTGATCAACCACGAGGTCGGCCACCGGCTCGGCTTCCACCACGTGACCTGCGACAAGGACGGCGATCTCGCCCCTGTCATGCAGCAGCAGACCAAGTTCCTCGACCACGACGGCATCAGCTGCCGCCCCAACCCCTGGGCTTACCCCGGCGCCTGACAGTGCGTAACGGTTCGATGTCTTAGCGCGACGGAACGCTACCCGCACAGGAAAGTTACGACCGTTCACCCCTTTTGGTGGCGCGATGGACAACCGTCCGTCGCGCCACCGCCTTGTCCGCATACGTTCGTCCCGCTGCGAGCCGCCGGGTCAACGGCGGCTCCCCTTAAGGGAGATCGGGGGTGCACTCGTGCGCATCGGACTGCTTACGGAGGGTGGCTATCCGTATGTGAGCGGTGACGCCAGGCTCTGGTGCGACCGGCTCGTGCGCGGGCTCGGGCAGCACGAGTTCGACGTCTACGCGCTCAGTCGCAGCGAGCGCCAGGAGGACGAGGGCTGGGTCCCGCTGCCGCCGCAGGTCAGGCGGGTGCGGACGGCCCCGCTGTGGAGCGCGGAGAGCGACGGGGTGGTGTACAGGCGGCGCGCGCGCCGGCGCTTCGCCGAGCACTACGGTGCGCTGGCCGCGGTGCTGTGTGCCGGAGCCGAGCCCCAGGACGGTGCGTCCGAGGGCCCGTCGGATGATGTGGCGGACCGTTTCGGCAACGCGCTGTACGGGCTCGCTGAACTGGCCCGCGACGAGGGCGGGGGCGGTCTGGCGGGCGCACTCCGCTCCGAGGCCGCCGTACGCGCCCTGGAGCGCGCCTGCCGTGCGCCGGGCGCTCTCCGCACGGCGCGCGAGGCGCGCGTCCCCGATCTGCTCAGCGTCGCCGCCCACCTGGAGCGCGCACTGCGCCCCCTCTCGCTCGACTGGTACGACGACCAAGGGCTCGGCTCGGTCGACCTGTGCCACGCCGCTTCCGGCGGCCCGGCGGCGCTGCCCGGGCTGCTCGCGCGGCACTTCTCGGGCGTACCCCTGCTGGTGACCGAGTACGGCGTGCGCCTGCGTACGCACTACCTCGCCGCCACCGACGCCCCGCCCGCCGTACGAGCGCTGCTCGCCGCCTTCCACGGCTGGCTCGCGGCCGAGATCTACGGCCGGGCCGAGATCGTCACGCCCGGCAACGCCCACGCCCGCCGCTGGCAGGAGCACTGCGGCGCCGACCGCGCCAAACTGCGCACCGTCTACCCCGGCATGGACGCCTCCCGCTTCGCTGAGGCCGGCGAGGCCCCGGAGCGCGCGGACCGGGACACGCTCGTGTGGGTCGGCCGCGTGGAGCCCGCGAAGGACCTGGTCTCCCTGCTCCACGCCTTCGCCGAGATCCGCAAGGAGGAGCCGAAGACGCGGCTACGGATCGTCGGCGCCCCGGCCGGTTCCGAGGGTGCGGCCTATCTCGGCCACTGCAAGGCGCTGGCCGCGCAGCTCTTCCCCGATGAGGCGGACGGACTGCACGCCGTCGGCGACAACCCCGTCTCCTTCGAGGAGATCGGCGGCCCCGAACTGCCCGCGCTCGCCGACGCGTACGCCGCGGGGGCCGTGACCGTGCTGTCCAGCGTCGTCGAGGGGTTCCCGATCAGTCTCGTCGAGGCCATGTTCTGCGGTCGCGCGACCGTGTCCACGGACGTGGGCGCGGTGACGGAGGTCATCGGTGGCACCGGGCTCGTTGTCCCGCCGCGCAACCCCAGGGCGCTCGCCGAGGCGTGCGTGGCGCTGCTGCGCGAGCCCGAGCGGCGTGAGCGCCTGGGCGCCGCCGCACGCGCGCGTGCCCTCGAACTGTTCACGGTCGAGCAGAACATCGCGGCATTTCACGGCATTTACCTGGAGATCGTCGCGCGCTGTCCGGTCCGCCGCGTCGTCCTCGACGAGACCGGCGAACCCCTGCCGTTCGCCGTCCCGGCCGAGGCCCATGTCCCCGGCCGCTGGAACGGCCCCGCCGCACGGCTCGGGGCCCGCGGCGGACCCGGCTGGGCGGCGGGACCGCCCGTCCGGGCGACCGCGCGGGTGGCCGCGGAGGGGGCGCGATGACCGGGCTCGGCGGACTGGACCGCCCCGGGAGACCGACCAGCCCGGGAGGCTGGGACGCACGGTCGCGGGACTCGCTGGGGGCGGGGACGGATGTGCGGGGGGTATCGGAACCGGGCGTGGCGGGGGGCGATGGGCTGAGGAGCGGCGTGGCTGGGTCCGGTGTGCTCGGGACTGGCGTGGCTGGGTCCGATGTGCTGGGAAGCGGCGTACCGGGGACCGGCGTGCTCGATACCGGCGTACCGGCAGCCGATGTGCTGGGAAGCGGCGTACCGGGGACCGGCGTGCTCGATACCGGCGTACCGGCAGCCGATGTGCTGGAAGCCGGCGTGCTGGAAACCGATGCCTTGGAAACCGGAGTGCCGGAAGTCGGGGAGATCGGCTCGGCGCCCGTGTCGGAGCGCCGCTCCCGCCGCACCGGCGTCGATCCCGTCAAGGCGCTGATGCACCGGCACCGCGAGCTGTGCGAACGGGCCGTGGACCCGCTGGAGATCGCCGCGGGCCTGGAGGCGCACGGCGTCACCGACCGCACCGCGGCACGCTTCCGTCACCGGGACGTCTTCTCCCTGGCCGAGGAGATGTACGCGCGCATGCCCCGCGACGGGGACGCGCCGGCGCGCCTCACGACCCCGAGCACCCCCCGGGTCCGGGCCGACTGGGTCGTCCTCGCGCTGCTCCCCGGGGCGTTGTGCGCGGCAGCGGTGACCGCCCTGCGGCTCGCCGAGGGTCAGGCGCGCCTGATCGTCGCCGTCGTGGGCGTCCTGGCCGTGGCCGTGGTGCTGCGCGTCGCCGTGTCCCGCGGCCCGCTGCGGGTCGCCGACCGCACCCAGCGCCCCACCGCGGCGTGGATGTGCTGGCTGACCGGCTACGCGGCCCTCGGCGACGGACTGCTCGGCGCGGCCCTCGCCGACGGCCCCGCGACCCTGCCCACCGGCTCCCCGGACGGCGCCTGGCCGCTGGCCGTCACCGGTGTCCTCGCCCTCACGCTCTCCTTCGCCCCCGCGGCCTGGTGCGCCCACCTCTTCACCGTCCGCGCCCGCCGCAGACTCGCGGCCAGCCGGGGCCTGGAGGAGTACGCCACCTCCGTACAGCCCCTGCTCCTCGGCACGTTCGCCCTGTACCTGGCCTCCCTCACCGCCCTCGCGGCCCTGACCGGCGCCGCCCTGGACGAGCCCGCGGCCCATCCCCACGTCCTCACGCTGGGCGCCCTCCTGCTGCTCGCCCGGCTCCTCGCCGCCCACGGCTTCACCCACGCCCCCGCGGTGGTCCTCGGCGCCGCCGCGACCGCCGAGGCGCTGGCCCTCGCCTCGGTGTTCCTCGCCCGCCTCCCCGGCTGCGGCTTCCTGGCCACCCCCGTGGAGTCCCTCGCCACGGCCTGGGGACCGGGCGCCGTCCCCGCGCTCGTCTGCGGCGCGGGCGCCCTGACCCTGCTCATCCACTCCTCCCGCACCCTGACCCGGGCCTCGGCCCACGCCACGCCGGACGCGCCGTGCTGACGCGCCGGCCGCGAGCGAACGCGCATTCCCCCCACGCGCGAAGGCCGCCCAAGGCACCGCACCATCCCTCCGAAGGAGAACCGCACATGATCACCTCCCGACCCGAACCCTCGGCCACGGGAGCCGCGCGATGAGAGTCCTGCTGATCGGAGCCAACGGCTACCTCGGCCGCTTCGTCGCCGACCGCCTGCTCGCCGACCCCGCCGTCCAGCTCACCGCCCTCGGCCGCGGCGACGACGCCGACGTCCGCTTCGACCTCGCGTCCGGCAGCCCCGGCGCCCTCACCCGCTTCCTCGACGCGGTCCACCCGGGCGTCGTCATCAACTGCGCCGGCGCCACCCGGGGCGGCGCCCGGGAACTGACCCGCCACAACACCGTCGCCGTCGCCACCGTCTGCGAGGCCCTGCGCCGCAGCGGCTGCGGCGCCCGTCTGGTGCAGATCGGCTGCGGTGCCGAGTACGGCCCCAGCCAGCCCGGCTCCTCCACCGCCGAGGACGCCGTCCCGCGCCCCGGCGGCCCGTACGGCGTGAGCAAACTCGCCGCCACCGAACTCGTCCTCGGCTCCGGCCTGGACGCCGTGGTGCTGCGCGTCTTCTCACCGGCCGGCCCCGGCACCCCCGCCGGATCGCCGCTCGGCCGGCTCGCGGAGGCCATGCGCCGCGCGATGCAGTCCGGCGACGGTGAGCTGAAGCTCGGCGGGCTCGGCGCCCAGCGCGACTTCGTCGACGTACGCGATGTCGCCCGCGCCGTGCACGCGGCCTCCCTCTCCGCCGCCCAGGGCGTCATCAACATCGGCTCCGGCCGCGCGGTCCGCCTGCGCGACGCCGCCGCGGTCCTCGCCCGCGTGGCCGGATACGGCGGCGCCCTCCACGAACTCGACGGCCCCCCGGGACCGCTGCGGGCGACCATCGGACACCCCCGCTCCGAATCGGACCACGCGGCCCCCGTCGCGTACCCGTACCCGGACGGCTGCGGCAGCTGGCAGCAGGCCGACGTGCGCACCGCACGCGACCGGCTCGGCTGGCGGCCCCGGATCAACCTCGAAGAGTCCCTCGCCGACATCTGGATGGAGGCGGCATGCCGCATCTGACCAGCACCACATCCGGCACCGCCCACACCGACCTGCGCACCGGGCTCGGTGTCCCCGGCCTCGCCCACCCCCTCGTCGCTCCGGCCGAGTGGGCCGAACTGGTCCGCCCCGGCACCCCCGTCCACTGGGCCGCGCTCGACGTGGCCGACGGTCCCGGCAGCCGCCCCGACCCGCACTGCCTCGCCGCTGCGGCTCGGCTGCGCAACGCCGGTGTCCGGCTCCTCGGGCGCCTGGACAGCACCTACGGCGCCCGCTCCTTCGGGGAGGTGATCTCCGAGGCCCACCGCTATCTCGACTGGTACCAGGTCGACGGCTTCCTGCTGGACCGCTGTCCCACGGAGCGGACGGCGCTCCCGGAGATCCGGCGCACGGCCACCACCCTGCGGGCGCTGCGCGACGACGCCCATATCGTCCTCGGCCACGGCACCCACCCGTACCCCGGCTACGCCGAGCACGCCGACCAGCTGGTCACCTTCTCCGGCCCCTGGAGCGATTACCGCTGGTCGCAGGTGGCGGAGTGGACCGCCGACTACCCCGCCGACCGTTTCTGCCACTTCGTCCACGGAGTGCCCCACGGCCACCTGGCGGAGGCGCTGCGCATCGCCCGCTGGCAGGGCGCCGCCACCCTCTGGTTCACCGACCGCACCGACCGCGGCGGAAACACCGACCCCTGGGCCACCCTGCCCGGCTACTGGGACGACATCGTCTCGCGGATCGGAACAGGTGTCTCGGAATGAAAAAGGCCATGGCACTGTTACGGAGAGAACAACCGTAGTGATGAACCGACCAACGGAGCCCCCGTGTCGCTGCCACCCCTGGTCGAGCCAGCTCCTGAGCTCACCGTAGACGAGGTCCGCAGGTACTCCCGCCACCTGATCATTCCCGACGTGGGCATGGACGGGCAGAAGCGGCTGAAGAACGCCAAGGTGCTCTGTGTGGGCGCCGGCGGCCTGGGCTCGCCGGCGCTGATGTACCTGGCCGCCGCGGGCGTCGGCACCCTCGGCATCGTGGAGTTCGACGAGGTCGACGAGTCGAACCTGCAGCGCCAGATCATCCACAGCCAGGCGGACATCGGCCGCTCCAAGGCCGAGTCCGCGCGCGATTCCGTGCTGGGCATCAACCCGTACGTGAACGTGGTCCTTCACGAGGAGCGGCTCGAGGCCGACAACGTGATGGACATCTTCAGCCAGTACGACCTCATCGTCGACGGCACCGACAACTTCGCCACCCGTTACCTGGTGAACGACGCCTGCGTGCTGCTGAACAAGCCGTACGTATGGGGCTCGATCTACCGGTTCGACGGTCAGGCCTCGGTGTTCTGGTCCGAGCACGGCCCCTGCTACCGCTGCCTCTACCCGGAGCCCCCGCCGCCGGGCATGGTCCCCTCCTGCGCCGAGGGCGGCGTGCTGGGCGTGCTGTGCGCGTCCATCGGCTCCATCCAGGTCACCGAGGCCATCAAGGTCCTCACCGGCACCGGTGAGCCGCTGGTCGGCCGGCTGATGATCTACGACGCCCTGGAGATGCAGTACCGCCAGGTGAAGGTCCGCAAGGACCCCGACTGCGCGATCTGCGGCGAGAACCCGACCGTCACCGAGCTGATCGACTACGAGGCCTTCTGCGGCGTCGTCTCCGAGGAGGCCCAGGAAGCGGCCGCCGGCTCGACGATCACTCCCAAGCAGCTCAAGGAGTGGATCGACGACGGCGAGAACATCGAGATCATCGACGTCCGCGAGATCAACGAGTACGAGATCGTCTCCATCCCGGGCGCCAAGCTGATCCCGAAGAACGAGTTCCTCATGGGCACCGCCCTTGAGGGCCTCCCGCAGGACAAGAAGATCGTCCTGCACTGCAAGACGGGTGTCCGCAGTGCGGAAGTCCTCGCGGTCCTGAAGTCCGCGGGCTTCTCCGACGCGGTCCACGTCGGCGGCGGCGTGATCGGCTGGGTCAACCAGATCGAACCGGAGAAGCCGGTCTACTGACCTTCCTTCTCCGTCACGGCGGGGGCTCCGGACGCCCAGGGTGTCCGGGGCCCCCGCCGTCGTCATGAGCAGACCTTGCCGTCCTTCGGGACGGTGCCCGACAGCAGGTAGCCGTCCACCGTGGAGTCGACGCAGTCGCTGCCGCTGCCGTAGGCACCGTGGCCCTCGCCCTTCCAGGTGAGCACCACGCCGACACCCTCGCCGAGTTCGTCCGCCATCTTCCGGGCGCCCTCGTACGGGGTCGCCGGGTCGCCGGTGTTGCCGATCACCAGGACAGGCTCCGCACCCGGCGCACTCACCTCCGGGTCGTCGTGCTGTCCGGGCACCGGCCACTCGTGGCACCAGCCGGCCGTGTCCCAGCCAAGGAACGTCCCGAACACGGGCGAGATCTTCTCGAACTCGGGCAGCAGCTTCTTCGTCTGTGCGACGGTCGGCCGCTGCTTGGCGTCCAAGCACGATATGACCCGCTGCGAGTGGGTCGTCGTGCCGTAGCTCCCCGAGGCGTCCCGCTCGTTGTAGCTGTCGGCGAGCGTCAGCAGCTCCGAGCCGTCGCCTGCCTCCGCGGCTTCCAGTGCGCTGGTCAGCGTCGGCCAGTAGGACTCGTCGTACAGCGGCAGCACGATGCCGGTGACGGCCAGCGTCTGGGTCAGCTTCCGCTTCGACGACGTAGGCAGCGGGTTCGCGTCGATCCGCTCCAGCAGATCCGCGATCTTCCGCGAGCCCTCCTCGGGGTCCTGCCTGGTGGACTTCAGGTAGTTGTTCAGCGCCCGCTGGAAGCCCCGGGCCTGGTTCTTGGCGTGGTCCACGGTGTCGGCGCTCGGGTCGACCACGGCGTCGAGGACCAGCCGCCCCACGTTCTCCGGGAACAAGTGGGCGTAGACACCGCCGAGTTCGGTGCCGTAGGAGATGCCGAAGTAGTGCAGCTCGGCGTCGCCGAGGACCTGGCGCATCAGGTCCATGTCGCGGGCGGTGTCGGTGGTCGACACATGGGACATCAGCTTCCCGGCCGACTTGGCGCAGCCCTTGCCGAAGTCGGCGGCGTCCTTCAGGTACGCCCTCTCCTCGGCCGCGGTGTCCGGAGTGGCGTCCAGCGCCTCGGCGGCCTGGATCTCCTTGTCACCGCGGCAGCGCACCCCCTCGCTGGCGGCGACCCCGCGCGGGTCGAAGCTCACCAGGTCGTAGCGCTTGTGCAGCGTGGGCACGGTCGAGCTGTAGTACGGCATCATCGAGATGCCGGAGCCGCCGGGCCCGCCGAAGTTGAACAGCAGCGAGCCGATGCGGTCGTCCCCGGTCGCCTTGGAGCGGATCAGGTCGACCCCGATCGTCTCCCCCTCCGGCTCGGCCCAGTCCAGCGGCACCTCGAGCGTCGCGCACCGCCAGTCGCCGCCCGGCGCCGCCGAGTCCTCGGTGGCCTCGCACTCCTCCCAGTCCAGCTTCTGGGAGGTCAGGGAGGCCGGCAGCGGCGCCGCGGAGCCGGAGGAAGGAGCCGACGGTGTCGTGCTGCCGGTCTCCTCGCCCTTGCTGTCGCTGTCCCCGTCGCTCCCCGAGCTGCAGCCCGTGACCAGGAGCGCGGTGGCGGCGGTCAGCGCCGCCCACCGTACGAAACGCGCCATGTGCACTACCCCCCTCGCAGGCCGTCCGCACCGTGCGGCGGATGGCGGTCAAGCCATAGTAGGCGGAGTGCCCCAAACCCGCTTCAGCCTGTGGATAACCTTCTGACCTGCGAGTTTGTGCAGGGCGGGTGGTGGTTTCAGGAGCAGACGGTCCCGGTCGCGGGCACCTTTCCGTCCAGCAGGTAGCCGTCCACCGCGCTCTGCACACACTTGTTCTTGGAGTCGTAGGCGCCGTGCCCCTGACCCTTGTACGTCAGCTCGACACCCACGCCCGGGCCGAGCGCCCGCACCATCTTCCGTGCCCCCTCGTACGGCGTGGCCGGGTCGCCGGTGTTGCCCACCACGAGGATCGGCGCCGACCCCGGCGCGCTCACGTCGGGGTGGTCGGCGGCACCGGCCACGGCCCAGTCGATGCAGGAGACCATGCCCCAGGCCAGGAAGTCGCCGAACAGCTCGGAGGCGGCGCGGAACTCGGGCAGCTTCGACCGCACGTACTCGGCGGTGTAGCGCGGCTTGTCGTCGGCGCAGTTGATGGACACGTTGGCCGCGGTGATGTTGCTGTACTCGCTGTTCTCGCTGCGGCCGTTCATCGAGTCGGACAGCAGCATCAGGATCCGGCCGTCACCGTCGTACGCCTGTTGCAGTCCCTCGGTGAGGTACTCCCAGAAGTCCGGTGAGTACAGCGCCTGCGCGATGCCGTTGGTCGCGGCGGTCTGGGTCAGGTCGCGCGGGAAGATGCCCGGCAGCGGCTTTGCGTCGAGGTCCGCCAGCAGCTTGGCGATGCGGTCCTTCACGTCCTGCGCGCTGTCCCCGATCGGGCAGTCCTCGACCTTCGAGGTGCAGTCCTCGGCGAAGTTGTCGAGCGCCAGCTGAAACCCCTTGGCCTGGCCCAGCGAGCCCTGCTCTGGGTTCTGCGTCGGGTCGACGACCGCGTCGAAGACGGCACGGCCGACGCGCTTGGGGAACAGGTGCGCGTACACGCCGCCGAGTTCGGTGCCGTAGGAGATGCCGAAGTAGTGCAGCTTGGCGTCGCCGAGGACCTGGCGCATCAGGTCCAGGTCGCGGGCGGCGTCGGTGGTGCGCACCCGCGGCAGCATCTTCTCGGAGTTCTTCTCGCAGGCCGCGTTGAACTCCTTGGTGTTGTCCAGCAGCTCGGTGCGCTCCGCGGCGTCGTCCGGGGTGCCGTCCTGCTGGAAGTAGGCGTCGAGCTGCTGGTCGTCCTGGCATCGCACGGGGGCGCTGCGGCCGACCCCGCGCGGGTCGAAGCTGACCAGGTCGTACCGGGTGCGCAGTTTCGCGTAGTCCTGGCCGAAGGCGGGCAGGGTGGTGACGCCCGAGCCGCCGGGCCCGCCGAAGTTGAACAGCAGCGAGCCGATGCGCTTTCCCTTGTCGCCGCTGGTCTCCGCGCGGATCAGCGCGAGACCGATCGTGTCGCCCGAGGGCTCGTCCCAGTCCAGAGGGGCCTTCAGGGTGGCGCACTGCCACTCGTCGCCGTTGGGCAGCGGAGAGGGGGCGGCGCCGCCGCCTTCCGCCCGGGAGGGGGCCGGGCAGTCCTTCCAGCTCAGCTTCTGGGCCGTCAGATCCTCGTCCGTGGAGTCGTCCCCGCATCCCGCCAGCAGCGAGGACAGCAGCACGGCGGAGGCGGTCAGGACGGCGGCCCGCAGGCGGGAGGGGTTCGGCATGATCCCATCCTGCGGTCGCGCACGACGGGACGCTCGGGGCACGGTCCGTACGAGGTACGAGGTACGGGGGCAGGGGGCGTGCTAGAGCGCGCCCTTGCGGGTGAGGTGGTTGAAGGCGAGCCAGCCCGGCAGGACGGGCAGCCACAGGGTGAGCAGCCGGAACAGCAGCACTGAGGGGGCGGCGACCTCGCTGGGCAGGCCGACGGCGATCAGGCCGACCGTCAGGGTCGCCTCGACCGCTCCCACACCGCCCGGCGTCGGGGCGGCGGAGCCGAGCGCGTTGCCCGCCAGGAAGACCACGGCGACGCTGGCGATGCTGATGGACGTCTGCTCGTTGCCGAACGCGCGGATCGAGGCGTCCAGGCACATCACGAAGCACGCCGTCAGCAGCAGCATCCCGCCGATGCCCGTGATCAGCTTCTGGGGCCGCTGGAGCACATCGAGCATGCGCGGCACCACGCCCGCGAAAAGCGACCGCACGCGCGTGACGACGAATTTCCGCAGGAACGGCACCGAGGTCACCACGAGCACCAGCACCGCGACGGTCAGCAGCCCCGCGATGACCGTCCGGGACGGCGACAGCGACGGTGTCTTCTCCGTACCGGTCAGATAGCCGAAGGACAGCAGCATCAGGATGTGGCAGCCGAGCCCGAACAACTGCGACGCGCCCACACTCGCCACCGCCAGCCCCGGCCGCACGCCCGCGCGTTGCAGGAACCGGGTGTTGAGGGCGACCCCGCCGACCGCGGCCGGCGCGACGATCTTCACGAAGGATCCGGCGACCTGCGCCCCCACCGTGCGGATGAACGGCACCCGCTCCGGCACGAACCCGAGCAGCGCCATCGCCGCCGCGAAGTAGCTGGCCGCGGAGAACAGCACGGCCGCGGCGACCCAGCCCCATTCGGCGTTGGCGACGAGCGGACCGAACTCGATGTGGGTGAGCTGCGTCAGCAGGAAGTACGCGGCGATGGCACCGGCGATGAAGCTGATCAGGGTGCGCGGCCGGACCCGTTCCAGCCGGGCCGGCTCGACCGGGGCCTGTGGCCTGATCCGCAGTACCTCGTGCCGGATCTGGGTGAGCAGGTCCTCTTCGCGCGCTTCCTCGATGGCCTCGCCGATGGCCCGCTTCTCGGCCCGCTCCTGAGCGCGTACGGCCTTCTTGGGGGCCTTCTCCAGGATGACGGGCCCGGCTTCCTCGGCGGCGGCTTCCACGCGCGCGTGCTTGGCCTGCCGGGAGGCCTCCAGGACGGCCTCGCGCTCGCGCTCCGCCCGCTCCCGGGCGAGCCTGCGCAGCGTCGCGCGCGTGGAGCGCGTCAGCGCGATGGGCTGGAGCATCGGCAGGCAGTCGGCCACGGCGTCGGGGCCGAGGACGCCGACCGCCGAGGCGACGGCGCGTTCGGCGCCCACCCGGAGGCCGAGCGTGGTCACGAGCTGGGCGATGTCCATGCGTAGCAGCAGCTCGCCGGCCGCGATCTCACCGCCGCGCAGATCGGTGAGGATCACCGTGCCGGAACGATCCACCAGAATCGCGTCACCCGCGAGCCTGCGGTGCGCGATGCGCCGGGACTGCAGCGCCTGTACCTGGTGCCAGGTGTTGCGCAGGAGGTCGTCGGTGATCTCCTCGTCGGCGAGGGAGTCCAGGGTGCGTCCGCCGCTGTGCTCGTAGACCAGCATCACCGCGTCGGGGCCGAGCTCGGAGGTCGCGATCAGCTTGGGCGCGTTCGCACCGGCCGCGATGGCCGCGTAGGCGAGCAGCGCCTCCTGCTCCAGCGCCTGGCGCAGCGACTGCAGGCTGCGGCGGGTGGCGAAGCCGCGCAGCGTCAGATTGCGCCACACGCGGTAGAAGAAGCCCTGTGCCTGCTGTTCACGGTCGACGACCGTGACGTCCAGCGGCGGGCCGTCCTCCAGGGTGACGAAGTACCGTCGGCCGCGGTCGCCGCTGTCGCTGTGGTCCGCGGTCTCGTCCCGGGCCGCGCTCACGGGATGGAAGCCGACGGTCCGCAGGCCCGCCATCAGCGTCCGGCCGGTGGGACGGACGTTGGGCGAGCCGACCGCGTACAGCGTGCCGTAGGCCACGCTCCAGCCGATCAGCACCGTGAGGATGATCGAGAACGGGGTGGTGTACCCGGTGACGAGCATCGAGAAGGCGTCCAGCAGCAGCACGATCCACAGCACCGCGCGCCACCGCGGCCGGCGGGACATGCCGACCGCGGTCATGTACGCGATGACCGGGGCCAGATAGCCGTGCACCGGGTCGGTGAGGGCGTTGAGGTCGCCGGGGGAGGGCTGGGTGAGCGCCTCCTGGATCGAGTCGGGGGCGGCCTGGGCGACCCAGAGGTCGGTGGCGAGCGTCACACCGTGCGCGAGGACCGCGGCGAGCACGCCGTCGGCGATCCGCAGCCCGTCGCGCTTGATCAGCCGTTCGATCGCGAAGGCCACCGGCACCAGCAGGATCGCGATGCTGGAGGCCAGTCCCGCGATCTTGATAAGCAGGTCGGGCGCCTGTCCGGTGCCCTTGCTGATGTCCTGTTCGAGCCCCGAGGTGGTGCCGTGCGCGAACGCGGCGATGGCGATCAGCACGGCCACCGCGAGGACGCCCACCAGCAGCCGCATGAGGTCGGAGGGGCGGTGCACGCGCGCGGGGAGCAGCGGTTCGTCGCCCTCCACCTCGTCGGCGTGCACCTCGTCGTGCGCGGCGGGCCCTTCGGCGTCGTTCGTGGCGGCGCCCTTCCTGGCGTCGGCGGTGTCCGGGCGCGACGAAGCCTCAGAGGTGCTCTCCGCATCCTCAGGGTGCACACCCTGCTGCTTCATCGACTCTTCTTGATCTCGTATCAACGGTCACCGCCCGCACGATGGTGGCATGCCCCACCGACACATGGGGGCGTCAGGGTGCAGATGCGGGGGCGCACAGTCTGCCGGAAGCGCCGCCGCGGAGCGAGGGCCACGCACCGTCGCGGGCCCGTCACATTGTCGGTGGGGTGGGGCAGGATGGGGCGGATGAGCGAGGAGAGCCTTCCGGAGGACGCCCGCCCGGAGTACGCGGACACGCTGCCCGAGTACGCCGAGCGGGTCCTCGAGGTGGCCGAACTGATTCCGCCGGGGCGCGTCATGACGTACGGGGACGTCGCCGAGTGGCTCCAGGAGGGCGGCCCGAGACAGGTCGGCCGGGTGATGGCCCTGTACGGCGGAGCCGTTCCGTGGTGGCGTGTCGTCCGCGCGGACGGTGCCCTGCTCCCCGGGCACGAACTGCGGGCGCTCGGCCACTACCGGGCCGAGAGCACGCCGCTGAAGGAGGCCGGCCGGACCACCGAGGGACACCTGCCGCGCCTCGACATGAGACGGGCGCGATGGGACGGCGGCGAACGCGCGGAAGGTCACACCTGACAGCTTCCGCCATCGGACGGGCCCTCGTGTGACCCGTGATCCGTACGGGGGAACAGGGGCACGTCCGTGGCATGACGTACGTTCGTGAGTCGAGGGGCGCGGGTGACGCGAGCGCCCCGAGGGATGAATCGGAAGCCCTGCTTCCGCCGGATCCCTCGGCGTAGCGTCGGCTGCACACGTCCCCCTCATCCCGCCGTCACCGCCCTCCACGCGCGATGGCCAGCCCACCAGCACACCCACCAGGACCGGCGAACCACGTGAGCTCCTCTTTCTCCACCAGGCGACTGCCGCACCCCCAGGCGCGGCAGGGGAGTCGTGGCGCTTACCGACTGATCCGTACCCCGCCGGCCAGGATGGACCCCCCTCGTCTGGACGCCGCACAGCGCTCCGTGGTTGACCACGGCACCGGCCCACTGCTCGTCCTCGCAGGTCCGGGCACCGGAAAGACCACGACGCTGGTCGAGTCCGTGGCCGAGCGGATCACCCGGGGCACGGACCCCGCGCGGATGCTGGTGCTGACGTTCAGCCGCAAGGCGGCCGTGGAACTGCGGGACCGTATGGCGCTGCGCACCGGTGCCGCACGAGCGCCCCGGGCGACCACCTTCCACTCGTTCTGCTACGCCCTGGTCCGCGCCCACCAGGACAGCGAACTGTTCGTGGAGCCGCTGCGGCTGCTGTCCGGTCCCGAGCAGGACGTGGCCGTGCGCGAGCTGCTCGCGGGCCAGCCGGACCTGGAGCGGCTCGGGCTCGCCCCTGTGCGCTGGCCGGACGAACTGCGCGCCTGCCTGACCACCCGCGGCTTCGCCGACGAGGTCCGGGCGGTCCTCGCCCGCAGCCGTGAACTGGGCCTCGGCCCCGACGCGCTGGACGCCTTCGCCCGCAGTATCGGCCGACCCGACTGGCGGGCGGCGGCCGCCTTCCTCGCCGAGTACCTCGACGTCCTCGACCTCCAGGGCGTCCTGGACTACGCCGAACTCGTCCACCGCGCGGTGCTCCTCGCCCAGCGTCCCGAGGTCGGCCGGCAGCTCGCCGAGCAGTACGACGCGGTGTTCGTCGACGAGTACCAGGACACCGACCCGTCCCAGGTACGGCTGCTGCACGCGCTCGCCGGCGGCGGTCGCACCCTGGTCGCCTTCGGCGACCCCGACCAGTCGATCTACGCGTTCCGGGGCGCCGATGTGAACGGCATCCTGGAGTTCCCGCACGCCTTCCCGCGCGCGGACGGCCGTCCGGCGCCGGTCGCGGTGCTGCGCACCTCCCGGCGCTCCGGCGGGGGGCTGCTCGCCGCGACCCGGCTGCTCACCCAGCGGATGCCGCTGACCCGGCTGCCCGCCGAGAAGGTCCGCGCCCACCGCGACCTCGCGCCGGTCCGCGACGGGGGCGGCGTCGAGGTGTACACGTACCCCACACCCGGCACGGAGCTGGACAACATCGCCGACATCCTGCGCAGGGCACATCTGGAGGACGGCGTTCCGTGGCGCGAGATGGCCGTCCTGGTGCGCGCCGGCTCCCGCACGATCCCGACGGTCCGCCGTGCCCTCACCTCCGCCGGCGTCCCCCTGGACATCGACGGCGACAACCTCGCCCTGCGCCACGAACCGGCGGTGGCGCCCTTGTTGACGGCACTGCGGGCGGTGGCGGAGGCGGAGGCGGGGAACCGGGGGAGCGGGCAGGAGGCGGACGGGGATTCCGACTCTGTCGAGGAGGACTCGGCCCCCTGCTGGCTCGGCACCGAGACCGCCCTCACCCTCCTCGCCTCCCCCCTCGCCGGTATGGACGCGGCCGACCTGCGCCGTCTCGGCCGCGCCCTGCGGGACGAGGAGCGCGCGGCCGGGGTGGCGCTGCCGCCGCCCTCGGACGAACTCCTCGCCCGGGCGCTGGCCGAACCGGAGCGGCTGGTCGCGCACGACCCGGCGTACGCGCGCGGTGCGCAGCGGCTCGGCGCGCTGCTGCGCAAGGCCCGGGAGCGCCTCGCGGGCGGCGGTACGGCCGAGGAGGCGCTGTGGGACCTGTGGGAGGGCACCCCGTGGCCCGGGCGCCTGGAACGGGCCGCGCGGCGCGGGGGAGCCGCCGGACGCAATGCCGACCGCGACCTGGACGCCGTGTGCGCGCTGTTCGCGACCGCGGCCCGCTCCGAGGAGCGCACCGGCGGCCGTGGCGCCCTGAACTTCCTGGAGGAGATCGAGGCCGAGGACATCGCCGCCGACACCCTCACCCGGCGCGCCCTGCGCCCCGACGCCGTACGCCTGATGACCGCCCACCGCTCCAAGGGCCTGGAATGGCGGCTGGTCGTCGTCGCGGGCGTCCAGGAGGGCCTGTGGCCCGACCTGCGCCGCCGTGGCTCCCTGCTGGAGGCCGACCGGATCGGGCGGGACGGACTCGCCGAACCGCTCACCCCCGGAGCGCTGCTCGCCGAGGAGCGCCGGCTGTTCTACGTGGCCGCCACGCGCGCGCGCGAGCGCCTTGTCGTCACCGCGGTGAAGGCCCCCGCGGACGACGGCGACCAGCCCTCCCGCTTCCTGACCGAACTCGGCGTCGAACCCAAGGACGTCACCGGACGCCCGCGGCGCCCCCTGTCGGTCGCGGCGCTGGTCGCCGAGCTGCGCGCCACGACCGTCGACCCGCGGGTGTCCGACACCCTCAGGGAGGCCGCCGCCCGCCGCCTGGCCCGGCTCGCCGCGCTCGCCGACGAGGACGGCCGCCCGCTGGTGCCCTCCGCGCACCCCTACCGCTGGTGGGGCATGTTCGAGCCCACCGAGAGCAAGGTGCCGCTGCGCGACCGCGACCAGCCCGTGGTGCTCTCCGGCAGCGCCCTCGACCAGCTCGCCAACACCTGCTCCCTCCAGTGGTTCCTGGGCCGCGAGGTGAAGGCCGACGCGCCCGCCACCGTCGCCCAGGGCTTCGGCAACGTCGTGCACGTCCTCGCCGACGAGGTCGCCTCCGGGCACACCCCGGCCGATCTCGCCGTGCTCATGGAGCGGCTGGACTCCGTGTGGAACGCCCTCGCCTTCGACGCCCCGTGGAAGTCGGCGCAGGAGAAGGAACACGCGCGCGTGGCGCTCGAACGCTTCCTGCAGTGGCATGTCACGGACCGCACCGGCCGTACCCCCGTCACCAGCGAGCACGACTTCGACGTCACCCTCGAAGCGGGCGAGTACGAGGTCCGCATCCGCGGCCAGATGGACCGCGTCGAGGCCGACGGCGACGGCCGCGCCTATGTCGTCGACTTCAAGACCGGCAAGCAGGCGCCGAGCTCGGCCGAGGTGGCCCGGCACCCGCAGCTCGCCGTCTATCAGCTCGCCGTCCGCGAGGGCGCCGTGGACGAGGCCTTCGACGGGGTGCGCCCGGAGGCGGGCGGTGCCGAGCTCGTCCATCTGCGGCAGGGCGCGGCGAAGCGGGACGGCGGCGAGACCCTGCCCAAGGTGCAGGCCCAGGAGCCGCTGGAGGGGGAGTGGGTCGGCGAGCTGCTGGCCACCGCCGCCGGCAAGGTCCTGGACGAACGGTTCACGCCGACCGCGGGCCAGCACTGCACGCACTGCGCGTTCCGCGCCTCGTGCAGCGCGCGCCCCGAGGGGCGGCACGTGGTCGAGTGACGGACGGCACCCCACGTGCTGACCTGCGCTGCGCCGCTCACGGCAGCCGATTCGGCCTCGACTGTCAGTGGCCGCCGCTAGCCTCTCTGAGGTGCCACCACGTATCACCGACCCCGGGCAGCTCAAAGAGCTCCTCGGCATCCCCTTCACCCCGGAGCAGACGGTCTGCATCACCGCGCCGCCCGCCCCGCAGGTGATCGTGGCCGGAGCCGGGTCGGGCAAGACCACGGTGATGGCCGCGCGCGTGGTGTGGCTGGTCGGCACCGGTCAGGTGGCCCCCGAGCAGGTGCTCGGCCTGACGTTCACCAACAAGGCCGCCGGTGAGCTCGCCGAGCGCGTCCGCAAGGCCCTGATCAGGGCGGGCGTCACCGACCCCGACGTCATCGACCCGGACGACCCGCCGGGCGAGCCGGTGATCTCGACGTACCATGCCTTCGCGGGCCGCCTGCTCACCGACCACGGCCTGCGCATCGGGCTCGAACCGACCTCCCGCCTGCTCGCCGACGCCACCCGCTACCAGCTCGCCGCGCGGGTGCTGCGCGAGGCCCCGGGCCCCTACCCGGCGCTGACCCGCTCCTTCGCCGACCTCGTGAGCGACCTCCTCGCGCTCGACGCCGAACTCGCCGAGCACCTGGTACGCCCCGAGGCGCTGCGCGCCCACGACGCCGAGCTGCTGCTCACCCTGCACGGCGTCAAGCTCACCAACGCCGATCTGCGCAAGGTCCCCGAGACGGCCGCCGCGCGCCGCGAACTGGCCGACCTGGTGGTCCGTTACCGCGCCGCCAAGCGCGAACGCGACCTGCTCGACTTCGGCGACCAGATCGCCCTGTCGGCACAGCTGGCCCGGATCCCCGAGGTGGGCCGCGTGCTGCGCGACGAGTTCCGCGTGGTCCTCCTCGACGAGTACCAGGACACCTCGGTCGCCCAGCGGATCCTGCTGGCCGGCCTGTTCGGCGGCGGCACCGGCCACCCGGTCACCGCCGTGGGCGACCCCTGCCAGGCGATCTACGGCTGGCGCGGTGCCTCCGTGGCCAACCTGGACGACTTCCCCGAGCACTTCGCGCACGCCGACGGCCGCCCCGCCACCCGCCAGGCCCTCAGCGAGAACCGCCGCAGCGGCGGCCGCCTCCTGGACCTCGCCAACGGCCTCGCCGAACCCCTGCGCGCCATGCACGCGGGCGTGGAGGCGCTCCGCCCGGCCCCGGGCGCCGAACGCGACGGCACGGTGCGCTGCGCGCTGCTGCGCACCCACGCCGAGGAGATCGACTGGATCGCCGACTCCGTCGCCCACCTGGTGAACACCGGCAAGGCGCCCGGCGAGATCGCCGTCCTGTGCCGTACGGCCACCGACTTCGCCGAGATCCAGGGCGCGCTGGTGGCCCGGGACGTCCCTGTCGAGGTGGTCGGCCTGTCCGGGCTGCTGCATCTGCCCGAGATCGCCGACCTGGTCGCCGTCTGCGAGGTGCTGCAGGACCCCGGCGCCAACGCCTCCCTGGTCCGGGTACTGACCGGCCCGCGCTGGCGCATCGGCCCCCGCGACCTCGCCCTCCTCGGGCGCCGGGCGCGCCGATTGGTGTCCCACGCACGCGTGGACGGCGACGACGACCCGGACCGCCGGCTCGCCGAGGCCGTCGAGGGGGTCGACCCCGCCGAGGTGATATCGCTCGCGGACGCCTTGGACACGTTCGTGGAGACGCCCTTCGACAGTGCCGGCGACGACGACGGGCTGCCCTTCTCGCCGGACGCGCGCGTGCGGTTCGCGCGCCTGGCCACCGAACTGCGCGACCTGCGCCGGTCGCTGGCGGACCCGCTTATGGACGTCCTGCACCGCGTCCTCGCCGTCACCGGCCTGGAGGTCGAGATGTCGGCCTCCCCACACGCCCTGGCCGCTCGCCGCCGTGAGACCCTGTCGAACTTCCTGGACATCGCCGCCTCCTTCGCCGCGGGCGACGGCGAGGCCAGCCTGCTGGCCTTCCTCGGCTTCCTGCGCACCGCCGCCCAGTACGAGAAGGGCCTCGACAACGCCCTCCCGGGCGGCGAGAACACCGTCAAGGTGCTCACCGCGCACAGGTCCAAGGGCCTCGAATGGGACGTCGTCGCCGTCCCCGGCCTGGTCACCGGCACCTTCCCGAGCACCCAGGGGCGCGAGAAGTGGACCTCTCAGGGCAAGGTGCTGCCGCACGCCCTGCGCGGGGACGCCGACACCCTGCCCGACGTCGACTCCTGGGATTCACGCGGCCTGAAAGCCTTCCACGAGGCGATGAAGGAGCACCAGCACACCGAGGAACTCCGCCTCGGCTACGTCACGTTCACCCGCCCCCGCTCCCTGCTCCTCGGCTCCGGCCACTGGTGGGGCCCCAGCCAGAAGAAGCCCCGCGGCCCTTCCGCCTTCCTCCAGGACCTCCACGACCACTGCGCGGCCGGGTACGGCGAGATCGAGGTGTGGGCGGACGAACCCGCCGAGGACGAGGAGAACCCGGCGCTGCACACGGCCGGCGCCGACCAGGTGTGGCCGCTGCCCCTGGACGAAGCGGCGCTGGCCCGGCGCAGGGCGGCCGCCGAGACGGTCCTCGCGCACCTCGCCTCCCACGACGACGACCACCCCGGCACCGCGCACGACCCGGACTGGCCCCCACCGCCGGACGACGAGGACCCCTACGGCCACCCCGCCGAGGATCCGTACGGCCCTCCCGCCGAGGACCCCTACGACCTCCCCGACGAGGACCCGTTCCCGGCCGACCCCGCCGACTGGGACTCCTGGCCCGCGGACCGCCCCACCGTCCCCCGCCAGGCGCCACCCCCCGAGCCGGAGCCGACCCACACCCGCCTGGCCTCGGAGGAGGCCCGCACCCGCCTCACCCCGGAGCCGACCCCTAGCCGCCTCACTCCGGAGGAGGCCCGCACCGTCGCCTCCTGGGACCGTGACCTGGACGCCCTCACCGGAGAGCTCCTGCGCGCGCGGGAGGCCGTCACCGACGTACCCCTGCCGGCCTCCCTGACCGCCTCCCAGGTGCTGCGGCTGGCCGCAGACCCGGACGGCCTCGCCCAGGAACTGGCCCGCCCCATGCCCCGCCCGCCGCAACCCGCGGCGCGCCGCGGCACCCGCTTCCACGCGTGGGTCGAGGCCCGCTTCGAAGAGCTGACCCTGCCCATGCTGGAGCCGGAGGAGCTGCCCGGCGCCGAGGCCGAGATCGCCGACGAGCGGGACCTGGAGGCGCTCAAGGAGGCCTTCGAGCGCACCGAGTACGCCCAGCGCACTCCGTACCGGGTCGAGGCCCCCTTCCAGCTCGCCCTCGCCGGCCGCGTCGTGCGCGGGCGGATCGACGCCGTGTACAAGGAGGGCGACGGCGAGCGGGCGACGTACGAGATCGTCGACTGGAAGACCAACCGCGGCCGCGACGCCGACCCGCTCCAGCTGGCCGTGTACCGGGTGGCCTGGGCGGAGCAGCAGGGGGTGCCGCTGGAATCGGTCAGCGCCGCGTTCCTGTACGTGCGCGGCGGCGAGATCGTCCGTCCCGAGGGTCTGCCGGACCGGGCCGCGCTGGAGCGGCTGCTGACCGAGGACCCGTCATGTGACGAACCGCCCAGCAAGGATGTCGGTGCGGGCCGATAGGCTCGTGACCATGAGCCATCCCGTTGACAGCGTCGTCAGCGCCGTCCGTACGCACATCGAGCAGCACCGCGCCGCCTTCCTCGACGACCTCGCCGCATGGCTGCGCATCCCCTCCGTGTCGGCCCAGCCCGACCACGCGCCCGATGTGCGGCGCAGCGCCGACTGGCTCGCCGCCAAGCTCACCGGGACCGGCTTCCCGACCGTCGAGATCTGGCGGACGCCCGGCGCCCCCGCCGTCTTCGCCGAGTGGCCCTCCGCGGACCCCGGCGCCCCCACGGTCCTCGTCTACGGCCATCACGACGTGCAGCCCGCCGCCCGCGAGGACGGCTGGGACAGCGACCCCTTCGAGCCCGTCGTCCGGGGAAATCGCCTCTACGCGCGCGGAGCGGCCGACGACAAGGGCCAGGTGTTCTTCCACACACTCGGCGTCCGCGCCCACCTCGCGGTGACGGGCCGCACCACCCCGGCCGTCAACCTGAAGCTGCTGATCGAGGGCGAGGAGGAGTCCGGTTCGCCGCACTTCCGGGCCCTCGTCGAGGAGCACGCGGACCGGCTCGCCGCCGACGCCGTGATCGTCTCCGACACCGGCATGTGGTCCGAGGACACCCCCACCGTCTGCACCGGCATGCGGGGCCTCACCGAGTGCGAGATCCGGCTCCACGGCCCCGATCAGGACATCCACTCCGGTTCCTTCGGCGGCGCCGTGCCCAACCCGGCCACCGCCGCCGCCCGCCTGGTCGCCGCCCTGCACGACGAGCACGGGCGCGTGGCGATCCCCGGCTTCTACGACGGCGTCGTCGAGCTCACCGACCGGGAGCGGGCGCTCTTCGCCGAGCTGCCCTTCGACGAGCAGCGATGGCTGCGCACCGCCAAGTCCCACGCCACCCACGGCGAGGCCGGCTACTCCACGCTGGAGCGCATCTGGGCCCGCCCCACCGCCGAGGTCAACGGCATCGGCGGCGGCTACCAGGGCCCCGGCAGCAAGACGATCATCCCGTCCGACGCCATGCTGAAGCTGTCCTTCCGCATGGTCGCCGGCCAGGAGCCCGAGCACATCGAGAAGGCCGTCCGCGCCTGGGCCGCCGAGCAGGTGCCCGCCGGGATCCGCTGCGAGGTCGTCTTCGGCTCGGCCACGCGCCCGTGCCTGACCCCGCTGGACCACCCCGCCCTGCAGTCCGTGGCCCGCGCCATGGGCCGCGCCTTCGACAAGCCCGTCCGCTACACCCGCGAGGGCGGCTCGGGACCGGCCGCCGATCTCCAGGAAGTCCTCGGCGCCCCCGTGCTCTTCCTGGGCATCTCGGTCCCCTCCGACGGCTGGCACGCCCCGAACGAGAAGGTCGAGCTGGACCTGCTGCTCAAAGGCGTCGAGACCACCGCGTACCTGTGGGGCGACCTCGCGGAGACCTGGCGTCATGCGCCCTGAGCACCCGGCACCGTCCGGCACGCCACCGCGCGCGGGGCACACTGAGAAAGCCGCCCCCTACCGCACCGGTCTGCCGGACCCGGTCCCCTCCCGTCCTACGTCCCGCTGAACCGCCCGCCGAAACCAACCGTTCCACCGGGGGAGTTGGAAGCACCCGTGACCACCTGGACCGACCACACCGCCGACCGCCCCATCTCGCTCACCGCATCGAGCGGCATCGACCGCGCCGCCCACCACCGCCTCGACGAGGCCTGGCTGGCCGCGGCATGGAGCCACCCCACGACGCGCTGCTTCGTGGTCTCCGGCGGCCAGGTCCTGATCGACGAGACGGCCGACGGCCGTACCGAACTCGTCATGACCCCCTCCTTCGAGGCCCCCCTCACCGAGGCGCACCGCTACTTCCTCGGCATCGACGAGGACGGCGTCAGCTACTTCGCGCTGCAGAAGGACGCCCTGCCCGGCCGCATCGACCAGTCCGCGCGCCCGGCCGGACTGCGCGAGGCGGGCCTGTTGCTGTCCGCGCGCGACATCGGCCTGATGGTGCACGCGGTCGGCCTGGAGAACTGGCAGCGCACCCACCGCTTCTGCTCCCGCTGCGGCGACCGCACCGTGATCGCCGCCGCCGGTCACATCCGCCGCTGCCAGGCGTGCGGCGCCGAGCACTACCCGCGCACCGACCCGGCCGTGATCATGGCCGTCACAGACGAGGACGACCGCATCCTGCTGGGCCGCCAGGTCCACTGGCCCGAGGGCCGCTTCTCCACGCTGGCCGGTTTCGTCGAGCCCGGCGAGTCCATCGAGCAGACGGTGCGCCGCGAGGTCTTCGAAGAGGCCGGCATCACCATCGGCCAGGTCGAGTACGTCGCCAGCCAGCCGTGGCCCTTCCCGTCCAGCCTGATGCTGGGCTTCATGGCCCGCGCCACCTCCACCGAGATCGACGTCGACGGCGACGAGATCCACGAGGCCCGCTGGTTCTCCCGCGACGAACTGGGCGCCGCCTTCGAGTCCGGCGAGGTGCTGCCGCCCTACGGCATCTCGATCGCGGCCCGTCTGATCGAGCTCTGGTACGGCAAGCCGCTGCCGACGCGGAGTTTCGTCTGACACAGCGAAGGGGCGGTTCCCAGGACCTGGGGTCCTGGGAACCGCCCCTTCGGACAGCGAGCCGTCAGACGCCGACCTTCTGCTTCACCTGCGCCAGCGACGGGTTGGTGAGGGTCGAGCCGTCGGGGAAGAGCACGGTCGGAACCGTCTGGTTTCCGCCATTGGCCTTCTCGACGAACGCCGCGGAGGCCGGGTCCTGCTCGATGTTGATCTCGGTGTACGCGATGCCTTCGCGGTCCAGCTGCTTCTTCAGCCGCTGGCAGTAGCCGCACCAGGTGGTGCTGTACATCGTCACAGTGCCCTGCATGTCTCGCGCGCTCCTTCGATGGCTCGGGGACCAGGTCGTCCGAAGAGGGAACGCACGCGCCCGGCCCGCCATTCCCGGCGGGGGGCATGCCCGGCGACGTGACGCCTGCCGCATTAGTACGACTGCGAGGCCCCGCCTGTGGACAACCGGCTCACCCGTCACCGGCGACCTGGCAGCATGGCTGTGTGACAGCAGCAACGCACTCCCCGCTCTTCCCGCAGGTACCGGACTCGGCCGACGCGGTGCTCGAGGGACTCGACCCCGAGCAGCGCGAAGTGGCCACCGCCCTGCACGGACCGGTGTGCGTGCTGGCCGGGGCCGGGACGGGCAAGACCCGGGCGATCACCCACCGCATCGCCTACGGAGTGCGCGCCGGGATCCTCCAGCCGTCCAGCGTACTGGCCGTCACCTTCACCAACCGGGCCGCCGGAGAGATGCGCGGGCGGCTCCGCCAGCTCGGCGCGGGGGGCGTCCAGGCCCGGACGTTCCACTCGGCGGCCCTGCGCCAGCTCCAGTACTTCTGGCCGAAAGCGATCGGTGGCTCCATGCCCCGGCTCGTCGACCGGAAGATCCAGCTCGTCGCGGACGCGGCTGCCGCCTGCCGCATCCGCCTGGACCGGGGCGAGCTGCGGGACACCACCGGCGAGATCGAATGGTCCAAGGTCACCCAGACCGTCCCCGCCGACTACGCGCTCGCCGCCGCCAAGGCCGGCCGGGAGACCCCCCGCGACCCGGCCGAGATCGCCCAGCTCTACTCCGCCTACGAGGACCTCAAGCGCGAGCGGGGCGTCATCGACTTCGAGGACGTGCTGCTGCTGACCGTGGCGATCCTCCAGGACCGGCACGACATCGCCGAGCAGGTCCGCTCCCAGTACCAGCACTTCGTCGTCGACGAGTACCAGGACGTCAGCCCCCTCCAGCAGCGGCTGCTGGACCTGTGGCTCGGTGACCGCGACAACCTGTGCGTGGTCGGCGACGCCAGCCAGACGATCTACTCGTTCACGGGAGCAACCCCCGACCATCTGCTCGACTTCCGCATCCGCCACCCCGGCGCCACCGTCGTCAAGCTGGTCCGCGACTACCGCTCCACTCCCCAGGTCGTCCACCTCGCCAACGGCCTGCTAGCCCAGGCCCGGGGCCGCGCGGCCGACCACCGTCTGGAGCTGATCTCCCAGCGCGATCCGGGCCCCGAGCCCGGCTACGCCGAGTACACCGACGAGCCCGCCGAGGCCGAGGGTGCCGCGCGCCGCATCCGCGAGCTCCTCCACTCCGGCGTCCCGGCCAGCGAGATCGCCGTCCTGTTCCGTACGAACTCCCAGTCCGAGACCTACGAACAGGCCCTCGCCGACGCCGGGATCCCCTACCAGCTGCGCGGAGCGGAGCGGTTCTTCGACCGACCCGAGGTGCGCAAGGCCGGCATCGCGCTGCGCGGAGCGGCCCGCTTCGGCGGCAACGACTCCCTCCTCGACGACGCCGTGGACCTGCCCTCCCAGGTGCGCGCGGTGCTCTCGGGCGAGGGCTGGACCAGCGAGCCGCCCGCCGGGTCGGGCGCGGTCAGAGAGCGCTGGGAGTCCCTGGCCGCCCTGGTCAACCTCGCCCAGGACTTCGCCGCCGCCAGACCCGGCGCCACCCTCGGTGACCTCGTCGCGGAACTGGACGAACGGGCGAGCGCCCAGCACGCCCCCACCGTCCAGGGCGTCACCCTCGCCTCCCTGCACTCGGCCAAGGGCCTGGAGTGGGACGTCGTCTTCCTGGTCGGCGTGGCCGAGGGCATGATGCCGATCACCTACGCAAAGACCGACGAGCAGATCGAGGAGGAGCGCCGTCTCCTCTATGTCGGCGTCACCCGAGCCCGGGAACACCTCCATGTCTCCTGGTCCCTGGCCCGCTCACCCGGCGGCCGCGCCAACCGCCGGCCCAGCCGCTTCCTCGACGGACTGCGCCCCGGCTCCACCGCCACCGTGGGCCGCGCCGGTGCGGCCCGCTCGGGGGGAGTCGAGCGCGGCTTCACCAGCAGACCGGATGCCGCCCCGCGGCGCACCCAGCGCACCGTCGCCCGCTGCCGGGTCTGCGGACGCACCCTCACCGACGCCGGCGAGATGAAACTGATGCGCTGCGAGGACTGTCCCTCCGACATGGACGAGGGGCTGTACGAACGGCTCCGGGAATGGCGCGCGGACCAGGCGCAGCGCAGCGGCCAGCCCGCCTTCTGCGTCTTCACCGACAAGACACTGATGGCGATCGCCGAGGCGAGCCCCGACGAGGAGGGCGACCTCGCCCGGATCCCCGGCGTCGGCGTGCGCAAGCTCAACCGCTACGGTGCCGATGTCCTGGCCATCTGCGCAGGTCGGCAGCCCGCGGAAGAAGAAGACGGGCACTGATGCGAACTCGTCGAAAAAATAGTTTGCGCATGCCCCAGCAATCCCCATAGGTTCTTAGGCACGGGAACGGAGGCCTTCCTGGAGGCCCTAATTCCGTGTTGTACTTGCATACCCGTCGGACTGGTTCACCCCAGTCCCTCAGACGCCGAGAGGAGGCGAGTCCAGTGGTCAGCATCAACACCAGCTCCATCATCAGCACCGTGAAAATGACCGATCCCTCGGTCATCGCCTCCCTGTGCATGCTCGGCGCCTCGAACGACGGCACCGGTCTGTCCGGCATCCGTGCCGTGCGTCCGGCCGCCTCCCTGTCCCTCGCGGGTCTTCCTGTCCGCGAGCGCAATGAGCGACCGACCAAGGCACTGGAAGCGGCAGTAGTGGCGCAGGCGCATGCCTATGCCTTTACGGCGACCGGTGCCGGATTCCGGAAGCAGACGACGCAGCACCACCAGATGTGGGCCTTCCGTGGGCCAGAACCCTGGAGTGATCCAGCCTGATTCATTCAGGTCGGCGCCTTCAGGGCCGCGGAACCCCATCCGGGATCCGCGGCCCTTCTGTTTGTCCCCGAACGGGGACGACGGAGCGAAGGGGCCTCGGGACAAGAAAAGAACCCGGTACCACCGCCACCCGGTCCCACCCGACCGGAACGAACAGACGAGGAAGACGACCCGTGCAACTCGAAGCGCACGCCCCGTCCGTACCGCCTTCCGAAACGCTCCGCCCGCCCGGTCTCACGGAGGACTCCACCTTGACCCCGCTCACGGCGCTCACCGCGCTCGACGACGCCATCGAGAACCTCGGCGTACCCGTCCCCTGCCGCTCCTACGACCCGGAGGTCTTCTTCGCCGAGTCGCCCGCGGACGTGGAGTACGCCAAGTCCCTGTGCCGCACCTGCCCGCTGATGGAGGCCTGCCTCGCCGGCGCCAAGGAGCGGCGTGAGCCCTGGGGTGTCTGGGGTGGCGAGCTGTTCGTCCAGGGTGTCGTCGTCGCCCGGAAGCGGCCGCGTGGCCGCCCGCGCAAGAACCCGGTTACGGCATGAACACCGCAGGAACGATCGACCGCCCCTTCACGCACGACCCCAAGAAGCAGGCCCCGATGAAGCCGTCCCTCAACGAGCACGCAAGCGCCACGCCTGAAGACTTCACCACCACCGGCGCGTTCGACTCGCGCCAGAACAGGACCCGCGAAATGCAACTCATCCCAGAAGCCCTGGCCCGTGCGCATATGCACGAGCGCCTGCACGAGGCGGAGCAGGAACGCCGGGCGCTGCGCCTGCTGACCGCGCGCCGTATGCAGCGCCGCGCCGAGCGTGCCTCGATGCGCGCCCGTCGCGCGATCGCCATGGCGGTCATGCAGTAATCGACCCGGCTGCAGCCAGCCGCCTCCCGGCCCGGGAGGAAGCAACTCCCCACGGGGGCCGGTCCGTCCGAACGGACCGGCCCCCGCGGTGCGTGGTACCCGCGGGGGCGCCGACGGCGGCGATATCGTCACGGGGTGACGAGTCTTCCCGGAGGCGGTGACGACGCCGGCTCCACTTCGGAGCCGCAACCCCTGATGTGCGCCGGGTGCGGCGCCACGGCCGAGGGCCCGCAGGCCACCTGGACCTTCTCCGTGGAGAACGGCGAGCGCCACTACTTCTGCGACGTCTGTTCCCGGCAGAACCTCAGAGCGATCGAGGGACGGCTGGAATCGTCCTGGTGGTAGCGGCTCAGGCCCCCGCGGCCGACTCCTCGGGGGTCTCCCCCTCCGGGACGAATCCGGGCAGCCACTCCTCCAGCTCCTCGCGCAGTCGGACGGTGGCCCCCAACTGGCACAGCACGCCGATCGTGCTCAGCGTCACCCGGTGTATCAGCAGGTAGGCGGGGGGCAGATTGAGCTGCTTGCCCAGCTGGTAGGCGGGGGAGCGGGGGTCGGCGACCCGGGCCGCCTGGCCGCGCATCCAGCCCCGGCTGAAGGCGAACGCGTCGACCTCGGCCGGTTCGATGATCGGCAGGAGGTAGTCCAGGACGGCGTCCGGGTCCAGCTCTATGGACTCCTTGACGAAGCCCTCCCGGCGCAGCAGTTCGTAGACGCCCTCCGCATCGCTGTCCAGGGTCATCCGCAGCGACTCCCCGATCGGGGTGGGCAGACCGCCGGGGAGGCGGTCGACCGTGCCGAAGTCCAGCACGCCGAGGCGCCATTCCTGCTCGCCGTCCGGGTCACCGGGCAGGAGCCGGAAGTTGCCGGGGTGCGGGTCGGCGTGCAGCAGGCCGGTACGGGCCGGGCCGGAGAAGAGGAAGCGGGCCAGCAGCTGGCCGGCGCGGTCGCGCTGCTCCTCGGTGCCGTCCGCGATGATCTCCGACAGCGGTATGCCGTCGATCCACTCGGTGACCAGGACCTGGTCGCACTGGTGGACCACGTCGGGCACCACCACGTCCGGGTCGTCCGCGAACTCCTCCGCGTGAGCCCGCTGCGCCTGGGCCTCCAGGCCGTAGTCCAGCTCCTCGGAGACCCGGTCCTTCAGCTCGGTGATCAGCGGCTTGATGTCCATGCCGGGGACCAGGGGGCCCAGCAGACGGGCGAACCGGCTCAGCTGGGTGAGGTCGGAGAGCAGGGCCTCACCGGCGCCCGGGTACTGCACCTTGACCGCCACCGCGCGGCCGTCCTGCCACACCGCCCGGTGCACCTGGCCGATGGAGGCCGCCGCGGAAGGCTTGTCGTCGAACTCGACGAACAGCTCGCGCCAGTCCTCCCCGAGCCGTTCGGCGAGCACCGCGTGCACCGTGCGGGTCGGCATCGGAGGCGCCGCCTCCTGGAGCTTCGTCAGCGCCGCGCGGTAGGGCCCCGCGACCTCCTCGGGCAGCGCCGACTCGAACACGGACAGGGCCTGCCCGAACTTCATGGCTCCGCCCTTGAGCTCGCCGAGCACCTTGAACATCTGCTCGGCGGTGCGCTGCTGCAGCTCCTTGCCGACGAGTTCCGCGGACTCGCCCACGATTCGCTTGCCCAGTCCCCAGGTCGCCCGCCCGGCGAAGCCGAGCGGGAGCGCGGCGAGCTTGGCGGTGCGGGTGACCGCCTTGCGGGGAAGATCAGACATGCGCCCTCCAGGTCCCAACGGGACGAGCGTTCGCCTGACGGCGTGACATTCTCGACGGCCGTTGCACCGCCATTGTCTCGTGCGCCTCCCCCTCCTTGGAGGTGTGTCCTTCCTTACCTTTCTCCGCGGCCCCGCACGGACATGCGGGATGGGCCCAGACCGGGCGTGCGTGCCAGGTCAGACCGGGCAGTGACACCTCCCAGCGGGCGCCCGCGCTGGAGGGGGTCCCGCCGTCGAGGAAGGCCAGGGCGTGAGCCGCCGCCAGTCCGGCCACCATGGCCGCCAGTGCCAGGTCGCAGGCCGGTACCGGGCGCGGCCTGCCCACGCCCGAACGCCACTGGGCGACCAGCCGGGGCCAGACCGGGTCCCGGTCGGTGCGGCCCTCGTGCAGACAGCCCGCACAGCCGGTCTCGCCCGGCAGGACGAGCGGACCGACGACACCGGTTCCCTCGACCACTCCGGCGTAGAGATGAGGAGTGCCGGAAGCGATCAGCGGCTCGGCGGCGGACGGAAGGGGCGCGTGCACCCCGACCTCGTCCCGTGGGGCGAGGATCACCAGGGAGTGACCCGGGTCGGCGTCACCGGGCCGCGACTGCGGGCCGCGGCGGGGCGGGCGGTCCGGGGCGGCCCGGCGTACGGCCCGGCGGACGGCCTCCTCCCTGCGCTCACCGATCGCCTCGGCGGGCAGTCCGCCCGGCGCCACGTCCCACGGCTCGACCCGGCCGCCGTCGCGCACGTCGACCTCGCCGACGCCCGCGCCGGACAGCAGGGAAGCCAGCACCGCCCCCACCCGCCCGGCACCGCGCACCTGGACACGCAGGGAGCCGCGGGCGGTCAGCCGGTGCATGGCCTCGCCCGGCTCGGAGGTGGTCAGGGAGAGCGAGGCCAGGTCGGGGCGGAGCCGGTCCATCGCCTCCTTCTTCCCGCGCAGCTCGGCACCGCCGGGGCCGCCCCCGCGCGCGTCGTCGAGCAGCCCGGCCCGCGTCAGCCGGGTCACCAGCCCGTCGACATGGCCGTCGGGCAGGCGCATCCGCCGCCCCTCGGCGCGCAGCAGGTCCAGCCCCCGGGTGCCGTTGAGCAGGTCGAGGAAGCTGCCCGTCGCCGTGTCCATCGGGCCGAGCGTCATCGCGTGCGCGGGCGTCATCCCGAACTGCACGGTGTTGAGGTCGCGCCAGCCGCGCCTGAGCGCCGGCTTCACCATCGGATGCATGACAGGCCCCCGTAACTCATGGTCGGTCCCCGTGTGCCACAGGCGGCCGTCGCGTGTTCCTTGGAGTCGGTCGCGGTCGCCCCGGCAGAGCCAGCATGCCCCCGGCCGCGGTCCGGCGCCGAAAGTTGTCCACAGGCCCCGGAAATCTTCGTACAAATCAAACGCATGGTGGGGTCTCGGCGCGGAACCGTACCGGAGTCGGGACTTCCCCCGTGTGCAGCGGGTAACGTCAGGGCGTGTCCGTCGACCCACTGCACAGCGCCGGAACGCCACAGCGCCGCCCGCCGAGCCCGCCGCCGAACGGTTCGGGGGCGAGCGCGATCGAGGTGCGCAGAAGTGCCCGTCGGCGCCGGACGGTCTCCGCGTACCGCGAGGGTGATCGCACCGTCGTGCTGATTCCCGCGCGGATGTCCGAGGCGGAGGAGCAGCGCTGGGTGAGCGTCATGCTCGACAAGCTGGCCGCCCAGGAGAGCAAGCGGGTGCTCGGCGACACCGAGCTCGCGGAGCGCGCCGAACGGCTCTCCGCCCAGTACTTCGACGGCCGGGCCCGGGCCGGCTCGGTCCGCTGGGTCACCAACCAGAACACCCGCTGGGGCTCGTGCACCCCGGCCGAGGGCAGCATCCGGCTGTCGCACCGCCTCCAGGGCATGCCCGAGTACGTCGTCGACTACGTCCTGCTGCACGAGCTCGCCCATCTGCTGGTGCCCGGCCACGGGCCCCGGTTCTGGCGGCTGCTGGAGGCGTATCCGCGGACCGAGCGGGCCCGGGGTTACCTCGAAGGAGTGGTCGCCGCCGACCGGTTGCCGCACCTGCCCGGCACACGCGGAGAGTGACCGTCCGCCGACCTTCCGGTACCGCGGGGCGCCGGTTCTGTACCGGCTCTGTACCGACTTCGTCCGGTGTCCGAGTTTGCCGTTAGCCTGACGCGACGCACTCGTATTCGGGATGGGGGACGGTCGTTACGCATGGCCAGGGAATTCCAACGCGGCCACAAGGCCAGGATCAGTGACCTCACCGCGGGCACGGATCTGTACGTAGGCGTGCAGATCTCCGGTCCCGGTCTGACCTTCGACATCAGCTGTTTCGGCCTCGACGCCGATGAACGGCTCTCGGACGACCGTTACTTCGTCTTCTTCAACCAGCCGAAGACCCCCGAGGAGTCCGTTCAGCTCCTGGGTGCCCAGGCCGGTGACACGGAGTCCTTCCGGGTCACGCTGGACCGGATCCCGCCGCAGATCCACAAGCTGTCGTTCACCGCGACGCTCGACGGCGCCGGGCAGATGTCGCAGATCAACCCCGGATACATCCGCATCGTGGCCGGCGGCGAGGAAGTCGCCCGGTACGCGTTCAACGGCTCGGAGTTCAGCACCGAGCGGGCCGTCATGCTGGGCGACTTCTATCTGAAGGACGTCTGGCGGTTCGCCGCGGTCGGCCAGGGCTTCGACGGCGGGCTCGACGCGCTGCTGAAGAACTTCGGCGGCGAGGTCATGGAGGAAGAGGCTCCCGCCCCGGCCCCGCAGCAGCCGCAGTCCGGCGCGACCCCCGGTTTCGCGCCCCCGGCCCAGGCCACCGCGCCCCCCGCCTTCGGCGCACCCGCGGCCGCGCCCGCGCCTGCCCCCGCCCCGCAGCCCGCCCACCAGGGCTTCGCGCCCCCGCCGGGAGCCACGCCTCCGCCGCCGGCACCGGCCCCCGCGCCGTCGGTGCACGCCCAGCCGACGATCATCGCGCCCATGACACCGCCCGGCGGCACCCAGGTACCCCCGCCGGCCCCCGCACCCGCGCCGTACGGCCAGCCCGCCCAGCCGCAGCAGCCCTACGGCCAGCCGCCGCAGCCGCACGGCCAGCCGCCGAGCGCACCGCTGCCCCCGGGCTACGGCCAGCCCCAAGCACCGCACGCCCCCCAGGGCTACGGCCAGCCCCAGGCACCGCACGCCCCGCAGGGGTACGGTCAGCCGGCGCCGCCTCCCGGCTACGGCCAGCAGCCCGCGTACGGACAGGGCCCGGGCCACGCCGCCGCCCCCTACGGTGCCCCCCAGGGTGCTCCCCAGGCGCCCGGTGTGGCCGGTGCGCTGGAGCAGTTCCGGGAGACGCCCACCGGGCAGCGCTGGACGCAGCAGAACAAGAAGATGATCCGCGTCGACCTCGGTATCGGCGGTCAGCCGGTGCTGGCCCGGCAGGGCAGCATGGTGCTCTACCAGGGCAAGGTCGACTTCAGCTACAAGGGCGCAGGGTTCGCGGGCCGGATCGCGGGCAACGCCACCGGCCAGGAGATGCAGCTGATGCGCTGCACCGGCCAGGGCCAGGTGTTCCTCGCCGAGAACTCCACGATGCTGCACCCCATCGAGCTCCAGGGCGACGGGGTGTGCGTCTCCGCCGAGAACGTCCTCGCCTTCGACGAGGGCCTGCAGTACGAGGTCCGCCGTATCGAGGGACACGGCATTCCCGGCGGCGCGCTGTTCACGATGCAGTTCACCGGCACCGGCACGATCGTCGTCAAGACGCACGGCACGCCGGTCGTCCTGCCGGTCACGCCCACGACGTTCGCCGACTGCAACGCCGTGGTCGCCTGGTCGGCCGCCGCGCAGGTGGTGGTCTCCAGCCAGGTGCGGATGCGCCGCAACGCCTACCCCGGCGACACCGGAGAGAGCGTCAATCTCCAGTTCCGGGCCGCTCCCGGCAACTTCATCGTCGTCCAGCCGTACGAGATCTGAGGGAGAGCCCGTCATGAACCAGCCGCTCGCGGGCTACGCTCCCGCGCCGGTGACCGCCCGCATGGAGAACCACGGCAACCACATGCTGAAGGTCGCCATGCAGACCGGGAACGACCTCCTCGCGCGCGTGGGGTCGATGGTCGCCTACGAGGGGTTCGTCCAGTACGAGCCCAACCCGCCGGCCGTGCGCCAGATCGCCAAGGACTGGATGACCGGCGAGGGCGCGCCCCTGATGAAGTGCTCCGGCGACGGACTGCTCTACCTCGCGGACTACGGCGCGAACGTCGTCGTGATCAACCTCAACGGCGACGGCATCTCCGTCAACGCCACCAACCTGCTGGCCTTCGACGCCCACCTCACGTGGGGCGTCGAGCGGGTCAAGGGCCTGGCGAAGTTCGCCGGACAGGGCCTGTGGAACACCAAGATCTCCGGGCAGGGCTGGGTCGCGCTGACCTCCCGGGGCAAGCCGATCGTCGTCGACTGCGGCGGTGGCGAGAACGAGACGTACGTCGACCCGGACGCGCTCGTCGCCTGGTCCCCGAACCTGAAGGTGAAGGGCAAGCGCAGCTTCAAGGCGCAGTCGCTGATCGGCCGGGGCAGCGGCGAGGCGTACCAGATGGCCTTCTCCGGCCAGGGCATCGTCGTCGTCCAGCCCAGCGAGGACAGCACCGACCGTCTCCGGGTCCGGGGCTGAGGGGGAGCACCACACCATGCAGAGTCCGCTTTTCGCCCATAACGACCAGCAGACCCAGGAGCGCTGGAGCCTGCAGAACAAGCAGATGCTCCGGCTCACCCTGGAGGGTCACGACGACATCCTCGCCCGCAAGGGCACCATGGTCGCCTACCAGGGCCTGATCGAGTTCGACGCCGAGTACCAGAGCAACGATCAGGGACGCTCGCGGGCCCACACCGGTGAGGGCCTGGACCTGATGCGCTGCCACGGGCAGGGCACGGTCTTTCTCGCCAACCTCAAGCAGCACATCCACCTGATGGACGTCGACCAGGACGGGCTGACCGTCGACAGCAGCTATGTGCTGGCGATGGACTCCTCGCTGCACCACGAGGTCATCGCGGTGGACAGCCTCTACGGCATCTCCGGCTCCGGGAAGTACCAGCTCAACATCACCGGCCGTGGCAAGGTCGCCCTGATGACCTCGGGCATGCCGCTGATGCTGCAGGTCACGCCGGACAAGTACGTCAACTGCGACGCCGACGCCATCGTCGCCTGGTCCACCAGCCTGCGCGTCCAGATGCAGGCCCAGACGCACTCCTCCGGGGTGTGGCGGCGCCGCGGCAACACCGGCGAGGGCTGGGAGCTGAGCTTCATGGGCAGCGGCTACGCGCTCGTGCAGCCCAGCGAGCTGCTGCCGCCGCAGAACGCCCAGCTCGGTTCGGGCGTCGCCGCCCAGTACGGCATGGGCCAGCAGGGCGCCCGCGGCCAGAACCAGGGCAACGTCTGGAGCTGAGCCGGGCCAAGGGGTGACCGCGAGGGCGGTCACCCCTTACGGTTTCACAGCCCGGCGCGGGTTGCCTCGAGCAGCCGTACGACGGAGTCGTCCGCCACGTCCGCCACCTCGTCGTAGGCGAACCAGCGCAGGTCGAGCGACTCGTCGCTGATCGCCTCCACCGCTCCGCCCGGGGCTATGGCGGCGTACTGCACGTCCAGGTGCCACGCACAGGGCGTCCGGTGCCGGTCCAGGCGGACCGGGGTGCTCCGCAGCAGGCGCAGCGAGGGGATGCCCGACTCCTCCGTGGCCTCCCGGAGGGCGGCCCCCGAGAGCGTGTCGTCGGCCCGCTCGCAGTGACCGCCCATCTGCAGCCACATGCGCAGCTTCCGGTGGAGCGTGAGCAGGACGCGCTCGCGCTCGGGGTCGATCACCAGGGCGCTCGCCGTGATGTGCCCGTCCTTGCAGTCCTTCCACATTCCGTCGGAATGACGGTCCAGATGGTCCAGGTAGACCTGGCGCAGATCCTGCTGGTCCGCGTAGGTCTTCAGTACCTGGACCGCGTCGGCGTGCAGTGTCACTCGGAGTCGTCGTCCTTGTCCTTCTCCGGCTTCCCGGGGGAGCCGTCAGCCGCCTCGCCGAGCATCTTGTCCAGCTCGGAGAAGTCCAGCTGCTCGCGGTGGACGAAGCCGTCCGGGTCGTCCAGGTCGGTGGCCGTCGGCAGCATGTCCGGGTGGGACCACAGGGCGTCCCGGCCGTCCACCCCGCGCGCGTCCGTCAGCGACGCCCACAGACGCGAGGCGTCGCGCAGCCGACGCGGACGCAGCTCCAGGCCGATCAGGGTGGCGAACGTCTGCTCGGCCGGGCCACCCGAGGCGCGGCGGCGGCGCAGGGTCTCGCGCAGCGCGTCCGCGGAGGACAGACGCGGCTTCGCGGCCGCGTGCACCACCGCGTCCACCCAGCCCTCGACCAGTGCCAGAGCAGTCTCCAGACGGGCCAGGGCGGCCTTCTGCTCGGGCGTGTCCTCCGGCTGGAACATGCCCTGCTGGAGGGCGTCCTGAAGCTGCTCGGGGTTCTGCGGGTCGAACTGGCCGACCACGTCCTCCAGCTTGGCGGTGTCGACCTTGATCCCGCGCGCGTAGCCGTCGACGGCACCGAACAGGTGCGAGCGCAGCCACGGCACATGGGTGAACAGGCGCTGGTGGGCGGCCTCGCGCAGGGCGAGATACAGCCGCACCTCCTCCTTCGGCACGCCCAGGTCCTTGCCGAAGGCGTCGATGTTGACCGGCAGCAGCGCGGCCTTGCCGGCCGGGCCGAGCGGCAGGCCGATGTCGGTGGAGCCGACGACCTCGCCCGCGAGCACGCCGACGGCCTGCCCGATCTGCGTGCCGAACATGGCGCCGCCCATGGACCGCATCATGCCGATCAGCGGGCCCGCCATGGCCTGCATCTCCTCCGGCAGGACATCGCCCATGGCGGTGCCGACGCGCTCGGCGACCGGGTCCACGAGCTCCTTCCAGGCCGGCAGCGTCGCCTCGACCCACTCCGCGCGGGACCACGCCACCGCGGAGCCCGCGCCGGAGGGCAGCGACGTCGCGTCGTCGAGCCACAGGTCGGCGAGGCGGACGGCCTCCTGGACGGCGGTGCGGTCGGCGGGGCCGACACTCGCGTCCTTGGTGCCGTCCGACGTGCCCTGGGAGACCGTCTGGCGGGCGATCTGCTTGGCCATGTCCCAGTTCACCGGACCGCCCTCGTACGAGAGCATCTGGCCGAGCTGCTGGAACGCGGCGCCCAGGTCGGTGGGGTTCAGCGAGCCGAACATGGCAGCGAACGGGTTGTCGGCACCTGGACCGCCCGGGCCGCCGAAGCCCCCGCCACCGGGCAGGCCGCCGAAACCGAACGGGTTGGCAGGTCCCTGACCACCACCGCTCTCCTGGTCCTTCTTCTTGCCCTCGTCGCCGTCGTCCGGCTCCTCCGGCGGAAGGCCGAATCCGAATGGGGTGTCACTCACGGGATTCCTCGGCTGGTAAGGCCGCCGGTTCTGCTCCGACGGCACGACTGCCCGATAACACCACCCAGCGTAGACACCACGGGCGGATAGGGCCTCGGTGCTTCGCCGACTCTCGGCCTGCGGCAGGATGGATGCCACCTGGTACGTACGCGTCACGCGCGTCCGTACTGAAGACAACCGCTGGAGACGCCCGGTGAGTTCCCCTGATCCGCAGGTTCGCGCAGCGCGAAACCAGTCAACCAGTCCCGCGGCGCGTGGCCCCGTCGTGGCGGTCACCGGTGCCGCGTCCGGCGTAGGAGCGCTGCTCACCGAGCGGCTGGCCGCGTCCGAGGAGATCAAGCAGGTCATCGCCATCGACGAGCGGCGCGGCGAGTGCGCGGACGCGCTGTGGCACATCCTGGACGTGCGGGACCCGGCCATCGCGGAGAAGCTGCGCGGCGCCGACGTGGTCGTCCATCTCGCGCTCGATCTCGATCTGGAGACCGACGGAGCCGCCCGGACGGCCTACAACGTCCGGGGGACACAGACCGTGCTGACCGCCGCCGCGGCCGCCGGGGTGCACCGGGTCGTCCTGTGCACCTCCGCGATGGTCTACGGCGCCCTTCCCGACAACGAGCTGCCGCTGGCCGAGGACGCGGAGCTGCGGGCGACCGCGGAGGCGACCGGCGTCGGCGATCTGCTGGAGGTCGAGCGGCTCGCCCGGCGGGCGCCCAGGGCGCATCCGGGGCTGAACGTGACCGTGGTGCGGCCCGCCATCCTCGTCGGCGGCACGGACACGGCGCTGACCAGGTACTTCGAGTCGCCGCGGCTGCTGGTAGTGGCCGGGTCGCGGCCGGCCTGGCAGTTCTGCCATGTCGAGGACCTGTGCAGCGCGCTGGAGTACGCCGTCCTGGAGAGGGTCGACGGAGAGCTCGCCGTCGGGTGCGACGGATGGCTGGAGCAGGAGGAGGTCGAGGAGCTCAGCGGGATCCGGCGGATGGAGCTGCCGTCCGCGGTCGCGCTCGGGGCGGCGGCCCGCCTGCACCGGATCGGCCTGACGCCCTCGCCGGCCGGGGACCTCGCGTACACCATGTATCCCTGGGTGGTGAGCGGGAGCCGGCTGCACGCCGCCGGATGGCGGCCCCAGTGGACGAACGAGGAGGTGCTGGCCGAGCTGCTGGAGGAGGTCGCCGGGCGGCACACGGTGGCCGGGCGGCGGCTCGGCCGCAAGGACGCGACGGCCGCGGGGGCGGCCGGGGCGACGGTGGCCCTGCTGGGCGCGGCCGCGGTGGTGCGGCGGGCACGGAAGGCCCGGCGGCGGATCTGACGGGGCGCCCGCTGCCGTCATGGCGGGGCCCGGCGGCAGCCGCCGTCTGTAGGAGGCTCCAAAGCCGCACGCGTGTGTGCCGGGTGATTTCGGTATTCCGCGGGTTCCTCCGGGTGGGGCACGATGGGGGCATGGCACCCATGAACGACCACCCCGGCGAGCTGACCGGGCAGGACCCCATCAAGTTGATCGCCGTCCGGGAGACCGCGCTCTCGCTCGACGAGGTCTTCCGGGCCGTCGGGGACGACGCCGCCGGGGGGACCGCCCTGTTCGTCGGGACCGTGCGCAACCACGACGGGGGTGCCGACGTCGATGAGCTGGGGTACTCCTGTCATCCCAGTGCCGAGAGCGAGATGCGGCGGATCGCCGAGAAGGTGGCCGGTGCGTACCCGGTGCGGGCGCTCGCCGCCGTGCACCGGATCGGGGATCTCCAGGTCGGGGATCTGGCCGTCGTCGTCGCCGTCTCCTGTCCCCATCGCGGGGAGGCCTTCGAGGCCTGCCGGAAGCTGATCGACGATCTCAAGCACGAAGTGCCCATCTGGAAGCACCAGAAGTTCTCCGACGGCACCGAGGAGTGGGTCGGCGCCTGTTGAGCCGTGCCCCGCCCGCCTCTCCGGTTGCGTAACCGCACCCCTGCCCCGAGCGTTGTCAGTGCGGATGGTTAATCTGCTGATCAGTCAGTTGCGGTCGCTCAATGGGGTTGGGAGGACGGCATGGCGGCGCTCGCCTGGTTGCTGATTCCGCTTGTCGCTGCGATCGGCGCCGGTCTGTGGGGCAGTTGGGCCCACCGGACGCGAAAGGCCCGTAGCGACGGTCCTGAGCTGGACGGATATGCCCGGTTCCGTGCGGCCATGGAGAAGACTCAGCCCTGACGGGACGCCGACAGGGGTGTCACGTACTGTCGAGGCATGCCACGCCGCACCGCGACGATGCTCGCCTCCACCCTGATGCTGATCGCGCTTTTGTGCGCGGGAGTGTTCATCCCCGTGCCGTACTCGGAGATGTCCCCGGGGCCGACGGTGAACACCCTGGGGGACCACGGCGGCGAGCCGGTGCTGCAGATCTCGGGCCGCAAGACGTACGCCGCCGGCGGGCACCTGAACATGACCACCGTCCGGGTCACCAGCGCCGACTACCGGATGAACCTCGTCGAGGCCGTCTACGGCTGGCTCGCGCACGACAACAAGGTCGTGCCGCACGAAACCCTCTACCCCGACGGCAAGACGGAGGAGGAGTCCACCCAGGAGAACGCCGAGGAGTTCAGCCAGTCCCAGGAGAGCGCGAAGGTCGCCGCGCTGGAGGCGCTGGACATCCCCGTGCAGTCCTGGGTGATCGTCTCCACGGTCGTCAAGGACTCACCGGCCGAGGGCAAGCTGCACGCCGGCGATGTGATCAAGGCCGTCGACGGCACGGCCGTGCGCGAGCCGGCCGACGTCGCCGAACTGGTGACCAGGCACCAGCCCGGCGAGGACGTCGACTTCACGATCGTGCCCGCGAAGGAACAGGCCGAGGCCGAGAAGGAGCAGCGGGCGACGGCCAGGACGGAGAAGGTCACGATCACCACCACGACCGCCGACGACGGCGGCGAGAAGCGCGCCATCGTCGGGATCTCCGCCGGGACGGACCACACCTTCCCGTTCAGCATCGACATCAAGCTCGCCGACGTGGGCGGGCCGAGCGCGGGTCTGATGTTCGCGCTCGGCATCTACGACAAGCTCACCCCGGGCAGCCTCACCGGCGGCTCCTTCGTGGCCGGCACCGGCACCATCGACGACGACGGCAAGGTCGGCCCCATCGGCGGCATCGAGATGAAGACCGTCGGCGCCCGCGACAAGGGCGCCCAGTACTTCCTCACCCCGGCCGACAACTGCGCGGCCGCCGCCCAGGACATCCCCGACGGGCTCACCCTGGTCAAGGTCGGCACCATGGACGACGCGCTCGGCGCCCTGAAGGACATCCGCGCCGGCGACACCGCCGACCTGCCGACGTGCGGCGCGAGCTAGGACCCCGGCCCTCAGTCCCGAAGTGCGGCGCGAGCCAGGACCCCGGGAACGTCAGTCCTCGAACGTCGCCGTCAGCGCCTCCGCCAGACCCGGCACCAGGTCCTTGCCCGTCAGGACCTCCGTCGGGGTGTCCTTCTCGCGCAGCCGCAGGGCCGACTCGCGGGTGCCGTCGCGCAGCACGGCGACCGTCATCCGGACCTCCTGCCGCTCGGGGTGGTTCGCCACCCACTTGGTCAGCGCGGCCCCGCTCAGGTCCTGCGGCACCTGGGCCTCCGCGGACGGCGGCAGCATCAGCCGCTCCACGGTGAGCGCGCAGCCGGTCACCGCGTCGGGCCAGGCGATGGTGCCGAGGAATTCGTCGAGCGGCTTGCCGGTGGGAACCTCGTCCTGCTCGATGGGGGTCAGGCCGGAGGTCTCCTGCTCGTCCTCCAGGCCGAGCTGGCGGGCGAGGCCGGGTTCCTGGGCCCGCAGCCGTGCGGTGTCTACGAGGGCGAACAGGCGGGCGGGCTGGTCCCAGCCGAGGCCGGAGGCGTACTCGTCGATCTCGAGTACGGCCCGGGTGAGCGGGCTCGCCGCCATGGGAGTGTTGGACATGGTCACAATCCTGCCTCGTTCCCACCCGGAATCGGGAACCGAGTAAAGCGTGAGTAAGTTGCATAGGTGTGGGCCTACGATCACGAGGCCCCCCGGAGGGCTCCACGAGACGCGGGCCTGACGGATCAACAGCGAACTTCGAGGTGCGCACCTTGGCTTTCCAGATGCCGGACCGCGGCGGAGGCCCGACGGGGCCACGGATCAGAGTGGGCCGCCCGTCCCGGCGTGTCCGGACCCTGCTCATGACGCTGGGCGTCCTTGCCGTACTCGGCATGGCGTTCACCATGTTCGCGGGCTTCTGGACGGACTGGCTGTGGTACCGGTCGGTGAACTATTCGTCCGTCTTCACGACCACCCTGTCGACGAAGATCGGTCTGTTCTTCGTCTTCGGCCTGCTGATGGCCCTCTCGGTGGGCCTCAACATCTGGCTGGCGCACCGGCTGCGCCCGCCGCTGAGCGCCATGTCGATGGAGCAGCAGAGCCTCGACCGCTACCGCATGGGCATCGCGCCCTACAAGAAGTGGCTGCTGCTCGCGATCACCGCGCTGGTCGGGCTGATCGCCGGCGCCTCCGCCTCCGGTCAGTGGCGGACCTGGCTGATGTGGGTCAACGGCGTCTCGTTCGGGCAGAAGGACCCCCAGTTCGATCTGGACGTCTCCTTCTACGCCTTCGACCTGCCCTGGTACCGGTTCCTGCTCGGCTTCGGTTTCGCCGCCGCGATCCTGTCCCTGATCGCCGCCGCGCTCACCCACTACCTGTACGGCGGGCTGCGCATCACCAGCCCCGGCGCGCGGGCCACCGCGGCGGCCACGGGGCATCTGTCGGTGCTGCTCGGCATCTTCGTCGCGCTGAAGGCGGTCGCCTACTGGCTCGACCGGTACGGCCTGGCCGTGAAGTCCAGCGACTTCAAGGCGACCGACAGCTGGACCGGTCTGCGGTACGTCGACGCCAACGCCTATCTGCCGGCCAAGACGATCCTGTTCTGCATCGCGGTCATCTGCGCCCTGCTGTTCTTCGCCACCCTGTGGCGGCGCACCTGGCAGCTGCCCGTCATCGGCTTCGGCCTCATGGTGCTCTCGGCGATCCTCATCGGCGGCCTGTACCCGGCGATCGTCCAGAAGTTCCAGGTCCAGCCGAACGAGCAGGCCAAGGAAGCGCCGTACGTGGAGAAGAACCTCCAGGCGACGCGTGAGGCGTACGGCATCGACGACGCCAAGGTCACCGAGTACTCGGGGCAGAGCAGCACCGACGACAAGGCCCAGCTGCGGGACGATGTCGACAAGGCCGCGAGCATCCGCATCATGGACCCGAACATCGTCTCGCCGACGTTCCAGCAGCTCCAGCAGATCCGGAACTACTACGGCTTCCCGACCAACCTGGACGTCGACCGGTACAGCAAGGACGGCAAGGACCAGGACACGGTCATCGGTCTGCGTGAGCTGAACCTCAGCGGCATTCCGAAGAACAACTGGATCAACGACCACTTCCGCTACACCCACGGGTACGGCGCGGTCGCCGCGGAGGGGACCAGCGCCGACTCCCAGGGCCGCCCGGTCTTCACCGAGTCCGACCTGCCCTCCAAGGGCGATCTCGGCAAGTACCAGCAGCGGATCTACTACGGCGAGAAGACCTCGACGTACTCGATCGTCGGCGGTCCCCAGAAGGAGATCGACTACTCCGACGACACCGGTGAGAAGACCTACAGCTACGAGGGCAACAGCGGGGTCAACCTCTCCAACCCGGTCAACCGCGCCGCCTACGCGGTGGCGTTCAGCGAGCCGCAGATCATGTACTCCGGGGCGATCGGCGAGGGTTCGCGGATCCTGTACAACCGCACACCCAAGGAGCGCGTCGAGGCGGTCGCGCCCTGGCTGACCATCGACGGCGACGCCTACCCGGCGGTCGTGGACGGCGAGATCCAGTGGATCGTCGACGCCTACACGACCACCAACGGCTATCCGTACGCGTCCCGGACGACCCTCGGTGACACGACGGCCGACTCGCTGACCGCGACGAACGACTCCCGCGCGGTGGTGGCCCAGCAGAACCAGGTCAACTACATCCGCAACTCGGTGAAGGCGACCGTCGACGCCTACAGCGGCGAGGTCAAGCTCTACCAGTGGGACACCCAGGATCCGGTCCTGAAGACCTGGATGAAGGCCTTCCCGGACACGGTGGAGCCCAAGAGCGACATCTCGCCCGCCCTGATGGCCCATCTGCGGTACCCGCAGGACCTGTTCAAGGTCCAGCGCGAGCTGCTCAGCCGCTACCACGTGGACGACGCGACGACGTTCCTCAGCGGCAGCGAGGTGTGGCAGGTGCCGGACGACCCGACCAACAAGTCGGGCAACGCGGTGCCGCCGTACTACCTGAGCATGAAGATGCCGGACCAGAAGTCCCAGGCGTTCTCGCTGACGACGACGTTCACCCCGAACGGCCGTGACAACCTCAGCGCGTTCATGGCGGTCGACGCGGAAGCGGGCACCAGCGACTACGGCAAGATCAGAATCCTGAAACTGCCGACGAACACCACCGTCAACGGGCCCAAACAGGTCCAGAGCCAGTTCAACTCCGAACAGGACATCGCCGAGACGATCAGCCTCCTCAGCAGAGGCGACTCGAACGTCGAGTACGGCAACCTGCTCGCGGTGCCACTGGACGGCGGACTCCTCTACGTCGAACCCGTCTACGTTCGCGGCGGCGGGCTCAAGTACCCGCTGCTGCGCAAGGTGTTGGTGACCTACGGCGGCAGTACGGCCTTCGAGGACACCCTCGAAGAGGCGCTCAACAAGATCTTCGGATCGAAGGGTACGAGTCCGGAACCGTCGGAGCCACCGGAGGACGACGGTGACCCCAGCAAGCCGACGCCACCGCCGACGAGCGAGGACCCGACGGTCCAAGAGGCGCTGAACGACGCCCAGAAGGCCTTCGAGGACGGCCAGCAGGCGCTGAAGGACGGCGACTGGGAGGCGTACGGCCGGGCACAGGAAGCACTGGAGGAAGCGCTGCGGCGGGCCGAGGAGGCCCAGGCCGGCGAGTCCGGCGACGGCGGGGACGCGAGTCCCAGCCCCAGCCCCAGCCCGGACAGCAGCTGATCAAGCCCATCCCGCGCCGTGATACTGTTGCAGAACAACGGCGCGGGGTGGAGCAGCTCGGTAGCTCGCTGGGCTCATAACCCAGAGGTCGCAGGTTCAAATCCTGTCCCCGCTACTGATGGCGAAGGCCCGGATCCTCACAGGGATCCGGGCCTTCGTGATGTGCGAACGCATGTGCCGAGGGGTGGGGACGGCCGTGCCGCGGTGGGGAGTTGGCCCATCTGTGTTTGACTTGTCTCTCTGTGGGCATGTCGACAAAACGCTGAAGTGACCTCACTGGCTGCGGTATACGAGGTGTACCCAGGTTGCAGGTGGTGCGACGATGGACGTTATGGGGGACAAGGCAACTCTGTTGGAGACAGGGCGTTTTGTGCAGTCTTCCGACCGGGACGAAGCCGGTGAGGCCGCCGAGGAACTGCGACTGCGGCTCGCGGCGGAGACCGGCGACGCCGAGGCGATGAGCGTCCTCGGTGCCTTGCTGCTGCGCCGCGGTGATCTCGACGCGGCCGAGCCCCAGTTGCGTGCCGCCACCGCCGCGGGGGACCGCGCCGCCGCCAACAACCTGGGAGTCCTCCTTCATCAGCGCGGGTACGCCGAGGAGGCCGCGGGGTGGTGGCGGGTGGCCGCCGTCGCCGGATCGGCCGCGGCCGCGCACGCGTTGGGCCGCCATCACCGTGAGCGCGGGGACGAGCCGGCCGCCGAGTACTGGCTGCGGCAGTCCGCCGAGCAGGGGCACGCGCTGGGCGCGTACGCGCTCGCCGATCTGCTGGAGCACCGCGGTGACGCCGACGCCGAGCGGTGGATGCGGGCGGCGGCCGAGCGGGGGCACCGGGAGGCCGCGTACCGCCTGGCGCGAGCGCTGGACCGGCGGGGCGCCGGGGAGAGCGACGGCGACAACGGTGTCGGGGCGGACCCCACCGCGGGCGTGGCGTCCGCCGCGGCGGAGGCCGAGCAGTGGTACCGCCAGGCCGCCGCGCGCGGACACCGGCGGGCCGCGCTGCATCTCGGCGCGATCCTGGAGCGGCGCGGTGAGCTGCGGGAGGCCGGGCGCTGGTACCTGACGTCCGCCAAGGACGGCGAGGCGCGGGCCGCGTGCGCGCTCGGGTTCCTGCTGCGTGACGCGGGGGACCCCGAGAGCGCCGCCGTGTGGTGGCTAAGGGCCGCTCAGGAGGGCGACGGCAACGCCGCGAACGCGCTCGGCGCGCTGCATGCCGAGCGGGGCGAGACCCAGACCGCCGAGCGGTGGTACCGGGCCGCGATGGACGCCGGTGATGTGAACGGCGCGTACAACCTCGGGCTGCTCTGCGCCGAGCAGGGGCGGACCGTGCAGGCCGAGCAGTGGTACCGGCGCGCGGCGTACGCCGGGCACCGGGAGGCGGCCAACGCGCTCGCGATCCTGCTGCTCCAGGGCGGGGACACCGCCGGCGCCGAACCGTGGTTCTCCAAGGCCGCGGAGGCGGGCAGCGTGGACGCCGCCTTCAACCTGGGGATCCTCTTCGCCGGGCGGGGTGAGGACGGCGTCGCCTTGCGGTGGTACGAGCGGGCCGCCGCCGCCGGTCACACGGAGGCGGCGCTCCAGGCCGGTATCGCCCGGCTGCGGGACGGGGACGAGAGCGGGGCCGAGCGGCATCTTCGGTGGGCCGCGGGCGGCGGCAGCGCGGAGGCCGCGTACCGGCTGGCCACCGTGCTCGACGCCCGGCGCCCGCCGGCGCCCGCGCATGAGCTCGGGGAGTCCGTGCACGAGAAGAGCGAGTGCGAGGAGTGGTACGAGCGGGCCGCCGGGCAGGGGCACCGGAAGGCGCAGGTGCGGGTGGGCATGCTGGCCGCCGCGCGGGGCGATGTCGTGGAGGCGGCCCGGTGGTACCGGGAGGCCGCGGAGGCCGGTTCCCGCAACGGGGCCTTCAACCTCGGGCTGCTGCTCGCCCGGGAGGGGAGTGAGCCGGAGGCCGCCGTGTGGTGGACCCGGGCCGCGGACGCCGGGCACGGTCGGGCGGCGTTGCGGCTCGCCCTGGTCTACGCGCGTCGCGGTGAGCTGGCGGAGGGGCAGCGGTGGGCCGACCGGGCGGTGGCCCTGGGGCCGCGGGAGGTCGCGCAGCGGGCGGCCCGGTTGCGGGACGCCTTGCGGGAGGAACTGTCGGCGTAGCGCGGCTTTGGAGATCTTCCGGGCCCGCGCCCGCGTAAAGCGATTTGCTTCTGTCCGCGTCCTTGACGTAACGTTGCATTCACCGACGCGGGGTGGAGCAGCTCGGTAGCTCGCTGGGCTCATAACCCAGAGGTCGCAGGTTCAAATCCTGTCCCCGCTACTGAAGACCGAGGGCCGGAACCCATCAGGGTTCCGGCCCTCGGTGTTGCCCGGCTGGTGCAGTCCGGCGGCAGCCGAAAAAACCCCGGCACCGTTCGCACGGTGCCGGGGTTCCTCGCGGGCGTCTGGTTACGCGACCGCCGCGCAGTCAGGGCAGAGGCCGCGGTACGTCACCTCGACGTCGGAGACCGTGAAGCCGAAGCGCTCCGAAGAGGGCAGATCGGCGAGCGGGTTGCCGGTCGGGTGGACGTCCCGGATCGCGCCGCACTGGGCGCAGACCAGGTGGTGGTGCGGACGGTGCGCGTTCGGGTCGTACCGCTTGGCGCGCTTGTCCGTGGCGACCTCGATCACCTCACCGAGGGTGACCAGCTCGCCCAGGGTGTTGTAGACGGTCGCGCGAGAGATCTCGGGCAGCTTGGCGACAGCCCTGGAGTGAACCTCGTCGGCCGTCAGATGGACGTGTTCGCCGTCGAGGACCTCGGCCACGACGCGCCGCTGCGCGGTCATCCGCCATCCACGTCCGCGCAGCCGTTCCAGAAGGTCGCTCATGGCCACCAGCCTAACAGCAAGAGGACCAGATCCCGAATAGGTGTGACTTTGGAACCTTATTTGACTTAGACATTGTCTAGGATAGGATCGGGAACGGCTTTGGCCAAGGGACAGGTAGGGCAAGGAATGGCGCAGGAGGCAGACGTGACGCAGGGACCGCTCACTACGGAGGCCGGAGCACCGGTGGCCGACAACCAGAACAGCGAGACCGCGGGCGTCGGTGGCCCCGTGCTCGTGCAGGACCAGCTCCTCCTGGAGAAGCTGGCCCACTTCAACCGTGAGCGCATCCCGGAGCGCGTGGTCCACGCCCGCGGCGCCGGTGCCTACGGCACCTTCACGGTGACCGCCGACGTCACGCGGTACACGCGCGCCAAGTTCCTCTCCGAGGTCGGCAAGCGGACCGAGACGTTCCTGCGGTTCTCGACCGTGGCCGGCAACCTCGGTGCCGCGGACGCCGTCCGTGACCCGCGCGGCTGGGCGCTGAAGTTCTACACCGAGGAGGGCAACTACGACCTCGTCGGCAACAACACCCCGGTGTTCTTCATCCGGGACGCCATCAAGTTCCCGGACTTCATCCACACCCAGAAGCGCGACCCGTACACGGGTTCCACCGAGGCGGACAACGTCTGGGACTTCTGGAGCCTGAGCCCGGAGTCCACGCACCAGGTGACCTGGCTCTTCGGCGACCGCGGCATCCCCGCCTCGTACCGCCACATGGACGGCTTCGGCTCGCACACCTACCAGTGGAACAACGAGGCCGGCGAGGTCTTCTGGGTCAAGTACCATTTCAAGACCGACCAGGGCATCAAGAACCTCACCCAGGCCGAGGCCAACCGGCTCGCCGGCGACGACCCCGACTCCCACCAGCGCGATCTGCGCGAGGCCATCGAGCGCGGCGACTTCCCGAGCTGGACCGTGCAGGTGCAGATCATGCCGGCGGCCGAGGCGGCGACGTACCGCTTCAACCCGTTCGACCTCACCAAGGTGTGGCCGCACGCGGACTACCCGCCGATCGAGATCGGCAAGCTGGAGCTCAACCGCAATCCGGAGAACATCTTCGCCGAGGTCGAGCAGTCGATCTTCAGCCCCGCCCACTTCGTGCCCGGCATCGGCCCGTCCCCGGACAAGATGCTCCAGGGCCGCCTCTTCGCCTACGGCGACGCCCACCGCTACCGCGTCGGCATCAACGCCGACCACCTGCCGGTGAACCGCCCGCACGCCACCGAGGCGCGCACCCACTCCCGCGACGGCCTCCTGTACGACGGCCGCCACGGCGGTGCGAAGAACTACGAGCCGAACAGCTTCGGCGGCCCGGCGCAGACCGGCCGACCGCTGTGGCAGCCCTACGACGGCTTCAGCGGGGGCACGGGCAACCACCCCACGCCCCTGCACGCCGAGGACAACGACTTCGTGCAGGCCGGCAACCTCTACCGGCTGATGTCCGACGACGAGAAGGAGCGCCTGATCGAGAACCTGGCGGGCTTCATCTCGAAGGTCTCGCGCGAGGACATCGTCGAGCGGGCGATCGGCAACTTCCGCAACGCGGACGAGGACTTCGGCAAGCGGCTGGAGGCCGCGGTCCAGGCCCTGCGCGGCTGATACACCCACCAGCACTGGATCGCTTGTCGAAGCGGGCCGGACCCCTGAGGAAGGGGGTCCGGCCCGTTCGCGTGTCCGTCAGGCCGGGACCTGCTGCCGCAGCGGCGCCCAGCAGCGGATGATGTCGCGGACCGAGACGATCCCGACGGGCTCGTCGTGCTCCAGGACGATCAGATGGCGGAAGCCGCCGTGCGCCATCGCCTGGGCCGCTCCCTCCAGGGTCCAGGACGGCGCCGCGAAGACGACGTCGTTGGTGGTGTGGGCGTGGGCGTGTTCCGTGTCCGGGTCCTGACCCAGGCCGACGGAGTTGAGGACGTCTCGTTCGGTGAGAATGCCGATGCCGCCGGCGTCGGGGTCGTGGACGACGGCCGCGCCCACCCGGCGGGCGGACATCAGCGCGGCGGCCTGGCGAAGGGTGTGGGTGGGGCCGATGGTGAGGACCACGGTGCTCATGGCGTCGCGGACGAGCATGGATGCAGCCACCTCCTGTGGGGTCCCCGCTCTGAGTTCACCTTGTTCACCGTTTCACAAATTCACAAGGGGCGGGGTCTTCAGAGTGGCAGGCAAAGAGGGGGTCAACAAGAGGGCGCGTGAGGCTCAGCAGCGCTCGTTCAGGTACCCCAGGAGCTCGTCATGGAGCAGGCCGTTGGAGGCGGCGGCGTTGCCGCTGTGCGGGCCCGGTCGGCCGTCGAGGCCGGTGAAGGTGCCGCCGGCCTCCGTGACGACGATGGCGTTGGCGGCCATGTCCCACAGGGACAGCTCGGGCTCGGCACACATGTCCACGGAGCCCTCGGCGACCATCATGTACGGCCAGAAGTCGCCGTACGCGCGCGTGCGCCAGACCTCGCGGGTGAGGTCCAGGAAGCCGTTCAGCCTGCCCTGCTCCTCCCAGCCGCTCAGCGAGGAGTACGCGAAGGAGGCGTCGCTCATCCGGGAGACGCGGGAGACCTGGAGGCGGCTCGCGGCGGAGAGGCTGCGGCCGGAGAACGCGCCGTGGCCCTTCGCCGCCCACCAGCGGCGGCCGAGGGCGGGAGCGGAGACGACACCGACGACGGGCTGGAAACCGCCCTCGCCCGCTTCCATCAGGGAGATGAGGGTGGCCCAGACGGGGACGCCCCGGACGTAGTTCTTGGTGCCGTCGATCGGGTCGACGACCCACCGGCGGGGTCCGGTGCCCTCGATGCCGTACTCCTCGCCGAGGATCGCGTCACGGGGGCGGGCGCGCTGGAGCTGGCCGCGGATCAGTTCTTCCGCCGCCTTGTCCGCCTCGCTGACCGGGGTCATGTCCGGCTTGGTCTCGACCTTGAGGTCGAGCGCCTTGAAGCGGTCCATGGTGGCGGCGTCGGCGGCGTCCGCGAGGACGTGGGCGAGGCGGAGGTCGTCGAGGTAGTCGGGCATGTGGTGAACGGTATCCGCCGGTCGTCGCGCGGGGCCACCGGGGGCGGAGGGCGGTCACGCGCCCCCCACCTCCCGGCACACCGCTCCGCACCCCTTGACAGTGCCGCCGGGCGCGTCAAATCTGGGGCGCAGAGCCGGGGCCCTGGGAGGCGACGATGCCTGCAGCGCGGGAATCTCTGCTGGATGCCGCTTATACGGCGCTTGCACGCCGGTCGTGGTCGGCGGTGCGGATGGTGGACGTGGCCGCCGCGGCCGGAGTGTCGCGGCAGACCCTCTACAACGAGTTCGGGAGCAAGGAGGGGCTCGCCCGGGCGCTCGTGCGGCGGGAGGCCGACTCCTATCTCGCCGGTGTGGAGCGGGCCTTGAACACCCCGTCCGACCCGCGCGACCGGCTCACCGCCACCGCGGAGTGGACCGCCTCCGCCGCCCGCGACAACGCCCTCGTCCGGGCCATGCTCACCGGCTGCTGGGGTGAGCGCCTGCCCTCGCCGGCCCTCTCGGCCGTCCCGTCCTCCTCCGCCGTACCGGCCCAGCGCCGCGCCGACGGCCCGCTGCCCTCGCCCGGCGACTTCGTCGGCATCGTCCGCGACCGTGCCGTGGCCGCCCTGTCCGCACCCGGCGCGGGCGTGTCGGACCACGGCGAACTCGCGCGCTCCTGCGAACTCGTCGTCCGGATAGCGCTGTCCTGCGTGGCGGCCCCGCCGGGGGAGGGCTCAGTGGCCGACCTCGTACGAGGCGCCCTGCCCCGGCAGTTGCCGGTCTGACGCGTCTCGTCTAGTGCGCCGAGCCCGACAGCTGAAGTCCGATGACGCCCACGATCACCAGGCTGATCGAGACGATCTTCAGCGTCGAGACGATGTCACCGAGGAAGATCATTCCGTAGATCGCGGTGCCGGCCGCGCCGATGCCGGTCCACACCGCGTACGCCGGGCCGACGTCGAGCTTCTTCAGCGACAGGGTCAGCAGACCGAAGCTGCCGAGCGCGAAGACGCAGAACGCGATCGTCGGCCACAGTCTCGTGAAGCCGTGGGAGAGTTTCAGACAGACGGCGAACCCGGTTTCGAGCAGTCCCGCCACAACGACCAGCAGCCACGCCATGTGCTGTCCTCCCGTATCCCCGCATACTGTGACCGCTTCGTCAGGCTCTGGTCAGGGTCGCTCTTCAGGCTCGGTGCGATTATGCCCTTACCGGACTCGGGTGCGGACAAACAACGCGGAGGTCAGTCGCCTTCCGTGCGCTCCCTCGTCGCCAGCAGCCGGCGCAGCGAGTACAGCCGGGCCGGGTCCGCGTGTCCCTCGGCCACCCAGGCGTCGAGCGCGCAGTCCGGCTCATCGTGACTGCACGCGCGCGGGCAGCCCTCGGTTCCCGCCACCAGGTCCGGGAAGGCGTTGATGACCCGGGACGGATCGATGTGGGCGAGCCCGAAGGACCGCACGCCCGGGGTGTCGACCACCCAGCCGTCGCCGCCTGCCAGCGGCAGCGCCAGCGCCGAGGTGGTCGTATGCCGGCCACGGCCCGTCACCGCGTTCACATGACCGGTCAGCCGCCGCCGCTCCTCCGGGACCAGCGCGTTCACCAGGGTTGTCTTGCCCACCCCCGAGTGCCCCACGAACGCCGTGATCTTGCCGTCCAGTTCGGCGCGCACCCGGTCCGCCGCGTCGCCGTTCTCCAGCTCCTCGCGGCTGGTGACGACGTACGGGATGTCCAGGTGGCCGTAGAGCTCCAGCAGTTCGTCGGGCTGGGCCAGGTCCGACTTGGTCAGGACCAGCAGGGGGGTCAGCCCACCGTCGAACGCGGCCACCAGGCAGCGGTCGATCAGGCGCGGGCGGGGTTCGGGGTCGGCGAGGGCGGTGACGATGGCCAGTTGGTCGGCGTTGGCGACGACCACGCGCTCGAAGGGGTCGTCGTCGTCCGCCGTGCGGCGCAGCAACGAGGTGCGCGGCGCGATCCGTACGATCCGGGCCAGGGTGTCCTTCTCGCCGGAGAGGTCGCCGACGATGGCCACCCGGTCGCCGACGACGGCGGCCTTGCGGCCCAGCTCGCGGGCCTTCATCGCCATCACGATCCGGTCGTCGACCAGGCAGGTCAGCCGGCCCCGGTCCACGGTGAGGACCATGCCCTCGACCGCTTCCTCGTGCTTGGGACGGATGTTCGTACGCGGCCGGTTGCCCTTGCGGTTCGGGCGGCTGCGGATGTCGTCCTCGTCGGTGTGCTTGCCGTAACGGCGCATGATCCCGGTCCGCCCGTCAGTTCCCGAGCATCCCGGTCCACAGTTCGGGGAAGTCCGGCAGGGTCTTGGCCGTCGTCGCCACGTTCTCGATCTGCACGCCCTCGACCGCGAGGCCGATGATCGCGCCGGCGGTCGCCATGCGGTGGTCCTCGTACGTGTGGAAGATGCCGCCGTGCAGCCTGCGCGGCCGGATGTGCAGACCGTCGGCGGTCTCGGTGACGTCACCGCCGAGCTCGTTGATCTCCTTGGTGAGCGCGGCCAGCCGGTCCGTCTCGTGCAGCCGCAGATGCGCGACCCCGCGCAGCGTCGAGGGGGAGTCCGCGAGGGCGGCGACCGCCGCGATGCCCGGCGTCAGCTCGCCGACGTCGCTCAGGTCCACGTCGATGCCGTGCACGGCGCCCGAGCCGTTGAACTCCAGGCCGTACTCGGTCAGTTCGCAGGAACCGCCCATTTCGGTGAAGATCTCGCGCAGCCGGTCACCGGGCTGGGTGGTGCGGGACGGCCAGGCGGGGATCAGCACCTTGCCGCCGGTGATCAGGGCGGCCGCCAGGAACGGCTGGGCGTTGGACAGGTCCGGCTCGACGGTCAGGTCACGGCCGAGCAGCGCGCCGGGCGTGACCCGCCAGACGTTCGGCTCACCGCCCGACTCGGGGGTGTCCACCTGGGCGCCGACCGCGCGCAGCATGTCCACCGTCATCCGGATGTGCGGCACGGAGGGCAGCGTGGAGCCGGTGTGCCGGACCTCCACGCCCTGGTTGAAGCGGGGGCCGGACAGCAGCAGCGCCGACACGAACTGCGACGAGGACGAGGCGTCGATCTCCACCGGCCCACCGTCCAGGGCACCGCCGCCGTGCACGGTCAGCGGCAGCGCGCCGCGGCCGTCGTCGTCGATCCGGGCACCGAGGGCGCGCAGGGCGTCGATCACACCGTGCAGGGGGCGCTCGTACGACCTCGGGTCGCCGTCGAAACGGATGGTGCCGTCGGCCAGGGCGGCGACCGGGGGCAGGAAGCGCATCACGGTGCCGGCGTTGCCGACGTCGACGGTGGCGGGGCCGCGCAGCCCTGCCGGGAGGATCCGCCAGGCCTCCCCGGAGCCGTCCGGGCCGACGCCCTCCTCGATCTGGATGCCCATGGCGCGCAGCGCGCCGGCCATCAGGAGGGTGTCGCGGGAGCGGAGCGGGCGGCGGACCCAGCCGGGTTCGCTGGCCAGGGCCGCGAGCACGAGGGCTCGGTTGGTGACCGACTTGGACCCGGGCACGTGGACGGTCGCGTCGACGGCCCCGCGCGCGTGGGGGGCGGGCCAGAGGGCGGTGTGTGCGTCGTTCGGGGCCATGGACCCACTCTATAAGGACGCGGTTGTTCGGGTGCGGCGCCGTTGTGGCTGGTCGAGCCCCGGTCCCGGCGTCCTCAGCCGGCCGGTCACCCCTCCAGCAACCAGCGTCCGCCCCCTATCAGCGAACACAGCGACACCGCGTGGAAGAGGAACAGCCACAGGCCCGCCGGTACGTGCGTCAGCCTCGACAACTGGTCCGCGTCCGAGTCCCCCGCCCCGCCCCGCGCCCGCTTCGCCTGTAGCTCGAAAGCGGGACGCACCCCGCCGATCAGCAGGAACCACACCACCGCGTAGGCGAACGCCGCCTGCACCTGGGGCCCCGCCAGCCACGAGACCACCACGAAGGTGCCGCCCGTCAGGACGACCGTCAGGGCGCCGTACGCGTTGCGGATCATGATCAGCATCGCCAGCAGCAGGGCCGTGGCCACCCACAGCAGCAGGGTGATGCGGCTCGCGCCCAGCAGGGCCGCGCCGCCCAGGCCCAGCAAGGGGGGAGCCGTGTAGCCCGCCGCCGCCGTGAGGATCATGCCGAGGCCGTGCGGCTTGCCCCTGCTGACCGTGAGGCCGCTGGTGTCGGAGTGCAGCCGTATCCCGGTCAGCCGGCGGCCGGTGAGCAGAGCCACCAGGCCGTGTCCGCCTTCGTGGGCGATGGTGATCGCGTTGCGGGCGAGGCGCCACAGGCCCTGCGGAACGACCACGGCCACGGCGGCCGCCAGGGTCGCGATCACGACCCACAGGTCCGGTTCGCTCTGGGTACCGACGAGTTCGTCCCAGAGAGAGGTCGCTGTGCTGCTGTCCATGTGTCCGGGGTGCTCCCTGTGTTCCTGCGGAGTCTGGCAGTGTGGCACGTATGTGCGGACGGTATGCATCGAGTCGTAGGCCCGAGGATCTCGCAGGAGTCTTTGAGATCGAGAAGTGGGAGCCCGAGGAGACCCTGGAGCCGGACTACAACGTCGCTCCCACCAAAGAGGTCTACGCGGTCCTCGACCGCCCGGTGAAGGACGCCGAGGACCCGCGGCCGGTTCGGCAGCTGCGCAAGCTCAAGTGGGGGCTCGTCCCGTCCTGGGCCAAGACACCCGAGGGCGCCGCCCGGATGATCAACGCGCGGGCCGAGACGGTCCACGAGAAGCCGTCCTACCGCCGGGCCTTCGCCACCCGCCGCTGCATCCTGCCCGCCGACGGCTACTACGAGTGGGTCACCGGCAAGCAGGAGCGGGACCTGGAGGTCGAGGGCCGGAAGAAGCGGCCGCGCAAGCAGCCGTACTTCGTGCTCCCCGCCGACGGGTCGGTGTTCGCGATGGCCGGTCTCTACGAGTTCTGGCGCGACAAGACCCTCCCCGACGACCATCCCGGGGCCTGGTGGGTCACCTGTTCCGTGATCACCACCGAGGCGGAGACGACCCAGCTCGCCGTGGCCCCCGCCGAGGGCCCGCACGCGCTGGCCGAGATCCACCCCCGGATGCCGCTGATGCTCACCCCGGACCGCTGGGACGCCTGGCTCGACCCGGCCCGCACCGACGTCGACGACCTGCGCGAGCTGCTCGCCCCGCCGCCCGCCGGGCTGATGCGCGCCTACCCGGTGACCACCGCCGTCAGCAGCGTCCGCAACAACGGCCCCGAGCTGCTGAAGGAGCTGGAGGGCCCCGTTGAGGGCACACTCTTCTGATGTGACGACCGAGATCATCAGCACCGACGCGGGGGACGCCCGTATCACCTGGCACCCCGCGAAGCAGGCACGGCTCGTGCTCGCCGTCGGCCATGGCGCGGGCGGCGGCATCGAGGCACGCGACCTGAAGGCGCTCGCCGAGGTCCTGCCCGAGCACGGCATGACCGTCGCCCTCGTGGAGCAGCCCTGGCGGGTGGCCGGAAAGAAGGTCGCCCCCGCCCCGAAGACCCTCGACACCGGCTGGCGGGGCGTCTGGCCCGCGCTGACCGCGCCCGGCCTGCCGGTGATCTCCGGCGGCCGCAGCGCCGGCGCCCGTGTCGCCTGCCGTACCGCCACCGAACTCGGCGCCCACGCCGTTCTCGCGCTCGGCTTCCCGCTGCACCCGCCGGGCCGGCCCGAGAAGTCCCGGGCCGCGGAGCTGCTCGGCGCCGGGGTCCCCACCCTGGTCGTGCAGGGCGGCAACGACCCCTTCGGCAGGCCCGAGGAGTTCCCCGACGGCTCCTACGAACTGGTCGAGGTGCCGTACGGCGACCATGGTTTCGCCGTGCCGAAGCGGGCGGGCATCACCCAGGAGCAGGCCGTCGAGGCGGTCACCGGCGCCGTGGTGCAGTGGACCAGGTCACGCGGGTAAAGCTTCGGGAATGTCGGGCTCCGGACCACTGTTGAGGCGGACATGAGTGCTGGCGACCAGCACCGACGTTCGTAGGAGAGGAAGTCCGCCGCATGGGTTCCACCTTCTGCCCGGCCCGCAGCAGTCGCAGCGATCTGGACTGGACCGTGCTGCACGCGGGCAAGACCGCTCCTATTCGAGGGGCGGCGGCAACGGGTAGTCGTCTATCCTCCGATTCTGGTGGCACCGGTCTCGGTGCTGCCCGGAATCTTGAGGAGGTGGGTCCGGTCACCGGTACCGACGCAGGGACCGACAACGGCCAGGCGGAGCTGCCCGAGGGCCAGGGCGCGAGCACGGACACGCCCGCGGAGACCGGCGCCGAGCGCACCGCGCGCTTCGAGCGGGACGCGCTCGAGTTCCTCGACCAGATGTACTCGGCCGCCCTGCGCATGACGCGCAACCCGGCCGACGCCGAGGACCTGGTGCAGGAGACCTACGCCAAGGCGTACGCGTCCTTCCACCAGTTCCGCGAGGGCACCAACCTCAAGGCCTGGCTGTACCGGATCCTCACCAACACCTTCATCAACTCCTACCGCAAGAAGCAGCGTGAACCCCAGCGCTCCGCGGCCGAGGAGATCGAGGACTGGCAGCTCGCGCGTGCCGAGTCGCACATGTCGACGGGTCTGCGCTCGGCGGAGTCGCAGGCGCTCGACCACCTGCCCGACTCGGACGTGAAGGAAGCACTCCAGGCGATCCCCGAGGAATTCCGCATCGCCGTCTATCTCGCGGATGTCGAGGGCTTTGCGTACAAGGAGATCGCGGACATCATGGGGACACCCATCGGTACGGTGATGTCCCGGCTGCACCGGGGCCGCCGTCAACTGCGCGGCATGCTGGAGGACTACGCCCGTGAGCGCGGGCTGGTCCCGGCGGGCGCCGGAGAGTCGAACGAAGCGAAAGGCTCGGGCTCATGAGCTGCGGAGAGCCGCACGAGACGGACTGCAGTGAAGTCCTGGACCACCTGTACGAGTTCCTCGACAGTGAGATGCCGGACGTCGACCGCGACAAGTTCAAGCAGCACTTCATGGAGTGCTCGCCGTGCCTGGAGAAGTACGGGCTAGAAGAGGCCGTGAAGAAGCTCGTGAAGCGCTGCTGCGGTCACGACGACGTGCCGACCGACCTCAGGGCCAAGGTCCTGGGGCGGCTGGACCTGATCCGCTCAGGTCAGGCCGTGCCCGAGCACGATGTCACCGTGACCCCGCAGGACTCCTGACCTCCTGCCCCGGAACAGACGGCCGTCACTCGAACGTGCTAATCGGCGGGTGATACGCCCGCACTCTCCCCCCTGGCCGTCCTAGGCTCCGGAGCCCGGACAGGCATGGTCAGGGGAGGGGCACATGGAGGGGATTCCCGCGCGGGCGCGTGTGTACGTGGCCTGCGTCGCCCTCGGCGCCCTGCTCTGTCTGCTGCCGCTGCCGGCTCTCCGTACGCCCTGGTGGGCCGTCGCCCTCCTGGCCGCGCTGTACGCCGGCTGCGAGCAGATCGCCCGTCGGCGGTTCGCCGGCACCTGCTACCCGGTCCTGCTCGCCGCCGCCTTCCTGCTGCCCGCGCCCGCCGCCGCCCTGGTGGCGGTACCCGGCGCCCTGCTCTCCCAGGGCGCGGTGCTGCGCCGGGTGTGGCGGGCCGCCCAGCTGGCGCTCGCCGTCTGGGCCGCCGGCCGGGTGCACTGGGCGCTGGACGGGCGGGACGCGGTCGTCGCCCCCGACTTCCCGTACGCCCTGGCGCCCGCCGGGGCCGCGGTCCTGGCCTTCTGCCTGGTGCTCGCCCTGCTCGACGGGGGCATCCGCGCGCTGGCCGAGCGGGTGCCGGTGCGCCGGGCCTGGCGCGGGCTGTTCCTGCGCTCCCTCGCACCCGTCGCCGTGCACGGTCTCGCCGGGCTGATGATGGCCGTCCTGTGGCGCAGCCCCTACGGGCCGGTCGCCGCGCTGCTCGTGCTGCTGCCGATGTGCGTGTCCTGGTGGGTGTTCGCGCAGTACCACCGGGAGCGGGCCGCCCATCAGGCCACCATCCGGGCGCTGGTGCAGGCCGTCGACATCAAGGACGGCTACACCCGCGGACACAGCGAGCGCGTCGGGCAGGCCTCGATGATGATCGCCCGCGAGCTGGGCATGGACGCGGAGCGCGTGGAGGTGCTGCGGTTCGCCGGGATCCTGCACGACGTGGGCAAGCTCGGGGTGCCCACCCGGCTGCTGCGCAAGGACGGGCCCCTCACCCCCGAGGAACGGCGGGTCATCGAGCTGCACCCGGAGTACGGCCACGAGATGGTGCGGGGCATCTCCTTCCTCGGCGAGGCGCGGGCCGCCGTACTCCACCACCATGAGCGGCTCGACGGGAGCGGATACCCGTACGGGCTGGTGGGCGGGCAGATTCCCGAGCCCGCGCGGGTCGTGGCCGTCGCCGACGCCTTCGACGCGATGACGTCCACCCGGTCCTACCGGCGGGCCCGGCCCGTCCCCGCGGCCCTGGCGGAGCTGCGGCGGTGCGCGGGGTCGCAGTTCGATCCGGCGATGGTGTCGGCCCTGGTGCGGGTGATCGAGCGGTCCGGATGGCATCCGGAGGTCACCGCGGACGAGGGGCGGGTGCCGGCGCAGGGCTCGCCGGTCGCCGGCCGGCCGGGAGCGCACCGGTGAACTCGTCCCGGCCCGGGTGGATCCGCGTCCTCATCCATGGCTCGGCCGTCCTGCTGGCCGCCGTCGCCCTCGCCGGCACCCTCTGGAGCGGTCTGGAGGAACGTCCCGCCGCCCTCGCCTTCGGGCTGCTCATCACGGTGGGCGAGGTCGCCCGGTGGACCGGCGCCCAGGTCCGCGAGGCCGCCCCGCTCGGCGCCGCGGGCGCCCTGTCCTACGCCCTGCTCGGCGAGGAGGCGGGGCACCCCACGCACCACGGCGTGCTCCAGGTCGTCACCATCGTCGTCCTCGCCGCCCTCCTCGGCAGCGCCCCGCACATCGCCCGCGGCCGCAGCGCGGACCCCGACCAGCTGGCGCGGCGGGTGCTCACCGTGGGCTTCGCCGCGGTCTGCTTCCAGCCCCTGTACAACCGGGGCGTCTTCGACGAGTGGAGCGGCGCCGCCTACGCGCTGCTGCTGCTCGCTCTGCTGGCCCTCACCGCCCTGTGCGACGCCGTGCTCGTTGCCGCGCTCGCCCACTCCAGGACCGGATGGCCGTTCGGCCCGCTGCTCCGGGACGAACTGCGGGCGCTCATCGGCATCGGCTCCGCCGTCTGCGCGACCGGCGCGGTGATGGCCCTCGCGGTGGCCGTCGTCGGGCTGTGGGCGCTGCCCGTGTTCTGTCTGCCGCTGCTGCTCACCCAGCTCTCCTTCCGCCGTTACGCCGCCGTCCGCGCCACCTACCGGCAGACCATCGCCTCCCTCGCCCGGGCCACCGAGGTCGCCGGCTGCACCCCGCCCGGTCACGCCCGCCGGGTCGCCGCGCTCAGCGTCGCCGTCGGCCGGGACCTGGGCCTGGCCGGGGCCGACCTCACCGTGCTGGAGTACGCGGCGCTGATGCACGACATCGGACAGCTCAGCCTGGTCGACCCGGTCCCGGGCGGCGCCACCGCCGGCCTGCCCGCCGCCGAACAGCGCAGGATCGCCCTGCTCGGCGGTGCCGTCGTCCGCCAGACCGGTGTCGACGGCTCGGTCGCCGTGGTCGTCGAGCGGCAGGCCGACCCCTACCCCGAGCAGCCGGTGGCCGCGCGGATCGTCCGGGCGGTGAACGCCTACGAGGAGAAGGCCCAGGGCGCCGGGCCGGGCGGGCCGCTGACGGCGCTGGAGGAGCTGAGACTGGGCACCGCGGGCGACTACGCGCCCGAGGTCGTGGAGGCGCTGGCCAGAGTGCTGTCAAGAGACTGTCTGACCCTGGGTCCGGTGGGGTAACCCATGGGTAATGAGCGCCCCTCCAGCGGTCCGTGGTTGGATGCGAAAGGGAGAGGGTCTCCGAGAGGTTGTCCGGGGGCACAGCCGGCCCACTCCACGGAACTGGCAGGCGGGAATCGTGAGGATCTTCGGCAAGGGACGTCACCGGCCCTCCGCCTCCTGGCGGCAGGCCACCGACCGTGCGTTCACGCTGATCGGCGACGGTCGGTACGAGGACGCGGGCGCGCTCCTGACACGAGCCGCCGATCTGGAGCCCTGGCTGTCCGAGTCCTGGTTCAATCTCGCCCTGCTGCACAAGTTCCGGCACGACTGGGAGCAGGCGCGGGCGGCGGGCCTGAGGGCCGTGGCACTGCTCGACCGGGAGACCGGCGCGCCCGACTGGTGGAACGTCGGCATCGCCGCCACCGCCCTCCAGGACTGGCCGCTGGCCCGGCGGGCCTGGCAGGCCTACGGGCTGCGGGTACCGGGCGGCGCCACCGACTCCGGTGAGCCCCTCGGCATGGACCTCGGCAGCGCGGCCGTACGGCTGTCGCCGGAGGGGGAGGCCGAGGTGGTGTGGGGGCGGCGGCTGGATCCGGCGCGGATCGAGGTGCTGTCGATCCCGCTGCCGTCGTCCGGGCGGCGCTGGGGCGAGGTCGTCCTGCACGACGGCGTACCGCACGGGGAGCGGACCACCACCGCGGGGCACGCCTACCCCGTCTTCGACGAGATCGAGCTGTGGGCGCCCTCGCCGGTGCCGACCTGGGTGGTGCTGCTGGAGGCGGCGACCGAGGAGGACCGGGACGCGCTGGAGCAGCTCGCGGCGGACGCCGGGTTCGCGGCGGAGGACTGGTCGTCCTCGGTACGGCTGCTGTGCCGGACCTGCTCCGAGTCCCGGATGCCCTCCGACGAGGGCGACGGGGAGCACCTGGATCCGCACGACCACAGCGAGCCGGGGCACCCGGGACCGCTCGGGCACCGGACGGACGGGCAGTTGTGGGTGCCGGAGCGCGAGTGCGGGGTGGCCGCGCCGGCTTCCCTGGTGCGGGGGCTGCTGGACGGCTGGGTCGCGGACAGCCCGGATTCGCGGGACTGGCGGGATCTGGAAGAGGTCTGCTGACACAGCGCCGTACCCTGTATCCGCACCGAATCCCAGTTTTCCAGGAAGGCGTACGTCGGTCATGGCGCAGCAGGACACCGATCAGCAGCACGCGGGCGTGCTCCCCGTGGACGACGAGGGTTTCGTCATCGACACCGAGGAGACCGAGGAGCGCGAGAGCGCCTGGCGCGAGCGGGGTGTCTCGCGGCCGATCACCGTGGTGGGCAACCCGGTGCTCCACAAGGAGTGCCAGGACGTCACCGACTTCGGCCCCGAGCTGGAGCAGCTGATCGCGGACATGTTCGCCTCGCAGCGCACCGCGGAGGGCGTGGGCCTGGCCGCCAACCAGATCGGCGTGGACCGCAAGGTCTTCGTCTACGACTGTCAGGACGACCAGGGGGCGCGGCACGTCGGCGTCGTCTGCAACCCCAGGCTGGTGGATCTGCCCGCGGACAAGCGCCGGCTCGACGACAGCAACGAGGGCTGCCTGTCCGTGCCGACCGCGTACGCGCCGCTCGCCCGTCCCGACTACGCCGAGGTGACCGGGCAGGACGAGAAGGGCAACCCCATCAAGGTGCGCGGCACCGGCTACTTCGCGCGCTGCCTCCAGCACGAGACCGATCATCTCTACGGCTACCTCTACATCGACCGGCTCTCCAAGCGTGAACGCAAGGACGCGCTGCGGCAGATGGCCGAGAACGAGCCCCGCTACCCGGTCGTCGCCAACGGCTGACGTCCCGCGAGGTTTCCCCCGTCACAAACGCACGGCGCCTGGTCAGGAACCCCTTCCTGACCAGGCGCCGTTCGTCTGTGCGTCGCACATTCGATCCCATCCGTGCAGCTACTGATCCATAATCAGTCACACAAGGGGAGATTCTCGGCACTGTGGGGTAGTGAATGGAGCAAATCCGTTCCCAGATCAGTCAGTTGTGGTGCTGAATGGGAAGTGCGGGGATACGCAACGGCGCACGCCCGGCACGGCGGGAGGGGTGTGCCAACTCGCGGCTGAGAGGGGTTTGTTCGTGCATGCTTTCTCACACAGCACCACATCGACGCCGACGGCGGTCGCGGTCCCACCATCGCTGTCCCTTCCGGTGATCGAGTCGGCGTTTCCGAGGCAACTGCACCCGTATTGGCCGCGGCTTCAGGAGAACACGCGCACCTGGCTGCTGGAAAAACGGCTCATGCCGGCGGACAAGGTGGCGGAATATGCCGACGGTCTTTGCTACACCGACCTCATGGCGGGGTACTACATCGGCGCCCCCGAGGAGGTCCTCCAGGCCATTGCGGACTACAGCGCGTGGTTCTTCGTCTGGGACGACCGGCATGACCGCGACATCGTGCACCGCCGCCCGTCCGCCTGGCGGCGGCTGAGATTCCGGTTGCACACGGCCCTCGACTCCCCCCAGGACCACCTGCACCACGAGGACCCGCTGGTGGCCGGGTTCGCGGACAGCATGGTGCGGCTGTACTCCTTCCTGCCGCCGACGTGGAACGCCCGGTTCGCCCGGCACTTCCACACGGTGATCGAGGCCTACGACCGGGAATTCCACAACCGCACGCACGGGATCATCCCCACGGTCGAGGACTACCTCGCCCTGCGCCGCCTCACCTTCGCGCACTGGATCTGGACCGATCTGCTGGAGCCGAGCGCCGGACGTGAACTCCCGGATTCGGTGCGGAAACACCCCGCATATCGGCGGGCGGCGCTGCTGAGCCAGGAATTCGCCGCCTGGTACAACGACCTCTGTTCACTGCCCAAGGAAATAGCGGGCGATGAGGTGCACAATCTCGGAATCAGTCTCATCAAGCATCACGGACTGACTCTGGAAGAAGCGGTGGTGGAACTCCGGCGGCGCATAGAGGAATGCATATCCGAATTCCTGGTCGCCGAGCGGGCCGCCCTCCGCCTCGCCGACGGTCTCGCCGACGGCACCCTGCAGGGAAAGGAAATGAGTGCCGCGGTGCGGGCCTGCGTCTGCAATATGCGCAACTGGTTCAGCACCGTCTACTGGTTCCACCACGAGTCCGGCCGGTACATGGTCGACAGCTGGGACGACCGGTCCACGCCCCCGTACGTCAACAACGAAGCGGCAGGTGAGAAATGACCGTCGAGTCTGCTAAGCCCGAAGCGCAGATATATGCGGAATCGGAACTCCGTGAACCGCCTGTCGCCGGCGGTGGTGTCCCGCTTCTCGGACACGGCTGGAAACTGGTGCGCGACCCGCTCGCTTTCATGGCGGCGCTGCGCGCGCACGGGGATGTCGTCCGGCTGCGGCTGGGCCCCAAGACGGTGTACGCCGTCACCGCTCCGCATCTCACCGGTGCCCTGGCCCTCAGCCCCGACTTCAAGATCGACGGGCCGCTGTGGGAGTCCCTCGAAGGGCTGCTCGGCAAGGAGGGCGTGGCCACCGCCAACGGCCCCCGGCACCGGCGCCAGCGGCGCACCATCCAGCCCGCGTTCCGGCTCGACGCGATCCCCGCGTACGGGCCGATCATGGAGGAGGAGGCGCATGCGCTGGCCGTGCGCTGGCGGCCCGGCGAGACGATCGACTGCACCTCGGAGTCCTTCCGGGTGGCCGTCCGGATCGCCGCCCGCTGTCTGCTGCGCGGCGACTTCATGGATGAGCGGGCCGAGCGGCTGTGCATTGCGCTCGCCACCGTCTTCCGCGGTATGTACCGCCGGATGGTGATACCGGCCGGGCCGCTCTACCGGCTGCCTCTCCCGCCGAACCGCAAATTCAACCGGGCGCTGGCCGATTTGCATCTCCTCGTCGACGAGATCGTGGCCGAGCGACGGGCATCTGGTCAAAAGCCGGACGATTTGCTGACGGCCTTGCTGGAGGCGACGGACGACAATGGCGAACCGATCGGGGAACAGGAGATCCACGACCAGGTCGTCGCGATACTCACCCCCGGCAGCGAAACCGTCGCGTCCACGGTCATGTGGCTGCTGCAGGTGCTCGCGGAACATCCTGAGCAAGCCGACCGGGTGGCCGCGGAGGTCGAATCCGTCACCGGCGGCCGACCCGTCGCATTCGCGGATGTCCGGGCGCTGCGGCACACCAACAATGTCGTCGTCGAGGCGATGCGTTTGCGTCCGGCCGTCTGGATATTGACGCGCCGGGCGGTGACCGACACCCAGCTCGGCGGGTATCGCATTCCGGCGGGGGCGGACATCATCTACAGCCCGTATGCGATCCAGCGCGACCCGGAGTCGTACCGGGACAACCTTCGCTTCGACCCCGACCGCTGGCTTCCGGAACGCGCGAAGGAGGTCCCGAAATACGCCATGAGCCCGTTCAGCGTGGGCAACCGCAAGTGCCCGAGCGACCACTTCTCCATGGCGCAGCTGACGCTGATCACGGCGGCGGTGGCCTCGAAGTACCGCTTCGAGCAGGTGCCCGGATCCCAGGACGGCACCCGGGTGGGCATCACGCTCCGGCCGCACAACCTGCTGCTCAAGCCGGTGCCCAGGTGACGGCTCAGGCCGCCTCGGGGCCCCGGAAGGTGCGCCGGTAGGCGTTCGGGGTGGTCCCGAGGGTACGGACGAACTGGTGGCGCAGCGCCGCCGCGGTGCCGAACCCGGCCCGGCTCGCGACGGCGTCCACCGTCTCGTCCGTGGTCTCCAGCAACTGCTGCGCCAGCAGTACGCGTTGCCGCAGGATCCAGCGGTAGGGCGTGGTGCCCGTCTCCTGCTGGAAGCGGCGGGCGAAGGTGCGCGGCGACATGTGCGCGAGGTCGGCGAGCTGCTCGACGGTGACCTCCTCGTCGAGATGCCGCTCCATCCAGGTCAGGACATCGCCGACCGTGTCGCACTGGGAGCGGGGCAGCGGGCGGTCGATGTACTGCGCCTGCCCGCCGTCCCGGTGCGGCGGCACCACCATGCGCCGGGCGATGGCGTTGGCGACCTCCACGCCCTCCTCCTTGCGCACCAGGTGCAGACAGGCGTCGATGCCGGCGGCCGTGCCCGCCGAGGTGATCACCGGGTCCTCGTCCACGTACAGCACGTCGGGCTCGATCACCGCGCGCGGGAAGCGCCGGGCGAGCTCGTCGGCCTGCCGCCAGTGCACCGCGCAGCGCCGGTCGTCCAGCAGCCCGGCCGCGCCGAGCACGAACACGCCGGAACAGACGCTGAGCACCCGGGTGCCCCGGTCAACGGCCCGTACCAGGGCGTCGAGCAGCGCGGGCGGGTACTCCCGGCCGAGGTAGCCGCTGCCGGCCGGCACGGCGATCAGGTCGGCCTCCTCCAGGCGGTCGAGGCCGTACGGGGTGGAGACCGTGAACCCGGGGATGTGCGTGCTCAGCGCCGGGCCCTCGGCCGAGACGACCGCGAAGTCGTACACCGGGAGCCCCTCGTCACTGCGGTCGAGGCCGAAGATCTCGCAGACGACCCCGAGTTCGAAGGGATGCACGCCGTCGAGCAGGGCCACCGCCACGTTTCTCAGCATGCGGTCAGTGTCGCACGGAGCTGGCAGTAATTCGATGGTGTACGGCAGTCCTGCCACTGTCAGGAGTGTCTGCCTGGTACGACGATTACCTCATGGACGCATTCCTCGGAACTCTGACCGTGACCGTTCTCCTCTTTCTGCTCGCCGCCCCGGCGCTCGTGGGCCTGCGCCACGAGCGCCGGACCGACCGCCAGCTCCGGCAGGCCGGTGCTCAGAAGTCCTCGTCCAGGTCGACCGTGCCCTCCACCGCGACCTGGTACGCCGAAGGGCGCCGCTCGAAGAAGTTGGTGAGCTCCTGAACCCCCTGCAACTCCATGAAGGAGAAGGGGTTCTCCGAGCCGTACACCGGGGCGAAGCCGAGCCGGGTCAGCCGCTGGTCGGCGACGCACTCCAGGTACTGCCGCATCGAGTCGGTGTTCATGCCCGGGAGGCCGTCACCGCACAGGTCGCGCGCGAACTGCAGCTCGGCCTCGACGGCCTCCCGCAGCATGTCGGTGACCTGCTGCCGGAGCTGGTCGTCGAAGAGCTCCGGCTCCTCCTTGCGGACGGTGTCGACGACGTCGAAGGCGAAGCTCATGTGCATCGACTCGTCGCGGAACACCCAGTTGGTGCCGGTGGCCAGGCCGTGCAGCAGGCCCCGGCTGCGGAACCAGTAGACGTACGCGAAGGCGCCGTAGAAGAACAGGCCCTCGATGCAGGCGGCGAAGCAGATCAGGTTGAGCAGGAAGCGGCGGCGGTCGGCCTGGGTCTCCAGGCGGTCCAGCTTCTCCACCTCGTTGATCCACTTGAAGCAGAACCCGGCCTTCTCGCGGATGGAGGGGATGCTCTCCACCGCGTCGAAGGCCGCCGCCCGGTCCTCCGGGTCGGGGAGGTAGGTGTCCAGCAGCGTCAAGTAGAACTGGACGTGCACGGCCTCCTCGAAGAGCTGGCGGCTCAGGTACAGCCGCGCCTCGGGGGAGTTGATGTGCTTGTACAGCGTCAGCACCAGGTTGTTCGCCACGATCGAGTCACCCGTCGCGAAGAAGGCGACCAGCCGGCCGATCAGGTGCTGCTCGGAGGGTGTGAGCTTGGCGAGGTCGGTGACGTCCGAGTGGAGGTCGACCTCCTCCACGGTCCAGGTGTTCTTGATGGCGTCCCGGTAGCGCTCGTAGAAGTCGGGGTAGCGCATGGGGCGCAGGGTCAGCTCGAAGCCCGGGTCGAGGAGATTCTGGTTACGGGTAGTCATTACTGGCAGGCCTCGCAGGACTCGGGGTTCTCAAGGGAGCAGGCGACGGCCTCTTCGGAGGTCGCCTGCTGGACGGGGACGGGGACGGTGGCCTGGGCCGCGCGGGCGATGCGGGTCGCCGGGCGCGAGCGCAGGTAGTACGTCGTCTTCAGCCCGGACTTCCAGGCGTACGCGTACATCGAGGAGAGCTTGCCGATGGTCGGCGTCTCCAGGAAGAGGTTCAGGGACTGGGACTGGTCCAGGAACGGGGTCCGGGCCGCGGCCATGTCGATCAGTCCGCGCTGCGGGATCTCCCACGCCGTGCGGTACAGCCGCCGTACCTCCTCCGGGATCCACCCGAAGTCCTGCACCGAGCCGTTCGCCTCGCGCAGCGCCTCGCGGGTGCGGGCGTCCCAGACGCCCAGCTCCTTCAGCTCCCGCACCAGGTAGGAGTTGACCTGGAGGAACTCGCCGGACAGCGTCTCGCGCTTGAACAGGTTGGACACCTGCGGCTCGATGCACTCGTAGACGCCGGCGATGGAGGCGATGGTGGCGGTGGGCGCGATGGCGAGGAGGAGGGAGTTGCGCATCCCGACCTCGGCGATCCGCTCGCGCAGCGCCGACCACCGCTCGGGCCAGGTGAGTTCGGTGTCGTAGTGGTCGGGGTGCAGGACGCCCCGCGCGGTACGGGTCTTCTCCCAGGCCGGCAGCGGGCCGTTGCGCTCGGCGAGGTCGGCGGAGGCCTCGTAGGCGGCGAGCATCACGCGCTCGGCGATCCGGGTGGAGAGCGCCTTGGCCTCCGGCGAGTCGAAGGGCAGCCGCAGCTTGAAGAAGACGTCCTGCAGGCCCATCGCGCCCAGGCCCACGGGGCGCCACTTGGCGTTGGAGCGGCCCGCCTGCTCGGTCGGGTAGAAGTTGATGTCGACGACCCGGTCGAGGAAGGTGACGGCCGTACGGACCGTCTCGTCCAGGCGTTCCCAGTCGATGCCGCCCTGGTCGACGAAGGCACCGAGGTTCACCGACCCCAGGTTGCAGACCGCGGTCTCCCCGTCGTCGGTGACCTCCAGGATCTCGGTGCAGAGGTTGGAGGAGTGGACCACATGGCCCGGCAGGGCGGTCTGGTTGGCGGTGCGGTTGGCGGCGTCCTTGAAGGTCATCCAGCCGTTGCCGGTCTGCGCGAGGGTGCGCATCATGCGGCCGTACAGGTCACGGGCGGGGATGGTCCGGCGGGCGAGCCCGCCGGCCTCCGCCTTGCGGTACGCCGCGTCGAACTCCTCGCCCCACAGGTCGACCAGCTCGGGCACGTCGGCGGGGGAGAACAGGCTCCACGGCTCGTCGGCGTTCACCCGGCGCATGAACTCGTCCGGCACCCAGTGCGCGAGGTTGAGGTTGTGCGTACGGCGGGCGTCCTCGCCGGTGTTGTCGCGCAGCTCCAGGAACTCCTCGATGTCGGAGTGCCAGGTCTCCAGGTAGACCGCGGCGGCTCCCTTGCGGCGGCCGCCCTGGTTCACGGCGGCGACGGAGGCGTCGAGGGTCTTCAGGAACGGGACGATGCCGTTGGAGTGCCCGTTGGTGCCGCGGATCAGCGAACCCCGGGCGCGGATGCGGGAGTACGACAGCCCGATGCCGCCGGCGTGCTTGGAGAGCCGGGCGACCTGGTGGTAGCGGTCGTAGATGGAGTCCAGCTCGTCCTTGGGGGAGTCGAGGAGGTAGCAGGACGACATCTGGGGGTGCCGGGTGCCGGAGTTGAAGAGCGTGGGGGAGGAGGGGAGGTAGTCGAGACGGCTCATGAGCCGGTAGAGCGCGGCGACTTCGTCCAGCGCGCGGACGGTGTCGTCCTCGGCGAGACCGGCGGCGACGCGGAGCAGGAAGTGCTGGGGGGTCTCGACGACCTTGCGGGTGAGGGGGTGCCGCAGGAGGTACCGGCTGTGCAGGGTGCGCAGTCCGAAGTAACCGAAGCGGTCGTCGGCGCCCGGGTCGACCAGCGCGTCCAGGCGCTCGGCGTGGATCCGTACGAACTCCGCGGTCCGGTCGGCGATGAGTCCCTCCCGGTGGCCGACCGCGACCGACCCGGTGAAGGACGTGACGCCCTGGGAGGCGGCCTCCTCGCGGATGCCGAGGGTGAGCAGCCGGGCGGCCAGCCGGGAGTAGGCGGGGTCCTCGGAGATGAGCCCGGCCGCCGCCTCGGTGGCCAGCTCGCGCAACTCCGCCTCGTCCGCGCGGGCGGACCGGCCGCGCAGCGCGGCGGCGGCGACCCGGCCGGGGTCGGCGTCGGGGAGGTCGGCGGTCAGCTCGGTCAGGGTCCGCAGCAGCGCGGTTCCGGGACCGTCGGTCTCCACCTGGGCGGCTGAAGCTGAAGCCGGGTCGGCTGGCGCGATGGTCACTGGGGGCTCTCCCTCGCTCGGCACGGGGCCTTGCGGAGGGCAGGAGGCAGCTCACGAGCGCACGCGGCGTCGCGTCCACCGGCCCATTCCCCGAGGCCCGGACGTCTGGCACCCGGACCGGACGGCCGGGTGCGCTGTCGGCAGGTCCTCGGACTGACGATCGGGCACAGATGTGCCCAAGTACACCGTTGCGGGACAGTTCCGGATTCGCACCGGATTCCCCTGCGGCGACAGCGAGCACGAGCATACATCTTGTGCCGCCCCGCGATGTCACCCCCAGATGTTGTGTCGCGTCGGCTTCAGAGCGTCAACTCATAGGTGAGGAGAGTGAAGTCGCCGTGCTCCGGGATGGGGTTCCAGTCGCGTTCCGGGGCGCGCCGGAAGCCGAGGCGCTCGTAGATGCGGTGGGCGGTGTGCATCAGGGCCTGGGTGGACAGGACGATGCCCGTGCACCCCGTCGTCGTGCGCGCCCGGTCGACGCAGGCGCGCACGAGGGCTTCTCCCACGCCCCGGCCGCGGGCCGCGTGCGCCACCGCCAGCATGCGGATCTCCGCCTCCCCGGGGCGGGCGAGATCGGCCATGGGGCCGCCGGCCGGCACGAAGGTGACGCCGCCGAGGAGCCGGTCGCACTCCACGGCCACCAGGACCTCGGCGGCCGCCGCCCGCTTGGCGACATCGCGGAGTTCGCCGAGGTACCAGTCGGCCTCGCCGAAGGTGAGGAGGCCGTCCTGGAGGTAGGCGCGGGCGGTGATCTCGCCCAGTTCGTCGTGTTCGGCGGGTTCCACCGGCCGGATCTGGAAGTCCATGCGGTCGAGTGTGGACGACGACGGGCCGCCGATGTCCTGCATTTCGGCGGCCCGCTGCGGGTGGGGTTCCCGGTCAGGGAATCGGCTTCAGTTCCTTCTGCACGCCCGGATCGCCCGCGTCCGCCGTGTAGTCCTCGGGGCTCGTTTCGTCGATGCCCTCGGGGGCCTTCGCCGCCCTCAGGACGAAGGTCAGGACCACGGTGACGACCAGGTTCAGCACGAACGCCGTCAGGCCGATGTAGCCGATCTCCCCGATGCCGGGGATCTCCTTCGACGAGCCGCCGAAGTGCTTCTGCGTCGGCGAGGCGACACCGTACGCCGCCACCGTGCCGTAGAGCATGCCGACCGCCCAGCCGCCGAGCAGCGCCCAGCGGTGGAACCAGCGGGTGAACAGGCCGCCGACCAGGGCCGGGAAGGTCTGCAGGATCCAGATGCCGCCCAGCAGCTGGAAGTTGATGGCGACCGTCTTGTCCATCGTCAGGACGAAGGCCAGCGCGCCCACCTTCACCAGCAGGGACACGATCTTGGAGACCTTGGTCTCCTGCTGCGGGGTGGCGTCCGGCCTGATGAAGTCCTTGTAGATGTTGCGGGTGAAGAGGTTCGCCGCCGCGATGGACATGATGGCCGCCGGCACCAGGGCGCCGATGCCGATCGCCGCGAAGGCCACGCCCGCGAACCAGTCCGGGAACATGTTCTCGAACAGCTGCGGGATCGCCAGCTGGCCGTTGTCCACCTTCACCCCGGCCGCGATCGCCATGAAGCCGAGCAGCGCGAGCAGACCGAGCATCAGCGAGTACAGCGGCAGGATCGTGGTGTTGCGGCGGATCACCTCACGGCTCCCGGAGGAGAGGGTCGCGGTGATCGAGTGCGGGTACATGAACAGCGCCAGCGCCGAGCCCAGCGCCAGGGTGGCGTACGTCCACTGGCCGGCCTCCGGTGGGACGAGACCGCCCACCCCGGTGGTGGTGAACTTCTCGCCCGCGTCGGCGAAGATGTCGTCGAACCCGCCCAGCTTGATCGGGATGTAGATGATCGCCACCGCGATCACCAGGTAGATCAGGGTGTCCTTGACGAAGGCGATCAGCGCCGGGGCGCGCAGCCCCGAGGAGTAGGTGTACGCGGCCAGCACACCGAACGCGATCAGCAGCGGCAGGTCCTTGATGAACCAGTTGGTGTCCTCCCCGCCGCCGACGCCCATCACGTCCAGCACCGCCTGGATGCCGACGAGTTGCAGCGCGATGTACGGCATGGTGGCGAGGATGCCGGTCAGGGCCACCGCCAGCGACAGGCCCTTGGAGCCGAAGCGGCCGCGCACGAAGTCCGACGTCGTCACGTACCCGTGCTTGTGGGAGACCGACCACAGGCGGGGCAGGAACGTGAAGATCAGCGGGTAGACCAGGATCGTGTACGGCACAGCGAAGAAGCCCGCCGCGCCGGCCGCGTAGATCGCCGCCGGGACCGCCACGAAGGTGTACGCCGTGTACAGGTCGCCGCCGAGCAGGAACCAGGTGACCCAGGTGCCGAACGACCGTCCGCCCAGGCCCCATTCGTCGAGGCTGTGCTCGTTCTCGGCCTTGCGCCAGCGCGCGGCGAGGAAGCCCATGACCGTGACGGCCAGGAAGAAGAAGATGAAGACGGCGAGTGCGACGCCGTTCACGCCGTCGTTCACTTGCCGCCTCCACGACGTGCGCGCTGGTCACGCTGCCACAGCTTGTACGCGACCATCGTCAGCGCGGTCGACAGGACCACCCAGGCCATCTGGTACCAGTAGAAGAACGGGATGCCGATGAAGGCCGGGTCGGTTTTCGCGTACGACCCGACCCACAGCATCGCCACGAAGGGCGCGAACAGGCAGAGGGCGATGACGACGCGCGCGGGCGTCACCACCGGCTCTCCGCTCGCCTCTGGGGCTTGTGACATCTGACGGCTCCGTCCCCTCGCTGATCACCTGAAAACGCGCAGGCAATCTAGGTCACGGTGTCGCAGAAACGGAACCCCTCGTCCGTATATCGGTCCGGCCAACTGGCCTCAGCAGCACCGGAAACCCTGGCGCGGGTCCGACTCCTGCCGGTCCGTCCGCATCCGCTCGAAGGAGCGGCGGCGGGAACAGCCCGGCCGGGGCGACGATCGAGCCGAGGGCCGCGGCGATCATCCAGGCGGCGGAGACGTCCGCCCCGCGGGCCGGCGCGAGTACCGCCCAGCCGGTGGCGCCGACCAGTCCGACGAGGGTCCATGACGATGGTTCGAGTGTTCGCGGTGCGCACCGGGTCGACCTCCCGTCCATGCGATGACGGGGAGGACCGTAGTGCCGCAGGGGAAGGGGCGCTGTACCGCGGGCGCTGACTCGGTCGAAGCTTCAACCGGCTTATTACTACGGCCGCTCAGCCTCGCCACGCTGTGTTGTCCCGGGGGCGACCCCCAGCCCCCGGCCGACGCCGCTGCCGCCCGGGCTCACTCCTGCGGCCGCTTCAGCCTCGCGACGGCACTACTCCTGCGGCCGCTTCAGCCTCGCCACGAACTTGTAGCGGTCGCCCCGGTACACCGACCGCACCCACTCCACCGGCCGGCCGTCCCGGGCCAGGGAGTGGCGGGAGAGCATCAGCATCGGCAGGCCCACGTCCGTGCCGAGCAGGCCCGCCTCGCGGGGTGTGGCCAGCGAGGTCTCGATGGTCTCCTCGGCCTCGGCGAGATGGACGTCGTAGACCTCGGCCAACGCGGTGTAGAGGGACGTGTACTTCACCAGGCTGCGCCGGAGTGCCGGGAAGCGCTTGGCGCTCAGGTGGGTCGTCTCGATCGCCATCGGCTCGCCGTTGGCCATGCGCAGGCGCTCGATGCGCAGCACACGCCCGCCCGCGGTGATGTCGAGCAGACCGGCGAGGCGGTCGTCGGCGGTGATGTAGCCGATGTCCAGCAGCTGCGAGGTCGGTTCGAGGCCCTGGGCGCGCATGTCCTCGGTGTACGAGGTGAGTTGGAGCGCCTGGGAGACCTTCGGCTTGGCGACGAAGGTGCCCTTGCCCTGGATCCGCTCCAGGCGGCCCTCGACGACCAGTTCCTGCAGGGCCTGACGCACCGTCGTGCGGGAGGTGTCGAACTCCGCCGCCAGCGTGCGCTCGGGCGGGACGGGGGTGCCCGGCGCCTGTGTCTCCGTCATGTCCAGCAGATGCTTCTTCAAGCGGTAGTACTTGGGCACGCGCGCGGTACGGACGGTCGCCCCAACCTCGTTCTCCGCACTGCTGACGTCGGTGCTCATGCTCTGCCTTCCCGGCTCCGGATGCGGCTCACCTCGTGATCCCCTCTGTATACCCTCACCACCACTTTTGGTCTAGTCCATAGAGCCAAGTGGTCTAGCGGACGAGAGTACTCCGGCGCCGGTGTTTTCGCTGCCTTCTTACTTAAAGGTTCCTGCATATGTAGGTCACATAACGGCTGGTCAGAGCGGGTTCCGGCCCCCTTGACAGGATTTTTGGTCTGGTCCAAGCTCCGGGTACTGGTCTACACCATTGGTCCAGGTCCCGGCCCATGGGCGGGGGGTTCATGGGCATCCCTGAGGAGGGTGGCGTGAAGCGCAAGCTGATATCCGCGATCGGTGTCGCGGCAATGATGGTCTCCATCGCGGCGTGCGGGGGCGACGACGGCGACGAGGGCGGCAAGGCCGGCGCGGACGGTTACGCGGGCCAGACCCTCACCGTCTGGGTGATGGACGGTTCCTCCCCCGACCAGTGGCAGAAGGACGTTGCCGCCGCCTTCGAGAAGAAGACCAAGGCGAAGGTCAAGTTCGAGATCCAGCAGTGGAACGGCATCCAGCAGAAGCTCACCACCGCCCTGTCGGAGGAGAACCCGCCGGACGTCTTCGAGATCGGCAACACCCAGACCCCGGCCTACGCCAAGACCGGCGGCCTCGCCGACCTGGCCGACCTGAAGGCCGAGATCGGCGCCGAGTGGACCGAGTCGCTGAACAACTCTTCGGTCTTCGAGGGCAAGCAGTACGCGGCGCCCTGGTACTTCGCCAACCGTGTCGTCCTCTACAACAAGAGCGTCTGGGCCGACGCGGGCATCAAGGACACCCCCAAGACCCGCGACGAGTTCTACAAGGACCTGAAGACGATCGGCGAGAAGACCGACGCCGAGCCGATCTACCTGCCCGGCCAGAACTGGTACCACTTCGTCGGCCTCACCATCGGTGAGGGTGCCGAACTGGTGAAGAAGGACGGCGACAAGTACGTCTCCAACCTCGACGACCCCAAGGTCGCCGCCGCCATGGAGACGTACAAGAAGTTCCAGTCCCTCTCCGAGGCCCCCAAGGACAAGGACGAGGCCACCCCGCAGCAGGGCGAGGTCTTCGGCAAGGGCAACGTCGGCGCCTTCATCGGCATGGGCTGGGAAGCCGGCATCGCCATCGAGGCCAACCCGAAGATCGAGAAGGAGATCGGCTACTTCACCATCCCCGGTCCCACGGCCGACAAGCCCGAGGGCGTCTTCCTCGGCGGCTCCAACCTCGCCGTCGCCGCGGGCAGCAAGAAGCAGGAACTGGCCAAGGAGTTCCTGCGGATCGCGCTGTCCGACAAGCACGAGGGCCAGCTCGCCAAGCTCAACGGCGTCATCCCCAACAAGGAGTCGCTGCAGAGCAACCTCGAGGGCAACGTCGTCGCCGAGGCCGCCGCGCCGGCCGCCGCGGGCGGTGGCACCACGCCGCTGATCGCCGAATGGGCCGCCGTCGAGAACGCGCCCAACCCGATCAAGACCTACATGACCGCCGTGCTGAACGGAAAGTCCCCGGCCGAGGCGGCAGCCCAGGTCGAGGAGGAGTTCAACAAGCGTCTGTCGCAGCAGCAGTAGACGCGCCGGGCCGGGGGCCGCTCGCAGCGGCCCCCTTCCCGCGTTCAGGCAGGTCTAGGAGGAAGAGAACGCGAGCATGACCGTGCAGACCGAACGGCCGCCCTCCGGCCCGGCGGACGTCCACAAGGACTCCTCGGGCTCCGGCGGGCCCACCCCGAGAGCCGCCTCCCGCATCGGCGCGCTGGCTCCGTACCTCCTGCTGCTGCCCGCCTGCGTGGCCTCCGTGCTGCTGCTCGGCTGGCCGTTGCTGAAGGACGCGCTGCTGTCGTTCCAGAACCTCAACATGGCGCAGCTGATCCAGCACGTCACCGAGTGGAACGGCATCGACAACTACACCGAGGTCCTCGGCAGCGAGGACTTCTGGCGCGTCACCGTGCGCTCGATCCTGTTCACGGCGGTCAACGTCGTCCTGACCATGGTTCTCGGCGCGCTCGTCGGCCTGCTGCTCGCCCGCCTCGGCCGGCGGATGCGGTTCACCCTGCTGGTCGGCCTGGTGCTGGCCTGGGCGATGCCCGTGGTCGCCGCCACCACCGTCTACCAGTGGCTCTTCGCCCAGCGCTTCGGCGTGGTCAACTGGGTGCTGGACAAGCTCGGCTGGCACTCGATGGCCGATTACAGCTGGACCAGCCACCAGATGTCGACGTTCTTCGTCGTCACCCTGCTGATCGTCTGGATGTCGATCCCGTTCGTGGCGATCAACCTCTACGCGGCCACCACCACCATCCCCGCCGAGCTCTACGAGGCCGCCGCCCTCGACGGCGCCGGCCCCTGGAAGAGCTTCGCCACGGTCACCTTCCCGTTCCTGCGGCCCTTCCTCTACGCCACCACGTTCCTCGAGGTCATCTGGATCTTCAAGGCGTTCGTGCAGGTGTACACGTTCAACCAGGGCGGCCCCGACCGCCTCACCGAGATCCTGCCGGTCTACGCCTACATCGAGGGCGTCGGCAACCAGCACTACGGCATGGGCGCCGCCATCGCCCTGCTGACCATCCTGATCCTGCTCGGCCTCACCGCCTACTACCTGCGGATCGTGCTCAAGCAAGAGAAGGAAGAGGAGGCCGGGCTGTGAAGCGCTCGCTCTTCGGCCGTATCTGGCCCAACGCCACGGCCGTCGTCCTGTTCATCGGGTTCGTCTTCCCCGTGTACTGGATGTTCGCCACGGCCTTCAAGCCGACCGGCGACATCATCTCGGAGAACCCCGTCTGGTTCCCGACCGACATCACCTTCGAGCACTTCAAGACCGCCACCGGCGTCGACAACTTCTGGAACCTGGTCCGGAACTCCCTGACGGTGACGGTCCTCGCGGTCGTCTTCTCCCTGGTCATCGCGCTGGCCGGCGCCTTCGCCCTGGCGCGGATGAAGTTCAAGGGGCGGCGCGGCTTCATTGTCGGCTTCATGCTGGCCCAGATGGCACCCTGGGAGGTCATGATCATCGCGATGTACATGATCGTCCGGGACGCGGACATGCTCAACAGCCTCGTCCCGCTGACGGCCTTCTACACGATGATGATCCTCCCCTTCACCATCCTCACCCTGCGCGGATTCGTCGCCGCCGTCCCGGCCGAGTTGGAGGAGGCGGCGATGGTCGACGGCTGCACCCGGGCGCAGGCCTTCCGGCGCGTCATCCTGCCGCTGCTCGCCCCCGGACTGATGGCCACCTCGCTGTTCGGCTTCATCACCGCCTGGAACGAGTTCGCCCTCGTCCTGGTCCTCAACAAGGAGGCCGAGGCACAGACCCTCCCGCTGTGGCTGACCAGCTTCCGCACCGTCTTCGGCGACGACTGGGGCGCCACCATGGCCGCCTCCTCGCTCTTCGCCGTACCGATCCTCATCCTCTTCGTCTTCCTCCAGCGCCGGGCGGTCAGCGGTCTGACCGACGGTGCCGTGAAGGGATAACGCCCACCGATGACGACATTCGCCAGCGACACCCTGACCCGGGACGCGCTGACCGTCCTGCAGCCCGGCTTCCCCGGCACCGAGGCCCCCGACTGGCTGCTGCGCCGCCTCGGTGAGGGCCTCGCCTCCGTCGGCCTGTTCGGCCGCAACATCGCCACGCCCGAGCAAGTGGCCGCGCTGACGGCCCAGTTGCGCGCCGAGCGCGAGGACGTCCTCGTCGCCATCGACGAGGAGGGCGGTGACGTCACCCGCCTCGAAGTGCGCACCGGCTCCTCCTTCCCCGGCAACCACGCCCTCGGCGCCGTCGACGACACCGGCCTCACCCGGCAGGTCGCCCAGGAACTCGGCCGCCGCCTCGCGGCCTGCGGCGTCAACTTCAACTGGGCGCCCTCCGCCGACGTCAACTCCAACCCGGCCAACCCGGTCATCGGCGTCCGCTCCTTCGGCGCCGACACCGACCTGGCCGCCCGGCACACCGCCGCCTATGTCACCGGCCTCCAGGCCGCGGGCGTGGCGGCCTGCACCAAGCACTTCCCGGGCCACGGCGACACCGCGATCGACTCCCACGAGGCCCTGCCCCGTATCGAGGTCGGACGCGATGTGCTGGCCAAGCGCGACCTGACGCCGTTCCGCGCGGCCATCGCCGCGGGCTCCCGCGCGATCATGACGGCGCACATCCTGGTCCCGGCCCTCGACCCGACGCGCCCGGCCACCCTCTCCCGCCCCGTCCTGCGCGACCTGCTGCGCGGTGAACTCGGCTACGACGGCCTCATCGTCACCGACGGCATGGAGATGCAGGCCATCGCCGCCACCTACGGCATCGAACGCGGCAGCGTCCTCGCCCTGGCGGCCGGCGCCGACGCGATCTGCGTGGGCGGCGGGCTGAACGACGAGAACACCGTCCGCCGCCTGCGCGACGCCCTGGTCACCGCCGTCCGCACCGGCGAACTCCCCGAGGAGCGCCTCGCGGACGCCGCGGAACGCGTCCGCGCCCTGGCCCGCTGGACCCGGTCCGCGGCCGTCTCCGCGGCCGTCTCCGAGGACCGGGTCCCGTCCGACATCGGCCTGCTGGCGGCCCGCCGCGCGGTACGGGTGACGAGGACGGACGCCCACACGCCGCTGACCGAGCCTCCCTATGTGGTCGCGCTCAGCCCGGTGGCGAACATCGCGGTGGGCGACGAGACCCCGTGGGGCGTCGCGGCGGAACTCGCCGGACTGCTCCCCGGCACCGAGACCGCCACCCACACCGACGAGTCGGCGGCCCAGGCGACCCTGGACGCGGCGGGCACCCGCCGGATCGTCACCGTGGTCCGCGACGAACACCGCCACGAGTGGATGGCCAAGACCCTGGACACCCTCCTGAGCGAACGCCCCGACACGATCGTGGTCGAGATGGGCGTGCCCCAGTCCCCGCCCCGCGGCGCCCTGCACATCGCCACCCACGGCGCGGCCCGGGTGTGCGGCCGAGCGGCGGCGGAGATCATCGCGGGCCAGTAAGGGCCCGTAGGGGGTACGACGACGAAGGCGCCGGTTCCCGGGGGGAAACCGGCGCCTTCGTGCCGGGGGTGGCCCCGTCGCAGGCCGAGCCGCCCACACGGAGACAGGGAGGCCCCGGTGTCGTTGCGCGAGGGGCTGGGACCCCGGGCCTAAATGCCCTGCCAGTCGGGCTTGTTGGCGTAGGTGTGGCGGAAGTAGTCCGACAGCTTCAGCTTGGACGCGGCCGCCTCGTCGACGACGACCGTCGCGTGCGGATGCAGCTGCAACGCCGAGGCCGGACACACCGCCGCCACCGGCCCTTCCACGGTCGCCGCGACGGCATCGGCCTTGCCCTCACCCGTCGCCAGCAGCACCAGATGCCGCGCCTCCAGGATCGTCCCGATCCCCTGGGTGATCACGTGATGCGGCACCTGCGCGATGTCCCCGTCGAAGAACCGCGCGTTGTCCACCCGGGTCTGCTCGGTCAGCGTCTTGATCCGGGTCCGTGAGGCGAGCGACGAACACGGCTCGTTGAACCCGATGTGCCCGTCCGTCCCGATCCCCAGCAACTGGAGGTCCACGCCCCCGGCCGCCGCCAGCGCCCCGTCATACGCCTCGCACGCCGCCTGGACGTCGTCCGCGGTCCCGTCCGGCCCCATGAAGGCCGGCATGCCGATCCCGAGCGGCTCCAGCACCTCGCGCCGCAGGACCGAGCGGTACGACTCCGGATGCTCGGCCGGCAGCCCCACGTACTCGTCGAGCTGAGCGATCCGCGCCCGGGAGGCGTCCACGGCACCGGAGCGCACCTTCGCCGCCAGTGCCTCGTAGACGGGCAGCGGCGTCGAGCCGGTGGCCACGCCGAGCAGGGCGTCGGGCTTGCGCCGCAGGAGCTGAGCCATGGCCTCGGCGATGAGCTCGCCACCCGCCTTGGCATCCGGAACGATGACAACTTCCACGCTGGGCCTGCCGATCTGGAGAGGGGACTCAACCGGTACCCGAGAGGGCTATGTGGTTTAGACCAATCTAACAGGCGAGGTCACCCGCGGGGGAGTGCAATGGGGGTGGCTCCAGCAGACGCGGTTCCGCTCCCGGCCCGAGAGGACGCCCATGACCAGCCCCGCGACTCCGCACCCCCTGAGCGAGCTTCCCGGCCGGATCATGTCCCGTGAGATGGCCGAGCAGCCCGCCGTCCTGCGCCGGCTCCTGGAGGTGGGCACCCCCCGCATCCGGCAGGTCGCGCAGGACATCGCCGCCCGCAAGCCCCGCTTCGTGCTGCTCACCGCCCGCGGCACCTCCGACCACGCCGCGCTCTACGCCAAGTACTCCCTGGAAATCCGCCTGGGCCTGCCCTGCGGCCTGACCTCCATGTCGACCTTCACCGCCTACGGCGCCCGTCCCGATCTCACCGACGTCCTGGTCGTCACGGTCAGCCAGTCCGGCGGCTCCCCGGACCTGGTGGCCTCCACCCGGGCCGCCCGCGCGGCCGGCGCCCTCACCCTCGCCGTGACCAACAACCCCGACTCCCCGCTGGCCGGAGTGTCCGAGTACCACATCGACATCATGGCGGGACCCGAGAAGGCCCTGCCCGCGACCAAGACCTACACGGCCTCCCTTCTCGCCCTCTATCTCTTCGTCGAAGGACTGCGCGGCGGTGACGGGGCCGCCGCCAAGCCGCTCCCGGACCTCACGGAACAACTGCTCGCCCGCCGGGACGAGGTCCGCGCCCTTGCCGCCCGCTACCGCTTCGCCGAGCGCATGGTGATCACCTCCCGCGGCTACGGCTACCCCACGGCCAAGGAAGCCGCCCTCAAACTGATGGAGACCAGCTACATCCCGGCCCTCGCCTACTCCGGCGCCGACCTGCTGCACGGCCCGCTCGCCATGGTCGACAACGTCTCCCCGGTCATCGCGGTCGTCACCGACGGCAAGGGTGGCGAGGCCCTGCAGCCCGTCCTCGACCGCCTCCGCGGCCGGGGCGCCGACCTGGTCGTCATCGGCCCGGCGGCCCAGGTCGAACGCGCCTCGGCAGGCTTCGTCCTGCCCACCGAGGGCGTCGCCGAGGAGCTCCAGCCGGTGCTGGAGATCATCCCGCTCCAGCTCCTGGCCCACGAGGTCACCATCGCCCGCGGCCAGGACCCGGACGCCCCGCGGGCCCTGGCGAAGGTGACGGAGACGCGCTGAGGTCGCGAGGAGACGGGGGTGCGGGGATCGAGGCCCACCGGGAACGGGCCTAGGGGGATCCATGCCCACCAGGAACCGGCGTACGGGGAGGCACACCCAGACCCAGACCCACCGGGAACCGGGACACGGGGATACAGGCCCACCGGGAACCGGGGCGCAGGGCCACCGCCCCCTGGTCCGGCGGCTACTGCAAGCTCAGCAGCGAACCTCCCGTCGCGTCGACGTGCTGCCCCGTCACCCAGCGGGAGTCCGGTGACGCCAGGAACGCCACCACATCGGCGACCTCGGCCGCCGTGCCCACCCGCCGGAAGACCGAGACCGCCTCCGCGTGGGCCCGGACGCCGGGGTCGGCCAGGACCGCGCTGGTGAGATCGGTGTCGATGAAGCCGGGTGCGACGGAGTTGGCGGTGATGCCGCGCGGCGCCAGTTCGACCGCGAGGGAGCGGGTCAGAGCGGTGACCGCGCCCTTGGCCATGTGGGTGGCGGCGATGCCGGGTATGCCGGCGTCCGTGGCCGCCGTGACATTGATGATCCGGCCGTGGTCGCGCAGCCGGCCGAGGCCTTGCCGGACGATGAAGAACGGTGCCTTGGCGTTGAGGGCGTGGGCCCGCTCGTAGAGCTCCTCGTCCGTGTCGCCGATGGTCGCGAAGAGCGCCGCTCCCGCGTTGTTGACCAGGATGTCCACCTCGTCCGCGTGCCGGTCGAAGGCTGCCCAGAGAGTCCCCGCGTCCCCCGGCACCCCCAGCTCGGCGCGGATCGCGAACGCGCTGCCGCCGGCCGCCTCGATCCCGGCGACGGTGTCCTTCGCCGCCGCCTCATCGCTGCCGTAGTGCACGGCGACCCGGGCGCCGTCGCGCGCCAGCCGCTCGGCCACCGCCCGCCCGATCCCCCTGCTCGCCCCCGTGACCAGCGCTGTCCTGCCTGTGAGCACGCCCATGCCACACCCCCATGTCCCACCGTCGGAATTACCTAGCGGTCGCTACAGAAAAGACTGTACGGCAGTGCGGACCCATTTCTCTAGTGCCCGCTATAAAATGCACTCCATGGTGAGCACCAAGGGTTCAGAGCCGGCCGCGGCCCGCCGCGGCCGCCCCCGCTCCTTCGACCGGGAGACCGCGCTGGAGAAGGCGATCATGGCCTTCTGGGAGTACGGGTACGAGGCGACCTCCGTCTCCGACCTCACCCGGGTCATGGGCATCGGCGCCCCCAGCCTGTACGCGGCCTTCGGGGACAAGCGGGCGCTGTTCGACGAGGTCGTGGTGGAGTACGGCAAGCGGTACGCGGCCTTCGGAGAGCGCGCCCTGGCCGAGGAGCCCACCGCCCGGGCCGCCGTGGACCGCATCCTGCGCGAGGCCGCCGAGCGGTACACCACCCCGGGTCTCCCTCAAGGCTGCCTCTACATCCACGCGGCCACCAACTGCGCGAGCCCCGAGGTGGAGCAGACCCTCCGGGACCGGCGCAACGCCACCATCGCCGCCGTGGAGAGCCGTATCCGCGCCGGCGTCGCCGCAGGTGAACTCCCCGTCGGCACCGATGCCGGCACCCTCGCCCGGTACACCGGCGCGATGATCCAGGGCATGTCCCAGCAGGCGCGCGACGGCGCGAGCCGGGCGGAGTTGGCGGCGCTCGCGGAAATTGCCCTGTCCATCTGGCCCCGCACATGAACCCGCAAGGGTTAGGCTGCGTGATGCATGCTGGGACGTCCGACCATCTGGCGTGACCGCATCGAACGGCACAACAACAAACAGCCTCAGACGCATGGACACGCCGAGTGGTCTAGTCCACAATGGCGGTAAGAGTCCATGTGATACGAGGACGCGCACTTCCGTCTTCCCCGCACAGGAAGACGGACCGAGGAACCGGTGCTCTCTGCCCTGACTGCTCCGGATCCTCATCCTTCGGCCGACCGGGACCGCACACCCCACGGCCGATATTGCTCCGGGCTGCGGTGCCGGGAGGGTTGAGGGTCCCTCTCAGGCGCCGCGGCCCGCGGGTGTCTTCGGGCCCGGCCGGCGGCGGCCGCCCATTTCGGAGCCGTACAAACCGCCAGGTACGCTCGCACCCGTGCCCTCCATGAACGAGCTGGTCCACCAGCACACCGCCCTCGACGAGTCCGACCTCGAGTGGCTCCATCTGCTGGTCTCGGAGTGGCAGCTGCTCTCCGACCTCTCCTTCGCCGACCTCGTCCTGTGGGTCCCCACCCGCGACGGCACCCGCTATGTGTCCGTCGCCCAGATGCGCCCCAACACCGGCCCCACCTCCTACCAGGACGACATGGTCGGCCACCTCGTCCCGCGCGGCCGCCGCCCCATGCTGGACGCCGCCCTCGACGAGGGCCGCATCGTGCGCGAGGGCGACCCCGAGTGGCGCGAGGAGGTCCCGGTCCGGGTCGAGTCGATTCCGGTACGGCGCGAGGGGCGCGTCCTCGGTGTCATCGCACGCAACACCAACCTGCTGACCGTGCGCACCCCGAGCCGGCTCGAACTGACGTATCTGCAAAGCGCCTCGGACCTCGCGCAGATGATCGCGGCCGGTTCCTTCCCGTTCGCGAACCAGCAGGTCGACATGGACGCCTCGCCCCGCGTCGGCGACGGCCTGATCCGGCTCGACGCGGACGGCATCGTCCAGTACGCCTCCCCGAACGCGCTCTCCGCCTACCACCGCCTCGGCCTCGCCGCCGATCTGGTCGGCCACCACCTGGGCAAGACCACCGCCGAACTCGCCCCGACCCACGGGCCGGTGGACGAGGCGCTCGCCAAGGTCGCCAGCGGCTGGGCGCCCCGGGAGTTCGAGATCGAGTCGGAGGACGGGGTCATCCAGTTCCGGGCGATCCCGCTCAAGCCCAAGGGCACCCGCATCGGTTCCCTCGTCCTGCTCCGCGACGTCACCGAACTGCGTCGCCGCGAGCGCGAGTTGATCACCAAGGACGCCACCATCCGGGAGATCCACCACCGGGTGAAGAACAACCTCCAGACGGTGGCGGCCCTGCTCCGCCTCCAGGCCCGGCGCATCGAGTCCGACCGCGGCCGGGAAGCGCTCGAGGAGGCGGTGCGACGGGTCGGCTCGATTGCGATCGTGCATGAGACGCTCTCCCAGAACCTGGACGAGCGCGTGGAGTTCGACGAGATCGCCGACCGGGTCCTCGCGATGGTCGCCGAGATCTCACCCGGCAAGGTCACCGGCCGGCGCACCGGCCGCTTCGGCATCCTGGACGCCGAGATCGCCACCCCGCTGTCGATGGTCCTGACCGAGGTGCTCCAGAACGCCCTGGAGCACGGCTTCCGTCAGGGCGAGACCGGAACCGTCGAGGTGTCCGCGGTCCGCGGCGGCACCACCAAGGAGGTCCGGCTGCTGGTCACCGTCCAGGACGACGGCGTGGGGCTGCCCGAGGGCTTCGCCCCGCACACCGCCGGCAACCTCGGCCTCCAGATCGTACGAACCCTGGTGGAGGGGGAGTTGGGCGGAACGTTCGACATGGTCCCGGCACCGGAGCGGGGCACCCAGGTGATCCTGGACATTCCGGTACGGCCGCACAAGTAGCGGCCCGCGCGAGGAGCTGCCCGCGTACACAGCGCCCCACGCGCATCGCGTCCGGACAAGCAAAGAGCCCCGGACCGGTTCGGTCCGAGGCCAGTGCTCGTGCTATGCGCATCGGGGGTACTGCGCGCTGCGGCTCGGGGGCGGGAGATGCGTACTCGCTGCACGCGCCGCCAAGCTGAGGCCGTTGTGGGGCGGGAGTATCAGGCGGAGGCCTGACGGGCCCGGTTGCGGGCGGCACGGCGCTTCATCGCGCGACGCTCGTCCTCGCTGAGACCACCCCAGACGCCGGAGTCCTGACCGGACTCGAGCGCCCACTGCAGGCACTGCTCGATAACCGGGCAGCGACGGCAGACGGCCTTGGCTTCCTCGATCTGCAGCAGCGCAGGACCGGTGTTGCCGATGGGGAAGAAGAGCTCGGGGTCTTCCTCGCGGCAAACGGCGTTGTGACGCCAGTCCATGGCTGCTACCTCTCCTTGGTATTACATGCTGTTGCTTGTGAATGTGAACGCTTTCACGAATCCCTCAACAAGTGAAGGGCCGACCGTCAGGTTTCCCTGCCGTGGTCCTTTGAGTGGAGAGGGGTTCCGGTGATCTGTGGATGCCGGTCTTGCGGGCCGTCCCGATCGCCACGTAGAGACTCGCAAACCTCAGCGGCGGATACAACCCCTTCTGGAAAGTTTTTTTTGATTCCTCGGTGTCGACTAGGTCACAGCCGTACTTCCATGGGGTGGATCCTGGCCTAAACGTTCGAGTGAAAGGACTTTCGCGTCTTCTGCTCACACAATCACACGCAGTGCACGGCGTACGCCTGTGAACGTCACGCTCGTTCGCAGCCCCAGGTGGTCGCCGTCCATCTGAAGGGGCAGCGGGACCTTCGAATGCAAGGTGAACTGGTCCAGGTCGTGCAGTGAGGCGGCGTGCTTTCCATGGGGTCCCCGCTCGGGGGACGAAGTAAGCAACTGGGTCGCATACCGGGCAACCGCGACCGTGGACATCCGGCTGAGACCGAGTACGTCCAGCCCTGTATCGAACGACGCCTTAGGCGCCGCGTACACCGGGCGATTGCCCAGATACGTCCACGGAGCGGTATTGCAGACTATGGAAAGCACCAAATCGGTCACCGGGTCGGCGCCGGGCCGCTCCAGGGTGATCGTGCCGTGCCGCCGGTTGGGCTCCTGGAGGAACTGGCGCACCACCTGGCGAAGGTAGAGCGCGTGCGTGGACCGCTTGCCCTGCTCGCGCTGCTGTTCGACTCGGCCGACCACGCCCGCGTCGAAGCCCAGTCCCGCGCAGAAGGTGAACCAGCGTGCCGGTACCCCTTCGTCCTCGGTGCCCGGTGTCCCCGCGGCGATACCCATGCCGACGGTCTGCTCACTGCCCTCGCGCAACGCGTCCAGCAGCGCGCCGGTCGCCTCCACTGCGTCGTTGGGCAGGCCCAGCGCACGCGCGAAGACATTGGTGGAGCCGCCCGGGACCACCGCCAGACGCGGCAGGCGCTCGGGATCGGGGCCCGCGTGCAGCAGGCCGTTGACGACCTCGTTGACCGTGCCGTCGCCGCCGAGGGCCACCACCAGGTCGACGTCCTGGCTCTCCGCCGCCTGCCGACCCAGGTCGCGCGCGTGGCCGCGATATTCGGTGGTGACCGCTTCCAGCTTCATCTCGCTGGCCAATGCATGGATCAGCACGTCGCGCGTACGTGCGCTTGTGGTGGTTGCCGCCGGATTGACCACGAGAAGTGCACGCATGGATTGCAGAGTACCTACTGGGGGGTACCGGGCCCACACCGAATAGTGATCCAGTAGGAGAATCGGTGCGTGAACCTCGCCACGGGGGCGCGTTCCGCGCCCCGGGCGCCCCAGGGGGCGGGCGCCGCGACGGCTACCCTTCAGGGGTGAGTGCTGAGCAGAACCCCGCCCCGGACACCGGACCCCTCCCGCGGCGGCTGATCTACGCCGCGGCCCTCGCCGCGCTGGAGGGGCTCGCCCTGGTGGTCGGCGGGGTCTGGATCCTCGTCATGGGTCTCACGGGCGACGCGGGCGATCGTCAGCAGGCCGTGACCGGGGGAGTGACGCTGATCGTGCTCGCGCTGCTGCCGCTGCTGGCCGCCCGCGGACTGCTGGCCCGGCGCGGCTGGGCGCGCGGCCCCGCCGTGATCACCCAGATCATGGCGCTGCCGGTGGCCTACAACCTGCTCCAGGCCGACAGCATCGCCATCCCGGCCGGGATCGCCCTCGCGGTGGTGGCCGTCACCGCGCTGGTTCTGCTGGTGAACGCCGAGACCACCCGGGCCCTCGGGATCCGAGGACCCGGCAGCGTGCAGGACCAGAAGTAGGGTTACTCCTCCACGAGGAGCTTCTCCCGCAGCTGCGCCAGCGTGCGCGCCAGCAGGCGCGACACATGCATCTGCGAGATGCCGACCTCCTGCGCGATCTGCGACTGGGTCATGTTGCCGAAGAACCGCAGCAACAGGATGCGCTTCTCGCGCGGCGGCAGATCCTCCAGCAGCGGCTTGAGGGACTCGCGGTACTCCACGCCCTCCAGCGCCTCGTCCTCGGCGCCCAGGGTGTCCGCCACGGCCGGTGACTCGTCGTCGGTGTCGGGGACGTCCAGGGACAGCGTGGAGTACGCGTTCGCGGACTCCAGGCCCTCCAGCACCTCCTCCTCCGAGATGCCCAGCTTCTCGGCCAGCTCATGGACCGTGGGGGAGCGGCCGTGCAGCTGGGAGAGCTCCGCCGTCGCCGTGGTCAGCGACAGCCGCAGCTCCTGGAGCCGGCGCGGAACGCGCACCGCCCAGCCCTTGTCGCGGAAGTGGCGCTTGATCTCGCCGACGACCGTCGGGGTCGCGTACGTGGAGAACTCCACGCCGCGGTCCGGGTCGAAGCGGTCGACCGACTTGATCAGGCCGATGGTGGCGACCTGGGTGAGGTCGTCCAGCGGCTCGCCGCGGTTGCGGAAGCGGCGGGCGAGGTGCTCGACGAGCGGCAGGTGCATCCGGACCAGCTGGTTGCGCAGCTCCGCGTACTCCGGGCTGCTGTCGTTCATCTTGCGCAGCTCGATGAACAGGGCGCGCGCTCCGCTGCGGTCCTGCGGCTCACGGTGCTGTACCTCGTGCCGCGTGGCCGGCGCGCCCTGATCGTCGTCTCGCTCGTGCTCGCTCATCGTCCCGCCCGTCGCCCTCTGTCGAGCTCTCGTCTCAGCCCGGCCGGGGGTGCCCCCGATCCGCCTCTCTTGAGGCGAGCCCTGCACGGCGGTGTCCGGCAAACCCGCGCGCACGGCGGACGCATTGTCCTCCGGATGCGGCCTGGCCTGCTCGGGAATGCCGTCAATGCCGTCCGCCAAGTGTCGGGAACCGCCCGGAGCGACTGCGTCGTCGGCGTTCTCGGCCGGCAGCTCCCGTGTGCCGCGCTCTTCGTCCCGCACCGGTCCGTCCCCGTCCCTCACGCCGGCCCGGGTCCCGCGCCGCGCTGTTTGTAGAGGCTGATCGTCACGGTCTTGTCCTCGTCCACGGCGGAGGAGACCTTGCCCGCGAGGGCGGACAGCACGGTCCACGCGAAGGTGTCCCGTGACGGTGCGTGACCATCGGTGGTCGGCGCCGAGACGGTGACCTCCAGCGAGTCGTCGACGAGCCGGAAGACACAGCTGAGCACCGAGCCCGGCACGGCCTGCTGGAGCAGGATCGCGCACGCCTCGTCCACCGCGATGCGCAGGTCCTCGATCTCGTCGAGGGTGAAGTCCAAACGCGCCGCGAGACCGGCAGTAGCCGTACGCAGCACCGACAGATAGGCACCCGCAGCCGGCAGTCGGACTTCCACGAAGTCCTGGGTCGCGGGCTCGCCTGCGATCTGGGACACCCTCACCTCCAAGGTGGTACAAGCTTTACGGGGCCGAGGGTCGCCCCCCGGGGTAACGCGATGTGTGGTTCAGCGGTGACGCTATCGCGCTCCGAACTTTCTGTCCCCGGGACCCCAACCCCCCGCTGTCACTCATAGTAAACCTTCGGATACGCTCCGTGGCTAGGGGTCCGGCGGGCCCAAATGGGAAGAGCGCGCGCCGGGTTGACGTACCCAGAGGTCAGACGGTCGAACCGTCCCGATCCGGAGTCGTGCGCCTCACACCAGGACGTGGTCCACGAAGCACCACCGCCAGTCCTCCCCCGGCTCGAACGTCCGCATGATCGGATGTCCGGAATCCTTGTGGTGCCCGGTCGCGTGCCGTCCCGGTGAGGAGTCGCAGCAGCCGACGTGACCGCAGGTGAGGCACAGCCGCAGCTGTACCGGGTGGGTGCCGTCCGCCAGGCACTCGGCACACGTCTCGCTCAGCGGGCCGGGTTCCGGGTGCGGCAGCCCGTCGGCATGCGTGCACTGTTTCATGATTGCCAGATTACGACGGGCGCGCGGAAGGCCGCGCGGAGAACCGAGGGCGGGCGAACGGCGATGGGTGAGGGCGGGCGAGGTTCATGGACGTGATGCCGCTGCTGTTGTTGGTGGCGGGCAGCGCCGCGGTCGCGGCGGCGGCCCGGCGCACCCCGATTCCGGCGCCGCTGCTGCTGGTGGCGGCGGGCCTCGCGGTGTCGTACCTGCCCGGCGTGCCCGACTACACGCTCGACCCGCACATCGTGCTGCCGCTCATCCTGCCGCCGCTGCTGCACACGGCCGCCACGGACAGCTCCTATCTGGATCTGCGGGCCCAACTGCGGCCCGTGGCGCTGCTGTCGGTCGGGTACGTGCTCTTCGCCACCTTCGCGGTCGGCTGGGCGGCGTACCTGATCGTTCCCGGTCTGCCGCTCACGGCGGCCCTGGTGCTGGGCGCGGTGGTGGCGCCGCCCGACGCGGTCGCGGCGACGGCCGTCGCCCGCCGGGTGGGGCTGCCGTCGAGGATCACCACGATCCTCCAGGGCGAGTCCCTGGTGAACGACGCGACCGCGATCACCGCCTACCGGGTGGCGCTCGCTGCCGCGGTCGGCGAGGGCGCCACCTGGGCCGGCGGCATCGGCGAGTTCCTGCTCGCGGCGTTCGGCGGCATCGGCATCGGCCTGGTGCTCATGGTGCCGATCCACTGGCTGCGCACCCATGTGAAGGAAGCGCTGTTTCAGAACACGCTGTCGCTGTTGATCCCGTTCGTCGCCTACGCCGTGGCCGAGCAGGTGCACGCCTCCGGGGTGCTCGCCGTGGTGGTCGTCGCGCTGTGGCTGGGACACCGCGCGTGGGAGGTCGATTTCGCCACCCGCCTCCAGGAGGAGGCCGTGTGGAAGATGGTCGCCTTCGTCCTGGAGTCGGCGGTCTTCGCGCTGATCGGACTCCAACTGCCGGTCGTCCTCAAGGGACTCGGGGAGTACGAGGGAGGTCGCGCCGCCTGGTACGCGATCGCCGTCTTCCTCGTGGTCGTCGTCTCACGGTTCGTGTGGGTGTACCCGGCGACCTTCCTGCCGCGCATGATGTCGGCGCGGATCCGGGAGCGGGAGGAGAACCCGACCTGGAAGGGGCCGTTCGTCATCGCCTGGGCGGGGATGCGGGGCGTGGTCTCGCTCGCCATCGCCTTCTCCATCCCGCTGACGGTGCACGGCGGCGAGGACTTCCCCGAGCGCAATCTGATCCTGTTTTTGACCTTCACCACGGTCATCGGCACCCTGGTCGTCCAGGGCGTCACACTGCCCCCGCTGATCCGCCTGCTGAAACTGCCCGGCCGCGACATGCGGGCCGAAACCCTCGCCGAGGCCAACGCCCAGGCGCAGGCGTCCCGGGCCGCCGAGCGACGCCTCGACGAGCTCCTCTCGGACGAGCGCAACGCCCTCCCGCCCCCGCTCGCGGACCGACTGCGCACCGTCCTGGAGCGCCGCCGCAACGCCGTCTGGGAACGCCTCGGCCAGGTCAACCCGGTCACCGGCGAAACGGTCGACGACACCTACCGGCGCCTCTCTCGGGAAATGATCAGCGCCGAGCGAGCGGTCTTCGTGAAGCTCCGGGACGGCCGCTACATCGACGACGAAATGCTCCGCACGCTGCTGCGCAGGCTGGACCTGGAGGAGGCGGCGGCGTTCCGGGAAGCGGCGTGAGGGGGCCTACGGGAACGGGCGGCCGGTGATCACCGCCGCGATCGTCGTCCCGCGCGGGAAGGCGCCTTCCCCGGCGAGGGTGACCAGCGCGTACAGCAGCTTCGCCACGTACAGGCGTTCCACCGGGACGCCGTGGCGTTGCTCGAAGTCCGCGGCGAAGGCGTCCAGTTCGGGGGTGGAACGGGCGTAGCCGCCGAAGTGGAAGCGGTCGTCGAGGGTCCAGCTGCCGCGGGGGCCGCCGAAGGCGCGGTGCTGCAGGGCGCGTATGTCGTCGCCGAGGAAGCCGCCCTTCAGGACGGGGATGCCGAGGGCCCGCTGGCCGGGGGCGAGGCCGGCGACCAGCCCGGCGAGGGTGCCGCCGGTGCCGCAGGCGAGGGCGACGAGGTCGGCGTGGCCGCGGAGTTCGTGGCCGAGGGACTGGCAGCCGAGCACGGCGAGGGCGTTGCTGCCGCCTTCCGGGACGACGTACGCGTCCTCGGCGTGCGCCGTGCGGAGGATCGCCGCCAGGGCGTCCGGTTCCGCTTTTTGACGGTACGTCGATCTGTCGACGAAGTGCAGGCGCATGCCGTCCGCCACGCAGCGGGCCAGGGAGGGGTTCAGAGCGCGGTCGGACAGTTCCTGGCCCCGGACCACGCCGATCGTGCGGAGACCCAGCAGACGGCCGGCGGCGGCCGTCGCCCGCAGGTGGTTGGAGTACGCGCCGCCGAAGGTGAGAACGGTCCGGCCGGCCGCCGCGGCGAGGTTGGGGGCGAGTTTCCGCCACTTGTTGCCGACGAGGTCCGGGTGGATCAGATCGTCCCGCTTGAGGAGGAGACGGGTGCCGGAGCGGGCGAGGCGGTCGTCGACGAGCTCCTGGAGCGGCGAGGGAAGCCGGGGGCGGAGGGCGTCGGGACTGGTCACCGGACCATTCTCGCCCCGCGTCGGCGGCACCCCGGCCGTAGCCGCGGCAACCGGCTGGTTTCGGACAGCAAACGGAAGCGGGCCGCTGGACAGGAACCGCTCACGTGCCCAGTCACCCCGTGATCCATTCCCGCTCGTTCGTGTAATAGCACCGGCACGCTCCGTGAGGAAGGCTTGGCCCTGCGATTCGATGCCCGGCGCACAACGGCGCCGGTGCATGACCGGGAGGGCAATTCCTTATGTCGGTAGGCGAAGAGATCCGCACTGATGAGGGCAGGCCGCAGCAGAGTCTCGGCACCAGCGCCGCGCGGAACCTGGCCACCACGACCAAGTCCGCGCCGCAGATGCAGGAGATCAGCTCCCGCTGGCTGCTGCGCATGCTGCCGTGGGTGAACGTCCAGGGCGGTACGTACCGAGTGAACCGCCGCCTGACCTACGCCGTGGGGGACGGCAGGGTCACCTTTGTGAAGACCGGCGACCGGGTCGAGGTCATCCCCGGGGAGCTGTGCGAACTGCCCGCGCTGCGCGACTACGAGGACCAGGAGGTGCTCACCGAGCTCGCCCGGCGCTGCGAGCAGCGGGAGCTGGCCGCGGGCGAGGTGCTTGTCTCCTTCGGCAGCCCCGCCGACGAGGTGTACCTGCTGGCGCACGGGCGGGTGGAGAAGGTCGGCACCGGTCCCTACGGCGAGGACGAGTCCCTCGGCGTGCTGGCCGACGGTGCCTACGTCGGCGACCAGGCGCTGCTCGCCACGGACGCCATCTGGGAGTACACGGTCCGCACGGTCACCGCGTGCACCGTGCTCGTCCTGTCCCGCGAGGATGTGGAGCAGGTCGCCGAGCGCTCCGACTCCCTGCGCGAGCATTTCGACCGGCAGCGCTCGATCCCGGCCCAGCGCACCAACAGGCACGGCGAGAAGGAGATCGACCTCGCGTCCGGTCACAGCGGGGAGCCGGACATCCCGCACACCTTCGTCGATTACGAGGCCAAGCCCCGCGAGTACGAACTGAGCATCGCCCAGACCGTCCTGCGCATCCACTCCCGGGTGGCTGACCTCTACAACCAGCCGATGAACCAGACCGAGCAGCAGCTCCGGCTGACCGTCGAGGCGCTCAAGGAGCGTCAGGAGCACGAACTCATCAACAACCGCGAGTTCGGGCTGCTCAACAACTGCGAGTACGACCAGCGGATCCAGCCGCACGACGGCGTGCCCGGGCCCGACGACATGGACGAGCTGCTCAGCAGGCGCCGCGGCACCAAGCTGTTCCTCGCCCACCCGCGCGCGATCGCCGCGTTCGGCCGCGAGCTCAACAAGCGCGGACTGGTGACCGAGAGCATCGACATGGCCGGCAACCGGCTGCCCACCTGGCGCGGGGTGCCGATCTTCCCGTGCAACAAGATCCCGGTCAGCGAGGCTCGCACGACCTCGATCATCGCCATGCGTACCGGTGAGGCCGAGCAGGGGGTCATCGGGCTCCAGCAGGCCGGTATCCCGGACGAGATCGAGCCGAGCCTGTCGGTGCGGTTCATGGGCATCAACGAACAGGCGATCATCAAGTACCTGGTGACCGCCTACTACTCGGCCGCGGTCCTCGTGCCGGACGCGCTCGGTGTACTGGAGAACGTCGAGATCGGGCGCTGGCAGTGAGCCTCCCGCCGGCAACCGGTGTCCCCGCCCTCCGGGGCGGGTACATCCTCGGAGTACGCGCCCGGCCGCGGGACCAGTGCCAGCGTCGGCCAACTGGGGTGATCGGTGGGTGAGTTCATGACCGATACGCAGCAACACCCCGCCGGAGGGCGGCTACCGACCGAGACGCGGGAAAGGCGGAGGCCCATCGGGACCCAGACACACGCCGGGCCGGATGCGCTCGACGGACAGGAGGCGATGGCCATCCTGGAACGCGCACGGGGGTCCGTCGACCCCGAACTGCGCGCCGCCATCGACTCATTGCCCAAGGCCATGCGCCGGGTCGCGCTCTACCACTTCGGCTGGGAGCACGCGGACGGCACACCCGCCGCGGGCAACGCGGGCAAGGCGATCCGTCCCGCGCTCGTCCTCACCGCGGCGGAGGCGCTCGGCGGGCCGGCCGCCCGCAAGGCCGCCGTACGGGCCGCCGCGGCGGTGGAGCTGATCCACAACTTCACGTTGCTGCACGACGACGTGATGGACCGGGACTCCACCCGACGGCACCGGCCGACCGCCTGGACGGTGTTCGGGGACGCCGACGCGATCCTCGCCGGGGACGCCCTCCAGGCCCTCGCCCTCGGACTACTCGCCGGGGACCCGCATCCGGCGTCCACCGGGGCCGCCGCCCGGCTCGCCGCCTGTGTGGTCGAGCTGTGCGAGGGGCAGCACGCGGACACGGCCCTGGAGAAGCGGGCCTGCGCCGAGATCGGCCTCGACGAGGCGCTCGCGATGGCCGAGGCCAAGACGGGAGCCCTGCTGGGCTGCGCCTGTGCCCTCGGCGCGCTGTATGCCGGCGCGCCGCGGGAGGACGTGGAGGCGATGGACGCGTTCGGCCGTGAGGCCGGGCTCGCCTTCCAGCTCATCGACGACGTCATCGGCATATGGGGCGACCCCCGGCGCACCGGCAAGCCGGCCGGCGCGGACCTGGCCGCCCGCAAGAAGTCGCTGCCGGTCGTCGCCGCGCTCACCTCCGGCACCCCGGCGGCGCGGGAGCTCGCCGAGCTGTACGAAGTGCCGTACGGCACGGGCGGTCTGGCGGGGGAGGAGGAGACCGCCCGCACCGCGCTGGCCGTGGAACAGGCGGGCGGCCGTGACTGGGCGCAGGTCCAGGCGGCCGACCGGATGGCCCGCGCGATGCAGGAGCTGGCCCGCGCGGTGCCCGAACCGGAGGCGGCGGGCGGGCTGCTGGCGCTGGCCGAGTTCGTCACCCGGCGCAGCACCTGAAGACCCCGGACCGGCGATCGCGCGGCTCCTGACCCCGCACGACCGCCGGCCCGGCCAGGTCCCGCGCATCCCCACGGTGCGCGGGGCCTGTTCATGCACCGGCCGAGCGTTCTTCCGTCGGGTCGTGCGGCCTCGTACGACGCCCGCCCCGGCCGCCGGGGCCACGCGCGCATTCTCACGGTGTGCGGGGCCTGTTCATTCACCGGGTGAGCGGTATCCCGTCGGGTCGTGCGGGCTCCTACGACGCCGCCCCGGCCGCCGGGGTCACCTGCGCACATCAGGGTGTGCGGGGCCTGTTCATTCACCAGGCATGTCCGGGGTTCGTTCACCAGGCCTGCCCGGGCGCCGGGGCAGCGGTATCCCGTCGGGTCGTGCGGGCTCGTCCGACCGTCGCGCCGGGGTGCCGTGCATCCTCGCCGCGAGCGGTTCACCGGGGCCGCCAGGGTGCCGGGGGAGCCGTAGGCCGGTGGGTCGGGCGGCCGTGCAGCCCCCGTCCCGGCCACCCGGAACCCGAGCAACCCCCTGGCGTGCGGCGCCTGTTCGCTCGCCAGGCTCTTCCCGGCGCCGATGACCGCGCAGTGCTGAGTCGAATTCCGTCAATCTTTGGCCATGACCGCCCCGCGTGGCCCGACCGCCATACGATCAAGGCCGATCACGGCCGATCGAGATGAAGGGGCGGGACATGGGTGTGGTGATCCGGGCGGCGAGTGAGGCGGACCGGGACCTGGTGGTGCGGCTGCTGGACGAGGCGTTCCAGGACGACCCGGTCAGCGGCTGGGTGTTTCCCGGTGCCGAGTACCGCCGGGCGACCCATCACCGGCTGATGGCGGCCTTCACCGACATCGTGCTCGCCGAGGGGCGGATCGACCTGACCCAGGACGGCTCGGCCTGCGCCCTGTGGCTGCCGACGCCCGCCGGGGAGCACGACCCCGACGACGACGGCCCCGTGCAACTGCGGAACGCCGTGGACCCGGAGAACGAGCGCGTCGAGCTGATCGCCCGCCTGACCGCCGACATCCACCCCGCCGACCGCGCCCACGAATACCTGTGGATGATCGGCGTCGCCCCCGGCCGGCAGGGCGAGGGCCTCGGCTCCACCCTGATCGGCGCCGTACTCGACCGCTGCGACAGCGACGGCGTCCCCGCCTACCTGGAGGCGAGCAGCGCCCGCAGCCGCAAGCTGTACGAACGCCTCGGCTTCGAACTCCTCGGCACCCCGCTCACCCTGCCCGGCGGCCCCCAGATGTTCCCCATGTGGCGCGAACCGCGCTGAGCCCGCCTACGCCCCCGCCTCCGGCCCCGGCACCGGCCCCGGCACCACCATCTCCACGATCCGCTCGATCAGCCCCTCCGGAACCCCCACACCCGGCAGTACACCCTCCAGCACCCCCGGCAGCGTCAGATGCTCCAGGATCAGGCCGAGCATGGCGAGATAGAGCACCGTGACGGTCTCGTCGCCGCCCGGGAGCCCGGCGGCGCGGTGGAACTCCATGCCCTCCGTGAGGTCCCCGCGCACCGACTCCGTGTAGGAAGCCCGCAGTTCCGGGCGCCGGGTCGCCTCCAGGCGCATCTCCAGCAGCGCCAGATAGCCGGTGCGGTCGCGGACGGCCCGGCCCATCAGGTCGTGCATGAACGCCGTCACCAGTGACCGGTCCTTCGGCCGTTCGAGCAGCTCGGCGATCACCTCGGGGTCGGGGGCCAGCCGTACGTGCAACCGGGCGTCGATCTGCCGCAGCAGGTCGTCGCGCCCGGTGAAGTAGTTGGAGGCCGTGCCCACCGGCACCCCCGCCTCGGCGTCCACCGCGCGGAACGTCAGCCCGCGCGCCCCTTCCCGCGCGAGCACCGCCACCCCGGCGTCCACCAGCGCCGCCCGCCGTTCCGGATTCCTGGCCAATGCGGAATCTCCTCTCCCACTTAAATCCCGTCCCCGAAAACACTTGCAACCACTACGAGCGAAGTACTACAACTGCAGTTGTTCAACGACACCCTACGGAAAGAGCCCCGGCTTGCGAAAGCTCACGTACTTCATCGCCTGCTCCATCGACGGGTTCATCGGCGACCCGAAGGGCGACGCCTCCTCGATGTTCGCGTTCCTGGACGAGGAGTTCCTCGGCTACCTCGCCTCGACCTGGCCGGAGACGGTCGCGGTGCAGGGCCGCGAGCACCTCGGCCTCCAGGACGCCGAGAACCTCCGCTTCGACACGGTGATCCAGGGCCGCGCCAGCTACCAGCTCGCCCTCGATCTCGGCATCACCAGCCCCTACGGCCATCTGCGCGAATACGTCGCCTCGCGCACCCTCGGCGCCTCCCCGGACCCGAACGTCACCGTGATCGACGGCGACCTGGTCGCCCGCGTCCGTGAGCTCAAGGCCGAGGACAGCGAACTGGACATCTGGCTGTGCGGCGGCTCCCAGATCGCGGGCCAACTGCTCGACGAGATCGACGAACTCGTGATCAAGACGTACCCGCAGGTCTACGGCGCGGGCCTGCCCATGTTCGGCGGCACCGGGTTCGCCGTCAGCGACTTCACCCTGGAAGGCGTCCGCACGTTCGGTAACGGAGTGCTGGTCCGCACCTACGCACGGAAGCGCTGACCGGCCTACCCTTGGGACATGGACAGCAGCGACGAACATGCCTGTCCCGTCTGCGGACAGTCCGTCGAAACGGTCGTCCGGCGCCACAAGACGCTGGGCGCATGGGTACCGCGCTGGGTGGCCGGCCCCTGCCGTAACCCCACGTGCGCGGCAGGCCACGAGCACCCCGAAGATCCCGAGCGCCGGGAGGAGCCCGAGGAACCCGCCTCGAGCAGTTCCTGAAAAGGTCGGCCCGCACCATGTCGAGAACCCGGGCCCGGCTCCGACGTCCCCCGTGAGAGCCGCCCCGACGGGCGGCGCGAGACAAAGGAGCGAGTCATGAAGTACCTGGTCATGGTGCAGGGAAGCCAGGCGGACTACGAGGCGATGAAGGGCGGCGCGTCGGAGACACCGGGGCGCCCGCCGGCTGCGGGCACTCCAGGATTCGGGCGGCGACCTCGGTGACCCGCTCCAGGCTCGCGCACTCCAGGACCCGTACCCGGTGGTGATCCGGCCCGTCGACGAGGGCACCGGAGACGTCTGAACCGCATGAGCGACACCTCGAGGACCTGCTGCGCCACCACGCGCCGCAGGTCCTCGGTGCGCTCGTGCGGCGGTACGGCCTTTTCCTGGGGGTGCCCCCACTGGGGGAGCATCAGCCGTGCCAAGCAGAAGGTGCGCGGGGCCGGCTTCGGGCGCCCCGACAACTGGGCGGAACGGCTCCCCGCCGTCCTGCACACCCTCTGTCTGATCTTCAACGAGGGTTACGCGGCGACCTCCGGCCGCGACGCCGCACCGGCCGGGGCGGCGACCTCGTGCCGCTCGACGAGCAGGAGCGCGAGCGCTGGGACAAGGCGGCGATCGAGGAGGGCGCCGCGCTGGTCACCGGGGCGCTGAGCGCGGGCCCGGCGGGGCCGTACCAGCTCCGCGCGGCCATCGCCGCCGTCCCCGACGAGGCACCGTCCGCGGACGCCACGGACTGGCGGGAGATCCTCGGCCTGTACGACGTGCTGGTGCGCCTGGTCCCCGGCCCCGTCGAGCGCCTGAACCGCGCGGTCGCCGTCGCCATGGTGCGCGGTCCGGAGGCGGGACGTGAGGAAGTGGAGGCGCTGAAGGGGGAGTTGGAGCACCGGCGGGATGCCGTACGGGGGCATCCGCTGGAGCGCGCCGGGGATCACGCCGCCGCCCGGGCCGCCCACGAGTCGGCGGCGGCGCAGACCATGAGCCTGCCCGAGCAGCGCTGTCTGCGGGGGCGGGCGGCGCGGCTGGCGCCGTAACGTGACCGCATGAGCGAACCCATCCTGCACCTCACCCAGCGGTCCCTGTGGGACGAGGCCCGGGCGGCGGGCACGTACGAGATCTCGACGCGCGGGAAGACCCTCCAGGACGAGGGGTTCATCCACTGCTCCACGCGCGTGCAACTCCCGCGCATCGCCGAGGCGATGTTCGCGGACCTCAGTGATCTGGTGGTCCTGGTGGTGGACCCCGGCCGCCTCGGCGCGCCCGTGCGGTACGAGGCGGCCGAGCCCGGCGGCGAGGAGTTCCCGCACATCTACGGGCCGCTGCCGGTGGCCGCGGTGGTCGGGGTGGAGCCCTGGGTGTGGCGTTAGGCGGGCAGGCCGCCGGTGTGCGGGTCCCGGCCCGTCAGGCAGTACGTGCCGCCCGCCGGGTCGCGCAGCACACGCCAGTGGGTGCCGCGGTGCACGAGCCGCGCGCCGAGCCGTTCATGGGCGGCCCGGCTCGCCTCGATGTCGGCGCAGGCGAGGTCGAGATGGGCCGAGGCGGGGCGTTCCTCGCCGAGGCGTTGCAGCAGGATGCGGACCGGCAGGCCCGCCGGGGGCCGGACCACGTGGAACTCCGGAAGGGAACCCGGCGCCGACGTCCACTCGGGCAACAGGGCGCTGAAGAAGGCGACTTCGGCGTCGTAGCGGGAGGGCGGGGTGTCCAGGCAGACCTGGTCGAGGCGCGTCCCCCGGACCACCGGCGGCCGGGTCGCCTCCCCGTGCCAGGGCACCGCGCAGAAGAACTGCCCTGCCGGGGACCGCAGTACGGCCCAGTCGCCGTGGTCGGCGACGAGTTCCGCCCCGGTGCGCAGCGCCGTCCGCACGAAGCCCGGCACCTCCTCGACGGCGAAGTCCAGGTGCGCGCCGCCGGGTCCGTCCACGACCCCCTGCACCTTGACGCAGGCGTCTCCCGACTCGGGCAGCAGGGTCACGAACTCGCCCTGTTCGCCCCGGAGTTCGGACAGCCGGGTGCCGGTGACGGCGGTCCAGAAGTCACAGGCGGCGGCGAAGCCGGCGGCGGGCCGGTCGACGAAGGCGTACGTCCAGCGGATGGTCATGGACGCGATCGTAGGTCAGCTGTTCGGCTGCATGAACCGCAGCATGTTCCCGGCCGGGTCCCGGAACGCGCAGTCGCGCACCCCGTACGGCTGGTCCATCGGCTCCTGGATGACATCGCCGCCGGCTTCCCGCACCCGGGCGAACAGGGCGTCGCAGTCGTCGGTGGTGAAGTTGACCCCGTGCAGCACGCCCTTGGCGAGCAGACCGGCCATCGCCTCCCGGTCGGCGGGGGAGATGTCCGGGTCGGCACCGGGCGGCTCCAGCACGATGTCCACGTCGGGCTGCGCCGGCGATCCGACGGTCACCCAGCGCATCCCCTCGAAGCCGACGTCGTTACGGACCTCCATGCCCAGGACGTCCCGGTAGAAGGCGATCGCCTTGTCATGGTCGTCCACGGCCAGGAAACAGTTCTTGAGTCTGATCTCCATGACAGCAGGCTAGGCCGCTACGAGCGTTTCGGCCGGGTGAAGCGGCGGGCCACGCAGGCCGGGATCACGGCGCCGTCCTCGTGCGAGCGGGCCCGGTAGGCGCTCGGGGTCTCGCCGACCAGCTCGGTGAAGCGCGCGCTGAAGGAGCCGAGGGAGGTGCAGCCGACCGCCATGCAGACCTCCGTGACGCTCAGGTCCCCGCGGCGCAGCAGCGCCTTGGCGCGCTCGATCCGGCGGGTCATGAGATAGCCGTACGGCGTCTCGCCGTAGGCGGCGCGGAAGCTGCGCTGGAAGTGGCCCGGGGACATCAGCGCGGTCCGGGCCAGCTCGGTGATGTCGAGGGGCTCGGTGTACTCGCGGTCCATGCGGTCGCGGGCCCGCCGCAGCCGGACCAGATCCTCGGTGTGCACCCCGCCAGCATGGCACGGACGGCCGAAGGGGCCCGGCCGCGTACTGCGGCCGGGCCCCTCCGGGGATGCCCGTCGACCTGCGATGGTGCACCGACCGCCGGTCCGGGCGATCCCAAAAGGTCCTGGATCAGGCCTTCTTGGTCTCCCAGAAGATCTTGTCGATCTGGGCGATGTAGTCCAGCGCCTTCTGGCCGGTGGCCGGGTCGGTGGACGCCTTCGCGGCCGACAGGGCCTTGAGCGCGTCGTTGACCAGCTGGTGCAGCTCCGGGTACTTCTCGAAGTGCGGGGGCTTGAAGTAGTCGCTCCACAGGACCGACACGTGGTGCTTGGCGAGCTCGGCGCGCTGCTCCTTGATGACGGTCGCACGGGCCTGGAAGTGCGGGTCGTCGTTGGCGGCCATCTTCTCCTGCACGGCCTTGACCGACTCCGCCTCGATGCGGGCCTGGGCCGGGTCGTACACACCGCAGGGCAGGTCGCAGTGCGCGCTGACCTTCACCTTGGGGGCAAACAGGCGGGAAAGCATGGAGCATTCCTTCCTCGTGATCGTCTTCTCAGGTGGGACATTACTCCCTGCGGGACGGGTTTTCGCGAGTGCCCCCATGGGCTTAGGACAAAAGTCCAGGGTCAGACTGAGACTGGTGGAGGATAGGACCGGGGAGGTGCCGGTGATGCCGGAACTGTCGCAGGAGACCGAGCGCGGGCGGTCGTTGCTGCCCTTCGGGCCGGCCGAGGTGACCGGGCCGTCGATGGTGCCCACGCTGCATCACGGGGACCGGCTGCTGGTGCAGTACGGGGCCCGGATCCGGCCCGGTGACGTGGTCGTGCTCCGTCATCCCTTCCAGCAGGACCTGCTGGTCGTCAAGCGGGCCGCGGAGCGCCGCGAGGGCGGCTGGTGGGTGCTCGGGGACAACGCCTACGCGGGCGGGGACAGCACCGACTACGGCACGGTCCCGGCGGAGCTGGTGCTGGGCAAGGTGCGGGCCCGGTTCCGGCCGCGCGGGACCGGTCAGCGCTCGCCGTTCGCGCTGGTGCGCTGGGCGCTGTCCGCGGTGCGGCCCGTGCTGTCCGACCGGTCGGCCGCCAGGCGCTTGCGGGCCCGGTAGGCGGCCACGTTCGCGCGGGTGGCGCAGCGGTCAGAGCAGTAGCGCCGGGAGCGGTTGGTCGAGGTGTCTAGGTAGGCGTTGCGGCACGGCGCCGCCTCGCACAGGCCGAGCCGGTCCACGCCGTACTCCGTGAGATGGAAGGCCAGGCCCATCGCCGCGATGGCCGCGTAGCCCGCGGTGGCGTTCGACGGGTGGTCGGCGAGGTGCATGTGCCACAGCGGGCGGCCGTCGTCGTCCCGGAAGTCGTGCCCGGAGATCTGCGGGCTGACCGGGAACTCCAGCAGCAGTGAGTTCAGCAGGTCCACGGCGAGCGTCTCGTCGCCGCCGTCGGCCGCCTCGAACACCGAACGCAGCCGGCCCCGGACCGAGCGGAACCGGGTGACGTCGGCGTCCGTGGCACGGCGGGCCGCCGACTGGTTCCCGCCGAACAGATCGCGGACGGCCTCGACGGACGTCAGCGAGTCCTTGCCCCGGGCCGGGTCCTCGCTGTTGACGAGACGCACAGCGTAGTCCGAGTAATAGGCCAGTTCCACTTGTAGTCCTTACGAAGGCGCTCTATGGTCGGGGTGCGGTCGGGGTAACAGACGATCGTGCTTCCAGGGTATTACGCATACGTCCGAGGAGGGGGCTCCCATGACGACCGGTACCGGAACCGACTGGCACGCCTGGCAGGAGAGCTGGGACCGGCAGCAGGAGTGGTACATGCCCGACCGGGAGGAGCGCTTCCGGATCATGCTGGACATGGTGGAGGCGCTCGTCGGGCCCGAGCCCCGGGTCCTCGACCTGGCCTGCGGCACAGGCTCCATCACGGCCCGCCTGTTCGCCCGGCTCCCCGGCGCCACCAGCACCGGCGTGGACCTGGACCCGGCGCTGCTCGCCATTGCGGAGGGCACCTTCGCGGGCGACGAGCGGGTCGCCTTCGTCACCGCCGACCTCAAGGACCCCGACTGGCCGGCGAAGCTGCCGTACGACTCCTACGACGCCGTGCTGACCGCCACGGCCCTGCACTGGCTGCACAGCGAACCCCTCGCGGCCCTCTACGGCCAGGTCGCCGGTCTGGTCCGCGAAGGCGGTGTCTTCATGAACGCGGACCACATGATCGACGACACCACCCCCCGGATCAACGCCGTCGAGCGGGCGCAGCGGCACGCGCGCATGGAACGGGCCAAGGCCGACGGCGCCCTGGACTGGGCCGAGTGGTGGCAGGTCGCGGCCAAGGACCCCGTCCTCGCCGAGCCCACGGCGCGCCGCTTCGAGATCTACGGCGAGCACGCCGACGGCGACACCCCGTCCGCGCAGTGGCACGCGCGCGTGCTGCGCGAGAAGGGCTTCGCCGAGGCCCGGCCGGTGTGGTGCTCACCGTCGGACGCCCTGGTGCTGGCGCTGAAGTAGACCCGCTCTGTCGGCTGCGGCCGTAGCGGCAGTGCACGAAGGGGCGGTACGGGAGTCCCGTACCGCCCCTTCGTTCCGCCGGGGTCCTGCCAGGGTCAGAGGACCTTGGACAGGAACGCCTTCGTCCGCTCGTGCTGCGGGTCCGTCAGGACCTCGCGCGGGTCGCCCGACTCGACGACCACGCCGTCGTCCATGAAGACGAGGTTGTCGCCCACCTCGCGGGCGAAGCCCATCTCGTGGGTGACGACGACCATCGTCATGCCGGACTCGGCGAGGTCGCGCATGACGTCGAGGACGTCACCGACCAGCTCCGGGTCGAGGGCCGAGGTCGGCTCGTCGAACAGCATCAGCTTCGGGTCCATCGCCAGCGCCCGGGCGATCGCCACCCGCTGCTGCTGGCCGCCGGAGAGCTGCGAGGGATAGTTGGCGGCCTTGTCGCCGAGGCCGACCTTCTCCAGCAGCTCCCGCGCCCGCTCCCGGGCCTGGCTCCTGCTGACGCCCTTGACCTGGATGGGCGCCTCCATGACGTTCTCCGCGGCGGTCATGTGCGGGAACAGGTTGAAGCGCTGGAACACCATGCCGATGTCCCGTCGCTGCTGCGCGACCTCGCTGTCCTTGAGCTCGTACAGCTTGTCGCCCTTCTGGCGGTAGCCGACCAGCTGGCCGTCGACGTACAGCCGGCCGGCGTTGATCTTCTCCAGGTGGTTGATGCACCGCAGGAACGTCGACTTGCCGGAGCCGGAGGGGCCGATGAGGCAGAACACCTCGCCGGTCCGCACCTCCAGGTCGATGCCCTTGAGGACCTCGATACTGCCGAAGGACTTGTGGACGCCCTCGGCCTTCACCATGGCCCGGGCGGACTCCGAGTCCTGGGAGGGCTGCTTCGTCACGTCGGTCATACCGTGACTCCCTTCGGGCGGCGAGCGGGCAGGACGGCCGCCTTGATGCGCTGCATGGGCGTCGGGGGCAGGCTTCGGGACGAGCCGCGCGCGTAGTGCCGCTCGATGTAGTACTGGCCGACGCTCAGGATCGAGGTCATGATCAGGTACCAGGCGGCGGCGAGGAAGTACATCTCCACGGTGGAGCCCGCGTTCTGGCCGATGTCCTGGGCCTGCTTGAACAGGTCCGCATACTGCACCGCCGCCACCAGTGACGTGGTCTTCAGCATGTTGATGACCTCGTTGCCCGTGGGCGGCACGATGACGCGCATCGCCTGCGGGATGACGATGCGGCGCAGCGTCTTGGTGTGGCTCATGCCGAGCGCCTGGGACGCCTCGCTCTGGCCCTCGTCGACCGAGAGCAGGCCGGCGCGGCAGATCTCCGCCATGTACGCGGCCTCGTTGAGGCCGAGCCCGAGCAGCGCCGTCAGCAGCGGCGTCATGAAGGACGACCAGTAGTCCTTGTAGATCGGGCCGAGATTGATGTACTCGAAGACCAGGCCGAGGTTGAACCAGACGAACAGCTGGACCAGGACCGGGGTACCCCGGAAGAACCAGATGTAGAGCCAGGCGATCGACGAGGTCACCGGGTTCTTCGACAGGCGCATGACGGCGAGCAGGATGCCGCCGGCGATGCCGATCACCATGGAGAGCACGGTGAGCAGGAGGGTCTTCCAGACGCCGTCCATGATGCGGTCGTCGAAGAAGTACTCGGGGATCGCGTCCCAGTTGATGTTGCCTTGCGCGAAGGCGTAGACGATCACGCCGAAGATGGCGAGAGCGAGGGCCGCGGACACGTAGCGCCCCGGGTGCCGGACCGGGATGGCCTTGATGGCCTCCGGCCCGGCTGAGGGCGTCGGGTCGGCGGGACCGTCCGTCTTGTTGACGTCAACAGTCACGGGTGGTGCCTTTCAGAACGAGCGGTGCCGAGACGGGATCAGGAACCACCATTGATCTTGGCCTCGGTGATCGCGCCGTCCTCGACGCCCCACTTCTTGATGATCTTCTCGTACTCGCCGTTGTCGATGATGGCCTGCACGGCGGCCTGGAGCGCGTCACGCAGCTCGGTGTCCTCCTTGGACACGGCGATGCCGTACGGACCTGCCTCGACCTGGTCGCCGACGATCTCGAAGTTCTTGCCCCCGCCCGCGTTCTTCACCGAGTAGGCGGCGATCGGGAAGTCGGCGGAGACGACGTCGGCGCCCTTGGAGCGCATCCGGGTCTCGGCCTCCGGGTTGGTGGCGAAGTCCTCGACCTTGAGTTCCTTCTTGCCGTCGTCCTTGCACTTCTTCGCCTGCTCCTTGGCGAGGTCGTGCGAGAAGGTGTTGCGCTGCACGGCCATGGTCTTGCCGCACAGGTCGTCCCAGGTCTTGATCCCCTGGGTGTCGCCCTTGTTGGTGTAGAGGGAGACACCGGCGGTGAAGTAGTCGACGAAGTCGACGCCCTCGCCGACCTTCTTGCCCGTGTCCGAGTCGACGCCCTCCTGGCGGTCCTTGGTGTCGGTCATGGCCGACATGGCGATGTCGTACCGGTTGGAGGCGAGACCACCGATGAGGGTGTCGAACGTGGCGTTCTGGAACTCGAACTTCACGCCGAGCTGCTTGCCCATCGCCGCGGCGATGTCGGGGTCGATCCCGACCACCTTGCCGGAATCGTCCTTGAACTCCACCGGCGCATACGCGATGTCGGAGCCGACCTTGATGACACCCTTGCTGGCGATGGATGCCGGAAGCTTGTCGGCCAGGGGCGCCGAGGTCTTCGTTTCGGTCTCGCTGCTGTCGTCCTTCGTCTGGTCACCGCAGCCGGTGAGCATCAGGGCGCCTGCGACCGCGATCGAGCCGACCGCTGCCAGCCGGGAGCGCGTGGCGGTCGTACGACGGGTGGTGCGTGCGGTCATGGTGGGTTCCTCCGGCGGATGGGTGGAGTTGCCGATGGGTCGACGAGAGCACACGTCTTCGAGTGTCGCGACCTCGTGTGATTACGGCATCTTGCCATTCGGACTGAGCCATTCAGGGGGCCAGCTATGTCAAAATCGGATAACGGGTTACCCCCGAACCGCACCAGGTCGGTACATCCCGACCGCATCTTCTGCGGGAATCCCTCCTTCCGGCCGGAAGATCTTCGGTGCATCTCATGATGCGGATGGCCGTGGGGCCTCGCCACCGTTGCGCTTGAGCGCCGGTCGGGCCCTCGTCAAGGGCGTTGGGCTACTTGTCGGTATGCCGCCGCATGATTCATGTCACCGGAATGCGGTGATCGATGATCGTTCTTCGTTCCGCCATGTGAGCTTGCACGTATTGGACTCGTCCTCGACGCCGTCCGTCCGGTAAGAAGGTGCTTTACACCCCTCATCCGGGGCTCCAGGGCGCGTGTGCGGCGCGCCCGTCGCGTATGTGCCCTCAAGTGACCGTACGTATCGGTAACTGGGCTGTGCGCGGTGCCCGCCCACCCCTCACCTGGGAGTGGCCACCCTCAAACCATGAATATTTAAGGGGTCAGACAAAGTGGCAGCGGAGATCGTCAATCCTCGCAGCGACAGCGATACGGGTCAGGACGGAGGGGCGGAGCCCCTCGATTCCTTCGACCCCGCGTTCGCGCTGCACCGCGGCGGCAAGATGGCTGTGCAAGCCACCGTGCCGGTCCGCGACAAGGACGACCTGTCCCTCGCGTACACACCCGGCGTGGCGAAAGTGTGCAGCGCCATCGCCGAGCAGCCGGATCTCGTCCACGACTACACGTGGAAGTCGTCGGTCGTCGCCGTCGTGACGGACGGTACGGCCGTGCTCGGGCTCGGCGACATCGGTCCTGAGGCCTCCCTTCCGGTGATGGAAGGCAAGGCGATTCTGTTCAAGCAGTTCGGCGGCGTGGACGCGGTGCCGATCGCGCTGGACTGCACCGGCGTCGACGAGATCGTCGAGACCGTGGTGCGCCTCGCGCCCTCCTTCGGGGGCGTCAACCTCGAGGACATCTCGGCGCCGCGGTGCTTCGAGATCGAGCGCAAGCTCCAGGAGCGCCTCGACATCCCGATCTTCCACGACGACCAGCACGGTACGGCGGTCGTGACGCTGGCGGCGCTGCGGAACGCGGCGCGGCTGAGCCGGCGGGAGATCGGGCAACTGCGGGCGGTCATCTCGGGCGCCGGCGCGGCCGGGGTCGCCATCGCCAAGATGCTGGTCGAGGCCGGCATCGGTGATGTCGCGCTCGCCGACCGCAAGGGCATCATCTCGGCGGATCGTGCGGATCTGACCGACGTGAAGCGCGAGGTCGCCTCCTTCACCAACAAGGCGGGGCTGACCGGCTCCCTGGAGGACGCCCTCGCCGGTGCCGACGTCTTCATCGGCGTCTCCGGCGGTACGGTCGCGGAGGCCGCGGTCGCCTCCATGGCGCCGGGTGCCTTCGTGTTCGCGATGGCCAACCCGAACCCCGAGGTGCACCCCGACGTCGCGCACAAGTACGCGGCGGTCGTGGCGACGGGCCGTTCGGACTTCCCGAACCAGATCAACAACGTCCTGGCGTTCCCCGGCATCTTCGCGGGCGCCCTTCAGGTCCGGGCCTCCCGGATCACCGAGGGCATGAAGATCGCGGCCGCGGAGGCGCTGGCCTCGGTGGTCGGGGACGACCTGGCCGCGGACTACGTGATCCCGTCGCCGTTCGACGAGCGGGTCGCCCCGGCGGTCACGGCGGCGGTCGCCGCCGCGGCCCGCGCGGAGGGCGTGGCTCGGCGGTGAGCTGAGTCGTAGGCGAGATGACCCCGGCCGGGCTGTTGTCCGGCCGGGGTCATTTTTTACCTTGGCGGTGGGCCGGGCGGGTGGTTCCGGCCCGCGCACCCGGATGCGCGGTGGCTACTGCTGGCAAGAGGGCATGTGTCACAGCCGCCCCCGGTTCCCGAGCCGGGCGTGCGGGCCTATCGTCAAGGTCATGTTCGCCGTCTATGCCGCCCGAATCGACCGCGACCAGCCGCTCACCGGCCTTGAGTTGGGGGAGCGTCCCGCCCCCGAGGCCCGTCCCGGCTGGAGCGTCGTCCATGTCAAGGCCGCCTCCCTCAACCACCATGACCTGTGGTCCCTGCGTGGCGTGGGCCTCGCAGAGGACAAGCTGCCGATGATCCTCGGCTGCGACGCCGCCGGCGTCGACGAGGACGGCAACGAGGTCGTCCTGCACTCCGTCATCGGCCAGAGCGGCCATGGCGTGGGCCCCAAGGAGCCGCGCTCCATCCTCACCGAGCGCTACCAGGGCACCTTCGCGGACCAGGTCGCCGTGCCGACCTGGAACATCCTCCCCAAGCCGAAGGAGCTCTCCTTCGCGGAGGCCGCCTGTCTGCCCACGGCCTGGCTGACGGCGTACCGGATGCTCTTCACCAACGCGGGGGTACGCCCCGGCGACTCCGTCCTCGTCCAGGGCGCGGGCGGCGGTGTCGCCACGGCGGCGATCGTCCTCGGCAAAGCCGCGGGGCTGCGGGTCTTCGCCACCAGCCGGGACGAGGCCAAGCGCAAGCGGGCGCTGGAGCTCGGCGCGGTGGAGGCCGTGGAGTCGGGGGCGCGGCTGCCGGAGCGGGTCGACGCCGTCATCGAGACCGTGGGCGCCGCGACCTGGTCGCACTCGGTCAAGTCGCTGAAGCCCGGTGGCACGCTGGTCATCTCCGGTGCCACCAGCGGTGACCGGCCCTCGCACGCCGAGCTGACCCGGATCTTCTTCCTGGAGCTGAAGGTCGTCGGCTCCACGATGGGTACCAAGGGCGAGCTGGAGGACCTCCTCTCCTTCTGCGCCGCCACCGGTGTGCGGCCCGTCATCGACGAGGTGCTGCCGATGGACCGGGCCCGGGAGGGCTTCGAACGGCTGGCGTCGGGGGAGCAGTTCGGCAAGATCGTGCTCACCAACTCTTGAGCCTCTCCCAGCATGTCGGTCAGGCGGGTCCGGGCGGTTGCCGGGCCCGCCTTTCCCGTGCGCGAGATGTCAACCGAGGTTGACAACGTGGGGGATGTCAACCTAGATTGACGGCATGAGTGAGGCAACGGATCTCGCCGAGCGCGCGGGCGACCGCGACCCGAGGGTCGGACTGCGTGCCGTCGCCGCGCTGCGCCGGCTGCTGGAGCAGCTGGAGGCGGTGCAGGTGCGCAATGCGCGCAATCAGGGGTGGTCGTGGCAGGAGATCGCCGCGGAGCTCGGTGTCAGCAGGCAGGCCGTGCACAAGAAGTACGGGAGGCATTGATGTTCGAGCGGTTCACCAAGGATGCCCGGGCAATCGTGACGGGCGCGGTCGAGCACGCGGAGGGGGCGGGGGCCGGGAGGGTGGATGCCGAGCATCTGCTGCTCGCCCTGCTGGACCGGCAGGGCAGCCGCGCCTCCTTCGCGCTGGCCGCGCTGGGGCTCGCGGAGCGCAGGGAGTCGGTACGGGAGGCGCTCGGCGAGGCCCGACGGCGGGCCGGGCTGTCCCAGGCGGAGACCGACGCCCTCGCGGGACTCGGCATCGACGTCGCGGAGATCGTCGCCCGGGTCGAGGAGGTGCACGGCGCCGGCGCGATGTCCGGCAACCGCAAGGGCAAGGGCTGGTGGTCCGGACGCATTCCCTTCGGCAGGGAGGCCAAGGACACGCTGGTGTGCTCCCTGCGCATCGCGATGGCCCACCGCGACCGGCACATCGGCGACGAGCACCTCCTCCTCGCCCTGACGGCCCGCCCCGGCGTCTCCGCCGAGGTCCTGGCCGACCACGGCGTGACCAACGCGTCCCTCACCCGGGTCCTCTACGGGGCGGGCGAGGCCCAGGCCGGGTGACCCCGGAGCCTGCTCGGCCGGTCCACGAGGTGCTGCGGCGCCTCAGGGCTGCGGCGTCCGCAGGACCACCCCTATGTGCGCCGCCGCCGTCGACAGATGGCGACGGGCGTCGCGGGCGTCGCGGGCGATGCGTCTTTGACCCGGGTCCTCTACGGGGCGGCGAGGCCAAGGCCGGGTGATCCCGGTGCCTGCTCGGCCGGTCCACGAGGTGCTGCGGCGCCTCAGGGCTGCGGCGTCCGGAGGACCACCCCTATGTGCGCCGCCGCCGTCGACAGATGGCGACGGGCGTCGCGGAGCTGGTCCGCGGTGACGCCGTGGTCCCGGGCCGCGTCCCGGATGTCGTCGCGGAAGCGGTCCAGGAGGCGGTCCAGATCGCGGGCCGGGTCCCCGGTCGGGGCCTCATGGGCCCAGGCCGGTTCGTACGCGGCGGGGAAGTCCTCGGGGGTGTCGGTGTACTCGGGGGCGGGCCCGGAATCCGTACCGCCGCGGCCGAAGCCGAAGCCCCGGCCGAACTCCTTGCCGTAGTCCTTCCCGAACTCGCCGAACTCCTTGGCCAGTTCGGTCAGGCCCTCGCGCACCCCGGCCGGCCAGTCGCCCCGCGCGAAGTGGTCCTGCACATGGTCCTGGACGCGCTTGGCGATGCGCTGCACCTCCTCCTGGGCCTGGACCCGGGCCCGGTCCTGGGCCTCCTTGGCCTGGCGCCGGGCGCGCTGGGCCTCGTCGCGGGCACGCCGGCTCTCGTCCTTGGCGCGCCGGGCCTGTTCCTTCCACTCCTGCTTGGCGCGGCGCATCTCCTCCTTGGCGGCGCGCCAGGCCTCCTTGTCGGTGAAGTCCGCGAAGTCACCGAAGGCGGCGTCCGCCTGGGCGCCGTTGCCCTGGCGGGCCTCGGACGCCGCCGCCCGCATCTCGCGCCGCAGATCACCGGCGGCGCCGCGCACATCGGCCCGGATCTCGGCGGCGAGCTCCGCGACCGACTCCCGGATCTCCAGCTCCAGATCGGCCAGTTCGCCACTGCGGTCGGCCAGCTCGGCCCGCCCCGCGTCCGTGATGGCGTACACCTTGCGGCCGCCCTCGGTGGTGTGGGTGACCAGGCCCTCGCTCTCCAGCTTCGCCAGCCGGGGGTAGACGGTGCCTGCCGAGGGTGCGTACAGGCCCTGGAAGCGCTCCTCCAGGAGGCGGATCACCTCGTAGCCGTGGCGCGGGGCCTCGTCCAGCAGCTTCAGCAGGTACAGGCGCAGGCGGCCGTGGGCGAAGACGGGAGGCATGTCAGAGCACCTTCTTGTCGGTCGTGCCGTCGGCCGGGTCGCCCGGTTCGGCGTCGGTGGGGGCGGTGGTCTCCCGGCCGGAACCGGAATTCTCCCCCGAGGCGGCCGGGGCGCTGTCCGCCGGGGCCTCCTCCCATGCCTCCGCCTCCCAGGGCTCCTCCTCGCGGGGTGGCCTGCGCAGCAGGGCGATGGAACCGGAGACCGTGGTCGCCCGCAGCTTGCCGTTGCCCGCGCCCAGCCGGCCCGTGATCTTGTGGGCGCCCCACTGGCCGTGCACCCGGAGCCCGTCGAAGGCGTTGGAGATGGTGCCGCTCGCGGTGTTGGCCTCGACGTCGGCATCGGCCGGCTGCGGAAGCCGGATGGCGATCTCGCCGGAGACGCTGGTCAGCCGTACGTCCGTGGGGCCCTCCGGGTCGAGGTCGACGATCATCGAGCCGCTGACCGAGTCCGCCCGCACGGAGGGGCCCGAGCCCTCCACGACCGTCAGATCCCCCGAGACGGAGTTGAAGCGCAGATCTCCGGTGACGGCCTGGGCCTCCAGATTCCCGGAGACCGTGTCGGCGCGCACCGGGCCGGAGAGCCCGACCAGGGTCGTGTCGCCGGTGACGCCCTTCACCACCGCGGGGCCGCGCACCCCGGAGATGACCGCGCCCGCGCCGACCACGCCCACCTCGATCCGGGTGTCGGCGGGCACCGCCAGCGAGACCACGGCGCTGCGCCGCCAGCCCTTGCGGTCGAGCCACTTCAGGAAGCCCTTCCAGGGCAGGTCCTCGTAGGCGACCGTGAGGGTGCCGTCCTCCTGGGTGACCAGCAGGGGAGGGCCCTCGATCTCGGAGATCTCCAGGCGGGCGGAACCTTCGTCCGTGCCCACCACGTTCACCGTGCCGTTGACGATCCGTACGTGGAGATCTCGCACGGGCACGTCGAAGGTGAGCTTGGTCGGCTCCGCGACGGACCACTCGGACATGGTGACGACCTCCCCGAAGGCGACGCGCCATATCGCGTCTCTTGTCATTCACGATATATCGCGCTCACGGAAAGTCAAGACACTCTTTTTGGGGACGATCGTGGCCCGGAAATACGCCCAACCATCAGAAATCGCCCTAGCGTGTGACCATGTCGCCGGATTCTCCCCGCACCGGTCCCGTTTCCGGGGCGCCCGCTCCCGGAGCCCTGCTGCTCTGCCGGGCGGACCCCGATGCCGTCGCCCTTCCCGCCCGGCTGCTGGGCACCCGCATGCTGGTCCGCCCCGCGGGCGGGGAGTGGAGCGTGCTGGTGCCCGAGGGCAGGCCCTGGGCGGACGGCGACGAGTCCGTCGACCGCGTGCTGACCGGCTGGGCCACCGCCCTCGCCGTCGCCGCCCCCTGGCCCGTGCTCGCGCTGTGGTGGGACGAGGACCGCGCCGGCTACACCCTCGCGTCCGGCTTCCGCCGCCCCGTCGGATATATCTGGCTCACCAACGGCACCCCGGTCGGCGAGGACGAGGCCATGCGCACCTTCGCCGCCCGCCTCGGCCTCGATCCCGTCCTCGACATGGAGTCCCTGGACCGGCTCACCCGGCCGGACCCCGACGCCGACGCGCGTGCCCGGCTGCTCGGCCTGCTCGCGGTCCTCACGCGGGCGGGCGTCTCCCTCCCCGCCGGTCTCACCCCCGGCGAACCGGCCGACCGCCTCCACGCGACGGCCCGCGCCCAGCCGTACGCCCGCCCCGGCCGGCGGCCCGGCCCGCACCGCACCCTCCGCGCGGAACTCGACGCGATCGACGTCGGCCGCTTGGCCCCTTGGCTCCCCTGGTCCGGCACCCCCAAGGCCCGCACACTCGCCGCCGCCCAGCTCGCCGCCGGCCTCCCGCTCACCGCCCTCGGACTGCGGCGGCGCAGCGGCGGCTGGACCGCGGCGGGGGCGCTGCTGCTGGCGCACGGCGCGCTGGGACTGGCGTACGACGTGACCCGGCCGCGCGACTGACGGCGTGACCCTGGCGCGTGACTGGCGACGCGGCGGCCCGCCCCCACTGACGACGGGGCGCCCTCTGGGCACCCCGCTCCTCACCGCCGTAGCGCTGACGGCGGCTGAACCGTGGCGGGGGCGCTGCTGGCGCACGGCGCGTTGGGACTGGCGTACGACGTGACCCGGCCGCGACCGACGGCGTGACCCGGGCGCGCGACTGACGGCGGGACCCGGGGCGTGACTGACGGCGTGACCCCGCCGTGCGACTGGCGACGCGGCTGCCCGCGCCCACTGACGACGGGGCGCCCTCGGGGCGCCCCGCTTCTCACCGCCGTGGGGTGGACGGCTACTCGTCGTCCTCGTCGTCCAGTCGGGCCAGCCAGGTGGCGAGCCGCTCCACCGGCACCTCGAAGTCCGGGTTCAGGTCGACGAACGTGCGCAGCTGCTCGGCGAGCCACTCGAAGGAGACCTCCTCCTCGCCCCGCCGCTTCTCCAGTTCTTCGATGCCTCGGTCGGTGAAGTACATGCCCACCAGGATAAACGGCAGGGCCGCACCCCAAATGGGGTGCGGCCCTGCCGGGTACGCAGCGGGCTTACGCCTCGAACACCTCGCGCACCAGCTGCTCCTGCTCGGCCTGGTGGCGCTTGGCCGAACCCACCGCCGGCGACGAGCCGTGCGGGCGGGAGATGCGGCGCAGCCGCTCGCCGTGCGGGACCTCCGCGCCGACCGCCAGGTCCAGATGGTCGATGAGGTTCAGGGCGATGAACGGCCACGCGCCCTGGTTCGCCGGCTCCTCCTGGGCCCACAGGTACTTCTCGGCGTTCGGGTACTTGGCGATCTCGGCCTGGAGCTCAGTACCCGGCAGCGGGTACAGGCGCTCGATGCGGATGATCGCCGTGTCCGTGACGCCGCGCTTCTGCCGCTCGGCCTCCAGGTCGTAGTAGACCTTGCCGGCGCAGAAGACGACCTTCTTCACCGCGGCCGGGTCGACCGAGGCATCCCCGATCACCGGGCGGAACTGGCCCGTGGTGAACTCCTCCGCCTTCGACGCCGCGGCCTTCAGACGCAGCATCGACTTCGGGGTGAAGACGATCAGCGGCTTGTGGTGCGGGTTGTGCACCTGCCAGCGCAGGAGGTGGAAGTAGTTCGACGGGGACGTCGGCATCGCGACCGTCATGTTGTCCTGGGCGCACATCTGCAGGAAGCGCTCCGGGCGGGCCGAGGAGTGGTCCGGGCCCTGGCCCTCGTAGCCGTGCGGCAGCAGCAGGGTGACGCCGGAGGTCTGGCCCCACTTCTGCTCGGCCGACGAGATGAACTCGTCCACGACCGTCTGCGCGCCGTTGACGAAGTCGCCGAACTGCGCCTCCCACATCACCAGCGACTCGGGACGGGCCAGCGAGTAGCCGTACTCGAAGCCCATCGCCGCGTACTCGGAGAGCAGGGAGTTGTAGACGTTCAGGCGCGCCTGGTCCTCGGAGAGGTACATCAGCGGCGTGAACTCGTCACCCGTCTCACGGTCGATGATCACCGCGTGCCGCTGGCCGAAGGTGCCGCGCTGGGAGTCCTGGCCGGCGAGGCGGACCGGGACGCCCTCCAGGAGCAGCGAGCCGATCGCGAGCGTCTCGCCCATGCCCCAGTCGATCGTGCCGTCCTCGACCATCGACGCCCGGCGCTGCAGCTGCGGCAGCAGCCGTGGGTGGACGGTGATGTTGTCGGGGACGTTGACCTGGGACTCGGCGATCCGCTTGACGACCTCGGCGGTGACCGCGGTGTTCACCGCGACCGGGAACTCGGCCTGCGGGTCCGACGGCTCGGCCGCGGACGGCTGCGAGGTGGCCTCACGGACCTCCGTGAAGACCTTCTCCAGCTGGCCCTGGTAGTCCTGGAGCGCCTGCTCGGCCTCTTCCAGGGTGATGTCGCCGCGACCGATCAGGGACTCGGTGTACAGCTTGCGCACCGAGCGCTTCTTGTCGATCAGGTCGTACATCAGCGGCTGGGTGAAGGCCGGGTTGTCCGACTCGTTGTGACCGCGGCGGCGGTAGCAGATGAGGTCGATCACCACGTCCTTGTTGAACGCCTGGCGGAACTCGAAGGCCAGCCGGGCCACGCGGACGACGGCCTCGGGGTCGTCGCCGTTGACGTGGAAGATCGGCGCCTCGATCATGCGGGCCACGTCGGTGGCGTACATCGAGGAGCGCGACGACTCGGGAGCCGCCGTGAAGCCGACCTGGTTGTTGATGACGATGTGGACCGTGCCGCCGGTGCGGTAGCCGCGCAGCTGCGACATGTTCAGGGTCTCGGCCACCACGCCCTGGCCCGCGAAGGCCGCGTCGCCGTGCAGGGCCACCGGCAGGACGGTGAAGTCCGTGCCGCCCTTGTTGATGATGTCCTGCTTGGCGCGGGCGACGCCCTCCAGGACCGGGTCGACGGCTTCGAGGTGCGAGGGGTTCGCGACCAGCGACACCTTGATCTGCTCGCCGTCCAGGCCGGTGAAGGTGCCCTCGGCGCCCAGGTGGTACTTCACGTCGCCGGAGCCGTGCATCGACTTCGGGTCGAGGTTGCCCTCGAACTCGCGGAAGATCTGGGCGTACGACTTGCCGACGATGTTCGCCAGCACGTTCAGGCGGCCGCGGTGGGCCATGCCGATGACGACCTCGTCCAGCCGCGACTCCGCCGCGCTGTCGATGACCGCGTCCAGCAGCGGGATGACCGACTCGCCGCCCTCCAGGGAGAAGCGCTTCTGGCCGACGTACTTCGTCTGCAGGAAGGTCTCGAAGGCCTCCGCGGCGTTCAGCCGGCGCAGGATGCGCAGCTGCTCCTCGCGCTCCGGCTTGGTGTGCGCCCGCTCGATGCGGTCCTGGATCCACTTGCGCTGCTTGGGGTCCTGGATGTGCATGAACTCGACGCCGGTGGTGCGGCAGTACGAGTCGCGCAGCACGCCGAGGATGTCGCGCAGCTTCATCAGGGACTTGCCCGCGAAACCGCCGACCGCGAACTCGCGCTCCAGGTCCCACAGGGTCAGGCCGTGCTCGGTGATGTCCAGGTCGGGGTGCTTGCGCTGGCGGTACTCCAGCGGGTCGGTGTCGGCCATGACGTGGCCGCGGACCCGGTAGGAGTGGATCAGCTCGAAGACCCGGGCGGCCTTGGTGACGTCGTCGTCGTGGCTGGCGTCGATGTCCTTGAGCCAGCGGACCGGCTCGTACGGGATCCGCAGCGCCTCGAAGATGTCGTCGTAGAAGCCGTTCTCGCCGAGGAGCAGGTTGGCGACCTGGCGCAGGAACTCGCCGGAGGCGGCGCCCTGGATGACCCGGTGGTCGTAGGTCGACGTGAGCGTCATGACCTTCGAGATGCCGAGCTTGTTCAGCGTGTCCTGGGAGGTGCCCTGGAACTCCGCCGGGTAGTCCATGGAGCCGACGCCCATGATGACCGACTGGCCGGGCATCAGACGCGGGACCGAGTGGACGGTGCCGAGGCCGCCGGGGTTGGTCAGGGAGACCGTGACGCCGGAGAAGTCGTCCATCGTCAGCTTGCCGTCGCGGGCGCGGCGGACGATGTCCTCGTAGGCCTGCCAGAACTCGAAGAAGTTCAGCGTCTCGGCCTTCTTGATCGCCGCGACGACCAGCTGGCGGTCGCCGTTGGGCTTGACCAGGTCGATGGCGAGGCCGAGGTTGACGTGCGCCGGCTTGATCAGCGTCGGCTTGCCGTCCTTCTCGCCGAACGCGTAGTTCATCGCCGGCATGGCCTTGATGGCCTGCACCATCGCGTAGCCGATCAGGTGCGTGAAGGAGATCTTCCCGCCCCGGGCCCGCTTGAGGTGGTTGTTGATGACGATGCGGTTGTCGAAGAGCAGCTTCACCGGGACCGCGCGCACGGACGTGGCCGTGGGCAGCTCCAGCGAGGCGTTCATGTTCTTCACGACCGCGGCGGCCGGGCCGCGCAGCGGCACCAGCTCGGGGCCCTCCGGGGCCGCGGCGGCCGGAGCGGCCTTCGCGGCGGCCGGCTTGGCGGCGGCGGGCTTGGCGGCAGCCGGAGCGGCAGCCGGAGCTGGGGCCTGGGCGGGCGCGGCGGGCGCCGGCGCGGCAGGCGCGGCGGCGGCCGGCTGCGGGGCCGCTGGAGCCGGAGCCGCGGGAGCGGCCTGAGCCGGAGCCGCGGGGGCGGCCGGAGCGGATGCGGCGGGCGCGGCGGTCTCCGCGACCGCGTTGCCCGCCGGAGCCGGGGCGGCAGGCGACCCCGGCTTGTAGTCGGCGAAGAAGTCCCACCAGGCGCGGTCTACCGAATTCGGGTCCTGGAGGTACTGCTGATAGATCTCGTCGACGAGCCACTCATTGGGACCGAACGCGGCAGCGGGGTTCTTGCCCGCTTGGTCGGTGTCGGTCGAGATGCTCGAGTTACTGGGGGACTGTGGCGACACGGCGGCAACCGCCCTCTTCCGCTTCACAAGGTGATGGACAGCGGGAATAAAGGCTACGCCTCCCTGGCGGGGAAGGTCAGTCCGGGCCCGTTCATCGTCGCGTAAGTCACATCGGAGAGCGTGTTTCGCGCTGGGAAATGGCGGGAAACAAGCGTGGTTCCGCTTGCTCGGGGATGCGTCGATACCGGCCTGACGCGCCGACGGCGCGGGCCTCTGCCTGATCACACGTGTCCGGCTGCCCGAACGCCCGTGGATCTTGTGGCTCCGGTTCGAACCCTACGTCAACTCGACGCGGATGGCAGTCCCGGAAGAGTGACAAGAATCCGGCAACCCCGCTCGGATTCGGCCACTCCGATCCGGCCGCCGTGCAGATCCACCGCCCAGCGGGCGATGGCCAGGCCCAGACCCGTACCGCCGTCGCTGCCCGGACCGTGCGGCGCGGACACCGCGCCGCGGTTGAACCGCTCGAACACCCGGTGCCACTCCGACTTCGGGATGCCGGGGCCCTCGTCCAGCACCTCCAGCTCCAGCGACTCGGGCCATTGCCCGCGCCGGGCCTTCACCGTCACACGCCCGTGCGCGGGGCTGTGCTTGACCGCGTTGTCGATGAGATTCGCCACCACTTGGTGGATGCGCTCGGGGTCCGCGTGCGCGGTCAGCTCCGGCGGCGAGACGTCGAGGTGCAGATGGACGTCCGTACGGGTGTGGCCGCCCGAGCCCGAGGCGATCCCCGCGCGCGTGGAGGCGACCATGTTGGCCTCCTTCAGCACCCCGGACAGATAGGGCCACACCTCGAACCGGCGCTTCTTCAGCGGTACGACGCCGTTGTCGAGGCGGGACAGGTCCATCAGCGTCTCGACCAGGCGGCCCAGGCGCTCCGTCTGCTTCAGCGCGGTGCGCATGGTCTCGGGGTCGGCCTCGGTGACCCCGTCGACGATGTTCTCCAGCACCGCGCGCAGGCCCGCGATGGGGGTGCGCAGCTCGTGCGAGACGTTCGCCACCAGCTCCTTGCGCTGCTGGTCCTGGGCCTCCAGCTCGTCGGCCATGACATTGATCGTCTCGGCCAGGTCACCCAGCTCGTCCCGGCGGTTCTCGCGCACCCGGCGGGAGTAGTCGCCGTGCGAGATCGAACGGGCCACCGTGTTCATCTCGTCCAGCGGCGCGGTGAGCGAGTGTGCCACGAACTGGGTGATGAGCAGGGTGGCGATCATCGAGAAGACGGTGATGAAGCGCAGCTCCGTCTTGGTCTGCACCGCGATCATCGACAGACCGGTGGTGATCAGCACCGAGATGACGACCAGCGCGCCCAGCTTGGTCTTGATCGAGAACGGACGTACGCCGCCCCAGGGCTCCCTGGGGCCTCTCCGCGCGGCCGGCCCGTCGCTCATGGCGTCGGGGTCTCCAGGGCGTAGCCCACGCCGTGCACGGTACGGATGCGCTCGGCGCCGATCTTCCGGCGCAGCGCCTTGATGTGGCTGTCGACGGTCCGGGTGCCGGAGGCGTCCGCCCAGTCCCACACCTCCGCGAGCAGCTGCTCACGGGAGAGCACCGCGCGCGGGGTGTTCGCCAGGCACACCAGGAGGTCGAACTCGGTGGGCGTCAGGTGGACGTCCTCGCTGCGCACCCGCACCCGGCGCTGCGCGTGGTCGATCTCCAGCTCGCCGAGGCGCAGGATGCCGCTGCGCGGGGTGGAGGCGGCGATCGCGGCCCGCTCCACGCGGCGCAGCAGCACATGGACGCGGGCGGCCAGCTCGCGCATCGAGAACGGCTTGGTCATGTAGTCGTCGGCGCCGACGCCGAGTCCGACCAGCATGTCGGTCTCGTCGTCGCGCGCGGTGAGCATCAGCACCGGGACCGGGCGCTGCGCCTGGACGCGACGGCAGACCTCCAGACCGTCGAAGCCCGGCAGCATGATGTCGAGGATCAGCAGGTCGGGCTGCCAGGCCTCCGCCGTGTCGACGGCCGAGGGCCCGTCGCCCGCGGTCTGCACGAGGAATCCCTCGGCGCGCAGGCGGGCCGCGATGGCGTCCACGATGGTCGGATCGTCCTCTACCACCAGCACCCGGCGCTGTGCGCCGGGTGTCGCCGTCGTGCCGTTGTGGGAGGTGTGTGTCTGCTCCATCGCCCGCCCCTGAAGTTGCTTTCCGGAATCCGTGGGGTGATCCGTTTGTCTGGCACATGCCTGCGCATGCTTGCGATTGACGCTTGAATGATCCGCGCCAGGGCAGCAGCGTACGGGGAGTCGCCGCAGCTCGGCTATCCAGGTCCGACGGCGAGGTGCACGACGTCGGGAACGCCCCGGGCAACGGGGATCTCTTCGGTACGCACCTGATTGAACCCGGCATTCCGCAAGGTTTCTTCGAATTCCGGAGAGGGCTGCGCGGACCACACGGCCAGCACCCCGCCGGGGCTCAAAACCCTTGCACAGCTTGCCAGTCCGGCCACCGAGTACAGGCCCTGGTTGCCCTCCGTGACCGTCCAGCCGGGGCCGTTGTCGATGTCCAGACACAGCGCGTCGAACGTGTCGGATGTCTCATTGACGTAGGGGAGGAGATCCGTTTCGAGGATCTCGGTCCGCGGGTCCGCGCAGGCCTGTGCGGTGAGGTCGCGGAGAGGTCCGGTGCGGTGCCAGTCGATGACGGCGGGCTCGCGTTCGACGACCGTGATCCGCCCCCAGCGGGGATCGGCGGCGGCGTGTGCGAGCGAGAACCCCACGCCGAGACCTCCGATCAGCACCCTCGGTCGAGGTCTGCCGTCGAGGGCGTCCCGGGCCGCGTCCACGAGCAGCCGCTCGGAGCGGCCGTCGGAAGTGTCCATGAGGAAACAGCCGTTGGCGATGATCTGCAGCAGGTCACCGTGCCGGCGCAACACGACCTCGCCATGCGGGCCTTCGCGACGGTCCAGGACTTCGGGGATGTCGTACGAAGCGGGCATCCCCTCATCTTGGCAGCTCCGGCCTCGTCGGCGGTGATCGCTCACAGCGAACGGAGGTCGGGGAACATTCAAGCTTTCCCGAGCATTGAGTCGGCATAGCTCAACTTGACTGCCGAAGGGGAGATCATGGCATCGACGTCCACACCGCTCACCCTGCCTGTGCTGCCGCTCGATGACGAGGTCGTGCTGCCCGGAATGGTGGTCCCGCTGGATCTGAACGACGCCGATGTACGCGCCGCCGTGGAGGCGGCCCAAGCGGCCGCCGGATCCGAGCCGGGCAAGCCACGGGTGCTGCTGGTTCCGCGCATCGACGGCACGTACGCGAGCACCGGCGTGCTCGGCACGGTGGAGCAGGTGGGCCGGCTCGCCGACGGTGACCCGGGGGCCCTGATCCGCGGCCGCGACCGCGTGCGGATCGGCGCCGGGACCACCGGTCCCGGCGCCGCCCTGTGGGTCGAGGGCACCCGGATCGACGACAGCGCCCCCGACCCGCTGCCGGGGCAGGTCACCGAATTGGTGAAGGAGTACAAGGCGCTCGCCACCGCATGGCTGCGCAAGCGCGGCGCCTGGCAGGTCGTGGACCGGGTCCAGGCCATCGACGACGTATCCGCGCTCGCCGACAACTCCGGGTACTCGCCGTTCCTCACCACCGAACAGAAGGTGGCGCTGCTGGAGACCGCCGACCCGGTCGCCCGCCTCAAGCTCGCCACCCAGCAACTGCGTGACCACCTCGCCGAGCAGGACGTCGCCGAGACCATCGCCAAGGACGTCCAGGAAGGCGTCGACAAGCAGCAGCGCGAGTTCCTGCTGCGGCGCCAGCTGGAGGCCGTGCGCAAGGAGCTGCGCGAGCTGAACGGCGAGGCGGAGGGCGAGGAGTCCGACGACTACCGCGCCCGCGTCGAGGCCGCCGACCTGCCGGAGAAGGTCCGCGAGGCGGCCCTGAAGGAGGTCGACAAGCTGGAGCGGTCCAGCGACCAGTCGCCCGAGGGCTCCTGGATCCGGACCTGGCTCGACACGGTCCTCGAACTGCCCTGGAACGAACGGACCGAGGACGCCTACGACATCCAGGGCGCGAAGTCCGTCCTGGACGCCGAGCACGCGGGCCTGGAGGACGTGAAGGAGCGGATCACCGAGTACCTCGCGGTGCGCAAGCGCCGCAACGACCGGGGGCTCGGTGTCGTCGGCGGCCGGCGCGGCGGTGCCGTACTGGCTCTCGTCGGCCCGCCCGGCGTCGGCAAGACCTCGCTCGGGGAGTCGGTCGCCCACGCCATGGGGCGCAAGTTCGTGCGCGTGGCCCTCGGCGGTGTCCGGGACGAGGCGGAGATCCGCGGTCACCGGCGTACGTACGTCGGCGCGCTGCCCGGCCGGATCGTGCGGGCGATCAAGGAGGCCGGGTCGATGAACCCGGTGGTCCTGCTCGACGAGATCGACAAGGTGGGCTCCGACTTCCGCGGCGACCCGGCGGCGGCGCTGCTGGAGGTCCTGGACCCGGCGCAGAACCACACCTTCCGCGACCACTACCTGGAGGTCGAACTCGACCTCAGCGACGTGGTGTTCCTCGCCACGGCCAACGTCCTGGAGGCCATCCCGGAGGCCCTGCTCGACCGTATGGAGCTGGTCCGCCTCGACGGCTACACCGAGGACGAGAAGGTCGTCATCGCCCGCGACCACCTGCTGCCGCGCCAGCTGGAGCGGGCCGGTCTGGACCGGGACGAGGTGACCCTGGACGAGAGCGCGCTGCGCCGGCTCGCCGGTGAGTACACGCGCGAGGCGGGCGTGCGCAACCTGGAGCGCTCGGTCGCGAGGCTGCTGCGCAAGGTCGCGGCCCAGCACGAACTGGGCGAGCGGGAGCTGCCGTTCACCGTGACGGACGGCGATCTGCGCGGTCTGATCGGGCGCCCGCACCACGTGCCCGAGTCGGCCCAGGACCCGGCGGAACGCCGTACGGCGGTCCCCGGTGTGGCGACCGGCCTCGCGGTGACCGGTGCCGGCGGTGACGTGCTGTTCGTGGAGGCGTCCCTGGCCGACCCGGAGACGGGCGCGGCGGGGCTGACGCTGACCGGGCAGCTCGGTGACGTGATGAAGGAGAGCGCCCAGATCGCCCTGTCCTTCCTCCGCTCGCACGGCGCCGAGCTGGAACTGCCGGTGGCCGATCTGAAGGACCGGGGTGTGCACATCCACTTCCCGGCGGGCGCGGTCCCGAAGGACGGGCCCAGCGCGGGCATCACGATGACGACGGCGCTCGCCTCGCTGCTGTCGGGCCGGCTGGTCCGCACGGACGTGGCGATGACGGGGGAGGTGTCCCTGACCGGGCGGGTCCTGCCGATCGGCGGGGTGAAGCAGAAGCTGCTGGCCGCGCACCGGGCGGGCGTCACGACGGTGATCATCCCCAAGCGCAACGAGCCGGACCTGGACGACGTGCCCGCCGAGGTCCTCGACAAGCTCGACGTGCACGCCGTCACGGACGTACGGCAGGTGCTCGACCTGGCCCTGTCCCCGGCCACGGCCGGAGCGCGGGCGGAGGTTCCGGCGGCGGCGTGACGGACGCTGCCGGACGAAGGCGAGGGCCCGGCTCCTGAGAGGGAGGCCCGGGCCTTCGTCGTGCGCTCAGCCGTGGGCGAGGGCCTGGACCCGGTCCAGGGCCCCGTTGAACCTGTCGTGGTCGCCGACCGTCGGGCCGGTCGAGGTGTACTGCCACATGGTGTGGTGGCTCCAGCCGGCCGGCAGCGTCCCCACCGTCGCCGCGTACCGCGCGATCCACAGCGGGTTGCTGGCGCCGAAACCGGCGTAGTTGCCCGTGCACTGGGTCCACCAGCTCGTCGCCGTGTAGATGACCGCGTTCCGGCCCGTGCGCGCCTTGTACTGGTTCAGGAAGTCGCGGATCCAGGTGACCATGGCGCTCGGGGTCTTGCCGTAGCAGGCCGCGCCGTACGGGTTCCACTCGATGTCGAGGGCGCCGGGGAGGGTCCTGCCGTCGCGGGACCAGCCGCCGCCGTGGTCGACGAAGTAGTCGGCCTGGGTTGCGCCGGACGTGGTGTCCGGGGTGGCGAAGTGGTAGGCGCCGCGGATCATGCCGACGGTGTGGGAGCCGTTGTACTGCTGGGTGTAGTAGGGGTTCGTGTAGTACGTGCCTTCCGTGGCCTTCGCGTAGGCCCACTTCACGCCGCTGCTCCAGAGGGTCGACCAGGCCACGTCGCCCTGGTGGGAGGAGACGTCGACGCCTTCCGTCTGGCTGGCGCGGGTGTCCCCGGGCAGGCCGTGGACGCCGTCGTGGGCCGGGACGCCCATGCCCATGTGGGCGGAGCCCCGGGCAGGAGTGTCGGGGCCGGCCGGGGAGCCGGGCTCGGCGGAGGTGGGGGCGGCGCATGTCAGGGACAGCGCGGTGAGCAGGAGGGCCGTGAGGCTGAGGCGGAGCAGTCCGGGTCTGTGCACACGCACAGCCTGCCTCCGAAGGCTCGGTGGCGCTCGGCGGAGAGACCTGGGACGCGGCGGCACGCGACGCCTCGGCGTTGGCCTGTTGTTGGTCCGCCGTCGGACAATGCTGGCGTGGGCATGCCAGTCGGATGTCCGGGGGCTGGGGGCTGCCGTTGGTCTACGCCTGAGAAATACTGACGGAGCTGCGGCGATGACGGCATGTGACGGAAACTTTCAGAACTGGGAAACCGAGGCAGGGGCTGACGTGCGCGAAGACGGAAACGGCGACGGACGTCGAGTCGGATCCGGGGTGTCCGCGGGGATGCCGGGGCGTGGCGTGGACCAGCCCGAGTTCCTTTCCCTGGAGCGGGAGTTGACCGTACTGCTGCGGCGGGCACGGGCCAGCCAGGGCGAGATGGCCCGCGAGGTCCATCCGGACCTGGAGTCGGCGGCCTACGGGCTGCTGATCCGCCTCGACGAGTGCGGGCAGCAACGGGCGACGGAACTCGCGGCGTACATCGGCGTCGGCAAGGCCACCATGTCCCGCCAGCTGCGCGCCCTGGAGGACCTCGGCCTGGTCGCCCGCGAGCCCGACCCCGCGGACGGGCGGGCCTGGCTGGTCCACCTCACCGAGGAGGGCCGCGGCCGGGTGAGCAAGGTACGCAACGCCCGCCGAGCCCGCTACGCCCGCCGTCTCTCCGGCTGGGACCCCAAAGAGGTCGCGGAACTGGCCCGCCTGCTGAACCAGCTGAACGAGGAAATGGAGGGCCAGGGCTGACACCCCGGCACGCCTGCGCCCCGCGCCGAGACCCGGGCCCGCCTCGCGCCTCCGACGTGGGGCAGGCCCGCCCGCGGCGTCGCTTCCAGACCCGGCCGCGCCTTCGGCACCAGACCACAGGCCCTGGCCCGCCGCCCGTATCGAGGCTCCCTCTGGCGTCGTGTCGAGGGTCTGCTGCCACCGGTGTCGAGGCTCGCCCCGGCGTTGGATCTGCCTCGCTGCCGGTATCGGGGCTCGCCTCCCGGCGTCGGGTCCGCCTCGCCTCCGGCGTCCTGTCGAGGGTCTGCTCGCCGGAAGGGGCTTGCCTTGCTGTCGGTGTCGGCGCTTGCCCTCGCGTCGGGTCTGCCCCGCCTCCGGCGTCGTGTCGAGGTGCCTGCTGCCCGGAAGGGGCCCGGCCCGCTGCCGGTGTCGAGGCTTGCCCCCCGGTGTCGGGTCCGCCTCGCCTCCGGCGTGTTGCTGAGGGCCTGCCCTCGGAAGGGTCTGGCCTGCTGCTGGCGTCGAGGGCGCCTCCCGGCGTTGGGTCCGCCTCCCGGCGTCGTGTCGAGGTGCCTGCTCGCCGGAAGGGGCTTGCCTTGCTGTCGGTGTCGGGGCTTGCCCCCGCCGTCGGGTCTGCCCCGCCTCCGGCGTCGTGTCGAGGTGCCTGCTGCCCGGAAGGGCCCGGCCCGCTGCTGGTGTCGAGGCTTGCCCCCCGGTGCCGGGTCCGCCTCGCCTCCGGCGTGTTGTTGAGGGCCTGCCCTCGGAAGGGTCTGGCCTGCTGCTGGCGTCGAGGGCCGCCTCCCGGTGTCGGGTCTGCCCCGCCTCCGGCGTCCGGTCGAGGGCCTGCTCGCCGGAAGGGCCCCGGCCCGCCGTCGGTGTCGAGGCTCGCCCCCCGCGTCGCCTCCGGCGTCCCGTCGAGGGCCTGCCCCCGGTCGGGCCCCGGACCCCGTCCGCATCGGGGCCCGACCGGTGTCCGTCGCGGGACGCGCGGGGGCCGACGCGGCCAGGGAGGGCGCGCGTGGGGTGGGTCAGAGCTCGATGAAGACCACCGTCGCGTCGTCGTGGGTCTTGCTTCGCCGGAGGAAGGCCCGGTCCTCGTCGGCGAGTTCCAGTGCGCGGACCTGGTCGATGAGGGACTGGGCGCCTTCCTTGCGGACCACGTCGAACAGGTCGGGCCATTCTCCGGCGCCGAAGGTGTCCACCCAGCGGGTCGCCCCGTCCGTGAGGGCGGCCAGGGCGCGTACCTCGGTGCGGGGCAGGGTTCCGGTCACCGCCCTGGCGGCCACCGAGGGATCCGCCGCGGCGGTGAAGAAGCCGCCTTCCTTGTTCCGCAGGCCGGCGTCGACCATCTCGTCCGTGGCCAGGGCGGACCGGGGCAGCAGGGACAGCCGGTCGTCGAGGTACGGCGTCAGGGTGCCGTCCGGCGACTCCACCAGCAGGGCCGAGTCCGACAGGATCAGGTACTCCACGGTCTCCGGTGACCAGCGGGCCAGGACGACCGTCGCCTGAGGTGTGCGCGGGTGAGAAAGGTCACATGTTCCCCGGTGCGCCTCGGCGGTACGCGCGAGGGCGAGCGACAGGGCGTCGGTGAGAGGAACATCCGGGAGTGAAACGGTCAGTTCGGTCAGGGCCCCGCCGAGCCGCGCGGTGAACCAGGGAACGGAATGCAGACAGCCCGTTGCACCCCTCGGCGGAGTCACCCCGTCGAGGACCACCACCGCGCCGCCCTGTCCGGAGGCGGGCAGCCCGACGCTTGCGAAGTCCTCGTTGGGGCGGGCGGCATCGCCGGGCTCCGACACAAGTTCAGTACGCATCCAGCCAGTCTGCACGAGCCCTTCACAAGGTTCGCCAAAGGCTGGCAACGATCGCGCAATTGGCGCCCGCACGCAGGTCAGGCGCCAGATTTGGGAGGGAATGATTCACTCCGCGCAGACGTGGCGGCGAATCCTGCCATCGCCCGCCGCGGACGTCCAACCGGCCCGCCGGGAACGGCCGTCGCAAGCGCCACCGGAACTTGCCCGCCAACTCCCCTCCGGGGTTCACTCCTTCGGGTGGCGGGTCAGATGATGCGGGACCCCCGCCCACCGGCACTGGGAGGGTCGGGAAGCGTACCGGGCGTATGCGCCAGTTGACGGAGCGTCACCCGGGCCCATGAGTACCACGAGTTCAGGAATGCGAGCACCGGTGCAGAAGACGCGGCCTCGTCGCTCAGGCAAGCAGAAGGTCCCCGCAGGGGGCCCGGAGCACACGCCCGGCAGCACGGCAGGGACCGGCGCCACCTCGGCAGGCAAAGGCCGGCCCACCCATGTACGCAACCGGCTCTTCGTCGCCGTGGCCGTGGTCGCCGCCGCCATCGCGGCAGCCGGCGCCCCCTCGATCGTCACCGCCTCCGCCCAGGTGCACGACACCCAGGAGCTGGTGACCCTCTCCGAGCGCACCGAGGACGCCCTGGCCCTCGCCCATTCGCTCGCCGACGAACGCGACGAGGTCACCTCCTACGTCGCCGCCGGGCGCCCCAAGTCCAAGGCGCCCTCCGAGCAGCGCAGCGCCCGGGTCGACCGCCTCGTCGAGGAGCTGCGCGCGAACCCCGACACCCCCGCCTCCCTGCGGGCGGACCTGGACGACATCGCGGCCCTGCGCAGAGCGGCTCTCACCGGCAAGAGCACCGCTCTGGACACGCACAAGGCGTACTCCGCCTCCCTCGCCGAACTCCACCGGCTCGCCGAACAGCTGGCCGAGGACATGCCGCCCCGCGCGGGCTCCGGCGCCCACGCCCTCGTGGAGCTCGACACCGCCGTACAGCAGGCCGCCTCCGCCCGCGGCCTGCTGCTCGCGGCCCTCAGCGTCCCGCGCACCACCCAGACCGTCATCGACCCTGTCACGGGCCTGCCGGACACGGTCAGCTCCTCCTCCGACGCCGACACCAAGCAGCGCGACGCGCTCACCGCCGCCGCCCAGGAGGCCCGGCTGCGCTCCGACGCGGCCCTCGCCGACTTCCGCGAGACCGCGCCGAAGGCATCGGTGACGTCCTACGACTCCACGGTCACCGGACCGGAGGCCGAGGCCGCCGAGAAGTACCTCGCCGCCCTGACCGACCAGCCGACCCTGACCGACGCCGAACTCGCCACCGGCGTGAAGAAGCTGGACGCCGCGCTCTCCGCCCGCGTCGAGATGATGCGCGGCGCCGAGTCCGCCCTGCACGACCGCCGCACCAAGGACCTCGCCCTCCTGCGCGACGACGACGTCACCGAGCTGGAGATCCGCATCGCGGTCCTCGGCGTCCTGGTGCTGCTCGCGATCGGCGTCGCCACCGGCATGGCCCGCGGCCTCACCCGCCCGCTGGCCGTGGTGCGCCTGGGCTCGGCCCGGCTCGCGGGCGCCGCGGACCCGACGGCGGAGGAGCCGGTCCGGTTCACCGGCCGCAAGGACGAGTTCGCCCAGGTCGTCGACTCCGTCAACACCCTGCACGCGCAGGCGGTCGCCCTCCACGAGCGCATCGCCACGCTGGAGTCCGACCGCAAGCACCTGGTGGGCCAGCGCCAGAAGATGGCCGACGCCCGCGAGGACCTCCGCGCCGAACTCGCCAAGTCCTCTGCCCAGTTGGAGCGGCTGCGCACCAGCATCGGCTCGACCTTCGTGAACCTCGCCCTGCGCACCCTGGGCCTGGTGGAACGCCAACTGGCGGTCATCGAGGGCTTGGAGGAGCGCGAGCAGGACCCGGACCGCCTGGCCACCCTCTTCAAGCTCGACCACTTCGCCACCGTGATGCGCCGCCACAGCGAGAACCTCCTGGTCCTCGCCGGCACGGAACACGTCCAGCACAGCGCGGGCCCGGTCCCGCTGGTGGACGTGGTCCGGGCGGCGGTCAGCGAGATCGAGCGCTACGAACGCGTCCGGATCGCCGCGCTCCCGCCGCACGCCCACCTCGCGGGCTTCGCGGCGGACGACCTCTCCCACCTGCTCGCCGAACTGATGGAGAACGCCACCGCGTTCTCCCCGCCCGACATGCCCGTCGAGGTGTCCGGCTGGCTGCTGGAGAACGGCGAGGTGATGCTCTCCGTCCAGGACGAGGGCATCGGCATGACGGACGACCGCATGACCCGCCTCAACAACCGCCTGGCCGACTTCGACCCCGAGGCCTCCTACGACCAGGAGGGCGAGGAGGGCCTCGGCCTCGGCCTCTACGTGGTGGCCCGGCTGGCCCACCGCCACGGAGTCCGGGTCCAGCTCCGGGAGCAGAAGCAGGGCGGAGTGGCGGCGGTCGTCGTCCTCCCGAAGGCGCTGCTGGCCCAGGCGGCCCCCACGGCGGTCCCGGCCCCGTCCGGCGCCCCGGCCCCCGGCGCCACTCAGAGCTTCTCCCTGCCCGGCGCCGACGCCGAGGCCAACTCCAACGTCCTGCACGGCCGGGCCGGCCAGGGTGACCGCCTGGTGGAGCTGGCCGAGCGGGCCGTACGCAAGGCGGAGGAGGCCCCGGCACAGACCCCGCCGAGGACTCCGGCACAGCTCCCGCCGGAGACCCCGGCAGAGACCACGATGGAGCTCCTGGCACCCGTACCGCCGGAGCCCGCACAGCCGGACCCCGCACCGGACGCACCGGCCCCCGCCACCGGCGAGGACCCCCCAGGGGAAGCCGAGACGGAACACGGCCGTGCCGACGACGACGAGGACCAGCTCACCGCGAAGGGGCTGCCCAAGCGCACCCCGAAGATCACCGCGCCCGCGGAACCGCCCCGCATGCGCAGCGCCTCCGTCGACGCGGACGCCCTGCGCAGGAGGCTGGGCGGGTTCCGTCAGGGGGCGGCGGCCGGTTATCGCGACGTAGAAGCAGAGATCGCGGAAGGGACGGGCCGTGGGGGAGCGGCCGTCAGCGAATCCGAAGAAGCCACGGGGGGCACTGTCGAGGAGGCAAGCAGTTGACCGCGCCCAGTACCTTCGGACTGAGCAGTGAGGCCCGCAACCTGCACTGGCTGCTGACGAACCTGGTCGAGGAGGTGCCGGGCATCGAGTCGGTCGCCGTGGTCTCCTCGGACGGCCTGCTCCTGCTGTCCTCGGACCCGGACCGCAACGAGCAGGCCAAGGCGAAGCGCACCCGCACCGGCCCCAGGGGCTCCGCGGCGGACCTCGCCACCATCGTCTCCGGCATCGGCAGCCTCACCATCGGCGCCGCCCGGCTCATGGAGTTCGGCGGGGTGAAGCACACGATGGTCGCCATGGACGAGGGCAGCCTGTTCGTGATGTCGATCAGCGACGGCTCGCTGCTCGGCGTGCACGGCTCCGCGGAGTGCGACATGAGTGTGGTCGCCTACCACATGGCCCTGTTCGTCGGCCGCGCCGGCCACGTCCTGACGCCCGAACTCCGCAGCGAGCTACGAAAATCCCTGGAAGCCGAGTCGACCGGGAGTCCCCGATGAGCAGCAGCGCGCCGAAGAAGCTCCCCGTCCGCGGCGGCGACCGCAAGCCCGCCCGCGTACGCCCCTACTCGCTCACCGGCGGGCGCACCCGCTTCGGACACGTCCTCCTGGTGGAGACGTTCGTCGCGAGCACCGCGGCGCTCGAAGCCGCGCCGGAGCGCCGGGAGCTGACGAATGGTTCCCTCAACACCCGGGTGATGCCGGAGATGCGGGCCATCGTCGAACTGTGCCGCCGTATGCGCACGGTGGCCGAGATCGCCGCGCTGCTCAAGATGCCGCTCGGCGTGGTCCGCGTGCTCCTGAGCGATCTCGCGGACCAGGGAAAGATCCGTGTGTACGGCACCGGAACCGGTCACGGCACCGGCCGTCCGGACCGCGCTCTGCTCGAAAGGGTGCTGAGTGGACTCCGTCGTCTTTGAAGACACCGATGAGGACCTGAAGTCCTGGCAGACGGACCGCACCCGCGCCCCCGTCGCCACGAAGATCGTCGTGGCGGGCGGGTTCGGCGTCGGCAAGACCACCCTGGTCACCGCGGTCTCGGAGATCACGCCGCTGCAGACCGAGGCGCTGATGACCGAGGCGAGCGAGGAGACCGACGACCTCACCGCCACGCCGGAGAAGCTGACCACCACCGTGGCCATGGACTTCGGCCGTCTCACGCTCGACGACGACCTGGTGCTCTACCTGTTCGGCACACCGGGCCAGCAGCGGTTCTGGTTCATGTGGGACGACCTGGTGCGCGGCGCGATCGGCGCGGTCGTGATGGCCGACACCCGCCGGCTGAAGGACTGTTTCCCGGCGCTGGACTACTTCGAGAGCTGCGGGCTGCCGTACGTCGTCGCGGTCAACCACTTCGACGGCAGTGAGCGGTTCGAGCCGGAGGACGTGCGGGAGGCGCTGACGATCCCCGCGCACATACCTGTCATGATCATGGATGCGCGGCGCCGGATCTCGGTGATCGAGACCCTCCTGGCCCTGGTGGGCCACGCGCTGGACGAAACCCCCGAGTAGGAGAACTGCCCCGCATGCGGAAGATACTCGTCGTCGGAGCCGGTCAGTCCGGTCTCCAGCTCGCCCTCGGACTGCAGTCGAACGGGTACGAGGTCACTCTCATGTCCAACCGGACCGCGGACGAGATCCGCACCGGCCGGGTCATGTCGACGCAGTGCATGTTCCACACGGCCCTCCAGCACGAGCGCGACCTCCAGCTGAACTTCTGGGAGTCCCAGGCCCCGAAGATCGAGGGCCTCGGCGTCTCGGTGGCGGCACCGGGCTCCTGGGCCGAGGGCCCCGCGGCCCGCGCCATCGACTGGGTGGGCCGGCTCGACGGGTTCGCCCAGTCCGTCGACCAGCGGGTGAAGATGGCCGGCTGGATGGAGACCTTCGCCCAGCGCGGCGGCCAGCTGGTCATCCACGGCGCGGCGGTCGGCGACCTCGACTACTTCTCCCGTACGTACGACCTGGTGCTGGTGTCGGCCGGCAAGGGCGAGCTGGTCTCCATGTTCGCCCGCGACCCGGAGCGCTCCCCGTACAGCGAGCCGCAGCGCGCCCTCGCGGTGGCCTACGTGCACGGCCTCGGCCCGCGCCCGGAGCACCCGGAGTTCGACGCGGTCCGCTGCAACCTCGTGCCCGGCGTCGGCGAGCTGTTCATCATGCCGACGTTCACCACCTCCGGCCGCGCCGACATCCTGTTCTGGGAGGGCATCCCCGGCGGCCCGCTGGACGTCTTCAACGGCGTCAAGGACCCGGCGGAACACCTCTCCCTGACCCTGGAACTCATGGAGAAGTACACGCCGTGGGAGTACGCGCGAGCGACGAAGGTCGAACTGACCGACGCCGGCGGCACACTGGCCGGCCGCTACGCGCCCACCGTCCGCAACCCGATCGGCCGGCTCCCCGGCGGCGGCCTGGTCCTCGGCGTCGCCGACGTGGTCGTCGCCAACGACCCGATCACCGGACAGGGCTCCAACTCCGCGTCCAAGTGCGCGGCGGCGTACCTGGCGTCCATCCTCGAACACGGTGACAAGCCGTTCGACGAGGAGTGGATGCAGGCCACCTTCGACCGCTACTGGGCGACCGCGCAGCACGTCACCAAGTGGACCAACGCGATGCTGGCCCCGCCGCCGGAGCACGTCCTGAACCTGATCGGCGCGGCCGGTCAGCTCCAGCCCGCGGCGGACCGTTTCGCCAACGCGTTCAACGACCCGGCCGACTTCGAGAACTTCTTCTACGAGCCGGAGAAGACCGAGGCGTACCTCGCGTCCCTGGCCTGATTCAGCCGGGACGCACCGCGCCGAGGACCGGGTGGGCAGCCATCGGGGAGACCTTGATCTTCTCGCCCGTCCTCGGCGCCTCGATCACCTTGCCCTTGCCCAGGTAGAGGGCGACGTGGGTGGCGTCGCGGTGGTAGATCACCAGGTCGCCGGGGCGCAGCTCCTTCAGCGGCACCCTCGGCAACCGCGCCCACTGTTCCTGGCTGGTGCGCGGGATGGCGGTGCCGGCATGGCTCCAGGCCCGGGACGTGAGCCCGGAGCAGTCGAACGTCCGCGGCCCCTCCGCGCCCCACTGGTACGGCTTGCCCAGCTGCCGCAGGGCATAGCGCACCGCCCGGTCGCCCGCCCTCGACGCCTTCCGCTCGCTGCTGAGCGCCCCGGACGTCACCAGGCTCCGCTGCGCCTTGCTGATGCCCTTCCGCTCCAGCGCGGCGACCTCCGAGAGCTGTTCGGGAGTGAGGGAGACGAGCAGTTCCTCGACGTCCTCCAGCCGCCCCTCGACCGCGTCCCGGTCCCTCTTGTGCCGCTCGGCGAGGGCGAGCTGCCGGTCGAGCGCCGTGCGCGCCTTGCGCGCCAGCGCGTCGGCCTTGCGCTCGCTCCCGGTCAGCCGCCCCACCGTCTCGGCCCGCTCCCGCGCCAACTGCCCGATCACATGCCCCTGGTCGAGCGCGTGCTGCGGATCCCGGGCGAGCAGCAGCCGTACGTAGGAGGAGATCTCGCTGCTGTCCTGGTACTGCTGCCGGGCCAGCCGCCCCGCCGCGCCCCGGCTGTCGTGCAGGGAGAGCCGGACCCGGGCGAGTTCCGCGTCCAGGCGCCTGACCTCGGCGCGCTGCTTCCTGAGCTTCTCCTCGGTGGCGTTGTAGGTCTCGGTGGCCCGCTCGGCGTCCCGGTACAGCCGCTGAAGATCCGTCAGCAGCCGGGAGACGGACCGCTCGCCGGGCTCGGGGACGGCCGTGGCGGGCACCGGTGCGAGGACGGCACCGGCCACCGTCGCCGCCGTGCACACCAGAAGCGGAAGCCTTCCTGACACGTCATCACCTCCGGTGCGGAGCAGTCCTTCTGCCCCGCACCGCGAGCATCAGGCGGACGCTCGTGGGGCGCGCGCCGGATGTGCGCGGTTCGGCGCAACCGGGTCACCCGTGCGCGTCGTCCGGCTTGCCGCCCGGCGTGGCGTCTGGCTTCGACCAGGGCCACTTCAACCGGTTCTCCGGGCGCCCCTCGGGGTCGTACGCGTACTTCCAGCGCCGGGTGAGCCCGACGGGGCGGCCCTCGACGCGGGGCACGCGCCGGTAGACCAGCACGGTGGGCGGACCGCCGGCGGCGTCGGGGACGGGGATGCGGTACGTCTTGGGCGGGTGCCCGGTGATCCCCAGCAGCACGGGCAGCACGCGCCCGTCCAGGGGCCCGCCCTCGAAGGGGGTGTCTTCGCTTCTCACGGCACCAGTGTCAGCCATCCTCGGCGAGCGCCCGGACCAGCTCGGCGGTCTGCGGGTCGCGGGCGCCGGTCACGGAGAGCACGGCGACGAACTGGTCGACGAGCCAGTCGCGCATCTCGTCGAGGGGGATCTGCTTGTCCTCGTCGAGCCACAGCAGCGAGGCCGCCTCGACGGCGGTGATCCACACCTTGACGGTCGTCCGGAGCCGGACCCCGGGCGCGGTGACCCGAAGATGGCTGAGGATGTGCCGCGCGGCGGCCCGGCGCACGCCGTCCACGATGGCGGTGGTCCGGGAGGTCTCGACGACGCTGCCGCCCTGGAGCAGCGCGCTGAACCCGGCGTCGTGCTGGTCGACGAAGGCCAGATACCGGTCGAGCGCCCGTCCGAGCCGGGACAGCAACGGCCCTTCCCGGGGCTCGTCGAAGCACTGCTCCAGCTCCTCGGCGGCGGACCGCAGGGCGGCCTCGTACAGCTGCTGCTTGCCGCCCGGGAAGTACCGGTACACCAGCGGCCGCGACACCCCGGCGGCCTCCGCCACGTCGTCGAGCGAGACCTCTTCGGGCGCCCGGTGGGCGAAGAGCGACAGAGCGGCGGCGAGCAACTGACTGCGCCGCTCCTCGACGCTGAGACGTCGATACGCGGGAGTGGGTGCCGGGGGCCTCATGACGTGCAGCGTAACCGCTACCCCCGCGCCGGGCGGCGGTCAGCCGCGCAGCGCGGCCACCCCCCGCCCGGCGGGGGTAGCGGGGTGGGGCCGCTGCCCGCCGCCCCCGCCGGGCGGGCGGACAGCCGTGGCGTGAGGCTGCCGTCGGCCGACTCCGGCTGGTCGGGCAGCGGCGGGGCGCGGCTGCCCTCGATCGGCTCCACCCGGTCCCGGCTGGGCCGGCAGCCCGCCGAGCGCTGCCATTTCCGCCTGTCCCCGGCTGAGTCGGCAGCCCGCTGAGCGCTGTCACCCCCGCCGGGCCGAGGTTGGGTCGGCAGCCGCTGAGCGCTGTCACCCCCGCCCGGCCGAGATCTGGGTCGGCAGCCCGCCGAGCGCTGCCACCGCCGCCCGTCCCCGACTGGGCCTGCAGCCCGCTGAGCGCTGTCACCCCCGCCCGTCCCCGACCAGGCCTGCGGCCCCGACTAGGCCAGCAACCCCGACGACTTCCACAGCCGCCGCCCCACGCCGCGCAGCACTCCGATGTCGTCCAGGAAGTCCGTCAGCCGCTTCGAGCCGGTCTGCATGACCTCGCGCCGGTGCCCGCTCGCCCGCACCTGCGCCATCGCCTCCCGCTTGTCCAGGCCCACGTTCGTGTAGACCTCGGGGTTCACGAACGCCACCGAGAACACCCGGGCGAACTCCCCGGAGGTGACCCGCGTGAACTCCTGCGACCACTTCGGCGCCGTCAGCATCTGCCGCCGCAGCTCCTCACGGGCGTACCGGACATGGCGGGCCTCCTCGACCACATGGATCCGCGTGACGCCCCGGACCAGCGGCTGCACCCGCTCGTCCGGGAAGGTCAGCCGCTGCATCCAGTCCAGGACCTCCTCGCCGAGCAGCGTCGCCGTGAAGGAGCCCGGAGTCGTGGAGATCGTCTTGAACAGGCGGCCCAGGTTCTGGTGCACCCGGCTCACCGGGTACCAGGGCGTCTCCCCGCGCGAGATGAGCCGCGCGAACATCTTCGAGTGCCGGCACTCGTCCTCGATCTCGGTGAGCGCGTACCGCACATGCGCGCTCGTCGCGGCCTTGTCGTAGATGTGCCGCACCAGCAGCTGCATCAGGATCAGCTCGAACCAGATGCCGAGCGAGGCCAGCGCCGCCGACTCGTGCTGCGAGAGCAGGATCCGCTGCTCCTCGCTCATCCGCTTCCACATCGGGGTGTCGTACAGCGACACCAGCTCCGGCGGCCAGAACCACTTGCCCTCCTCGAAGGGCGCGTCCCAGTCCAGCTCCTTGTCGGGATCGAAGGAGTGTTTGGCGGAGGAGTCGAGTAGCCGTTCGGCCACCTGCTCCCGGTCCTTGAGCAGGCCCAGCGCGTCGCGCAGGCCCTCGAGCGCGTCGGCTTCGGTGAGGGTCGTCATCGTTCTCCCAATCAGTTACCCGGGGTCACATCCTCCGTGTCTTATGAGACTGCCTGTCAGTAAGCTCGTCAATCCCCTGCGCGCCACTTGTTGACCCCGCGTCTACCCGGCGGGAGTCTGCGAGACGTGCCGACATACGACCTGTACGCCAACAACCCGGGAGAACCCCTCTGGCAGGTGCCGGCGACCGGCGCGGCCCGTTTTCTTCGCCTGGAGTGCGACGACGGCCGCGACCGTCTGCTCGCCCTGTACCAGAAGGGCAAGGACACTGGGCGAAGCTCACGGACGCCGACAAGGGCAAGCTGCGCAGGCACTACGCCTGCTGGCAGTTCAGTCAGTTCCTGCACGGCGAACAGGGGGCGAGATCTACGGCCGTTTCCTGCACGAGAAGATCGGGATGCTGTACCCGATGAGGGCCTCGCGCTCGCAGCGTTCGGCATGATCCGCGACACCACGGACAAGCCCCTGCCGAAGCAGATCCTCGCCTACGTCATGCAGGACGAGGCCCGCCACGTGGCTTTCGGCCGCATGGCCCTGCGCGACTACTACCGGCAGCTCACCGACGCCGAACTGCGCGAGCGCGAGGCCGAGGCGGAGGAGTGCAGCGAACAGTCCGAGTTCCTGGCCCTGTTCCGCCGGTTGCGATCGAGCAGGGCCGCCGTCAGACCGGGCAGCCCCGATCGTCCGGCACCGCAAGCGCCACCGGCTCGGCGCTCTGCGCCGGGAACGAGGCGCGGAAGGTGAAGGCGTACGGCGTCGGGCCGTTCGTCCGCAGGTGCAGCAGGCGGGACTCCGCCTCCGCGACCGTGGGACGGTGACCGGCCGGGACCCACCACAGGGTCACCATCGCCTCCTCGACCTTCTCGAACCTCCCCCACCGCCTTAAGGGCGTGGGGGGACCCCCACCCGGCGGCGGGCCAGCATCTCGCGGTGGCGGCCCTGGTACATGTACGCCGTCAGGGCCTCGGCGTCCCGCCACACCGACATGTTGATGATCAGCCACTCGTCCCCGAGCACGGCGATCTCCGTCGCGTCCCCGGACTCGCCCTGGAGGCGCCAGACGAATCCGTCCGCCGCGTCGGCGTCGTCGTTCACCGGGTCCAGCGCGTCGACGAAGTCCTTCAACTGCGGTGAAGCCAGGGGAACTTGAGGCGGGCGAGATTGACCTGGGCGAGTTGGTAAGCGGCCGTCGGCTCACTCATGGGCGTCATGGACCGAACGTTAGGTCGGGTGCCCGGCCCACGGAACCCCCCGTCTCACCCAGCGAGCACCGCCGCCATCACCGCCCGCGCGATCGGCGCCGCGTCCCCGCCCCCGCTGATCTCCCCGCGGTCCGCGTCCGCGTCCTCCACCACCACCGCGACCGCCACCCGCGGCTCCATGTCCCGCGCCCCCTGCGCCCACGACACGAACCAGGCGTACGGCGTACCGGCGTTGCCGATCCCGTGCTGCGCGGTGCCGGTCTTGCCGCCGACGGTCGCCCCCGGGATCGCGGCGTTCGCGCCCGTGCCCTTGCGCACCACGTCCGTCATCAGCTCGCGCAGCCGCCGCGCGGTCGCCGGATGCATCGCCTGCCGCACCGGACGGGCCCCGGCGGTCGTCAGCGTCGTCCCGCCCGCCCTCGTCGTCCGCTCCACCAGGTACGGCTCCCGCACCTGCCCCCCGTTGGCGACCGCCGCCGCGACCATGGCCATCTGCAAGGGCGTGGCCCGGGTGTTGTACTGCCCGATCGCCGACAGCGCGAGCTGCGCCCGGTCCACCGAGGTGTCGAAGGTGCTCGGCGCCACCGCGTACGGGATCCGCACCCCCGTGTCGTTGAAGCCGAAGGCCTCCGCGGTGGCCGCCAGATCGGCCACCCCCACCCGCACCCCCAGCCGCGCGAACACCGTGTTGCACGACCACACGAAGGCAGCCCGCAAGGAGGCGTTCCTGCACCCCTTCGCCTCGTTCGTCAGCCTCGTCGTGGTGCCGGGCAGGGTGTAGGGGTCGGGGGAGTCGGTCCGCCTGCCGACCTCGGTGACCACCCCCGCGTCCAGTGCCGCCGCCGCGGTCACCACCTTGAAGGTCGACCCCGGCGGATACGTCTGCCGCACCGCCCGGTTGAGCATCGGCTTGTCCGGGTCCTCGTTCAGCCCGATCCAGGACCGGGCCACGGCCGGACCGTTGCCCGACAGCGCCTCCGGGTTGTAGGAGGGCGCCGACACCAGCGCCAGGATCCGGCCCGTCGACGGCTCGATCGCCGCCACCGCGCCCTTGCGCCCGGCGAGCCCGTCGTAGGCGGCCCGCTGCGCCGCCGCGCGGAGCGTGGTCGCCACGTCCCCGCCCGGATTCCGGGCCCGCGTCAGGTCGTTCAGCAGCGGGAACGGCGACAGCATCGGGTCCGCCCCGGACAGCACCCCGTCCTCGGCGTGCTCCAGGAACGACGTGCCGTACACCTGCGAGGCGAAGCCGGTCACCGGCGCGTACAGAGGCCCGTCCTGGTAGGTGCGTTCGTAGCGGAGCTGTTCGCCGGTGTCCTCGGAGCCGGTGACCGGGCGGCCGTCGACCAGGATGTCGCCGCGCGGCTGGTCGTACCGGGCGATGGTCGCCCGCCGGTTGGCGGAGTTGCCGTCGTAGGCGCCGGCCCCGAAGACCTGGATGCGGGCGGCGTTGACCAGGAGCGCGGCCAGCAGCAGCGCGCAGAAGACGGCCGCCAGCCGGATGTGCCGGGTCACGCCGCCCCCTCCTCGTCGTACCGCCGCCGCGCCGAGTCGCTCATCCGGACCAGCAGCGCCACGATCGCCCAGTTGGTGACCACCGACGAGCCGCCCTGCGCCAGGAACGGCATCGCCATGCCGGTCAGCGGGATCAGTCCGCCCACTCCGCCCGCGATCACGAACACCTGGAGGGCCACGATGGAGGCCAGGCCCACCGCGAGCAGCCGCCCGAAGGGGTCGCGCAGCGCGAGCCCGGCCCGGTAACCGCGCTCCACCAGCAGGCCGTAGAGCAGGAAGATCGCGGACAGTCCGGCCAGGCCCAGCTCCTCGCCCGCCGTGGCCAGGATGAAGTCCGACTTGACGGCGAAGCCGATCAGCACGGAGTGGCCGAGCCCGAGGCCGGTGCCGGTGACGCCGCCCGCCGCGAAGGCGAACAGCGACTGGGCCAGCTGGTTGGGGCCCTGGCCCGCCTCGATCGACGCGAACGGGTGCAGCCAGTCCTCGACCCTGCTGTGCACATGCGGCTCCAGCCACCCCACGGCCACCGCGCCCAGCGACGCCAGCAGCAGCCCCACGGCGATCCACCCGGTGCGCCCGGTGGCGACGTACAGCAGGACCACGAACAGGCCGAAGAACAACAGCGAGGTGCCGAGGTCCCGTTCCAGGACCAGGACGCCGACGCTCAGCAGCCAGACGGCCACGATCGGCCCGAGCACCCGCCCGGTGGGCAGCTGCACCCGCCACACCCGGCGGCCGGCGTACGCGAGAGCCCCCCGGTTCGCGGCCAGGTACGCGGCGAAGAACACCGCCAGCAGCACCTTCGCGAACTCGCCCGGCTGGATGGAGAATCCGGCGATCCGGACCCAGATGCGGGCGCCGTTCACGGCGGGGAACAGGATCGGCAGGATCAGCAGCCCGAGAGCGGCGGCCACGCAGACGTACGCGTAGCGCTGCAGCACCCGGTGGTCCCGCAGCAGCACCATGGTCACGATGAAGAAGGCCACCCCCAGCGTGGACCACACCAGTTGGGCGGGCGCCGCCCGGTCGCCCGGGGTCTCCAGGTCGAGCCGGTAGATCAGCACCAGGCCGAGCCCGTTGAGCAGCACGGCGATCGGCAGCAGCAGCGGGTCCGCGTAAGGCGCCCGGAACCGCACCGCCAAGTGGGCGACGAGCGCCAGCACGCCGAGCCCGGCGCCGTAGCCGACGGCGCCGGGCGGGACGGTGCCGTGGCGGGCGAGGCCGACAGCGCAGTAGCCGTACACGGAGAGCAGGACGGCGACGACGATGAGGGAGAGTTCGATGCCACGGCGCCGGGGGAGGGGAACGGCGGGTGCGGGTGCGTCCGCTCGCGCCACGGTGATTCCGGCCTTGCTCATGTCCGGAACTTACCCAAATAGAGCCTCTTGCGCGCCTTGTCGCTCAGCACCAGCGTGGCGCGGGCCCGATGTTGTCGATGTACCGGGCGGATCCCCAGGCCCAGGTGCCGTCGGGGAGGAGGTACCACAGCGGGTTGCCCTGGACGTTCTGGCCGACCGTCTTGCAGTAGATCTTCACGATCTGCCCGCGGTACGCGGTCCGGATGACCTGGCTCCCCCGGTTGGGCGCGCTGCGCAGCAGCAGGGTGTCGGCGGTCACGACCCCCTTGTACAGCCGGGAGTGCTGGTTCTGGTGGTGCCCGCCCCAGTCGTCCCCGGCGACGGCGGGCGTGACGGTGGCCGCGGCGGCGAGCGCGCCGGCGGCGGCGGTTATGGCGAGGCGGGAGCGGAGCGACATGGGGGTACCTCCTGGAGAGGGGGCAAATCCTGACTAACCGCCACGCTAGGGGCGTGATACGCCGGTCGCCTCTCCGCATGGGCCATCCGGAGCGCCCCGACAGCGCGCTCAACCCCCGCCGGCCGGCAGGGAGAGAGTCGCCAAGGCCCCACCCTCCTCCGCATTCGCGAAAGTGAGCCGCGCCCCGAGAACCTCCGCCTGCCCCAACGCGATGGTCAGCCCCAGCCCATGCCCCTTCGCGCCCCCCTCCGTCCGGAACCGCTGCGGCCCGTGCTCCAGCAAGTACGCCGGGAACCCGTCCCCGTGATCCCGCACGGTCACCTGAGCCCCGTCCACGGTCAGGGACACCGGCCCCCGCCCGTGCCGGTGCGCGTTGGCCACCAGATTCCCCAGCACCCGCTCCAGCCGCCGCCGGTCCGTCTCCACCGTCACATCCCGCAGGACGACCACCTCCGTACGGCTCCCCGCCGCCCGCACCACCCGCTCGGCCAGCGCCCCCAGCCGCTCGGTGTCCACATCGAGCCGCTCCCGCCCGGTGTCCAGACGGGAGATCTCCAGCAGGTCCTCGGTGAGCGTCCGCAGCGCCGCCACCCGGTCCCGCACCAACTCCGTGGGCCGCCCCGGGGGCAGCAGCTCGGCCGCCGCGTGCAGCCCGGTGAGCGGCGTCCGCAGCTCATGCGCGACATCCGCGGTGAACCGCTGCTCGGTCTGCAACTTCCCCTGCAGCGACCCCGCCATGGAATCGAGCGCCGCGGCGACCGCGGCCACCTCGTCCTGCGGACGCGAGGGATCCTTCGTCCGGGGATCGTCCACGCGCGCGTCCAGATCGCCGCCGCTGATCCGCCGGGCCACCTGGGCGGTGGTGTGCAGCCGCCGGGTCACCCGGGTCACCGCGAGCGCGCCCACCAGCAGCGTCGCCCCGATCGCCAGCGCCGAGGACCACAGGATCGCCCGGTCCAGACCCTCGATCGTGCGGGCCTGCTGCGCGTAGTCGACCTGTACGCCCAGCGCCTGCCCGCCGTCGGCCGGCCCCGCCGCCCACATGGTCGGCCGGCCCTCGTGGTCCGCGACCATCGTGCCCCGGTCCCCGCCGACCGCCAGCTCCCGCAGCGCCCCGGGCAGCCCCGGCGGATCGACGCCCGCACCCGGCATCAGCCGGTCCCCGGCCTCGAACGCCGTCGTCGCGTCGGCCAGCCGGGACAGCGCCTCGGTGCGGGCCCGGCCGACGGTCTGGTTGGTCACCGAGACATGCACCAGCACCCCGAGCAGCGCGGTCAGCGCACAGCACATCACGGTGATGAACACGGCGGCCTTGGTGGCGAGCGTCCCGGCCCAGCGGGGCAGCGAGAGCCTCATCGGCCGCTCGCGGACGCGGACGCAGACGCGGACGCAGACGCCGAGGGCTTGCGCTCGCCCGTGCGCAGCATCTCGTCCTGGGTCAGCAGCATCGCGTTGGCCTGCGCGTCCCAGGTCCACTGGAGGCGGTACTCGTATCCCGCGACCTCCGAGGGCGCACGGACGATCACGGACCGCCCGGCCAGTTCGACCGCGCTCACGGCGTCGTCGTAGGACATGACCCGGACCAGCCGGTGCTTCTGGACGGTGTAGACGCGGAGGGCGGTCAGCCGGTCGGGCAGCAACCGGAAGCCGAGCGTCAGGTCCTCCTGCCCGTCGCCGCTGAGGTCGCGGTAGTACGGGGTGAGGACGGGACAGCGAGCGTCCCCGCCGGTGCCGCAGTCGGCCATCCGGCGGGCCGTCTCGCGATACGGCGCCTCGGCGCCCGCGTAGTCGTCGGGGTGCGCGGCGATCTCGGCGCGGACCACCGCGACCGGGTCCACCCGGCGGATGTCGTCACCGGGCACCTCGACGCCCTTGACGACCTCGGTGGTCACCTCGCCGATCTCGTAGGCGGGGCTGGAGGCGGGCGTCAGCTCCGGCCAGAGCCGGGCCGGGCTGACCGCGGTCGGAGTGGCGCCCGCGCCCTGCAGCCCACCGGCGTCCCCGCAGCCCGCGGCGGTCGCCAGCAGCACGGCGACGGCGGCGGTCGTACGGACACGGCTGCGAGGCACGGTGCTCCTGTGATGCAGAGGTGAGCGGTGGCCCCGTACACCTTATGCGGAGGTAAGTCGCTTTTGCCCGCCGAGGGGAGGGCGGGACGATGCTCAGGGCCCAGGGTGAGCGCCGGGACCGTATCAGCCGGATCGCTCCCTCGGCGGAGCGCCCCCGCCCTCCCGCGGGTACGCAAACGGCGCCTCCCCCGACGTCCCCACCCAACTCCGCTCAAAGGCAACCGTCTTCTTGCCTCGGAGCACCCCGCCTGTTCCCATGGTCAAAGGGGTGATGGTGCATGAGCGCACTGCGGGTCGTGCCGTCCTGGCGCCACGGTCAGGAACGGCTCTACGTCTGCCGCACCGACGGCAGGAACATCGCGTGGTACGACCGTGAGACCGCCAGGGTCAACCTGCTCAGCGACGAGCGCCGGGAGGACGTCCTGGAAGTCCTCGGCCCGTTCCTCACCGGACCGGTGACCGTGGGACCGCCGCCGGTCCCGACCCCGGCCGAGCTGGCCCGTCTCACCCTCCACCCGGACGACGACCTGGCACCCAACCGCCCCGGCGAGGCGCTGCTGATCGCCCTGGACCGCGACCCGGTACCGCCCCGCCGCCTGCGCACCGACCCCCGGCGCCGCGCGCTCACCGCCGAACAGACGGTGGGGGAGGCCCTGGACCGTCTGGACGGCGCCGGCTGGCACACCCTGCACTCGGTCCCACTGCCCGGCGGAGCGCGGATCCACCACCTGGCGATCGGCCCGGCGGGACTGTTCGCGATCCACACCCTGTACGCCCGCAAGCAGCGGATCAGGGTCGCGGACCCGCTGCTCCGTATCGGCCGCCGCGAGCCGGAGCCCCTGCTGCGCCGCGTCCGGGACGACGCCGGCCGCGCCTCGTACGCGCTGACCGCCGAGGTCCACCCGGTCCTGGCCCTGGCCGGCCCGGCGGACGTCACCGTCACCGGCCCGCTGCGCGAGGTCCGCATCCTCCAGGACGCGGACCTCGGCGAGCTGGCCCGCCAGGGCGGGGTCCTCAAACCGGCGGACGTGGAGGCCCTGCACGCGATGGCCCGGGACCGGAACACCTGGGCCCGGGTCTGAACCCCTGACCCCCTGGGCGCCGGGAGCTAGCGGACCGGCCTGAAGTAGTGCGCGAGCGCGAACCGGCCGATCTGCCGTCCGATCCGGTTGCCGACCTCGTCCGCCGTGCGGAAGTGAATGCCCTCCCACACCCGTGCGTCGATCACGTCCCGGTTGAAGTCGGCCGAGTCCCGGTAGGTCCGGGTCGTGCCCGTCACCGACGAGTGCACCCGCAGATCGATGTCACCACCGGTCAGCCGGTCCAGTACGGCCATCACGGCCCCGTCGGTGGCGCAGTGCCCCCCGATGTAGTCGGGGTACGGCGGCGTGTTGGCCAGCGGCAGCCATGCCGGATCGGCCTCGGTGTCCGGGTTCCCGTCCGTGTCCGCGAGCCGGATCGCGGTGACCGGCCGCCACAGCGCGTAGGTCAGCTTGGAGTTCCAGGTGGTGATCGTGGCGTCCGCGGAGGCGGTGTTCACCGCCGCGAACAGCCGGGCCGCCTCGACGATGTCCAGACCGCCCCGCGTGACGCGCTCGCGGTACGCGGACTGCAACTGCTGCGGCAGCGAATCCGTGTAGAACCGGGCAGTCTCCGTCTGCTCGGCCGTCCGCTCGGTGCTGTTCTTCGCCCCCATCGCCTTCACCTCGGCGAAGTCGCGGGCGTAGCGCTCCGAGGTCAGCTCGGGCGGCGGGCCGGGCATGAACCGGTCCGGCGAGTCCAGCAGCATCGGCCGCAGCTTCGCCATCCACGGGTTCACGAAGGGCCGGTTCCCGGGCGGCGCGGGCCGCCAGACACCGGGCGCCGGGGTCCGGTCGTACGTCACCGTCGCGTCCCGTCCGTCCCCCTGCCGCAGCTCGATGAGGTGCTCGGCGGCCCGCTCCCCGAAGGCGACCCCCTCGTCCGCGGCCCTGCCGTCGGGGATCTTCGAAAGCGAGGCGGCGTAGGCCGCGTCGATCCGCGCCCTGGAGTCCGGGAAGTACGTCAGCAGCACCCGGCGGGCGGCAGCGGCGGCGGCCGCCTCCGACGAGGCGTGACGGGGTCCCCGTACGTCCCACTTGTACGGCGTGTAGCGGCCCTCGATGCCGACGACCGCGTTGTACACGGCCGCCGAGACGAAGCCGTACCAGATGAACGGCTCCGCCGTGGGCTTGCGGGCGTCCACGCTGACCACCTCCTCGGCGGTCCGGTTCCAGTCGGTGATCACCTCGGAGTCCGGGGTGTGCGGGCCGGCCTCGGGGGCGGGGGAGGCGGGGAGAGCGGCACCGAGGGTGAGGGCGGAGAGGCCGACGATGAGGGCGCGTCGGAGATGCATGCGGCTCCTTTGGTGGGGGTGGGGTGTTGGGGAACGCCGGGGAAGGGGCGCGGCGGTGCGGATGGGGGGGCGGTCAGTCCTGCGGCAGGGTGCCCGCCCGGTCCTGGTCGAGGAGCGGGGCCAGCAGGTCGCCGTAGTCCTGGATGCGGGGGGCGAGATCCGGCGCGGTGAAGGAGAGCTGCGCGGGGGTCCGGCACTCCTCGACCTCCGCCCAGGTGACCGGCGCGGACACCCAGGGCTCGGGGCGGGCGCGCAGGGTGTAGGGCGTGGCCGTGGTCTTGCGGGCGGCGTTCTGGCTCCAGTCGACGAAGACCTTGCCGGGGCGCAGGCTGCGGGTCATCCGGTGCAGGACCAGCCGGGGCAGGGCCCTCTCGGCCTCCACCGCGAGCGCCTTGGCGTACTCCGACACCTGGTCGGAGGAGGAACCCCGGACCGCGGCCAGCAGATGCAGCCCCTTCGAACCGGAGGTCTTCGCGTACGCCTCGATCCCGTCCTCCGCCAGCCGCTCACGCAGCCACAGGGCGACCTCGCAGCACTCCACGATCGTCGCGGGGGTGCCGGGATCCAGGTCGAGGACCAGCCGGTCGGCGGCGCCGGGCGCCCCGGCGACCCACTGGTGGGTGTGGAACTCGGCGACCTGGTTCGCCGCCCACATCAGACTCGGCAGGTCCTGGACGAGCACCATCCGGGCCGGCCCCTCCGACCGGGGGACCTCGGCGGTGGTGACCCACTCGGGTGTACCCGGCGGCACGTTCTTGGTGAAGAAGACCTGTCCGTCCGGCCCGTCCGGGTAGCGCAGGAAGGAGACCGGCCGGTCACGCAGATGGGGCAGCAGTACGTCGGCGGTGGTGGCGTAGTAGTGCAGCACCTCGCCCTTGGTGAAGCCGGTCGCCGGGTACAGCACCTTCTCCAGGTTGCTGAGCGCGAGCCGTCGCCCCTCCACCTCTGTGATCGGCGTCATACGATGAGACTCCCATGAAAATGGGATGAAGAGACTTAAAGCGCCCCATACCGCGCCCCATCCCGCGCCTCATATCCAACGAAAGGGTGCTGCACGTGAGATCCATCTGGAACGGCGCCATCTCGTTCGGTCTGGTCAGCATCCCGATCAAGGTGGTGAACGCGACCGAGAGCCATGCGATCTCCTTCCGCCAGATCCATACGGAGGACGGCGGGCGCATCCGGTACCGGAAGTTCTGCGAACTGGAGGACCGGGAGGTCACCCAGTCGGAGATCGGCAAGGGTTACGAGGACGCGGACGGCTCGATCGTGCCGATCACCGACGAGGATCTGGCGCAGCTCCCCATCCCGACGGCGAAGACGATCGAGATCGTGGCCTTCGTCCCGGAGGACCGCATCGACCCCCTCCAGATGGACGCGGCGTACTACCTCGCCGCCAGCGGTGCCCCGGCGGCGAAGCCCTACACGCTGCTCCGCGAGGCGTTGAAGCGCAGCAACAAGGTCGCCATCGCCAAGTTCGCCCTCCGCGGCCGGGAACGCCTGGGCATGCTCCGGGTGGTGGGCGACGCCATCGCGATGCACGGCCTGCTGTGGCCGGACGAGGTCCGCGCCCCCGAGGGCGTGGCGCCGGACGTCGACGTCACGGTCCGCGACAAGGAACTGGACCTGGCGGACGCCCTGATGGACACCCTGGGCGAGGTCGACCTGGAGGACCTGCACGACGAGTACCGCGAGGCGGTGGAGGAGGTCATCGCGGCCAAGGCGGCCGGCGAGGTCCCCCGGGAGGCTCCGGAACCGGCGACGGGCGGCAAGGTCCTGGACCTGATGGCGGCCTTGGAGAAGAGCGTCCGCGCGGCGAAGGAGTCGCGGGGCGAGGAGCCGGCGGAGGTCACGCACCTCCCGCAGCGCAAGACGTCCCGCTCCACCCCGAAGCAGGCGACGGGCAAGAAGTCGACGTCCGAGGCGAAGAAGACGGCGGCCAAGAAGACCGCCTCGCCCTCGGCGAAGAAGTCGACGTCCACGGCGAAGAAGAGCGCGTCGTCGGCGAAGAGCGGGGCGTCGTCGGCGAGGAGCACGGCGTCGTCGGCGAAGGGCACGGCGGCGAAGAAGACGGCCTCGGCGGGCAAGAGCACGGCGAAGAAGACGGCGGCGAAGAAGACGGCGGCGCGCAAGCGGTCGGCGTGACCGGGAAGAGGGTGCCGCCTCTTTACGGCTTCTTGTCCTTACCCCACCCTCCGCAACGCCAGCACGGCGTTGTGCCCTCCGAACCCGAACGAATTGCTGAGCACCAGATCCCCCCGCTCCGGCAACGCCCGCGGCGCCCCCCGCACCACGTCCAGCCCGATCGCCTCGTCGGCCTCCCCGCTCCCCACGGTCGGCGGCACCACCCCGTGATGCAGCGTCAGCACCGCGGCGACGGCCTCCACCCCGCCCGCGGCGCCTTGCAGATGCCCCAGATGCCCCTTGAGCGCGGTGACCGGCACGGCGCGCTCCCCGAACACGGCCCGCAGGGCTCCCGCCTCCGCGAGATCGCCCTCGACGGTGGCCGTGGCATGGGCGTTGATGTGTACGACGTCCACCACATGCCCCCCGGCGTCCCGCACCGCCCGCCGCAGCGCCAGCGCGACCCCGCTCCCGGACGGATCGGGCGCGGCCATGTGATGCGCGTCGGCGGACAGCCCCCACCCGGCCGCCTCGCAGTAGATCCGGGCACCCCGGGCGACGGCATGCTCCTCGGCCTCCAGGACGAGCACCCCCGCCCCCTCCCCGTTGACGAACCCGTCGCGCCCCTTCCCGAACGGCCGGGAGGGCGACCCCTCGTCCACACCCCCCGACGCCAACGCCCGCATGGACGCGAAGGACGCCATGATCGCCGGCGTCACCACGGCTTCGGCCCCGCCCGCGAGGGCGACGTCGACCCGGCCGTACCGTATGCGGTCGATCGCCTCCCCGATGGCCTCCGTGCCGGAGGCGCACGCGCTGGTCACGGTCCGCGCCTCGCCCGTGATGTGCAGGTCGAGCGAGACCTGCGAGGCGGCCTGCGACGGCACCGTCATCGGCGTGGTGAGCGGTGAGACCGCTCGCGGCCCCTTCTCCCGCAGCCTGCGGTCCCCGCCGACGAGCACGGACGCGTCCCCGAGGATCGCCCCGAGGCTCACCCCCACCCGCTCCGGATCGATCCCGCTCTCCCGGGTCCCGCCCGCGGCGAACCCGGCATCCGCCCAGGCCTCCCGCGCGGCCAGTACGGCGAACTGTGCGGCCCGGTTCATCCGCCGAGCGGCAGCCCGCGGCAGCAGTCCGGCAGGGTCGACGGGCACCACACCCGCCACCCGCACGGGCAGCCCCGCGAACTCCTCCCCGGCCAACTCCCGTATCCCGTGCCGCCCGTCGAGCAGCCCCCGCCACAACTCCCCGACCCCGACGCCGAGCGGTGACAGGGCCCCGAGCCCGGTGACGACCACTCGCCGGGGCCGGGGCACGGCAGCGGCCTCGGCCGCCGGCCGCGCCTCATGCCGTACGACGAACCCGTCCCGGTCCGCGTCGCGGGCCCACCGCCGCACGTCGTCGTCCGACACCGGTTCGCCGGCGTCCGCGTCGAGGTCCCGGTGCCACCCACCCCACCGCCGCACGTACGTCACCTCGGCGGCGAGCGGATCGACGGCCCGCAGCGAGGTCACCCGGTCCCCGTCCCGGAAGCCGACCCCGTCCAGCGACACCGACGACACCAGCGGCACGTGCCGTACATCCACCCGCCGGCAGGCCACCGTCACCTCCCGCCCCCGGGCGAGCAGTTCATCCCGGTCCACCCCGCCGAGCGGCGGCCGCAGGGTCACCCGGACCGACTCCGGCGACTCGGGCAGGGTGTGCATCACGACGAACCACCGCTGCCGTACGACGTCTTCACCCGACAGGGCGACCAGATCCCCGGGAACGACCTCGGCGACGCTGACGGAGTGCGGACGTACAGGAACTTGGTCCATATCTGTACGAGCTTCCCGCAGCGATGCGCTCCATAACCAGACCAGGAGGAAGCGCACCACACAACTAGTCACGCTCGCACCGCAGTTGCCCCCAAAGAGCCACCCCGGAAGGAGATGCCTCGGCGCCCAGCCTGGCGATCACCGAGGCGCCGGCGGTACTCGACCTGCGCCCGGGCGGCGTGGCGCACCTGCCGAGAGCGCTCCTACGGGCGGGACTGATGGAGGGCTTCGACGTGACCCACTCGGCCCGGCTGGAGGTCGCCTTCGCCTACCGGGACGAGCCCGAATCAAGGGAGGCGGGGATGCAGCCGCTGCCTCCAGTCATGCACGCGATGCCCCTGAACGAGGTCCGCACGAGCGGCATCGAAGCGGCCACGACCAAGGCGATGGCGCTCCTTTCCACCCCGTTCTGGGCACACCTGGACGCCGACGTCCTGACCACACAAAAAGACCCCGCCGTCAGCGTCTCCACTGATGCGGGGTCTCAGGCACCTACTCCAAGGTGCCCCCGGCAGGATTCGAACCTGCGCACACGGCTCCGGAGGCCGTTGTGCGCGCCACTGTACGGGCAGGTGATGGAGCATCACACCTGACTTCAGAAGCATTCAGTCCACGTATCGTCCACGACTGTCGGTTGCGTCGTCGGCTCCGTACGGGTTGATCAGCGCCGGGCCACCTCGGTGAAACGGCGACTGAACGGTGTCATGGCACGTAATAGTGGGCTTCCCACCCAGCTCAGGTAACAGTATCCAGAACCTTCAGGATATGTTCAGGGGCCTTTTCCGCAGGTTCGTGCTCCCATATACGTATGACGGTCCAGCCGGCCGCCGACAGCGCCGCATCAGCGGCGCGGTCTCGGGCAACGTTTCGTTCCAGCTTCGGTCCCCAGTAACCGCCGTTGGTACGCGGCTGTCTGCCGTGCTCGGGGCAGCAGTGCCAAAAGCACCCGTCCACGAAAACGGCGACACGTGCGCGTTGGAAGACGATGTCCGGTCTTGGGCGTGCGCCGTCCAGCTCCACGCGGACGTCGACGCGGTAGCGCTTACCCGCTGCGTGCAGAAGGGACCGGATGGCCCGCTCTGCCTGAGTGTCCCGCCGCTTGACTGCTGCCATATTGCGTGAGCGGTTTGGGGTTGGGGCACGAACGGAGAGGGGTCACTGGAGGATGTCATCCCTGACACCGTAACCGCATGCCCGACGCCGGGCCTTGTCTACTTGACGGTCGTGCTGCCCAACTGGCGCTGCCCGCGCATCCACCGGCGTTCGCAGTCCCGGGACTGATCGGGTGGTCAACTGATCTCGGACAACCCTTCAATTTCCGGCAATACCCACGGCCGGAGAATTCACGAAGTCATTCACCAACGACGACAAACCCGACGGCGGAATCGTTCCTACTCGCCCAATGCTGAGGTTAGAGAAGCTTCCTACGGATACGACGGACTCGGGTCCAACGGCTGCTGCCACCACGCTGTCAGCCAGACGAGATCGCACCTCAGCGCCATAGGCCATAGCCTGGTAATAGCCATCCCGGGCGACGACATCATGATTCCAAGAATACTTGCATTCAAGTATCAGTGCACGGCGATCGGGCATTAGTAGCAGCAGGTCGGCGCCATTGCTGCGGCGGGCATGACTGATTCCACTCGTCGCCTCGATGAAAGGAGATGATTTACCGAAGTGCGACCAAACGCCGGAAGCTTCGAACCAGAGGAAATACAACTCTCCCTTGGGGCTCACGACTTCGTAATTGGGGCCCCCGGACTTGGGGCTGAGGGGTCGCAGAGATGTGATCTGGCAACCTACCTCGCGCAGAGCAGACAAGAGTACGCCCAGAATTGCCAAGTGGAATAGTCGCCAACGTATTTCATCGTCTGGCATCAAAACCTGATATATCAAGTAGTCGATGGAGTTGTCGGCTTCCGTGAGGATTTGAGCGACGCTAGCGACCCCTCCCCATGGGGATCCTTCTCGCCTTAGCGCGATCAGATCAGCGCGCGTAGGAACCCCTGGGGATGCGCTGGAAAGCGGCTCAAGATCTAGCAATTTAAGCACTGACAGCAATTGATCCGTGGACTCAAACCGGAGCTGCTGTTGTGCACCCTTCTCATCCATCCAGATTTGTGCGAGCCTGTCTGCGCACCAGCGAAGGACTTGCACGGCGAGCATGTCTGCGCCGCGCTCAGAATTCTTCCCAATGAAGGCAGTCGGAGGCCACCCAAATCTGCGTCTACTTTCGGCCCAAGCCACACCAGCGAACGGCACGTGTTCGATTACGCGAGTATGTGTCTTGGAGGTTGGCAGGTAGTCAAGCCATTCGCTCGTTCGCTTCGGCCAACCACCCAGATGTGGGTCGAGAAGTGTGAGCAGAATCCTATTCGCGCGAAGGCGCACATCGGAGGAGGCCCACTCGCGCACTTCACGGTCCTCCGTAGGAACGCTCAATGCTTCGAAGAGCGAGCCGCGCCCCACCCAACTTGCCAGTACCGCAGTGAGCCCCGAACTCGGAATTGGAGGGAAACTGGTTAGGCTAGCGACCTGATCATCACGCTTATCCATTCAACCTCCTTCCGAGATAGCGCTGAGGCTTCCTGGATGCGGAGGGCAAGTTGTTCGAAGTCTCGCTCTTCCAACTGGGCCAAGAAAGTACCCAGGTTCAAAACGTATGCTTCGCTGAGGATTGCATCCGTATCACTCGGAGTCCTCTCGGCATCGGAGCCGTCACCTTCTGGGCCAAGGTCTCGGCTCAGATGTTCCGGGTGTAACGAGGTCGTCGCGTCGGACACAGATTCGAGCGTAGCGGATCCCAAATAATTCTTTTGGAGTGCAGATCTCAAATAATTACACATGCCCAAGAAGAGGGCGGGTCCTAGTTTCGTGACCTCTTCTTGGTGATGTGCGTTGTACAAGAGGCCGATCTTGTGTAGCAGTTCATCATGCAGATCGTCAGCGTGGCTCTTCAAGACCTGAATGAAAAGGGCAGGTGATATTGGTGGAATCGGAACCCGCACGAAACGTCGTCCCAATGCCGCCCCGATCCGGAACACTCGCTGGGAATCGAATGCGTTGTACGTGCCCAGCAGCCTCCAGTTCTCACCTGCTAGGTATTTAATTGCTCCTCTATGCTCATCAGTTCCTTCGACAGTCTCGACTCGAGAAGGCCCCGACGTCCAGCCCAATTCAATGAGCTTTGCGTCTGCTGCCGATGACTCGACGCCGACGGCAACGTGTCCTCCCGCAAGCCACGTGAGAAGCGCTCCGAAGATCCGGTCCAGATCGCCACGATTAGCTTCGTCGAGAACCAGCCACCGGTCCTCCGTAATCGCGCGCAAGACCCACCCGGGACGGAATACAATATCGCCTTCGGAGACAGTCTCTCCGCCAATCAGCTCACGGGCGGTCCAGCTTTCGTCTGGAGTGGCCCAAAGTGGAGACTTGATTCCAGGTAGTCCCCTAGCCTGTCGACCGACGCTAATCGTTCCGACAGCCTTGCGGACGAGCGCAGACTTGCCAGTGCCAGGTGGACCGACAAGAATCACTGCAGCGGACGAGGCGATCGCCGCCAAGATTACACGCCAGAGGCGGTCTTCAATTCGTACCCCGTTGTCCCGCGGTTCCAAGTGTACATACTCGGTTTCAGCGGTTGCTGGCGTCAGAGAAGCCCCTGCGGGGTGATTAGTCTTTCCTTCCTCCGGGGCGGCGTTGAGTCGTTTCTTGACCGCCTCCACGATCGTCGTGATATCTGCGCCCTGGTCCGCCGTATTGTCTGCGACTCTTCGCAGAAATGCGATCAACTCGTCGGCCGAAAAGTTTTCGAGAGCCGTCGAACTAGCCCAAACGGTTGGCTTGCGCACTTCCGCGTACATGAAGACCGTGCTGCGCTCAAAGTTGGGCGTGAGGGAGAAAGATGATGAATCGGAGTAGGGCAAGGTTCTGTCTGACGCGTAGGCCGTAAATGCGCCGAAGAGATCGATGGCCGGCACGCCCAGCAACCTATGACCTGCGTAGTCGTAGACAAGCAGACATGGGTTGAAGTGGAAGAGCTTGCCCCCGGAAGCAGCCAAGCTCTTACCCAAGGCTTCTGCCCGAGTTGCTGGACGCTTACTTCCATCCAGAGCCAGGGTGAACGCGACGCAGTTAAGCTGCTCACCTGTAGCTTCGGTGATCGTGAAGAGATAAACCGGATTGGAAGATCGCGCCAGCTCGATGCCGAACTCTTTAGCGAGTGACGTCGATGTCGATACCCTGAAAGCAAGTCTGCCTTCGGACGATTCCGCGAGAGCAGAGAATAGATCCTGAAGAGCGTCATCTTTTGCCACGCTAGAGGTTCACCGCCATCCGGGGCTCGACTTCCGATCCAACGCCGGTTGTGCGCCCGTAGTATTCGTCAAGTTTCTGTTTAACGTTGACTGCTACAGCTTCGGCAAGTAGCGGTGGCACTGCGTTACCGCAGAGTCGGTACTGATCGACCTGTGCACCGTAGAACGTGTGAGTGTCCGGGAAGGACTGAAACCGAGCAGCCTCGCGCACGGAGATGAGTCGCTGTTGGTTCAGGTCGTAGTGGATGAAGGTGCCCCAGTGTGGATCGGGCTTGGTCAGCAACGTTCCAGCCAGCTGATTTCGCGACAGCCGTCCGTAGCGAGTCGTATGATCCTTGCGCAATGCCCTCTGCATGCCGGCGGGCAAAAGCTCGTGAGGGATGGAGCGCCAGTCTCCTCCTTCAGGGATGTACTTGACGCGCTCGGTATTCGGCGGGAAGAGGCTTCGTGCCCAGTGGTTTGTAAGGGCCTTTGACCCCAACCTCATACGCTTCTGGAAGTCAGACAGGCGACCAGACGGGCCGTAACTAATCGCATCTGTCACGCCGCCGCCATTTGTGAGCGGGGGAATATCGCCAATGGCCTCTTCGACCGAGATGGGCGGCAGTAGCGAAGTGAACTGCAGGGGCAGCATAGAGACACCTTCGATACGCTGATGGCCGATTGCGTAATGGAAGGTGTGAGTACGACCGCCCTTGAAGTGAGCGCGGGACAGTGAGTAGTGAACTGGCTCCGGAACTTCCACCGGTCCAACTTCGTCTGCGACGTCGCGACGTGTGCCGATTAGGACCAGTCGAAACCTCTCCTGTGGCACGCCGTAATGTGCGGCGTTCAGGATCTTAAACCTGGTCTCGTAGCCTCCGTATTTGAGGGAGTTCAGCGCGCCGATTTCTGCTAGCAGCTCGTCGAAGAAGCGACCTCCTTCGAGGGAAAACATGCCAGGAACATTCTCCAGGACGAAGACCTTGGGGGCGATTTCTTTCAGAATCCGCACGTAGTGCTTGAAGAGGAAATTCCTAGGGTCATCGCCGTTACGGATGTGAGAGTTTACGGAGAAGCCCTGGCATGGAGGTCCGCCCAGGAGGGCGTCCAGCTCACCGCTTACTAGCGAGGCTGTACCGCGAGACGAGCGAACCTGACGCATGATCTTTGCCGGGTCGAGGTCCTCTACAGATCCCGGAAGGCCGAGAATATCGCCACTGCTCTTGCCGCCGGTCTTAGCGTACTTCTTGTCGAAATTCATCAAGAAGTTGTGTACTGCAAGCTCCCACATGTCATTTGCGAAGCGTGCAGTAAAACCCTGGTTGTGGAAGCCCCTGGAAAGGCCGCCGACACCGCAGAACAGTTCTCCCATCGCGTACGTCTGTACTGTGCTCACCGCGCCTCGCTCCGCCTTCTGTGTGCTGTTCTCGTGCCGTGCCGGAAAGTGTGTGCCGCCAGCTTCCAACTGCCGCAGCCCGGTACGCCCAGCATGCCTAGCTGTGGTTCGGGCCCGACGTAGCCAATGTGGGCACGATCACTCACTCTGGGCTCATCGGCAGCTTTGGTGGAGCCTCGGCTGATCTGCGGGTTCGACCTATCAGAGGGGCGCTGTCGAAGGCGTCCGTGCGCCCAGGAGCCCGTGCAGGGACTCTCCCTGCTGCCTGGGGCGGTGCGGGTGGCGACAGCCGACCCGATGACTCCTACCTTCACCCGTGAGAAGATAGCAGCCCGCACTGACACGGCCTTAGCGTCAGCTGGCCACTTCTCTTCCGTGCGCTGCCTGCCAGGGAGACGGGCATCCTGTGCCTGGACATCGTGCTCTCAGCGAGGCAGGTGCGCCGAGCGCAGGCTAACTCCACGGAGGGCCGTGCTCCTGGGTTACGCACCTCTGTCGCGCGAGGAGTCTTTCAAGTGCAGCGGCCGGTGCTGCGGTGCCATCTTCTCAGAGGACGAAACGTCCTCGAAATAGATTGACGCCCCATAGACACGCTGTAATCCGAGAATAGAGAGAGTGGGCTCGGAGTGGGCTCGCCGCCCTGTAATTGGGCTTTGAGGTGCCTCTGGCTACGGGAACACAGTTCACTGTGGCGATCCGGATGCTAGACGCCACGGGATGACGGCGTTGCTGAGGATGCGTTCGCGTTCTCGTTCCTGGCTGGTGCAGCACAAGCGCGCTGGCAACCGCCTGACATTACCCAACGTGTGCAGCGTGAACGTGACCGAAGGACCAAGGTCGGCGGAGCGACTTTGGCCGGGAGCTGCTTTGGCGCGAGTGATCATGGCCCCGTAAGCTTCCGGCGCGTCGGGCAGTCTGTGGACCTGCCCGGTAAAGCACGACGTTGGGGCCATGATCTTCGAGGCTCGCGCCAAAGTGGCTGGCTAAAGTCGTGGAGCCGACCGCCCCAGCCCCAGCGGGGTTTTCCCCTCTCATGGCCGCGCTCGCCGTCCGGTCGGCAGCCTGGTGCGGGATCAGCGGGCCGCACGAACGCCCGCGCATCCGGCAGCGTCGGCCCGCATGCCACTGCCACCACGATCCGGCCTCTTTCGGGAACACAAAGCGTCTTTGACCTGCACCGTTGGCGATCACGGTTCGTCCCCGTGCCCGTGTTGGAATGTGGCCGCTGTGTGCGGCGACGGGCGGGCGGCGCCGTGCGGCCGGTGGCGGAGACATTGAGGCGGCGCGGCGGCGACCGGCCGGCGCCGCCGCGCTTGGTGCGCCCCTCGGTTGATCCGACCTACTTGTGTAGGCAACCGGGTGGAAGGGGCGCGGCGTGGCCACGGAAGAGGGGCGTTGAGGTCTGGCCGCAGTTGCGTCTTTCCCCTCCTGAGGCCGGAGCGTGGTGGCAGTGGCATGCGGGCCGTATGCGACCGCTGATGCGTTTGGGCGGAGGGTGCGGCGGTTGGGTTGGCGATGATCGCTGAGCGCCGATGACCGCTGTGCGAGCGAGCGCAGCGAGCCTTGATGAAGTAGGGAAAGTCTGACCGCAAGGCGCTCTTGCCAGGTGATGGGGCTGCTGATGCCATGAGTGTGGGGACGGCACACATCCGGGGGCGGCCAATGAGCGATCTCACGGTGAATCCGTGGAAACGGCACGGCAAGGATCGGTTGTACGTCAACCTGCCGGACGGAACCACGGTTGCGTGGGCGGACAGAGCAACGCGCGTCATCACGATCAAAATACAGAAGTATCGCCGAGAGGCTGTGGCGTTGCTGCGGCAGCATCTCGGCGATCCGGTGACCGTTCGTTCTGATCGTCCAGAGTCCACCACTACCCGGGGCGAAGGGCCGACGAGTCGCCCTAAAGGAGCCCAACCACCTACTCCGGCCCAACGCCGCCTGCCGGCTCTCCCAGAACTCACCGTCGCTGACGATCTGGCGCAGAACCGTCCAGGTGCAGTGGTTCTTGAGGCCATGGCCGCTCGCGGTCCATCCACTGTCCAGCGAACATGGGCCAAGCTATTGAAGCGCTCCTCGGAGTGGGACAGCTGGTATGTCGGCCTTGAAGGCGAGCGACGCGTAGGCCGAGAGCTACAACGCCTCGCTGCGTACGGATGGCGGGTTCTGCATGGCGTACCCAAGAGCAACGGCGGGGACATCGATCATTTGCTGATCGGCCCTGGTGGCGTGTTCACCATCAACACGAAGTGCCACCAGGGCGCCTCCGTCTGGGTAGGCGACGAGATGGCCAAGGTCAACGGTGGTCGACCTGTCCCGTATGCGGCGGCAAGCAAGGCGGAAGCGGCCTACGTTCAGCGGGTGCTTGAGAGACACACGGGGGCTGTTGTTCCAGTGGAACCAGTGCTTGTCTTTGTCGGTGTTGCAACCCTGCACCGTGCGGTGACGCAGTACACCGTGCGGATCTATCAGGAGCGTGAAGTGTCCGCTCTGGGTCCCCTCGCGGGCAAGCTCACCGCGGACCAGGTCGACCAGGTGTATACCGTCGCGCGGCACCGGCGTGCCTGGCTCCGCTCTGATCCACTCGGGTAGACGTTTCAGCGCCAACAGGCGACCAACTCATCGAGCCGGTGCCGTAGGCTGGTGATGGCCAGAATGACGCGACGGGAGCGTGCTGAGGGGATGGGACCCAAGTCTGAGCGGGTGTACCACACCATTCGTGAGTGGATCTCGACAGGCAAGTACTCACCCGGCTCCAAGCTCCCGTCTGAGCGCACGCTTTCTGAAGAGCTGAGCATCGGTCGTACGGCCCTTCGGCAGGTCCTGGCCAAGCTGGTGGCCGAGCGCGTCGTCGAGGTCCACGGTCGAAGCTCTTACCGCGTGCCCGATCTCTCCGTTAGCACAGAGCCGCCTACACACCTGGATCCTTGGCAGATCCACGGTGAGACGACTCTGTATGACAACCGGTGGGTGAAGCTGAGCCTCGTGGACGTCGAGCCGCCCGGCGTTGAGCGCTTCGAGCATCACGTTGTGCGCTTGCATCATGTGGCCATCGCTGTCGTCATCGACGATCAAGATCGTGTCCTGATGCTCTGGCGCTATCGCTTCGTTCCCGCGACATTCGGTTGGGAGCTTCCCGGCGGCATCGTGGACGAGAGTGAAGATCCTGCCACCACGGCTCTGCGTGAGGTGGAGGAAGAGACTGGATGGCGACCTAACGCGCTGGAACATGTTGTGACCTACCAACCCATGGTGGGCATGGTCGACTCTCCGCACGAGATCTTCGTTGGGCGCGGTGCCCAGCACATCGGTGACCCGACTGACGTCGAAGAGGCGGGCCATGTGGCCTGGGTGCCCCTCTCGGACATTCCTGGGCTCATGGAGCGTGGTGAACTCATGGGTTCCGGAACGCTTGTTGGGCTACTTCACGTGCTCGCTTCGCGCGCTGCTGGCTCTTCGCCTACATCCGCTGCGTGAGCTGTTCGATCCGCCGTCGGTGGCGTACTGATCCGGTCCGGTTGGCAAGCAGACGCGCTTCGCGCAGGTGTGTGTGGGCCTCGTCGTACTCTCTGAAGTTTCCCCGTGATGCTGGACACTCGATGCTTACGCCGTGAGGGCGTGTCCTTGTTCGTGTCGCTGTCTGATCTCCAGCGGGGTGAGGTAGCCCCAGCCCGGATGTTTCCGCAGTCGCCGCCGGTTGTAGAAGGCCTCGATGAAGGCGAAGACCTCCGCTCGGGCAGTCGGCCGGTCCGGCCAGGAGCGGGTGCCGATCTCTTCCTTCAAGAGCGCGAAGAACGACTCGGCGGCGGCGTTGTCGAAACACGACCCCGTGCGGCCCATGCTCTGCCGCAGCCCCAACCGGTTTATCTCGCGCCGGAGTTCGTCCGAGGTGTATTCACTGCCGCGGTCCGAATGCACGATGCAGCCGGGTTGGAGCCGGCCACGTCCGGCAGCCATGCCCAGCGCATCCACGACCAGGGATGCGCGGT